>NZ_JBHTFM010000020.1:0-265042 GCF_042674865.1 Kineococcus sp. GCM10028916 | reverse complement strand
TGGGATCGTGTGGGGAGTAGCCCTTTTCGGGGGGCTGCTCCCCACACGTATTTCCGGGCCCGGTTCAGTGGGTTGCCCCTTCCACAACGTCGCGGCGGGGAGCGTTCAGCACGCCAGTCAACCTCGAATCCTGGCTTGCCTAGCAAGACCTGCGCTCGATGTCCCACACCTTGGATCGGCGACAGTCGGCGGCAGGTTGCACCGTCGCGCGATGGGTGCGCAGCACCTTCTAATGTGGCTCCATGCTGGAGGCGGCACGCTTGGGCGGACGTCGCGGTTGTGGCGGTTTGAGGTGCTGCGCTTACTTGGACGATGAGCCCTCCTGGTCAACATCAGCGACGTAGGCCCCCGAACCCGTCACGTTCATCATCGAAAGACATCGCCACCCATGGGTTCCGCGACGTCGGCGAACCACCGCATCCCCAATCCTGACCGCTGACGACGGCGCCGTGGTCGCGTGATCAGGCGTTCTGTGAGGTCCACGAGGCGTGCAGACGCGAGTAGGGACCGCCGGCGTGGGCGAGCTCTGCCGCTGAGCCGACCTCGACGACACGACCGGCGTCGACGACCACCACGGTGTCCGCGGCTTCCGCCGTCGACAGCCGGTGGGCGATGGCGACGGACGTCCGGCCACTGAGAACTCCTTCGAGAGCCCGCTGCAGCCGGACCTCCGTCGCGGGGTCCACCGACGACGTGGCCTCGTCCAGCACGAGCAGGTCGGGGTCGGCGAGGTGGGCGCGGGCGAGGGCGACGAGCTGACGTTCCCCGGCCGAGAGTCGTTCTCCCCGTTGGCCGACGGGGGTGTCGAGACCTTCGGGTAGGCCGTCGAGCCAGCCGCCGAGGCCCAGGTCGACGAACGCAGCACGCACGTCGTCCTCGGTGGAGCCGGGGCGTCCGCGACGCACGTTCTCGCCGACGGTCGCGTCGAAGAGGAAACCTTCCTGCGGGACGGCCACCACGCGGTGGTGCAGCTCCCGCGACGGTAGGTCCCGGGCGTCGACGCCGTTCAGCAGCACCGTCCCGGACGTGGGGTCGACCAACCGGGTGATGAGGCGTGACAGCGTCGTCTTGCCGGAACCGGTCTCGCCGACGATCGCGGTCCGGGACCCGGCGGGGAAGTGCAGGGACACCCCGGCGAGGACGACCTTGTCGGTCCCCGGGTAGGAGTAGGCGACGTCGTCCACGCGCACGTCGACGGGGCCGGTGGGCAGCGTCCGCGGTGTCGCGGGCTCCGGCACGGTCACTGGGGTGTCGATGAGGTCGACCACGCGACGCCAGCCGGCGAGCGCGTTCTGGAGCTCGTTGAGAACCTCCGTCGCGGCCTGGACGGGGCCCACCCACAACTGGGCCAGGAACAGGAACGCCAGCATCTTGCCGAGGGTGATGTTCCCGGCCAGCCCGAGCAGAGTTCCGAGGACGATGACGAGGGCGCTGACGAGACCGGACACGAAGACACCTGCGGTGAACGTCACCGCCGTCGCGGTCTGAGCCTTCACCGCCTGCTGGCGGTGGGCTTCGATCGCGCCGTCGATGCGGCGCCACGAACGGTCCGACGCCGCGTGGGCGCGGATCACGTCGGCGCCTACGACGGTCTCCGAGATGGCGGCGAGCAGTTCGCCCATGCGGGCCCGAACCGCCTGGTAGGCGCGGGACACAGGGCGCTGCAGTCGTTGCCGGGCCAGGACGAGCGGGACGAAGCAGCCGATGACCACCAGCGCCAACTGCCACGAGTAGAAGAACATCAGCGCCGTCGCGAGCAGCACCTGGCCGGCGGACAGCACGAGGACGAGCATGCCCGTCTGCAGGAATGTCGAGATGGTGTCGACGTCGCTGGTCACGCGGCTCACCAGGGACCCGCGTCGTTCGCCGCTCTGGGTCAGGACGGCGAGGTCGTGGACGTGGCGGAAGGCCCGCACCCGCAGGCTCGCGAGGCCGGCCTCGGTGGCCTGGAACAACCGGACGTTGACGAGCCACGCGGTTCCCGAGGTCACCAGCAGCACGAGCGCCGCCAGCGCGCAGAGGAGGACGACGTGCCCGACGTCCGGGCCACCGCCGGCCTCGACGCCGGTGTCGATCGTCTGTTGCACCGCGATGGGGACGGTCAGCTTCCCCAGCGTGGTCGCCGCGGCGATCGCGAGGGTCACCCCGAGGCCCTCCGCGAACTCCGGCGTGAGTTCCTTCGCCCGGGCGATGACCCCGCGCTCGACGGTCGTTGCGGTGCTCACGCGACCTCCTCCTCAGCGGCGGCGCGCGCCGCGGCTGCTCGTGCGTAGGCCGTCACCAGTTCCCGGTAGCCCGCGTCGCGAGCCTCCACCTCGGCGGCGGGCCCTCGGTCGACGACCCGGCCGTGTTCCAGGTGCACCACCTCGTCGGCCAGAGCGATCGTCGCGGGGCGGTAGGCCACGACGACGACCGTCGTCCCGATCCCTGTCCGTTCCAGACCGTCGAGCACGGCTCGCTCCACGGTCGGGTCGAGGGCGCTGGTCGCGTCGTCGAGGACGAGGAGCCGGGGGCGCCGCACCAGAGCGCGCGCGAGGGCGAGTCGTTGGCGCTGGCCACCGGACAACGTCGAGCCTCGTTCGCCGACGAGTTCGTCCAGGCCCAGCGGCAACGACTTCACGAAGCCCTCGGCCTGCGCGAGTTCCAGGGCCTGCCACACCTCGTCGTCGGTGACGTCGAGGCCGAGGGCCACGTTGCCGCGGATGGTGTCGTCGAAGACGAACGTCGACTGGGGGACGAGCGAGGCGGCCCCGGCGATCGCACCCTCGGCGAGCTCGCGCACGTCGACCCCGTCGAGCAGCACGTGACCGGTCGTCGGGTCGACCAGCCGCACGAGGAGACCAGCCAGCGTCGACTTCCCCGCGCCCGTGCCGCCGACGATCGCGACCGTCGTGCCCGCGGTGACGTCGAGGGTCACGTCCGAGAGGACGGGCACGGGGGCCGGGTGGGGTTTCGCGGGTTCCTCGGCGAGCGGGTCCACCGCCGGCGCGGGGTGGCGGTAGGAGAGGTCCGTCGTTGAGACGGTCAACGGGCCACCCGCGTCGACGGGTTGAGAACCCCACGGGGTCGTCTCGTCCGACTGGAGGACGTCCTGCACCCGCGCGTCGCCGGCGACCGTGCGGGGGAGGTCGGCGAGCAGCCAACCGAAGGAGCGGACAGGGAAGGCGAGCAGGCCCAGCAGGTAGGCGATCTGGACCAGGTCGCCGACGGTCGTGGTTCCAGCCGCTACCCGCACCGTTCCCAGCACCAGGACCATCAGGGTCCCGAGCGAGGGGAGGGCTTCGATGATGGGGTCGAAGGCGCCTCGGGTCCGGCCGGCGGCGACGTTGGCGTCGCGCAGGCGTTCGGCGTCCACGCGGAAGCGGTCGACCTCGTCGTCGGCCAGGCCGAGGGTCTTCACGACGAGGGCGCCCTCGAAACTTTCGTGGGCGGTCGTCGACACCTCACCCCGCAGGTGCTGCACCCGGACGACGAGCGGGGACATCCGGCGCTGGTAGGCGATGTTCGCGATCACCAGCGCCGGAACCACGATGAGACCCACCGCCGCGAGAACGGGGTCGGCCGAGACCATCGCGATCCCCGCGAAGAGGATGAGGACGGCGGTCCCCAGGGCGAAGGGCAGCACGAGGGTCGCCTGCCACATGGCCTCGACGTCCGAACCGGCGGTTGCGAGCAGTCGTCCGGCGGGGTGGGCGTGGTGCCAGGCCAGCGGGAGGTCGAGGTAGCGACGGGACAGCAGGCGTCGGTAGCGGGCCTGCAGGGCGTAGGTGAAGGCACCACCGAAGATGCGGCGCAGCAGGACGCCGCCGACCAGCACCACCGTGATCGCCATCAGGGTCGCGCCGGCCAACCACACGTCACCGGCGCTGATCGAGGCGCTCCCGGTGAGGGCGGGGACGACGATCCGGTTGGTGACGCGCCCGATCATCCATCCCGAGGCCGCGTTGCCGATGCCGTAGATGAGCGAGCCGACGATGGCGATGCGGAAGGGTCGCGGCTCTTCCCGGACGCCCCGGGCCAGTGTCTTCACGCCGATGATGAAGGTGCCGCTCACTGGTAAACCCTTTCACAGGAGGGTCTGCAGCGCGTCTCAGTCGCGGGCCGACTCCGCGTTCTCCGACCGGGTACCCGGTCAGGACCGGGTCCGTCCGGCCTGAGTGGCCTGTGGACAACTCTCGGGGTCGGTCCCGGTGTTCGCCTAACGTGAGTCTCCGTCGAACGGAGGAGCACCGTGAGCAGACACCTGGGGCCGACCCCGAGCCCGTCCGGGGACCACGCGGTCCACCGGGTGGAGCGGGCGTTCGCGGAGTGGCTGACGACGCACGGGACGTCGCAGCACGTCGGGGTCGGGGACCTCGCGGTGCGTCTGCAGGTGCTGCGCACCTCCCGTCGCGACCTGGCGCGCCGACGGGGTGACCGGCATCCGGACCGGGTGCTGACGACGCTCGTCCCGGGCGACGTCGAACTGCTCGTCGCGCAGTCCCGTCGTGCGGCCGAGTGGTGGGGGCTCGAGTCGGTGGCCGAGGTGCGGGCGACGTGCCGGTCGTGGCTGGACTACCTGCGGTTCCTCGTCGAGTCCGGGCTGTGGGAGGGCGATCGGGGGACTGCGGCGACGGTCCACGACGCACTGCTGCGCCGGCTGCGCACGGAACGGGGTGAGCTGCTCGCGACCGGAGGCCACACGGTGCGGACCTCGTTCCCGGTGGAACTGGCGCAGCTGCAGCGGACCCGGCTGGTCCGGGAGGCCGAGGACGTCCTGCGGCGACGCACACCGGGCACACCCCGGCTGCGGGCCCAGCTCGAGGACCTGGGCTTCGTGCGGGAGGACGGTCGTCGCGGTCCGCGGTGGCCGTCCTGGGACTCCCCGCAGGAGGTGGACGCCGCCTGCGCGCGGCGGCGACTGGTGGTGGCCGAGGTCGTGCGCGTGGTGCGGACCCTGGACGACGACCATGCGCGGACGCTCGCCCTGGCGACGTCGGAGAGCCCGGCGGACGTCGCCGAGGGCGGCCGACGGCTGGAGGCCGCCGTGTCGGCGGGAGCTCTGGCCGGGCTCGTGCGGGCCGGCGTCGTGCCTGCCGCCCGGCCGTGGCGCATCGCCCGAGGGTTGCAGCACGCCGTGCACGTCGCGCTGTCCCGGCTCGTGGACGAGGGAGTGCTCGACGGGGAGCTGCGGCGGCCCGTGCTGGCGGCGGCGGGGTGACCTCGGTGGTGGTCCGCACCCGCGCGGGATGACACCCTGGTGCGGTGGCAGCTGCAGACCGGCCCCCCGTCAGTGAGTCCTACGAGCTCGGCCAGCGCGCGCTGGGCGACCTGCGCGGCGACTTCGTCGCGTGGCTCGAGGAGAACGTCGAGGTCGACGAGGAGGTGGGCGCCGCGGCCGTCGCCGAGGCGCTGACCGTCGGGGCGGGTGGTCTGTTGACCGTCCGGTCCGGGGCCGTGATCTCCCGGCTCACCCCCGTCGACGTCGAGGCCCTCACCGCCCAGGTGATCCCAGCGATGGTCTCCGACAGCGGCACCCCGGAACCCGCGGAGATGCAGGAGGACCTGGAGGCCATCTGGTACCAGTTCCTCGCCTTCCTCGGCGAGACCGGGCGCTGGACCGGGTCCCAGGGCGACCTCGAGACCAGCCTGACCCTGCTGGCCGGTGAACCGCCGGAGCTGGCGGAGGTGTTCGCGGCGGCGGCGGAGGGCGTCGACGAGGGCGAGGAGGACGCGACGGTCCTGGCCTCCTTCCCGGTCCGCGCGGCGCAGGCCGTCCTGGCCCACGTCGGTGAGGGCCTCGTCGTGCCCGACGACGCGGAACTCGCGCCGGACTCCGTCACGGCGGTCCTGGCCCTCTTCGAGAACCCCATCCCCATCACCGCCGACCAGGACGGTGAACCGCAGGACCTCGAGGACGTCCCGTGGTTGCGCCAGGTCGTCCTCACGATGATCGACCTGGACCTGCTCGACGGCGACGACGAGACGCTGCTCGTCCCCGGGGCGGAGGCGCAGGAGTGGCTCGACCCGACGCCGGAACCGCGTGAACTCCGCCGCCTGCTGGTGGGCCGGTTCGTCCTGGACGACCCCGGAACCCTCGACGGCGGGTTCTCGATCACCGAGGCCGTGATGCCGACGGTGCTCGCCTCGGCCGTGGCCGGGAACCCCTTCGACGACGCGGCCCTCGACGAGCTCGTCGTCAACGCCGACGTGCTGGGGCCCGCCGCGGGGGTCGCGGTGGAGGAACTGCGGGAACGCCTCTCCGACCTCGCCGTGTTCGGCATCCTCAGCGAGTCCGCCCCCTGGACCGTCGCCCGCGGGTACTGGCCGGCCCTCGCGGCCGCCGCAGCCGAGGAGGACGGCGACGAGGACCCGCTCGGCGACCTGTTCGGCGACGGGGAACCGCACTGGCTCGAGAACGTCATGGGTCAGCTCGGGGTCGGCGACGACCAGGTGCAGCAGATCCGGAACATCCTCGGCGGACGGTAGTCGCCGGGGTCGCGGTTCAGTCCGCCTCGACGGCGAGTTCGGCCCAGATGGTCTTCCCGTCGTCCCCGACGAGAACTCCCCAGGCGTCGGCGACGGCTTCCACGATCCCGAGTCCCCTGCCGCCCAGGGCGTCCGGCCCGGCCGTGCGTTCCTGGGGGTGGCGGGGCGAGGAGTCGTGCACCGAGATCGTGAGCCGGCGTGCGGCACCGTCGAAGCGCAACGAGAGACCGGCACCGCCGCCGGTGTGCACGAGGGCGTTGGTGACGAGTTCGGAGAGCACGAGTTCCGCCTCGTCGAGGAGTTCGTCGGTGGACCAGGCGAGGAGCCGGTCGCGGAGGAACTCCCGCGCCGAGGCGACCGCGCGGATGTCCGGGGGCAACCAGAGGGAGGCGTCGAGCCGGCCCGAGTCCGTGCCCGTGAACGTCGCGACCAGCATGGCGGCGTCGTCCGTCAGGGCGTGCGGGATCGCGGCCATGATGGTGGAGGCGAGCCGTTCCGCGGGTTGGTCGGGCTCCTCCCGCAACGTCGTGCGCAGCGTGTCCCGCAGGGTCGCCTCGCCGACCTCGGAACCCTCGCCGAGGACCTCCACCACCCCGTCGGTGTGCATCACCAGAGCGCTGCGGCCCAGCAGGCGGTACCGGGTCACCGGGTACTCCGCATCTGCCAGGACCCCGAGCGGGGGACCGGGGTCGACGTCGATCTCGCGGTACCCGGACTCGTCGACGACGAGGGGCGGTGGGTGGCCCGCCGTCGCGACGGAGAGGAGGCCCGTCGACGTGTCCAGGCGCGCCAGGCAGCACGTCGCGAACAGTTCCGCGCCGAGTTCCAGCAGCAGCCGGTTCGTGCGTCGCAGGACCGTCGAGGGGTCGTGGCCCTCGCTGACGTAGGCGCGCACCGCCGTCCGCACCTGACCCATGAGCCCGGCCGCGCGGGTGCTGTGCCCCTGCACGTCGCCGATGATGAGGGCGACGTCGTGGCCGGTCTGCACGGCGTCGTACCAGTCGCCGCCGATCTCGGAGCCGGCCAGCGCCGGGGCGTAGCGCGCCGCGACCTGCAGGCCCTCCTGCTGGGGCAACCACGTCGGCAGCAGACCGCGTTGCAGGTCACGGGCCAGGGTGGCGAGCGCCTCGTGCGACGTCGCCAACTGCGCGCGCGAGGACCGTTCCGCGTCGAGCAGCTGCGCCCGCTCCAGGGCCACCGCCACCTGGGAGGCGACGGCGGCGAACAGCTCGAGGTCGGCGTGCTCGAGGGGGGAGCGGTCGCCCCAGCCGACGCTCAACGCGCCCAGGACCTTCTCCCGCCCCGCCAGCGGGACGACGAGCGTGACGCCGATCTGCTCCGGCTCGACCCCGGCCAGGTCCCGGTAGCGAGCGATGTCGTCCCCGCTCACGACGACCGGTGCGCCCGTGCGGACGGCTTCGGAGATCGGGTTGTCCGACGAGCGCGGCACCCGGCGGAGCCGGTCGTGCTCCGGCGGCAGCGGCGGCATGCCGTCACCGCGCAGTTCCTCGCCCTCGAGCACGTAGACCCAGGAGGAGCGGCAGTCGAGGACCTCGATGACCGCGGCCGGGATGCGCTGGGTGATCTCCACGGCCGTCGCGCTCGTCTGCAGCAACCCGGTGACGCGTTCCAGCAGGGTCGAGCGGGTGGCGGTGGCGGCGGCGAACCGTTCCGCGGCGCGGAGCAGCGTCGCCTCCAGCGCCATCCCCAGTGCCGACGCGACGATGCCCGCGGCCGCTTCCTCGTCCGCGGTGAACGGGTCGGTGCGGGTGAGGACGACCGCGCCCCGGGTCGAGGACGTCGAGAGCGGCGCGACGACGACGTGCGCAGGGACCTCGGCGATGCCCGGCAGCGTGGTGCCGTCGCACCGGGCGACGGACGCGGCCGCCGCCTCGGCCGCGAAGGGCGGGTCGGCGACCTCGAGGAAGGCGTCACCGTCGACGAGGTAGAGCGGAGGGTGGGGGGACGCCCCCGCGAACCAGACGACGCAGTGGTCGGCGCTCAGGGCCTGGCGCCCCGCCCGCGACGCGGTGCGCAGCAGGCCGCGCAGATCGCCCGCCGTCTCGTGAGCGTTGATCGCCCGGAGGTAGGCGTGCAGGCCGTGGAGCACCTCGGCACCGTACCCACCCCGGCTGTGCTTCTCGCGTCGGTCGGTGGCGATCGTGTCGGGGGGTCAGGCGGGAGGGGCGAGGCTGGAGGGTCCGCCGGAGAGGACGGCGGCCGCCAGCGCCCGTGAGGCGGGACGGTCCTGGGTCTTGGGGTTCGTGAGCAGCACGAGGTCGATCTGGCCCAGTTCCGGCAGCTTGTGCTGGGGGCCGAGGGTCACGAGCTGCACGGGCACCAGCGAACTGGCCAGGCAGGAGACCCCGATGCCGGCGGCCACGGCCGCGATGAGGCCGTTGACCCCGCGGCAGACGCAGGCCGAGCGGTAGCCGATGCCGACGCGGTCCAGCGCCTCGTGCATCGCGGCGCCGCTCAGCGAGGGGGAGGGGTAGACCGCCAGGGGCACCGGCTGGCTCAGGTCGAGGCGGGTCTGGGGGTTGCCGACCCAGACCAGCCGCTCGCGCCGGACGAGCTTCCCCTCCCCGGAACGGGGTGGTCGCTTGCCGATGAAGATGTCGAGCCGGTCGTTCTCGAGGCGGCGGTGCAGGGTTCCGGACTGGTCGACGGTGAGTTCCAGGTCGACGCGCGGGTTCTCCGTCCGGAAGTCGCGCAGGATGTGCGGCAACCGGGTCAGGGCGAGGTCGTCGGACATCCCGATCCGCAGCCGACCCACCGGCCGGGCCCCCGTGAAGTACGCCGCGGCCTGTTCGTGGGAGGCCAGGATGGAGCGGGCGAACCCGATCATCGCCTCACCGTCGGGGGTCAGCGTGACGGAGTGGGTGTCGCGGTGGACGAGGTGACGGCCGACGGAGTCCTCCAGCTTGCGGACGTGCTGGCTGACCGTCGACTGGCGGACCCCCAGCCGGGCCGCGGCCTGGGTGAACGAGTGCGTCTGCGCCACAGCGAGGAACGTGCGCAGCTGAACCGGCTCGAACGTCCCCGTGGGCACCTGGCCTGCGGTCATGGTCCTCCGCCCCGTCGCGGGTCATCACGACACGTGATGACTGATAAGCCGTCAACCGGGCTGCAGCATAGCGCTGTGTCGGCCGATGATGGTGACGCACAGTGGTCGGAACCAGATGGTCAGTTCGAGAGGTACTCAGGTCGTGACACCGGCAGCCGCCGAGGCAACTGCAGATCCCACCGGAACCACCGCACGAGAGTCCAGGGGCCGAGCGACGTTCGCCGCCCTGCGCGTCCGCAACTTCCGGATCTACGCCACGGGGCAGGCCTTCGCCAACACCGGCGTCTGGGTCCAGAACATCGCCCTCGACTGGCTCACGCTGGAACTCACGCACTCCCCGGCCGCCGTCGGCATCACGATGGCGCTGACCTTCCTGCCCATCCTCGTCTTCGGGATGTACGGCGGGATGATCGCCGACCGCTACCCCAAGCGGAACATCCTGCTCATCACCCAGCTGTGCAGCGCGAGCATCGCGACCACGCTGGCCGTGCTCACGATCAGCGGGAACATCACCGTCGGGGCCATCTACGCCCTGGCCGTCGTCACCGGGTTCGTCATCGCCCTCGACAACCCCACCCGGCAGGCCTTCGTCGGCGAAGT
The DNA here is from genome assembly GCF_042674865.1 of Kineococcus sp. GCM10028916. Taxonomy (NCBI): domain Bacteria; kingdom Bacillati; phylum Actinomycetota; class Actinomycetes; order Kineosporiales; family Kineosporiaceae; genus Kineococcus; species Kineococcus sp. GCM10028916. The sequence goes on along the minus strand of NZ_JBHTFM010000020.1, from coordinate 254,907 downwards.
CGTTCCCGCGGAGCACATCCGCAACGCGGTCGCGCTCAACGCGGCGGTCTTCCAGACGACCCGCCTCGTCGGCCCCGCCGTGTCGAGCGTCCTCATCGGCACCGTCGGATCCGGCTGGGCCTTCGCCGTCAACGCCCTGCTCTACGTCGGCCCGACGATCACCCTCGCCAGCATGAACACCGCCGAGCTGCGCCCGGTCATCGCACTGCCGCGCGCCAAGGGGCAGCTGCGCTCGGCCCTGCGCTACGTCGCCGACCGACCGCACGTCGGCTGGACCATCGCCCTCGTCGGCGTCTTCGGCACCTTCGGCCTGAACTTCCCGGTCGTCCTCACCGCGATGGCCTCGGAGACCTTCCACGCCGGCGCCGGGCTCTACGGCACCTTCAACATCGTCCTGGCCGTGGGATCCATCGCCGGAGCGCTGATCGCCGGCGGACGCAGCCACTCCCGGCTGCGGTTGATCCTCCTGCTCGGAGCGGCGTTCGGCGCCGCCCAGACCCTCGCCGCGTTCGCCCCGAACCTCGCGACGTTCATGGTGGTGCTCGTCGTCATGGGCGTCACCAACCTCGCCTTCCAGGCCATCGCGAACTCCTCCGTCCAGCTCTGGGTCGACCAGGAGTACCGCGGCCGCGTCATGGGTCTCTACGTCCTCGTCTTCATGGGCGGCACCCCCATCGGCGGACCGATCGTCGGCTGGATCACCGAGCACGTCGGGGTCCGCGCCGGGATGGCCGTCTGCGGACTCGTCCCGCTGGCCGTCGCCGTCGCGATGGCCGGTGTCCTGGCCGCGCAGCCCGTCCTCGCCCGTCGTCGGGAGTCCGCGGCGGCGCTCGCCGGGTGACCCCGGGCGGGCCTTCCGCCGTGGTGGTCGTGCGAGTGCAGCGGAAGACCGTCCCCGCGCTCAAGGCGGCCACGAAGATCCCGATACACCCAGGGTGTCGCTCCGCTCCACGCCGATCTCGAGGTGGAGTGCGCCCCGGTGCGTCCTCACCGTCGCGGTGCTCGGCTGGATCGCCTACGCGCTGCTGACCCTGCTCGTCCACGACGCCGGACGAGCCCTGGACACCTGGCTCGGGTCCGCGGTCGAACTCCTCGCCGTCGCCGGGATGTGGATGCGGACCCGGATCGCCGACGGCGAGGCACGGGCCTGGCGGGAGTTCGCCGTCGGCTGGTCGATCTACACCGCCACCGAGATCGCCGTCGACGTCCTCGACACCGTCAACGGCAGCGACGTCGCCCTCACCGCCCTCGAGGCCGGCTACGTCGTCGGGTACGTGTTCTGGCTGCGGGCCGTCGGGCGGCTGCTCTGGCCGCACCGGGTGCAGCGTCGCGGGTACGCCCTCGAGGTCGTGACCGTGCTCGTCCTGCTCGCCGGTCTGGTGACCCGCTTCGTCGCCGCCCCGCTCGCCGCCCTCACCGGGATCCCCGCCTTCGACGCCGGGTGGTGGCTGTACCTGCCGTCGGGGGACCTGATCCTCGCCGTCTGCGCCGTCGTCGTCGCCGCCACCAGCGGCAGCGACCGCCGCTGGTGGGTCCTGGCCGGCGGGCTCGCCGTCTTCGACGCCGGCGACATCGGCTACTCCGCCGTGCTGCTGGCCAGCGGCGGAACCGCCCCGACCTTCGGGATCGGGTTCGACGTCGCCTGGGTCGGTGGTCTCCTCGCCGTCGCGATCACCGCCTGGATGCCGGCGCGCCCCGTCCGCACCACCCACCGCGACGGCCGGACCCTGCAGGTCGTCCCGCTCGTCACGGTCCCCGGGGCCGCGCTGCTGCTCTTCGCCGTCGCGATCGGCCGTCCCGACCCCCTCACCGCCGGCCTCGCCCTCGTGGCGCTCGCCGGCGGCATCGGGCTCTTCGTCGCCGGGCAGCGGGACCTGCTGGACCTGGAGCGCTTCCGACGCGCCGCGCTCGTCGACGACCTCACCGGTGCCCCGAACCGGCGGGCGCTGCTGGAGGAGGCCGACCGGCGGGTCGGGGAGGGCGGGGACCTCGTCCTCGCCCTCTTCGACCTCGACCGGTTCAAGGCCGTCAACGAGTCGCTGGGTCACGCGGCCGGCGACGACCTGCTGTGCCAGGTCGTCGCCCGGTTGCGTTCCGCGCTGCCGTCCGAGGCGGTGGTCGCCCGGCTGGGTGGCGACGAGCTCGCCGTCCTGCTGCCCTGTGACCTCGCGACCGCCACGGAAGCGGTCCGGGCCGCGCACTCCCGCGTCAGCGGCACGTACTCCTTCGACGGTCAGCGCATCCACGTCGGGTGCAGCGTGGGGGTCGCCGCCCACCCCGGTCACGCCGGGACCGCGGCCGAACTCCTGCACGTCGCCGACCTCGTGCTCATCGCCGCCAAGCGGCACGGTGACCGGGTGGAGGTCCACTCCGCCGCGACCTCCGGCGGACTCTCCGGAGAACTGCTCCTCGTCGAGCAGCTGCGGATCTGCCTCGACCTCGACACCGAGGCCGACGCGGACGACCGGCTGCGGGCCGGGGCGCTGCTGCTGCACTTCCAGCCGCAGGTGCGCACCGACGACGGCGAGGTCGAGGGGGCCGAGGCCCTCGTGCGCTGGCAGCACCCCGACCACGGACTCCTGCCTCCGCTGACGTTCCTCGGTCTGGTGGAACGGCACGGGCTCATGCACGCCCTCACCGCCTGGGTCATCGACGAGGCCGTCCGCGTCGCGGCGACCTGGCACCGCGACGGCCGTGCGGTGCGGGTCGCCGTCAACCTCTCCGCCACGAACCTCGGGGACGTCGACCTGCCCGCCCGGGTCGCCCGGGTCCTGCAGGCCCACGGCGCGCCGACCACGGCCCTGGCGCTCGAGATCACCGAGACGGTCGCGATGGAGGGTTCCGGGGTGAGCCTCGCGGTGCTGCGGGAGTTCTCCGAGATGGGGTTGTCGCTGAGCATCGACGACTTCGGGACGGGCTACTCCTCGCTCGGGTACTTCCGCCAGCGCGAGTTCGACGAGGTCAAGCTCGACCGCAGCTTCGTGACGGGGATCGGCACCGACCCGCGCGCCGAGGCCGTCATCGTCTCGACCATCGAGCTCGCGCACCGGCTCGGGGCGCGGGTCGTCGCGGAGGGTGTGGAGGACGTCGACACCCTCCGCGAACTCGCGCGCCTCGGCTGCGACCTCGTGCAGGGCTACCTGCACAGTCCCGCCGTCCCGGCCGCCCAGTTCGAGCGGTGGTGCGACGAGCGCCGCGCGCAGGTCACCCTGGACCCCCGGCCCTAGTCGAACCGGATCCGCCCGGCCTCCCGGTGCCGCACCGCCTCCGCCAGCCGGGCCTGCACCCGCGCGAGCGGCACCCGGACGGCCGGACGGCCGATGGCGAGGGTGTCCGCCGCGACCTCGGCGTCGCCGACGACCGCGACGACGGGCACGCGCCGGGCGCGGGCGTCCCGGATCCGGCGGGGCAGCGGGCCCTCGTCGACCACGTCGACCCGCACCCCCGCGAACCGGGCGGCCAGGGCGCGGGCGTGCTCGCCGTGCCGGTCACCGCTGACGGGCAGCAGCCGGAGCTGGACGGGTGCGAGCCAGAACGGGAGCCGGCCCTCGTCACGTTCGAGCAGCATCGCCACGAGGCGCTCCATGGAGCTCAGCAGAGCGCGGTGAACCATCACGGGACGGTGCTTCCGGCCGTCCTCGCCGACGTAGTGCAGGTCGAACCGCTCCGGCTGGACGTGGTCGACCTGGACGGTCGAGAGGGTCTCCTCGCGACCGGCCGCGTCGGCGACCTGCACGTCGATCTTCGGGCCGTAGAACGCGGCCTCGCCGACGCCGATCTCGTACTCGGCGTCGCCGAGGGCCTCGCGCAGTTGGTCCTCGGCCCGCTGCCACAGACCGTCGTCGCCGAGGTGGCCGCTACCGGGCCCGCGCACGGACAGGCGCAGCCGGCGGATCTCCAGACCCAGCACGGCGTAGGCCTCCTGGATCGCGTCCAGGGCGGTCCGCACCTCGGCGACGACCTGGTCGGGTCGGCAGAAGACGTGGGCGTCGTCGAGGCTGATCTGGCGCACGCGGCGCAGCCCGACGAGGACGCCGGAGAGTTCGCTGCGGAACATCGACCCGAGCTCGGCGTAGCGGACCGGCAGGTCGCGGTAGCTGTGCGGGCGGGCGGCGTAGACCTGGGTGTGGTGCGGGCAGTTCGCCGGTCGCAGGACGAAGTCCTCGTCGCCGACCCGCACCGGCGGGAACATGTCGGCGGCGAACTTCTGCCAGTGCCCCGAGCGTTCGAAGAGTGCGCGCTTCGCGAGGACGGGGGTGTGGACCCGCCGGCAGCCGCTGCGCAGCGAGAGTTCCAGGGCGAAGCGTTCGAGTTCTCCGCGGACGACACCGCCGTCGGGCAGCCACAGCGGCAGGCCGGGCCCGACGAGGGGGGAGGTGTCGAAGAGGTCGAGTTCGCGGCCGAGGACCGAGTGGTCACGGGACAAGGGGTTCTCCTCAGGGTGGAGGGGAACCTGCCGGTGGCACGAGGAGAGCCCCGGGGAGGTCCCCCGGGGCTCGGAAAGTCGGATCAGCTCAGCGCTGTCCGCGACGCCGGAGGTGCACCGGCGTCGTCGTGTCGGACGGACTGAACTTCACGAGTCCGAGGGTGCCACGATGTGGTGGTGGACGTCGAGGGGTTTCCGGTGCTGCGCTTCGACCCGGCGGACCCCGCCGACGCGGACGAGCTGTTCCCGATCATGTCCGACCCCGCGGGCTGGTGGTTCGACCCGTCGGGTCGCCACGTCGAACCCGCGACGACCCGCTCCTGGCTGGAGCGGGCGGCGGCCCGGTGGTCCAGCGACGGGTTGAGCTACTGGTCGGTGCGCCTGGACGCCACGGGGGAACTCGTCGGCGTCGGCGGGGTCCAGAAGCACCGGACCGGGATGTGGAACCTGTCGTACCGCATCGCCGTCCCCCACCAGCGGAGGGGTTTCGCCGTGGCGCTGGGCCGGGCCGGGCTGGACGCCGCCCACGCCGCCGAACCCGAGACCGTCGTCGTGGCCTGGGTCCTGGAGACCAACGAACCCTCGCGCCGGGTCGCGCACCGCCTCGGGCTGCGCCCGGAGGGGCCTCGGGTGGACGCCAGCGACGGCGTGGTGCGGATCGCCTACGTCGACCGGGAACTCAGCCCAGGGCCCGGCGCAGGGCGTTGACGCCGAGTTCTGCGGAGGTCCGGGCGACGGTCGAGGTCGCCACCATCTGGTAGCCGTGGAACGCGCCGGGGTAGACGTGGAGTTCCGTCGGGACCCCGGCCCGGACGAGGCGCAGCGCGAACTCGACGTCCTCGTCGAGGAAGAGGTCGAGGCTGCCGACCTCGAGGAACGTCGGTGGGAGCCCGGTCAGTTCCTCGGCGCGGGCGGCCGCCGCATAGGGGGAGACCCCGTCGCTGCCGGGTTCCGCGCCCAGCAGTGCGCGCCAGCCGAACGCGTTCGAGGCGCGGGTCCAGACGAACTCCCCCGTGGTCGGGTTCGCCTCCCGGGTGACCGTCCGGTCGTCGATCATGGGGAAGACGAGGTACTGGAACGCGACGGGAACCTCGCCCCGGTCGCGCGCGAGCAGGCCGAGCGCCGCGGCCAGCCCGCCGCCGGCGCTGCCGCCCCCGATGGCGATCCGGCTGCGGTCGACCCCGAGGTCGTCGGCGTTCTCGTGCAGCCAGCGCAGCGCGGCGTAGCAGTCCTCGACCGGCCCGGGGTGCGGGTTCTCCGGGGCCAGTCCGTAGTCGACCGAGACGACGACCATCCCGACGCCGAGGGCGAGCTGGGCGGCGTTCAGCTGGTCGGCGTCGGCGCTGCCCACGACGTAGCCACCGCCGTGGATCCACACCAACGCCGGGGCGCCCGCGGGTAGTGCGGTGGGCCGGGTCACCAGGACCCGGACGTCGGGGGCGCCGTCGCGCGGGACCCGGACCTCGTCGACGGTGAGTCCCGGCGGGAGCTCCGGCAGGGGCAGCTGCGCCGCCGCGGCGCGCACCGCGGGGAGTTCCTCGACGGTGAAGTTCCGGGCCGGCAGCAGGTCGAGGATGTCGCGGAGTTCGGGGTCGACCAGGTGGAGCGTGCTCACGGTGTTTCCTCCTGAGGGGTGGGGGCGAGGACGTGGAACCCGGCGGTGCCCGTGACCGTGCGGTAGGGCTCCGTCGGGAAGACCAGGTGGGTGCTCGAGGTGCCACCGGCGAACACCTCGACCGAACAGCGGTCGAGGTGGACCTCGAGCGCCTCGGTGCCCGGCGGCAGCGGGGAGCGGGTGACGCGGGGGAAGAACGGGTGGAAGTCGACGAGCCCGGAGGTCCGCCGGTCCACCACGAGTTCGTGCCCCTCGACGGCGACGCGGAGGACGTTCTCGCCCGCGCTGAACTCCCAGGAGGCGTCGCCCGCGAACCGGCAGACCACGACGCAGTCGGTGCCGGGGAGTTCCCCGACCTCGTGGACGAGTCGTCCGGTGACCTCCTCCGGAACCCGTTGCCACAGGGTCGGCGATCCGTCGACGGTGCGCAGCGACAGTTCACGGGGCAGCGTCATCGCGCCCCGCCACGGGGTGGTGGGGGTCGAGCCCGCGTAGTCGGGATTGGCCATCCAGCCGAGCAGGACCCGGCGGCCGTCGGGTGCGTCGGTCCAGGTCGCGGCGGCGTAGACGTCCGGGCCGGCGTCCAGGCTCCGCGGTGGGCCGACGTCGAGGTGGACCCCGTCGAAGGAACCGACGCGGTACACGACGTCCGGCCCGTCGGGGCCGTTGACGCTGAGCAGCAGCACCCAGCGGACGTCGTCCGGGGCCTCGGAGTCGTCACCGTCCAGGGGGAGCGGGAACAGGTCGGGGCACTCCCAGATCCCGGTGGTCGTGCCGTCGTCGAAACTGCTCAGGAACTCCCAGTCGAGGAGGTCCTCGGAGCGGTACAGCACGACGACGCGTTCGTCCGCCTCGACGGCGACCATCACCCAGTGGTCGTCGTACCGGAACACCTTGGGGTCGCGGAAACCCGTCGACGCGCGGTCCAGGACGGGGTTGCACGGGTCCTTCGCGAACGTCACGCCGTCGCTGCTCCAGGCGAGCGACTGCGCCTGCCTCCCGTCGTCGTGGGCGCTGGTGTAGATCGCCGCGATCCGCGACCCGTCGACCACCGCGCTGCCCGAGAAGATCGCCTCGGGACCCTCGTGCGGGATCGCCAGCGGCAGCCGGTCCCAGTGCACGAGGTCCGCGGAGGAGGCGTGACCCCAGGACATGTTCCCCCAGTCCGGCCCCTCGGGGTTGTTCTGGAAGAACAGGTGCCAGCGGCCGTCGTGGAAGAGCAGCCCGTTCGGGTCGTTCAGCCACGTGTCCTCGGCGGTGAAGTGCACGTGCGGGCGGAAGTCCACGCCGCGAAGCTACCCGTCGCCTCGGGGAGAGGAACCAGCGGTCAGGCGGTGGCGATAACGGCGGCGAGCAGCGCCGTGCGTTCCAGCAACCCCGACACCGTGGCGTGCTCGGACCGGGCGTGCGCACCACCGCCGACCGCGCCGAGGCCGTCGAGCACGGCAGCCCCTGCGGCAGAGGCGAAGTTGCCGTCGCTGGCCCCACCGACCGCGATCTCGGCGAGGTCGATCCCGAACCCGGCGGCCACGTCGCGGGCGCGTTCGTAGAGCGCGGCGGTCCCCTCCGTGCGGACCATCACGGGACGGTTCCACCTCCCGGTCAGTTCGTAGCTCACCCGCTCGTCACCGGTGTCGAGGTTCGCGAGGACGCCGTCGACGCGCGTCTGCTCTGCCGGGTCGGTGACCCGGACGTCGAGGCTCGCCCAGGCCGTGCCGGGGGTGACGTTGGGGCGGCTGCCCCCCGTGACGACCCCGACGTTGAGCGAGGTCCCGGCGTCGAGGTCGGTCGCGGCGTGGACCTGCGGGACGATCCGGGCCAACGCCAGGACCGCGCTCGCCCCGGCGGTCGGGTCGAGGCCGGCGTGCGCCTCGACGCCGGTGAGGTGGACCTGGAAGAGGCCGACCCCCTTGCGGGCCGTCTTCACGGCACCCCCCGGCCCGCTGGCCTCGAGGACCAGGACCTCGGCGGCGGAACGGGCGACGTCCTCGATGACCGTGCGGGCCACCGGCGAACCGACCTCCTCGTCGCCGTTGAGCAGCAGGCGCACGGTGCGTCGCGGAACCCCGAAGTGCTGCAACGCCTTCAGCCCCCAGACGAGCTGCACGAGACCGGACTTCATGTCGAACACCCCGGGGCCGCGCAGGACGTCGTCCTCGACGGAGAACGGCATCCCCGCCAGGGTTCCGACCGGCCAGACCGTGTCGTAGTGGGCCAGCACCGCGACGGGCGCGCCGGGTAGGTCGCCGGGCAGGTCCAGCACGACGGTGTCGCCGTGCTCCCCGCCGTCCTGCACGGTCCGGGCGGAGGGTTCACCGAGGTGGCCGGTGATCCACGCCTCGACGAAGGCGAGCCCGCGCTCGAGGGCGGACCGGTCGTCGGAGGGGGTCTCGATCTCCACGTAGGCGCGCAGTTCCGCCAGCATCTCGTCGCGGTGCCCGTGCACCCAGGCGGTCAGGTCGGCGGCGGGGACGGTCAGCGGCCAGGTCGCGGAGGACGTCACCCGGCCCATCCTGCCGCTCAGCCGGGGAGCAGCGCCTCCAGCAGGCTCGTGAGTTCGGTCTCCACCTCGTCGAGCGGAGCCGTCGAGCGGTGGCCGCGGGCCAGGATCAGCGCCCCCTGCAGGGAGGCCTGGACGAGGGTGGCCAGGGTGGCGGCACGGGCGGCGGCCAGGCCGCCGTTCTCGAGGACGGCGGCGAGGTCGTCGTGCCAGGCGCCCGCGTACTCCGAGACCACGGCCCGCAGCGCGGGGTTCGCGACCGAGGTGTCGACGGTCGTCGCGGCGAACGGGCAGCCGCGCCGGAAGTCCTCCGCCACCAGCAGGTCGCGCCAGCTCGCGAGGATCCTGCGCACCGTCGTGACCGGGTCGGCGCCTTCCGCGCGGGCGGCGCGGACGGTGCGCCGGCTCGCGGAGTCGGCCTGGGTCAGCGCCTCGGCGACCAGCTGGTCCTTGCCGCCGGGGAAGTAGTGCTGCAGGGAACCGCGGGGGGCGCCGGCGTGGGCGACGACGTCGCGCAGCCCGACGCCGTGCACGCCGCGTTCCTGGATGAGTTCGCGGGCGCTGGCGACCATCCGCTCCCGCGCCGTGGCGGTCTTCGTCGTTGTGTCCATGACAGTCGTCATGCTACAACGTCCCCATGAGATATGACAGTCGTCATAGCGCGAGGGACCGCAATCCGTGGTGGACGGTGGCGGTCGCCTGCCTCGGCATGACGATGAGCTTCCTGACCATCACGGCCACCCTCACCGCGCTCTCCTCGATCACCTCCGACCTGGGGCTCGGGCCGGTGGAACTCGTGTGGACCAGCAGCGCCTACGCCCTGGCCCTCGCCGCGTTCGTGCTGTCCTCGGGCGCGCTCGGCGACCTCTTCGGGCGCCGGACCGTCCTCCTCGCCGGGACCGCGGTGCTCGGGGCAGGAGCCGTCCTCACCGCCTCGGCCGGCAGTGCCACGGTGCTCATCGTCGGCGAGGTGGTCATGGGGGCGGGGGCCGCGCTGATCGTCCCCAACAGCCTCGCGATCGTCTCCGGTGCCTTCACCGACCCGCGCCGCCGCGCCTCGGCCGTGGGGGTCTGGGCCGCCTGCTCCGGGATCGGCCTGGCCGTCGGGCCGATCGCCGCCGGCCTCCTGCTGTCCGCGTTCAGCTGGCACGCCGTGTTCCTCGTCGACGTCGTCGTGGCGGTGCTCGTCCTCGCCGCCGCCCCCTTCGTCGTCCCGAACACCCGGGTGGCCGGTCGCGGGATCGACCTCCCGGGGACCGCGCTCGCGACCCTCGCCGTGGCGGCCCTCGTCGTCGGCGTCGTCGAAGGTGGCCGCTCCGGGTTCGGGTCCCCGGTGCCCGTCCTCGGGTTCGTCCTGGCCGTCGCGGCCGGGGCGGGTTTCGTCCTCGTCGAACGGGTCGTCGCCCGACCGGTCGTGGACCTGGCGGCCTTCGCCGCGCCGCGCACCGTCGGAGCCCTGCTCGTCTCGGCCGTGGCCCTCTTCACCTTCACCGGGCTGGGGTTGCTGACGACGCTGGAGATGCAACGGGCGCAAGGGCTGTCCGCCCTCGCCTCCGGGGTCCGACTGCTCCCGCTGATGGCCGCCTACGTCGTGGCCAGCTCGCTGGCGGCGCTCGCCGTCCGGCGTGCCGGGATCCGGCCGGTCGTCCTCCTCGGACTGTTCGCCACGGTCGTCGGGACCCTCGTCCTGCACCAGACCGGACCGGGGAGCGCCTACGCGTCGACCGCCGTCGGGTTCGTCCTCGTCGGTTCCGGCCTCGGCCTGCTCATCGCCCCGACCACGGCGCTCGTCGTCGGCAGCGTCCCGGCCGAGCGGACCGGGATGGCGGGGTCCGCCGTGACCACCGTCCGCCAGGTCGGCGGCGCCCTCGGGGGGAGCGTCCTCGGGACCGTCGTCACGAACCGCCTCGCCGGCCACCTCGCCGACGGTGACGCCGCGCCGCTCGCCCTCACCTCCGCCGTGCACGACGGGTTGCTCGTCGCCGCAGGCGTCCTCCTCCTGACCCTCCTCGCCACCGCGGTGCTGTTGCGCGCACCGCGGGCCTCGACCACCACAGCGATCGAAACCCCCGAAGGGATCCCAGCGTGAAGATCGACGGAACCACCGCACTCGTCACCGGCGGACTGCGTGGCCTCGGCGCCGCGTTCACCGCCGAACTCCTCGCCCGCGGTGCGCGGAAGGTGTACGCCACCTCGCGCGGCAGCGCCTCGCACGACGACCCCCGGGTCGAGACCGTCGCGCTCGACGTGGACGACGCCGACGCCGTGGCCGCGTTCGCCCGGACCGCGACCGACGTCGACCTGGTGGTGAACAACGCGGGGCTCGCGACCGGCTCGGACCTGCTCACCTCACCCCTGGCGGACATCCGCCGGGAGTTCGAGACGAACGTCTTCGGGGTGCTCCACGTGGCCCGCGCGTTCGCCCCCGTCCTCGCCGCGAACGGTGGCGGCGCCCTGCTGGACGTGCACTCGGTGCTGTCCTGGGCCACGACCGGTTCGGGTTACGAGGCCAGCAAGGCCGCCGCCTGGGGGGTGACCAACGGGCTGCGGGCGCTGCTCGCTCCGCAGGGGACCCTGGTGACCGGGTTGCACCTGGGCTACACCGACACGGACATGACCGCCCACCTCGACGTCCCCAAGAACGACCCGCGCGACGTCGCCCGCGCCGCGCTCGACGGGATCGAGCGCGACGCGACCGAGGTCCTGGCCGACGAAGTGTCGCGGCAGGTGAAGAGCCTGTTGTCCGGCGATCCGGCCGCCCTGGTGCTCTGAGCGGGACCTCCTCGTCGGGCGCCCCGGGCAGGCCCGCTGGACGCGCCCCGGAGTCCGCGCGCGACCCTGGGGCCCCCGTGTTCCCGCACCGTCGCCCGACGAGGAGCTGTCCCCGTGTCACGTCCCACCCCCGACCTCCCGGCCGCCGGAGCCGTCCTGCCCGCCGACGCCGATCGCGCCGTCCTCGTCGGACGCCTCCACGACCCGGACGTGGCCGGCCCGTGCGTGGTCGTCGTGCGCGGCGGTCGGGCCCACGACATCACCGCGGTCGTGAGCACGGTCAGCGAACTGCTCGACCGCGAGGACGTCGTCGAGCTCGTCCGGGCGGCACCGGCGGGACGGAGCTGGCCCGTCGACGACCTGCTGGCCGCGACCACGGCCGGCCACCGCGACCGACCGCACCTGCTGGCCCCGGTGGACCTCCAGGTCCTCAAGGCGGCCGGGGTGACCTTCGTCTCGAGCATGCTCGAACGGGTCGTCGAGGAGCGGGCGGCCGGCGACGCCACCCTGGCCCGCGAGGTGCGTGACCGCCTCGCCGAGGTCATCGGCGGGGCGATCTCCTCGGTGCGGCCGGGATCCCCCGAAGCCGAGCGGGTGAAGCAGGTGCTCCGCGCGGAGGGCCTCTGGTCGCAGTACCTGGAGGTCGGGATCGGGCCGGACCCGGAGATCTTCACCAAGGCACCGGTCCTCTCCGCCGTCGGCACCGGGGCGACGATCGGCGTGCTGGCCCGCTCGACCTGGAACAACCCGGAGCCGGAACTCGTCCTGGTCGCGTCCTCGCGGGGGCGGGCCGTCGCCGCCACCCTCGGCAACGACGTCAACCTCCGGGACTTCGAGGGCCGCAGCGCCCTGCTCCTGACCGAGGCCAAGGACAACAACGCCTCGTGCGCGATCGGGCCGTTCCTGCGGCTCTTCGACGAGGACTTCACCCTGGCCGACGCCGTCGCCCAGGACGTGCAGCTCACCGTGCGCGGGCGGGACGGCTACACCCTGAACGGCGTCAACTCCGTGAGCGAGATCAGCCGGGCACCGGAGGAACTGCTCGCCCACGCCTGGGGCCCCCACCACCGCTACCCCGACGGGTTCGTCCTCTTCACCGGGACGATGTTCGCTCCCACCGAGGACCGGGACGCACCGGGCCAGGGGTTCACGCACGCTCCGGGCGACGTCGTGACGATCAGCTCGCCCGCCCTCGGCACCCTGGTCAACACGGTGGACACCGCGGAGAACGCCCCCGACTGGACCTTCGGCATCCGTGAGCTCATGCACAACCTGGCCGCCCGCGGCCTCCTGGGCGCCCCCGGGGCCGCGGGCTGAGCGGTGCGCGCGCTCAGAGGTCGGGGGCGGCGAGGACCTCGTAGGCGTCGAGTTCCGCCAGGAACCCCTCGCGGACCTCGTCGCTCGCCCAGGAGACCTCGATCGCGTTGCGCTGCAGCTGGATGAGGTCGTCGAAGTCGAGGGCCGCCGCGCGGGTGAGGGCGATGAGGTTCTCGGTGACGTAGCCGCCGAAGTAGGCGGGGTCGTCGGAGTTCACCGTCACCTTCACCCCGCGGCGCAGCAGGTCGGCGATGACGGGGGCCTTGGAGTCGTCGGTGACGAACGAGTTCGAGATCGGGCAGCAGGTCAACCCGATCCCGCGCTCGGTCACCAGGGCGAGCAGGCGCGGGTCCTCGACGACGTTCGTGCCGTGGTCGATGCGGTCGACCCCGATGTCCTCGATCACCTGGCGCAGGTGCTCCGTGGTGTTCTCCTGGTCGATGTCGCAGTGCGCGGTGAGCCTGAACCCGGCCGCGCGGGCCTTCGCGAAGAGGTCCGCGAACTTCGCGGGCGGGTTGCCGCGTTCGTCGGAGTCCAGACCGATCCCGACGATCTGCCCACGGAAACCCATCGCCGCCTCGATCGTGGCCTCCGCGCTCTCCAGCGGCAGGTCCCGCACGATGCAGAGGATCAGGCCCGCACTGAGCCCGAACTCGCGCTCCGCCTCGAGCACGGCGTCGTGGTAGCCGAGGACGACGTCCTCGAAGGCCACCCCACGGGCCACGTGCACCTGCGGGTCGAAGAACACCTCCGCGTGCCGGACGTTCTGCGAGGCCGCCTTGCGGAAGTACGCCATCGCCAGGTCGCGGAAGTCGGCCCGGGTCACCAGGACGTCCATCGCCGGGTAGTACACGCCGAGGAACGAGGCGAGGGAGTCGAAGACGTAGGTCGCGCGGACCTCCTCCACGCTCTGCTGCCCGATGTCGATCCCGTTGCGACGGGCGAGTTCGAGCTTGAGGTCGGGTTCCAGCGTCCCCTCGAGGTGCAGGTGCAGCTCGACCTTGGGGAGTCGGGCGGTGAAGGCGGCGTGGTCCGCGACGTCGTTCATGGCCGTCATCCTGCCCGCTGGCCCGACCCCCGGCGCGCCCGCCGGTCCCGGCTCCGCGCAACACGAACGCAACACGACGGCAACGCGCGGAGCGATCGCGGCACCGAGGATCGGAGCCCCGACGTCCGTCCTCCACCCCGCGACCGAGAGGCCTTCGATGACCCAGCCCCGCCCCCGCCGCGGCGTCCTGCCGGGTCCTGCCGGCGGTCACCCCGCATGAGCGGGGCACTCGTGGAGACCGGGCCCCCGCGGACGACGGTCCACGAACGCGTCCGCCGCTCGCTGCGCGACGACATCCTCTCCGGCGTCCGGAAGCCGGGGGAGCACCTGCGGCAGAGCGCCCTCGCCGCCGACCTCCAGGTGAGCGTCGCCCCGGTGCGGGAGGCGCTGCGCGACCTCGCGGCGGAGGGCTACGTCCGCTTCGACCCGCGTCGCGGCGCGACGGTGCGGTTGGTGGACCTCACGGAGCTCCTCGAGATCCGGATGCTCCTCGAGGCGGTGGAACCGCTGGTGGCCCGGTTGGCCGCGGAACGCGTCACGCCCGAGGAACTCGCCCGGATGCGTTCGGTGCAGGAGCGCCTGGAGCAGGTCCGGACCCCCGAGGAGCACGCCCCCCTGGACGCCGCCTTCCACGACCTCCTCACGGCGGCGACCCGGTCCCCGCGGCTGCAGGCGCTGGTGGAGTCGCTCAACGGGTCCTGGCACCTGGCCGTCGCCGCGGCCCTCGACGCCGTCCCGCACCGCGTCGAGGAGGCCGTCGCGGAGCACCGCCCCGTCCTGGCGGCCCTCGCGGCGCACGACGCCGAGGCGCTCGCGAGCGCCTGCCTGGCCCACCGGCGTCCCACGTGGGACGCCGTCGAGGCCGTCGTCCGCCGGCGGGCGCAGGACCGCGCGCTCCCGGGGCGTTCCTGATGGCGGGCCCCTCCTCCCGTGGGATCCGGTCGGTGGCGGCGTCGGCGTCGGCGTCGGTGACGTCCGCGCTCCACCCGACCCCGGGCGGTCCGGCGGACGTCGAGCTCGATCCTCGGCTGAGCGATCCCCAGGCGGCCCGGCTGGTCGCCCGCCGCGAGCGGGAGACGGGTCGGCTGGTGCCGCGCCACCTGGCCGGCATCGCGGTGGCCCGGGCCCGGGCCCGGCAGGACGCGCCGGGACCGGTGGAGGACGCCGCGCTCGTGGTGCGTGACGTCACCGTCCGCGGGGCGGCCGGTCCGCTGCCGGCGCGCACCTACCTGCCGCGCACCGGGAGCCGGGCCAGCGTGCTCTACCTGCACGGTGGGGGGTGGGCGCTGGGGGAGCGCGACGTCGACGACTCGCTCTGCCGCGCGATCGCGACGGGCGCCGGGGTGGCGGTGCTGAGCCTGGGGTACCGGCTCGCGCCGGAGCACCCCTACCCGGCGGCGCTCGAGGACTCCGCGACCCTGCTGGGTGCGCTGGCCGACGGGGACGTCGAAGGGTTCGGGGGGCCGCTCGTCGTGGCGGGTCTCGGCGCGGGAGGCCAGCTCGCGGCCGTCCTGGCGTTGCGCTCGCGGTCGGGTTTCGTCCCGCCGATCGTCCACCAGTCGTTGTTCTGCCCCGTCCTGGACTGCGACCTCGACCGGCCGTCCCACCGGGAGTTCGGCCAGGGCCTGGGACTCTCCCTGGAGGACCTGGCGTGGTTCTGGCGGATGTACGTGCCGGACCGCGCGACGCGTCGCCGTCCGGACGTCTCGCCGCTGCGGATCCCCGACGCGAGCGGCCTGGCCCCGGCGACGGTCGTCGTCGCGGGTGCGGACCCGTTGCGCGACGAGGCGTGCGAGTACGCCGAGCGGCTGCTCGCGGCGGGGGTGGACGTCCGTCGCGTGCTCGTCGAGGGGGTGCCGCACGGTTTCGTCGCGGTACCGGGCCTGGTGAGCGCCGCCGGTGCGGTGCGGGCGGCGACGGACCACCTGGCCGCCACCCTCGACCGCCGTCCGCCCGCGGGACCACGGGTCGTCGACCTGCGCGACCGGGCCGTCACCCTGCCCACGACGGGGGTCCCCGCAGGTGGGGGGCCGGCGGCGGGCAGGTGAACCGGGCGGAGGCCGACGGACCGGCGGAACGGCCCCACGGCGACGCAGAGTAGGGCAACATCTCTCTACGTGAGGGTCGTCTCGTCAGGTGCCGTGCTGCGGGTCCCGCAGCCGCGCGCTGCGGACGTCCGGCACCCGGTCACCGGGGAGGGCTGACGCGTGGCGCAGGAGTTCCCGGTCGACGCCGTGACCCTGCGACGGGCCAACCGGGCGAGCTGGGTCCTGCTCTTCGCGGCCCTGGCCTACGGGGTGGTGTGCCTCGGCGTGGCCCTCGGACTGCTCCCCTCGGGCAGCGGCCGCTTCGCGGACGCGACCTTGGGCAACGGCGTCGAGGTCGCGGCCCTCGTGGCCCTGGGGTGGCGGGCCTGGCACTGCCGGCGGATCAGCCCGTTCTGGGCCGTGCTGGCGCTCGGGGTGGGGGCGTACTGCGCCTCCGAGATCGCCTTCGACGTCGCCGAGGCGGTCCTCGGTCGCGGGGTGCGCGGGATCACCGGGCTGGAAGCCGGCTACGTGGTCGGCTACGGGGCCATGCTCGTCGCGATCGTCCGGCTGGTCTGGGTGGGGGCGAAGCGCTGGCGCGTCGGGTACGTCGCCGAGGCCCTCGGGATCGTCCTGCTCGTCGCGGCCCTCGCCCAGGAGTTCCTGGTGCGGCCCCTCGTCGGTGCCAGCGGGCTGCCGTCCGCAGCGGTCACGACGTGGGTGATGCTCGTCGTGGTCGACGCGCTCCTGCTGGTGGGCAGCGTCCTCACCGCCCTGCGCACGGGCGGGCGCTGGTGGTTGCCCGCCGCGGCCTTCGCCGCGTTGGTCGCGTCGGACACCACGTTCGCCGTCGTCTCGATCGCCGGCCGCTACGCCCCGGGCAGCGGCGTCGACGGGATCGCCGTCGTCGGGATCGCCCTGCTCGGGGTCTCCGCCCTGCAGGTCCGGACGGCCGTCGGCCCGCGCACCCGTTCCCGGATCTCCATCGTGATCACGCCCGCGGTCGTGCTGCCCGCCTGCTTCGCGTTGCTCGTCGTGGACCACGTGCACCCGTTGACGGGCTCGGCGATCTGGCTGGCCGCGGGGGCCGCGGCCGCCGCCGTCGTGCGGATGGTCCTCTCGCAGCAGGAACTCCTGGAACTCGCGACCCTGCGCCGCGAGGCCCTCACCGATGACCTGACGGGCATCGCGAACCGCCGGGCGCTGCTCGCCGACCTGGAACGGCGGTGCGCGAGCGACCAGCCCTTCGGTCTCGCGCTCGTCGACCTCGACCGGTTCAAGGAGGTCAACGACGGCCTCGGGCACGCCGCCGGTGACGAGCTCCTGCGCCAGGTGGTCCGTCAGCTCGTCCAGGCGGCCCCGGCAGCCGTCCTGGTCGCCCGGTTGGGCGGGGACGAGATCGCCCTGCTGATCCCCGACGCCGACCCGGCGAGCGCCGTCGCCGACGCCGTCGCCCTGCACACCGCGATGGTCCGTTCCTACGACCTGCTCGGGCACCGCGTCCACGTCGCCGCGAGCATCGGGGTCGCGGGCTACCCGCACGACGCCCAGCGGCCCTCCGACCTGCTGCGCTGCGCGGACATCGCCATGTACGAGGCGAAGACGCTGGGCGGGCGGGTGTGCGCGTTCGGGTCGGGTGAACCCGGGGGGACCGCCCGCGGCCGGGGCAGCCTGACCCTCATGACCCAGCTGCGCTCCGCCCTGGGCCTCGCCGACCCCGGTGAGGTGCCCGGGGCCTGCGGGCACCTGCGCGTGCTCTTCCAGCCGCAGCTCGACGTCGCCGACGGCGCCGTCGTCGGAGCCGAGGCCCTGGTCCGCTGGGACCATCCCGACCTGGGCCTGCTCAGCCCCGTGGAGTTCCTCGACGAGGCCGAACGGCACGGGCTGATGGGCCACCTCACCCACCGGGTCCTCGACGACGCGCTCGCCGCGGCGGCGTCCTGGCGCGTCGAGTTCCCCGGGTCGCGGTTGCGGCTGGCGGTGAACCTCTCGGCGACGAACCTGCTCGACGTCGACCTGCCCACCCGGGTCGCGGAACTCCTGGGTCGGCACGCGGTGGAACCCGCCGGGCTCGGTCTGGAGATCACCGAGACGGTCCTCATGAGCCGGTCCCCCCGGACCCGCTCCGTCCTGGACGGTCTGCGGGAACTCGGGGTCGCGTTGTCGATCGACGACTTCGGGACGGGGTACTCCTCACTGGCCTACCTCAAGGAACTCCCGGTGGCCGAGGTGAAGCTCGACCGGGGTTTCGTCGCCGACATCGCCCGCGACCCGCGCTCGGCCGCGATCGTCGCCTCCACCATCTGGCTCGGGCACGAGCTCGGGGTGCGGATCGTGGGGGAGGGGGTCGAGGACCTGGCGACGCTGGAGGTCCTGCGCGAGATGGGCTGCGACACGACGCAGGGGTTCCTGCACGCCGAACCCCTGTCGGCCGCGGCGTTCCGCGACTGGCTGACGGTCCGCCTCGCCGGGGTGGGGAGTGCCCCCTAGGGTTTCGGCATGACCCAGGTACCTCTCGTGAAGTTGCACGACGGCGTCGAGATCCCCCAGCTGGGGTTCGGCGTCTGGCAGGTTCCGCCGGAGCAGACCGCGGAGGTCGTGCTGCAGGCCCTGCAGGCCGGCTACCGCCACATCGACACCGCCGCCGGGTACGGCAACGAGGCCGGTGTCGGTGACGCCCTGCACGCCAGCGGGATCCCCCGCGAGGACGTGTTCATCACCACCAAGCTCACCAACGAGGAGCACGGCCGGGACAAGACCCTCGCGGCCTTCGACGCCTCGATGTCCAAGCTGGCGCTCGACTACCTCGACCTCTACCTCATCCACTGGCCGACGCAGGCCGACGACTACGTCGAGACCTGGAAGGCGTTCGAGGAGATCAAGGCGTCGGGACGCGTCCGCACCATCGGCGTCTCGAACTTCCAGAAGACCCACCTGCGCAAGCTCCTCGACGAGACCGGCACCGTCCCCACGGTCAACCAGGTCGAGGTCCACCCCTACCTCGTCCAGGACGACCTGCGGGCCTTCCATGCCGAGCACGGCATCGCGACCGAGGCGTGGAGCCCCCTGGCCCAGCGCCTCGACCTCGTCGCCGACCCGGTCGTCACCGGCATCGCGACGGAACTCGGTCGCACCCCGGCCCAGGTCGTCATCCGCTGGCACCTGCAGCAGGGCAACATCGTCATCCCCAAGTCCGTGACGCCGGAACGCATCGTCTCGAACTTCGACGTCGTCGGCTTCGAGCTGAGCGGTGACCAGGTCGCGGCGATCAGCGGGCTCGACCGGGCCGAGCGGACCGGGCCGGACCCGGACGTCTTCGGCTGAGGACCGCTCCCCGGTCACTGCAGGGCGAGCTCGAACCAGACGGTCTTGCCCGCCCCCGCAGCGTCCGAACCCCACCGCAGGGCGAGGGTGTCGACGAGCGCGACACCCCGCCCTCCGGTGGCGGTCGGGGGAACGTGGTGCACCTCCGGCGTCCCCGGCCCGCCGTCGCTGACCGAGACCCGCACGGACCCGACCGCGCGGCGCAGGCGCACCTCGATGGGCTCCCCGCCGTAGCGCACGGCGTTGGTGACCAGTTCCGTGGTGAGCAGCTCCAGCGTCTGCCGGACGCGGGTCGGGAGGTCCACGGCGGCGAACTCCTCGCGCAGCCAGGACCGGGCACGCCGAGCAGCCGACGGGTCAGCCCGCAGCTCCAGACGCGTCATGCCACTCCCGTTCGTTCCCACTCGTGTGGAGCCAACTCTGGCACCCGGTCCCACGTCGGCAACCGGGACTCCCCCCGATCGCCCGACCGGCGCTGGGGAGCGCACGCACCGGGCATGATGCTCCGGTGGAGGAACGGGTTCGCGGACTGAGCAGCACCACCCTGCTGCCCGCGCACCCGGACGCGGACTTCGACCGGTTCGCCCGGCTGGGGACCCTCGCCCTCGGCACACCCGTGGCGCTGGTGTCGATGGTCAGCCGCGACGGCCAGGTCTTCCCCGGGGCGGTCGGACTGCCCGAACCGTGGCAGACCCGGCGCCAGACCCCGCTGACCCACTCGTTGTGCCAGCACGTCGTCACCTCCGGCAAGGTCTTCGCCGTCGAGGACGCCCGGCTCGACCCGCTGACCGCCGACTCCCTCGCCATCCCCGACCTCGGCGTCGTGGCCTACGCGGGCGCGCCGCTGCGCCTGCCCGACCCCCGGACCGGGGTCGCGGACCCGACCTCACCCGTCGTGGGGGTCCTCTGCGCCATCGACAGGGCACCGCGGCGGTGGACCGCCGAGCAGATCGAGGTGCTCGAGGACCTCGCCGCCGCCTGTTCCGCCGAGCTGGGCCTGCGCGTCCTCGAGGAACGCAACCGGCTGCTGCTCAACCTCGCCGACGCCCTCGTGGGAGCCCGGACCGTCGCGGAGGTCAGCGCGACCGTCGCCAGCGTCACCCGGTCCTGGCTGGGCGGGGCCTGGAGCGGACTGCTGCTGCCCGAGGCGGGGAACCGGCGGCTGCGCTTCGCCGACCTCACGACCCTGCCACCCGGCACCGGGGGCGGGTGGGAGCTCGTCGACCTCGACGCACCGGTGCCCGTCGCCTGCGCCGCCCGCGAGCGCCGTCCGCTGCTCTTCGCCGACGTCGACGAGCTGCGCGCCGCCTTCCCCGACGTCGAGGCGCAGGCAGCGCTGCCCGTCTTCGCGGCGTCGGCGTACCTGCCCCTGCTGGTGCAGGACCGGCTGATCGGCGTGCTGTGCCTGCTCTGGGACTCCGAGCGCCTCACGCTCTCGGACGAGGCCGACGTGTGGAGCGCGTTGGCCCGGTTCACCGCCCAGGCCCTGGACCGCGCGACCCTGGACGCCGAGCGGCGTTCCCGGGCGGAGGTGCTGCAGCGGTCGTTGCTGCCGCGGTTGCCGGCGTCCACGGGTGAGCTCGCGGTGCGGGGGCGTTACGTCCCGGCCAGCCGTGAGGAGGAGATCGGCGGCGACTGGTACGACGTCGTCGTCGGGCCCACGGGGGACACGACCCTCGTCCTGGGCGACGTCACGGGCCACGACATGGTGGCCGCGGCCACGATGGGCCAGGTCCGGGGACTGCTGCGGGCCTTCGTGTGGGACCGGGGAGGAACACCCGCGGAGCTGGTGTCGCGCCTGGACCGGGGGATGTCCGGTCTCGGGGTGGACGGGTTGGCGACGCTGGTCCTCGCGCGGGTCGAGGCCTCCGGTGCGGGGTACCGGTTGCGGTGGACGAACGCGGGACACCCGCCGCCGGTGCTGCTGCACCCCGACGGGACGACCGAACTGCTCCACCGCCCCGCCGACCTGCTCGTCGGGTTGCTGCCCGAGGTCGAGCGCCACGAGCACGTCGTCGACGTCCCGCGGGGGGCGACGCTCCTGCTCTACAGCGACGGGCTCATCGAGCACCGCGGGCACAGCCTCACCGGCGGGATCGAACGCGTCCGGTCCTCCCTGACCCGCCACGTCGGCGCGGGCCTGGACGCGCTCCTCGACGAACTGCTCGCCGAACTCGTCGGGACGCGCGGCGAGGACGACTGCGCCCTCCTCGCCGTGCGGTTCCCCTGACTCAGAGGGGCGCGGTCAGTTCCAGGTTGATGTCGTCGGGGTCCTGCAGGGACAGGATCGCGATGCCCATGTCGGTGAGTTCGACGATCTCGCCGTGCGCGACACCGCGTTCGGCCAACCGTTCGGCCGCCGCGGCGAGGTCCGCCGTCGTGGCCACGGCGAGGCTGAGGTGGTCGAGGCCCACCCGGGTGGAGGCGAAGGTGTCGCCGGCCGGGGCGACCGGGCGCAGGCCGAGGATCTGGTCGCCCACCGCGAAGGCGCACCCGCCGAACATCTTCTCCGGGTCCTCGCGAACTCCGGTCTCGTCGACGCGGTCGCTGAAGTCGACGACGGGGTGGACCCCGAAGACGTCCTCGTAGAACGACTTCGAGCGGGCGATGTCGGTGACGGTGAGCCGGACGTGGTGGATGCCCGTCGGGCGGGCGGAGGGCGCGTTCGTCATGACGCCACGTTCACCCCCGGCGCCCGTCCCCGCGCGGCGGAACTAGCGTGGGCGCGGTGAACGGTTCCCTCACCGACGTCCCCGGCCTCGAGGTCGGCCACGTCACCCGCCGGGGCGACGGCTGGCTCACCGGCGTCACCGCCGTCCTCGTCCCCCCGGGCACGGTCGGCGGGGTCGACGTGCGCGGCGGCGGGCCCGGGACCCACGAGACCGACGCCCTCGACCCGCGGACCCTGGTGCCGACGGTCGACGCCGTCGTGCTCGCCGGAGGTTCCGCCTACGGCCTCGTCACCGCCCACGGCGTGCAGCGGTGGCTCGCCGAGCGGGGCCGCGGGTTCCCCGTCGGTCCCGGCCCGGGCGAGGTCGTCCCGATCGTGCCCGCCGCGGCGGTCTTCGACCTCGGTCGCGGTGGGGTCTTCGGCCACCACCCCACCGAGCAGATGGGCTACGACGCAGCCGCTTCCGCCCACCCCGGCCCCGTCGAGCGCGGGGTCGTGGGCGCCGGGACCGGTGCGGTCGTCGGGGGCCGGTTCAAGGGCGGGGTGGGGTCCGCCTCGGCGCGTTCGGGCGAGGTGGTCGTGGCGGCGCTCGCGGTCGTCAACGCAGTGGGGCTGCCCGTGGCGGGACCCGTCGAACCGGGGCCGCTGAACACCACGCTCGTCGTGGTCGCCACGAACGCGCTGCTCGACCCGGCGGAGACGTCGCGGACCGCGACGGTCGCCCACGACGGCCTGGCCCGGGCGTTGAACCCCGTCCACACCCTCGCCGACGGGGACACCGTCTTCGCGCTCGCGACGGGGACGGTCCCGCTCGCGGTGGAGCGGGCCGCCCGGGTCCGCGAACTCGTGGACCTGCAGCGGGTCACCGCCGACGTCGTGCGGGACGCGGTGCTGGACGGCATCGCGAGCGCCGAGACGGTCGGCCCGTTCGAGCGCTACCCGGGCTGAGGTTCAGGCGCCCGCGTGGCGCAGGTCGATGGTGCGGGGGGCGGGGCCGGCGCTGCGGACCCGGCCCTTGCCGGAACCCTTCGCCTCGTACATCGCGGCGTCGGCCTGTTGCAGGACGCGCGCGGCGTCCTGGTCGAGGTCCGCCATCGCGAGCCCGACGCTGATGCCGACCTTGAACTCCCAGCCGGCGACGGGGAAGGGGTCGGTCATCGCGGCGACGACGCGTTCGGCGACGGCGGCCGCGGCGGCCTCGTCGGGCAGGTCGGGGCAGACGACGGCGAACTCGTCGCCCCCGAGGCGGGCCACGGTGTCGCCGGGACGGACGGCCGCGGCGAGGCGTTCGGCGACGCCGATGAGGACGTGGTCGCCGGCGGCGTGGCCGCCGGTGTCGTTGACGGGCTTGAAGTCGTCGAGGTCGCAGTAGAGCAGCGCGACGTGGTTGCCGCTGCGGTGCGCGGCGGACAGCGCGTGCCGCAGCCGGTCCTCGAGGAGGGTGCGGTTGGGCAGGCCGGTCAGCGGGTCGTGCAGCGCGGCCTCGCGCAGGCGGCGCTGGACCAGGCGACGCTGGGTGACGTCGGCGACCTGGACGACGGCGCCGACCTCGCCCGGACCGTTCTCACCCGGGGTCGGCCAGGCCGCTGCCGCCAGTTCCAGCCAGACCTCCCCGTCACCGTGCTGGAGTTCGGCGTGCCAGTGGGCGTTGCGACCGGCGACGACCTCGTCGGCCATCTCGGCGACGGCCGCGACGAAGGTCCCGCGCTGGTCGGGGTGGACCTGCTCGGACCAGTCGGAGCCGACCTCCACCTCGACCCCGAGCATCGACTGCAGACGGTCGTTGACGCGGGCGACGACGGCCGAACCGTCCGGGCGCAGCCGCAGCAGCGCGACCCCGAGGAGGGCGTCGTCGAAGGTCCGGCGGAACACCTCCTCGCGGCGGGAGGCGGTGACGACGGCCCGTTCGCGGGAGCGGACGACCAGCGACATGACCAGCGCGACGGCACCGGAGGTGAAGAGCAGCGCCTGCAGCGCCACCGGCCCCTGCCCCCCGGCAGGGTCCGCGCCGGCCCCGGCGGTCGCGATCACCGCGACGACGAGCTGGCAGGAGAGCGCGCGGCCGACCCCGAGACGGGCTGCGCCCCAGAGGATCGGCAGCACGACGAGGAACGACCAGGGCCCGACGGCGCCGCGGTGGAGGACCGCGGCGGAGACGACGGCGGAGAGGATCAGGACGAGCACCCACTCCGAGATCGCGGCCCGGGCGCGGTGGTCCCCGGTGCCGGCCCGCGGCGGGCGCGGCATCAGCATCAGCGGTGCGACGAGCAGGATGCCCAGCAGCTGGCTGAGGGCGTAGGCCACCGTGCTGCCGTACCCCGAGGTCTGCAGCAGCAGCGCGGCCGCGGCCACCCCGGCCAGCGCGCCGGCGGTCAGGCGCCACGCGTCGCGACCCCGTCGCAGTCGCAGACCGGTGCGCGAGCTCGCAGACTCCCCTCGGCCGAGCACGGAGACGACGGCAGCGCCGACCCCGCACTGCAGCGCCTGCGCGCTCGCGATCACCGTCGACCCGTCCCCGACCCCGCCGGGGAGCTCGTTCGCGGCCACGGCCCCGACGAGCGTCCCGGCGACGCACCACCACCGCCGGGCCGGTCGGCGCACCGCCAGGGCCAGCGCCGCCCCCGCGGCCGGCCACCAGACGACGTCGGCCACGTGATCGGCCCGGATCAGGGACGGCGCCACCACCGACAGGACCGCCACGACGACGGCGGTCGTGACCCCGAGCCGGACGCCGCCGCCACGCAGGCGCTGCGGCTGCTCCGTCCGTTGCTCCGAACGGTCGACGGTGTGGCCACCCGTCCGGAGGTCGTGGACTCTCGCGATCATGACCCCCTCCTCGGCAGGTCCGGCCGCGGACTTGAGTGCTCCGTCCGGGTGAATCCGAATCGTGACCACGCCGGTACCGGACCGTCGCCCGCCCGCTCCCGCGGCGGGGAGCGACGCGTGCTCCGAGCGACCCGCCGCATCGGCGATCCTGGGGCGGTGAGCAGCTCCGGGATCCCGCACTCCTCCCACTGGGGGGCCTTCCACGCCACCCCCGACGGCGAGGGGCTGCGGGTCACCCCCCACCCCGACGACCCGGCGCCGTCGTCGTTGCTGCAGAACGTGCCGGTCGCGGCCACCCCCACGGCGCGGGTGCTGCGACCGCACGTGCGCCGCGGCTGGTGGGAGGACGGACCCGGACCCGACGAGCGCCGGGGCCGCGACGAGTTCCTCGCCGTCGGGTGGGACGAACTGCTCGACCGGGTCGCGGCCGACTACGCCCGGGTGCTCGCGGAGCACGGCCCGCGGGCCGTCTACGCCGGGTCCTACGGCTGGGCCAGTGCCGGACGCTTCCACCACTCCCAGAGCCAGCTGCACCGGTTCTCCAACGTCCTGGGCGGTGCCGTCCGCTCCACGTGGACGTACAGCCACGGTGTCGGTGAGGTGCTGATGCCGCGGATCGTCGGCAGCCAGGAACCGCTGATCTCGCCCACCGCGTGGAGCAGCGTCGAGGCCCACACCGACCTCGTCATCGCCTTCGGCGGGTTGCCCGCGAAGAACTCCGAGGTCGCCAGCGGCGGCATCAGCCGGCACGAGGTGGCCGGGCGGCTGCGGTCGGCGAAGGCCCGCGGCGCCGAGTTCGTCCTGGTGTCCCCGCTGCGCGACGACCTCGCCACCGAGCTCGACGCCGACTGGCTCGACGTCGTCCCGGGGACCGACACGGCGCTGCTGCTGGCGATGTGCCACGTCCTGCTCACCGACGGCACCTGCGACGCGGACTTCCTCACCACGCACACCGCGGGGTCGCAGGAGTTCCTGCACTCCCTGCGCGGGGGCGACGACGGGATCGAGAAGACCCCGGAGTGGGCGGCGGAGATCTGCGGGATCCCCGCCGGGCGCATCCGCGACCTCGCCCGCCGTGCCGTCCGCGGCCGGACCATGGTCATGGTCAGCTGGTCCGTGGCCCGCGCCCGGTTCGGGGAGCAACCCCTGTGGGCCGCCGTCGCGTTCGCCGCGATGATCGGCCAGATCGGCCTGCCCGGGGGCGGTTTCGGGCACGGCTACGCCTCCACCGGAGGCGTCGGGAAACGCGCCGGCAGCTACCCGCTGCCGACGTTCCCGCAGTTCGCCGACCCGTTGCGGGTCCGCATCCCCGTCGCCCGCATCTCCGACGCCCTGCTGCACCCCGGCGAACCGTACGAGGTCGACGGTCGGCACGAGAACTACCCGCACCTGCGGATCGTGCACTGGGCGGGGGGCAACCCCTTCCACCACCACCAGGACCTGCAGCGCCTGCAGCGCGCGTTCCGCGCGGCCGAGACGGTCATCGTCCACGACCCGTTCTGGACCTCCACCGCCCGCCACGCCGACGTCGTGTTCGCCGCGACGACGACCCTGGAACGCGACGACATCGGCGCCGCCCGCTACGACGACCGGCTCATCGCGATGGGCCGGGTGCACGCCCCCCTCGGCGAGGCCCGCGACGACCACGCCGTCCTCGCCGACCTCGCGGGGCGCCTCGGCGTCGGTGACCGGTTCACCGAGGGGCGCACCGCGCAGGAGTGGGTCGAGCACCTCTACGAGGAGTGGCGTTCCGGCCCGGCGTCCCGGGCCGGGATCCTCGCCCCGACCTACGCCGAGTTCGTCGCCGCGGGGGAGTTCGCGCTGCCCGCCGAACCCGGCGAGAAGGTCATGTTCGCCTCCTTCCGGGCGGACCCGGAGACGTTCCCGTTGCGCACCCCCAGCGGCCGGATCGAACTGCACTCGAGCACCATCGCGGGTTTCGGCTACGACGACTGCCCCGGCCACCCCGTCTGGCTGGCGCCCGAGGAGGAACCCGACGGGGAGTTCCCGCTGCGGTTGGTGGCGAACAACCCCGCGACGCGGCTGCACAGCCAGCTCGACCACGGCGCGACGTCGCAGGCGGGCAAGGTCGCCGGCCGCGAACCCGTCCGCATGCACGCCCGCGACGCCGCCGCCCGGGGACTGCACGACGGTCAGGTCGTCGTGCTGCGCAGCCGCCGTGGCAGTTGCCTGGGGGGACTCGTCGTCTCCGACGCCGTCCGGGAGGGCGTCGTGCAGATGTCCACCGGTTCCTGGTTCGACCCCGTCGCAGGGGCCGCGGCCGGGGTCACCTGCGGGTACGGCAACGTCAACGTCCTCACCCGCGACGTCGGTTCCTCCCGGCTCGCGCAGGCCTGCACCGGTCAGCACGCGACGGTCCAGGTCAGCGCGTTCGACGGAGTTCCGCCGCGGGTGACGATCTTCGACCAGCCGTAGCGGCGGAAACGGCTGGCCCCGGGGTCGCGGAACCCGGCAGGCTCGCGACGTGCTCCCCGTCGACCTGCACCCCTTCGCCGACCTCCGCCTCGTCGTGCCGGACCCCGAGGGTGACGTCGAACTGCGCACCGGGGACCTCGACGGGGTCGTGGAACTCGCCGCGGTCGCGGCCCGCGGCGTCCACGCCCCCGACGCCATGCCCTTCGCGAACCCCTGGACCGACGGCGAACCGGCCGAACGCGCCCGCCGGACCCTGCGCCGGCAGCTCAGCGGGTGGAGCGGCTGGTCACCCGAGGCGTGGCGCCTCGACTTCGTCGTCCGTCGGGGTGGGGTCGTCGTCGGGACGCAGTCCCTGGAGGCGAACGGGTTCCCCGTCCTGCGCGAGGTGGTCACCGGGTCCTGGCTCGGCCTGGAGCACCAGGGCCGCGGGACCGGGCCGCTCATGCGGGCGGCCGTCCTGCACCTGGCGTTCGAGGGGTTCGGCGCGGTCTGCGCCCGCAGTGAGGCGTACCTCGACAACCCGCGCTCGCTCGGGGTCTCGCGCCGGCTCGGCTACCGGGAGGACGGACAGCACCGGAGCGTGCGCGGGGGAGGCGTCGCGGTGCAGCAGCGCCTGCGCCTCGACGTCGCCGACTGGGCGGCCGGACCCCGCCGCCAGGTGCGCCTGCAGGGCGTGGAAGCCGCCCGCGCGGCGCTCGTCCCGGGTGTCCCATAGCGCGCCGGCCGGTGAACTTCAAGGATTCGTCCCGGGAGTGCTGCGTTCGGGTCCGAGCGCTGCTCCACGTGGGGCATCATGGAGCCCCGAACACGGTGCGCCCTCGTCCTGAGGCGCGGCACCGCCGAGGTGCGGAGGTGCCGCAGGTGACGACCGAGGGCTGGCCCGACGACAGGCTGACCTCATCCGACGCTCCTTCGCTCGTCCGTCACCACGCGGGACCCGCTGACGATCCGGACCGGTACGAGCTGCTCGGTGAGGCCGAAGGCGCCGACGAGGCGTGGCACGTGATCGACCACCGTGCCGCGACGGGTGAGGCGCTGTTCACCCTGGCCGCGTTGCGCCCGACGGTCACCGACGGCCTCGAGGTCGTGCACACCGACGACGACAACGGTGGCGACGCGGTCACGACCTCGCCCGAGGTGCTGTGGCGCGAACGCGCCGCCGGTCTCGCCCGGGTCCGCCACGCCCGTCTGGCCGGTGTCGTCTCCACGTTCGCGGGTCCCGCCCCGCACCGGCCGGGCAGGGCCGACCCCGACGCCCGGGAGTGGAACTACGCCGTCCTCGAGCAGGCCGCGGGGCGCTCCGTCGCCGACTGGCTGCGCGACGACCCGGGCGCCAGCGTCGAGGAACGCTTCACCGTCCTCGCGACCGCCGCCGGCGTCCTGCAGGAACTGCACCGCGGTTCCGAGGTCGCCCCGCCCGTCGTGCACGGCGACATCACCCCGCGTTCGGTCCGCCTCGGCGGGTTCTGGCCCGCGGACGGGGTCCGGCTCTCGGGCGCGAGCCTCGGCGGCCTGCGCCGCGGTCCCGTCGCGCAGCGCTCCGTCGGCGCCTACACCGCCCCGGAGGTCCGCGAGGGGGCGCTGCCCTCGGCCGCCAGCGACGTCTTCGGCTTCGGTGCGACCGCCGTCCTGATCCTCACCGGCATGCCACCCTCGACGTCCCCGGACGGTGTCCTCGACCCCGCCCTGGTGAAGCGGCAGCTCGCCGCGGCGACGCTGACGGCCCAGCACCCGGGGCTCGGCCACCTCCTGCTGCAGGCGCTGTCCGCCGACCCCGCCCAGCGTCCCGACCGCCTGCCCGCGTGGGTGAACGGGATGCGCGCCTTCGTCGAACCGCGTCCTTCGCTGGACCCCTACGACGGCGCCGACTTCCCGCCCGCGGTCCCCGCGGGCCCGGTCGCGCGCGAGGCACGGTCACTGCCCAAGCGGCCGGTCGTCGTCGTGGTCGGCGCGTTGCTGCTGGCCACCGCGGGAACGGCCGTCGCGATCGCGGCCGTGCAGCAGGGCCGGTTGAAGGACGTCCCCAACCCGGTCGCGATCGTCCAGCCGCCCCGGACGGCGGACTCCCCGCCGACGTCGTCGGCGCCGGCGGCTCCCGCGTCCACCGACGGGTCCTCGAACACGCCCTCCGGTGCGCAGGCCCCCTCGACCCGGCGGTCGTCGTCGTCCACCTCCGCCACGACGGGGGCCTCGGTCCCCCCGACCGACCCCGCCCTCGTGCCGCCGCCCTCGCTCCCCCCCGCGGCCGCACCGCCCGCGCTCGCGCAGACGACCGCGCCCGTCGTCCCGCCCGCCGCGACGCCGACGACCTCGGTGATCCCGCCGGCCTCGGGTGGGCTCGGCGCCGGCCTCGGCGCACCGCCGCTGCCGCAGGGGACCCGCACCCCGGGTGGACCCTCCGGCACCCCACCGACGTCCACCGCGCCGACGTCCACCCCTCCCACGACGACCGCTCCGACGACCCCTCCGACCTCGCCGGGCGGCACCGGGTCGCTCCCGCCGAGCAGCACCGCACCGGGCGGGCCGGCGTCCCCGCCGGGCAGACCGACGATGACCCTGGGCAGCCTGCCGACCCCCGTCGGCGAACCGACCCCCTAGCCGACCTCTCGGTCGACCCTCAGTCCGCGACCCGGGCCCGGCCGCGGCCCTGCGTCAGCGCGCAGACGCCGTAGCCGACGCCCAGGACCACGGCGACCCAGCCGAGTCGGCCGTCGGCGGGCACGAGCACGACGGCCGCGGCGCACGCCAGGCAGTAGCTCACGTTGAACACCAGGTCGTAGGCCGTGAAGACCCGCCCCCGGAAGGCGTCGTCGACCGTGCGCTGGACGACGGTGTCGACGCCGATCTTCGCGCCCTGACCCCCGAGCCCGAGGAAGCCGGCCGCCACCGCCAACGCGACCGGCGACTGCGTCAGCCCGATCGCGACCTGGGCCGCACCCGCCACGAGCAGGCAGACCCGGATCCAGGCGTGGACCCGTCCGCGCCGGGCCCCCCACGGCGCCAGGACCGCCGCGGCCCCCGACCCCGCCGCGACCGCCCCCAGCAGCAGCCCCAACGCGGCCAACCCGGCCGCCGGGTCGTCGACGTCGGCCAACGTGGTGCGGCACAGCACGACCATCGCCACCGTCGTCAGCCCGAAGGACCAGCGGTGCCACGCGATCAACCCCAGGGCACCCGCCGCGGGCAGCCGGTCGCGCAGGTGCGCCACCCCCGCCACGACGTCCGCGACGCTGGCGCGGAACCCCCGCGCAGACGTCACCGCGGAACCCGGTGGTGGCCCCAGCAGCTCCCGGGGGAAGAGCAGCGCCAGGCCACCGGCGACGACGTAGCCGATCGCGGCGACCAGCAGCGCCGCGACGTCCGCCCCGCCACCCGGCCCGACCACGGCCGTCACCCCGACCGCGGCGACGGCGCCGGCCCCGGCCGCGACGGTCCCCGCCGTCGGGGTCACCGAGTTCGCCAGGACGAAGCGCTCCGGCGCCACCACGTGCGGCAACGCCGCCGACAACCCCGCCAGCAGGGCACGGTTCACCGACAGCACCGCGAGGGCCAGCACCCCCACGGCCACGTCGCCGGCCCCCGCGAACAGGACCCCGGCCGCGACGAGGGCCAACCCGCCCCGCAGCAGGTTCCCGTACCCCAGGACCGAGCGGCGGGACGTGCGGTCCAGCAGCACCCCCGCCCACGGACCGACGACGGTGAACGGCAGCAGCAGCACGGCCGCCGCGAACGCGACCCCCGCCGGCGTCGCCTGCCGCTCGGGGGAGAAGAAGAACAGCGACGCCAACCCGGCCTGGAAGATCCCGTCACAGGCCTGTCCCGTGAGGCGCACCCCCATGAGGTGGCGGTAGCGGCCGGTGTGCAGCAGCCCGCCCAGCTCGCGCAGCACCCCGCT
The DNA here is from genome assembly GCF_042674865.1 of Kineococcus sp. GCM10028916. Classification (NCBI taxonomy): domain Bacteria; kingdom Bacillati; phylum Actinomycetota; class Actinomycetes; order Kineosporiales; family Kineosporiaceae; genus Kineococcus; species Kineococcus sp. GCM10028916. The sequence continues at coordinate 224,050 of NZ_JBHTFM010000020.1, read as the reverse complement.
CTGCGACGTGGTCTCCGCGGTCGGCACGCGCCACACCGTAGCGATCACCGGGCGACCTCGGGAGGGTTGCCGAGAGGGCTGTGGAGGTGTGGTGCACACCCGGTCGGCCCAGCACCGACGGCGGGCGGCACCCGCGGCTCGACGCATACTGGGAGGGTTGAGCACCCAGGGCGTGGTGCCGAAGGCCGCGCCGCGCGCAGCCGATGGATCGGCAGCACCCAGGACGCGACCGGCGCGGGAGAGAGTCCCCGCACCGACGCGCACGACCGCCGGAGGACCAGACACACGTGGCCGCACGACGACCCGCATCCAGCTCGCCGACCCCCCGTCGGGGCGCTCCGAAGCGTCGTCCACGCCGTCGCACGATCCTCGGCTGGCTCCTCGGGCTCTTCCTCACCGGCGTCGCGCTCGCCGTCGGCGGGTTCGCCGCCGCCTACGCGCTGGTGAAGGTCCCCGACCCGAACAAGCTCGCCGACGCCCAGACCAGCACCGTCTACTACTCCGACGGCACCACCGTCATCGGCACGTTCGCGGCCCGCAACCGCGAGAACGTGTCGCTGGACCAGGTGCCGGACAGCGTCCAGAAGGCCGTCCTCGCCGCCGAGGACCGCAGCTTCTACGACAACCGCGGTGTGTCACCGACGGGCATCGCGCGGGCGGTGTGGACCAACGTGAGCGACGGGACGAGCCAGGGTGGCTCGACGCTCACCCAGCAGTACGTCAAGAACTACTACCTCTCCGCCGAGCAGTCCTACAAGCGGAAGTTCGAGGAGTTCTTCATCTCGCTGAAGATCGACCAGCAGCAGACGAAGGACGAGACCCTCGAGAACTACCTGAACACCGTCTACTTCGGTCGTGGCGCGTGGGGGATCCAGGCCGCGTCGCAGGCCTACTTCGGGGTCGACGCCGCGCAGTTGAACGTGTCGCAGGGCGCGCTGCTCGCCGCCCTCCTGAAGGGCCCCGGCAACTACGACCCGCGCAAGGGCGAGACGCAGGCCGCGGCCGCGAAGGCGCGCGTCGAGTACGTCCTTGACGGGATGGTCACCGAGGGCTGGTTGTCGGCGGCCGACCGCGCGACCGCCGGTCTGCCGGACACCATCGAGCAGCGGCCGAACACGCAGTGGTCCGGCACGAACGGGTACCTGCTGAAGACCGTCGAGAACGAACTCTCCGGAACCGTGGGGCTGTCCGAGGAGGACATCGAACGCGGCGGGCTGAAGATCGTCACGACGTTCGACGTGAACTCCCAGAAGGCGGCCGAGGCCGCCGTCGCGGACCAGTTGCCGGCGCAGCGACCCGAGGGTTTCCACGTCGCGCTGTCCGCGATCGACCCGAAGACCGGTGGGGTGACCGCGATGTACGGCGGCGCGGACTACCTCACGACCCAGTACAACGACGTCACCCAGGCCGTCGCGCAACCGGGTTCGACGTTCAAGCCCTTCGCCCTCGTCGCCGGGTTGGAACAGGGGATCTCCCTGAAGACGACGTTCAGCGGGGCGAGCCCACGGACCATCGACGGCTGGGACGCCAAGAACTTCGGGCGCGAGCAGTTCGGCACCATCGACCTCGTCACCGCCACCGAGCACTCGGTCAACACCGTCTACGGGCAGCTGAACGAGGAGGTCACCCCGAACGCCACCCGCGACGTGGCGGTCGCGGCGGGCTACCCCGAGAGCACCCCCGGTCTCCAGGGCCAGCAGTACATCTCCAACGTGCTGGGTACGTCCTCGCCACACCCGATCGACGTGACCCAGGCCTACGCGACGTTCGCCGCGCAGGGCACCCGCACCCAGTGGCACACCATCGCCAGCATCGACGACACCTCGGGCACCCGGACCTACACCGCGTCGCCCACGACGTCGCAGGCGTTCCCCGCCGACGTGGCCGCCGACGCCACCTACGCCATGGAGCAGGTCGTGCAGTCCGGGACGGGTTCCTACGCCCGGCGCGTCAACCGTCCCGCCGCGGGCAAGACGGGCACCACGAACGACAACCTGGCGGCCTGGTTCGCGGGGTTCACGCCGAACCTGGCCGCCTCCGTCGCGCTGTTCCAGACCAGTCCCGACGGCACGAAGAACGTCTCCCTCGACCTCGGTGGCGGTGAGGTCACCGGTGGTTCCTACCCGGTCCGGATCTGGACCGCCTTCATGAAGGCAGCGCTGCAGGGCATCGACGAGGAGGACTTCCCGGCGCGCGCGAACGTCGGCGTCTCGAAGGGGTCGACGTCCAGCGGCTCGTCCTCCTCGAGGTCGTCGTCCTCGACCACCTCGCAGTCCCCGACGGACTCCCCGACGGACACCGCGACGGACACCGCGACGGACACCGCGACGCAGACCCCGACGGACTCCCCGACGGGTGACCCCACCGGCAGCCCGACCGGGACGCCGTCCGGTTCCCCCAGCAGCTCCTCGAGCTCTTCCTCCTCCTCTTCCTCCTCTTCCTCCTCGTCCTCGTCGAGCAGCAGCTCGTCCTCGTCCGGGGGCAGCGGTGACGGCGGCAACCCCGGTGGCCAGGGCGCTGCGGCCGCGACCCAGGACGCCGCGGCCGCCACCGGTGCCGCGAGCGCCGCGAGCGTCGGGTAGGGGAAGCTGAGGGGGTGAGCACCGAGTCCCCCGGTCACACCGGTCCTGCCACCCCGGCGGAGTCTCCGCAGGTCCCCTCGGTCCCGCCGACCGCGGTGGACGCCCTGGCCCGTGCGGGCAGCGAGGTCCTCGGCGGTCCGGCCGGCCGTCGCCTCGCCGGTGACGGCCCGTGGTGGGCGCGAGCGCTCCCCGTCGCGGTGTCGCTGACGGCGGTCGCCGTCGCGCTGGGCGCCGTCGGCAAGCACCACTGCCGCACCCTCGGCTGGAACACCCCGGACCAGTTCGTCCACGCCTGCTACACCGACCTGCCGGTCGTCTACACGTCCTCGGGACTGGCGAAGGGCCTCGGCCCCTACGCCGACGGTGTCTCGCTGAACCAGCCGCCGGTGACCTCCGCGCTGGCCTGGCTCGTCGCCCGGTTCGCGCCGTACGAGGTGACGGTCACCGCGCAGCGGGTCTACTTCGACCTCTCGACGGTCCTGCTGCTCGTCGCGGCCCTGGTCGTGACGATCGCGGTCTGGACGATGGCCGGTCGCCGTCGCGGCTGGGACGCGCTGCTCGTGGCCGTCAGTCCCGTGCTGGCGCTCTCGGCCCTGCTGTCCTTCGACCTCGCCGGCGTCGCGCTGGCCACCGCCGGGATGGCCTGCTGGGCCCGCCGGCGTCCGGTGCCGGCGGGGATCCTGCTGGGTCTCGCCGTCGCGACCCGCACCTACCCGGTGCTGATCCTCCTCGCGATCGTGCTGCTCGCGGTGCGCACCGGCCGGTTCCGCGGGGCGGCCACGACGGTGGGGGCCGCGGTCGCGGCGTGGCTCGCCGTCGACCTGCCGTTCGTCGTGACGAACGTCGACGCCTGGAGCGCCTACCTGCGGGCGTTCTTCGACCAGCGCGCCGGGTACGGATCGCTCTGGGTCCTGCCGCAACTGGCCCAGCAGGCCGTCGACGCCACGAACACCTCCGGTCTGCCGGGCCCCGCCGTCGTGGTCCTGACCATCGGTGCGTGGATCGTCTGGACCGTCCTGGTCGGGGTGTTCGTGCTGTGGGCCCCGCGGCGCCCCCGGCTGGCGCAGGTCGCGTTCCTGCTGGTCGCCGGCTACTGCGCGCTCGGGGTGTCGTTCCCCCCGCAGGCCGCGTTGTGGCTGCTACCGCTGGCCGCCCTGGCGGTCCCCCGCTGGCGCGACCAGGTGATCTGGTGGGTGGCCGAAGGGGCCTACTTCGGGGCCGTCTGGCTCTACATCGCCGGTCAGACCAACACCAACCGGGCGTTGCCGCCCGAGCTGTACGCGATGGTCCTCCTCGTGCGGCTGGCCGCGATCGCCTGGCTGGTGGTCTGCGTCGTGCGCGAGGTGCGGACGCCGTCGACCGACGCCGTCCGCGCGACCCGCGGCCCGGACGACCCGACCGGTGGCGACTTCGACGGGGCGCCCGACGCGCTGGTCGTGCGCGTCGCCTGAGGCGCCGTCCGCCCGTCGTCCGCGTCGTCCGCGCGTGCACAGGCCCGTCCGCATTCCCGCCTGTGGACGGTCGGCGGGGGCCGTCGCACCGGTGCGGCAGGGTGTGCGTCCTGGGGCCGGTAGACTCGTGTGGTTCCCCGTCCGTTCGCACCTGGTGAGCGGGTGGGGGAAGACACGCACCGAGACCCTCCTGCCACGGAGAGACCGTGGCCGCATGAGACCGAAGGAGGTGGGGAATGAGCGCGCGTCAGTACGAGCTCATGGTGATCCTCGACGCGGAACTGGAAGAACGGACGGTCGCCCCGTCCCTCGACCGCTTCCTCAACGTCGTTCGTCAGGGCGGTGGCGAGGTCGGCAAGGTCGACATCTGGGGCCGCCGTCGGCTCGCTTACGACATCAAGAAGAAGTCCGAGGGCATCTACGCCGTCGTCGAGCTCACCACCGAGCCCGCCGTCGCGCAGGAGCTCGACCGCCAGCTGAACCTCAACGAGGGTGTGCTGCGCACCAAGCTTCTGCGAGCCGAGGCTGCCTGATGGCGGGTGAAACCGTCATCACGCTGATCGGGAACCTCACGAACGACCCCGAACTGCGCTTCACCCCGTCGGGTGCCGCGGTGGCCAACTTCACGGTCGCCTCGACGCCCCGCACGTTCGACCGTCAGTCGAACGAGTGGAAGGACGGCGAGACGCTGTTCATGCGTTGCGCGATCTGGCGCGAAGCGGCGGAGAACGTCGCCGAGTCGCTCACGCGCGGCACGCGGGTCGTGGTGACCGGTCGGTTGCAGTCGCGGACCTTCGACACGAAGGAAGGCGAGAAGCGGACCGTCATCGAGATGCAGGTCGACGAGGTCGGCCCCTCGCTGCGCTACGCCACCGCGAAGGTCAACAAGACCTCCCGCGGCGGTAGTGGTGGTGGCGGCGGTTTCGGTGGCGGTTCCGGCTCCGGTGGCGGCAACTCCGGCGGGGGCAACTCCGGCGGCGGTGGCGGCGGCTGGGGCGGCGGTTCCGGCGGCAGCGCCCCGCAGCAGCAGGACGACCCCTGGGCGACCGGCCCGTCCGGCGGCGGAAACGCTTCCGGTGGCGGCGGTGGCTGGGGCGGCGCGTCCAACGACGACCCGCCGTTCTGAGCGACTGGACTGCGGCATTCAGAGAGACCGGTGACCCGGAGGTCAGTCCTCCGCGACCCGCGCCTCATCGACCTCACGACAGCGACCCCGTCGCCGTCCGCCAGGTCGCACACAAGACGTCATCCCAGGTCTGAACCCCTGGGCTCTCACGAGAGGGGAGCACCACGATGGCCAAGGTGCCCGTGCGCAAGCCCAAGAAGAAGCAGAACCCGCTCAAGGCCGCCAAGATCGAGGCGGTCGACTACAAGGACACTGCGCTGCTGCGCAAGTTCATCTCCGACCGCGGCAAGATCCGCGCTCGTCGGGTGACCGGTGTGTCCGTCCAGGAGCAGCGTCAGATCGCCAAGGCGATCAAGAACGCTCGTGAGATGGCGCTGCTGCCCTACAGCAGCTCCGCGCGCTGAGAAGGGGGAACGAGATGAAGCTCATCCTCACCCACGAGGTCTCCGGCCTCGGGACCCCCGGCGACATCGTCGAGGTCAAGGACGGCTACGGCCGCAACTTCCTGCTTCCCCGCAACCTGGCCACTCCGTGGACCAAGGGTGGCGAGAAGCAGGTCGAGACGATCAGCAAGGCCCGCAAGGCCCGTGCGATCGCCAGCCTCGACGAGGCCAAGTCCGTCAAGCAGTCGCTCGAGGCTCGTACGGTGGCGTTCGCCGCTCGTACCGGTCGCGGTGGCCGCCTGTTCGGTGCGGTGACCCCGTCCGACGTCGCGAACGCTGTGAGCGCCGCCGGTGGGCCGTCGATCGACAAGCGCAAGGTCGAGATCCTGCAGCCGATCAAGACGACTGGTCAGCACAAGGCTCTCGTCCGTCTGCACGCGGACGTCTCCGCGACGGTGACCATCGACGTCGTCGAGGCCACCGCCTGAGAGCGGTCCAGCACTGGACGAAGGCCGGTCGCGCGCTGCGCGGCCGGCCTTCGTCGTCCTCACCAGGACGTCCCACCGAGGTCGCACCACCGGCTGGACGCACGACGGCCCGGCCCCCTGAGGGGACCGGGCCGTCGTCGCGAGGACTCAGTCCTCGGGAACCTCACCGAACGGGACCGTCACCGGCAGGTCCTCGACCACCGTGCGGTCGTGGGCGGCGTAGGTGAAGGTCTGCTCCTTGCCCTCGCCCTCGGTGTCGACGGCGACGACGTGCCCGGCCCGGAACTCCCCGAAGAGGATCTTCTCGGACAGGACGTCCTCGATGTCGCGCTGGATGGTGCGGCGCAACGGACGAGCCCCCAGGACCGGGTCGTAGCCCTTCGTCGCCAGCAGGACCTTCGCCGACGGCGTGAGCTCGAGACCCATGTCGCGGTCCTTCAGGCGGTCCTCCACGCCGGCCAGCATGAGGTCCACGATCTGGACGATCTCCTCCTGCGTCAGCTGCGGGAACACGACGATGTCGTCGACGCGGTTGAGGAACTCGGGCCGGAAGTGCTGCTTGAGCTCCTCGTTGACCTTCGACTTCATCCGGTCGTAGTTCGTCTGCGTCGTCTGCGACCCCGCGGCGAACCCGGTGCCGACGCCCTTGGAGATGTCCCGCGTCCCCAGGTTCGTCGTCATGATGATCACGGTGTTCTTGAAGTCGACCATGCGGCCCTGGGAGTCGGTCAGGCGACCGTCCTCCAGGATCTGCAGCAACGAGTTGAAGATGTCCGGGTGCGCCTTCTCGACCTCGTCGAAGAGGACCACCGAGAACGGCTTGCGCCGCACCTTCTCCGTCAGCTGACCGCCCTCTTCGTAGCCGACGTAGCCGGGAGGCGAGCCGAAGAGGCGCGAGACGGTGTGCTTCTCGGAGAACTCCGACATGTCCAGCTGGATGAGGGCGTCCTCCTCACCGAAGAGGAACTCCGCCAACGCCTTCGCCAGCTCCGTCTTACCCACACCGGTGGGGCCGGCGAAGATGAAGGAACCACCGGGACGCTTGGGGTCCTTCAACCCCGCGCGGGTGCGCCGGATCGCCTGGGACAGCGCCTTGATGGCGTCGTCCTGGCCGATGACGCGTTGGTGGAGCTCCGCCTCCATGTTCAGCAGGCGGGTCGACTCCTCCTCCGTGAGCCGCACGACGGGGATGCCGGTCGCGGTGGCGAGGACCTCGGCGATCAGTTCCTCGTCGACCTCGGCGACGACGTCCATGTCACCGGCCTTCCACTGCTTCTCGCGCTCCTTGCGCTGCGCGATGACCGTCTTCTCCCGGTCCCGCAGCGACGCGGCCTTCTCGAAGTCCTGCGCGTCGATCGCGCTCTCCTTCTCGCGGCGGACGTCGGCGATGCGCTCGTCGAACTCGCGCAGGTCCGGCGGTGCGGTCATGCGGCGGATGCGCAACCGGGCCCCGGCTTCGTCGATCAGGTCGATCGCCTTGTCGGGCAGGTAGCGGTCGTTGACGTAGCGGTCGGAGAGGGTGGCCGCGGCGACGAGCGCCGCGTCGGTGATGGTCACCCGGTGGTGGGCCTCGTAGCGGTCGCGCAGACCCTTGAGGATCTCGATGGCGTGGGCCAGGGTCGGCTCCGGGACCTGGATCGGCTGGAAGCGCCGCTCCAGCGCCGGGTCCTTCTCGATGTACTTCTTGAACTCGTCCATCGTGGTGGCGCCGACGGTCTGGAGCTCACCGCGGGCGAGCATCGGCTTGAGGATGCTGGCGGCGTCGATCGCGCCCTCGGCGGCACCGGCCCCGACGAGGGTGTGGATCTCGTCGATGAACAGGATGATGTCGCCGCGGGTCCCGATCTCCTTGAGCACCTTCTTGAGGCGCTCCTCGAAGTCACCGCGGTAGCGCGAGCCGGCCACGAGCGCACCGAGGTCGAGGGTGTAGATCTGCTTGTCGCGCAGGGTCTCGGGGACCTGTCCGCGGGCGATCTCCTGGGCGAGCCCTTCGACGACGGCGGTCTTCCCGACCCCGGCCTCGCCGATGAGCATCGGGTTGTTCTTGGTGCGCCGCGACAGGACCTGCATGACGCGTTCCGTCTGCTGGTCGCGACCGATGACCGGGTCGAGCTTGCCCTCGCGGGCAGCCTGGGTCAGGTTGCGCCCGAACTGGTCGAGCACGAGCGAGCCCGCGGGGACTCCTTCGCGCTGCTGGTCGCCGCCGCCGGCGCTCATGGGCTCCTTGCCCTCGGAGCCCGAGAGCAGCTGGATGACCTGCTGGCGGACCCGGTTGAGGTCGGCGCCCAGCTTCACCAGCACCTGGGCGGCGACGCCCTCACCCTCGCGGATGAGGCCGAGCAGGATGTGCTCGGTGCCGATGTAGTTGTGGCCCAGCTGCAGCGCTTCGCGCAACGACAGTTCCAGGACCTTCTTCGCCCGGGGGGTGAAGGGGATGTGACCGGACGGGGCCTGCTGGCCCTGGCCGATGATCTCCTGCACCTGCGCCCGGACGGCGTCCTGCGACACCCCGAGCGACTCGAGGGCCTTGGCGGCGACGCCCTCACCCTCGTGGATCAGGCCGAGCAGCACGTGCTCGGTCCCGATGTAGTTGTGGTTGAGCATCCGCGCTTCTTCTTGGGCCAGGACGACGACCCGGCGGGCGCGGTCGGTGAACCTCTCGAACACGACGATCTCCTCGGCTCACCGTCCCCTGCCTTCAGCCCGAGGACACAGTCCCGAGCATGCGTGCCGTTGGCGGGGGTGGCAAGCCCGACGGGGCGACGTTCGCTGAGGGCGTCGTCCCGTCGGGGTCGCGGATCACGCCGGAGTCCGCACCTCGACCTGTCCGCCCCGGGCCTGGCGCTGCTCCACGAAGGTGTCCAGCGCTTCCCGGCAGGCCCGGTCGAGACGCTCCGGTTCCGGCAGGTGCAGGGTCAGCGGTCGGTCCGCCGGCACCGCGTCGAGGGTGTCCGCGAGCTGCGGCAGCCGCACGAACGTGGCCGAACCGGACACTTCCAGGTGGACGTGGTCTTCTTCCTCGCGCACCCGGGTGTGCAGGCTCGTGGCCTGCACGGCGGCCTTCACCAGCGCCAGGACCAGGCCGATCGCGACGCCCTCGAGCAGGTTGAGGCACAGCACCGCGACGACGGTCACGACGGTGATCGCGACCTCGCTGCGTGACGAGGCCCACAGCGTCCGCACCGGGATCCCGGCGACGAGCTTCCAGCCCGCCTGCACCAGCACGGCTGCGAGCGCCGCCATCGGGACCGTCCCCAGCAGCGCCGGGGCGGCGATGGCGAAGATCCCGAGCCAGACCCCGTGCAGGACGCCCGAGGCCTTGGTGCGGGCCCCGGCGGCGACGTTGGCGGAACTGCGCACGATGACGGCGGTCATCGGGAGCGCGCCGAGCATCCCGCACACGCCGTTCCCGATGCCCTGGGCGACCAGCTCGCGGTCGTAGTGCGTGCGGGGACCGGTGTGCATCCGGTCGATCGCGGCGGCCGAGAACATGCTCTCGGCGCTGGCGATGAGCGCGACGGTGACGGCCGCCCCGAGGACGGCCACCGGGGAGAGGTCGCCCAACCCGGAGGGGGTGAGCGGGGAGACGACGTCGAGCAGGGCCTGCACCTGGACACGGTCGACGTCGAGGCCCGCGACCGCGGTCACGACCGTGGCGAGCAGGACCGCCGCCAGCGGGGCGGGCACGACCCGCACCCTCGCCGGGGCGTGCTTCCACAGCCTCAGCACGAGCAGCGCGCCGATCCCGACCCCCAGCGCGGTGAGGGCCCCGGAGTCACCGGACAGGCCCGCCAGCGTGCTGGGGAACCCGGCGACGTTGGCCAGCGGGTTCCCCTCCTGCGGGCGGTCGGCCAGCAGGTACACCTGCCCGAGCACCAGGGTGAGGCCGATGCCGGCGAGCATCCCCTGCACGACGGCGGTCGAGACGGCGCGGAACCAGCGGCCGAGCCGGGCCAGGCCCAGCGCGATCTGGATCAGCCCGGCGAGCAGGACGACCGCACCCAGCGCCCGCAACCCCTGGGACCCGACGATGTCGGCGACCAGGACGGTGAGACCCGCGGCGGGTCCGGAGACCTGCAGGCTGCTGCCGGGGAGGGCGCCGACGAGGATCCCGCCGACGATCCCGGTGACGAGGCCGAGCTCGACGGGGACCCCGGAGGCGACGGCGACGCCGGCACACAGCGGCAGCGCGACGAGGAACACCACGACCGAGGCGCGGACGTCGGCCCCGGCGTGTGGACGCCAGGCCGACCAGACCCTCACAGCGGCACGAACGCGTCGGCGGCGGCGTCGTGGCGCAGGACCTGCCCGCGGGTGAGGTCCAGGAACCACGGGTGGAGGGTCACGGAGTCGTCGAGCACCGGGTGGGTGCGCAGCGCCTCGACCTGGTTCAGGACGTGCTGCTGGACGGCGACGGTGAGGGGTGGTGCGCCGTCGTGGCGTTCGGGGGTGTCGTCGTCCTCGGGGACGGGCAGCGGCGCGAGCCACCCCTGCACCTCGGGGACGGGAGCGGTGGGGACGTCGCGCCCGACGAGCGCGCCGACGGCGCCGCAGCCGGAGTGCCCGACGAGGACGACGTCGCGGATGCCGAGCACCTGGACGGCGTACTCGAGGGTCGCCTGTTCCGCCCCGGGGTCGCCGGCGCGGTAGCGGGGGACGATCCCACCGGCGTTGCGCAGTTCGAAGACGTGTCCGGGGGCGGCGTCGAGCAGGGCCTCGGGGGTGACGCGGGAGTCGGAGCAGGTGATGAGCAGGACCTCGGGTTCCTGCGGGGTGGCGAGCTTCGCGTAGCGCTGCGGGTCGGCGCTGATGGTCTCGGGGAAGCGACGGGCGGCGGTCATCAGGTCGTGCACGGGAACTCCTCGGGGCGCGTGACGTTTCGGCGTCTCGTGGTCTTCTCGGTCGGGTTCTGAATCTCTCTCGGTCGACAGCTCGGTTACTTGCTGCGACGAATCATGACGATCCGTGTCGCGGAAGATCACACGCACGAGCGCTCGATCGGGTTCCCCGACGGGCCGAGGTGTGGCCCGAGTCACGTCCGACCGGTGAGGGTAGGCTCACCTCGCCCTTGATCGCTCTCGAAAGGTCGCCCCGTGCTCCCCTCCCGTCGAGCTGCCCTCGCGGCCACGGCCTCGTTCGTCGTCCTCACCGCCTGCAGCGCGGGGGAGTCCACCGGTGCGGCGCCGCCGGTCGCGACGGCCGGTGCAGGGTTCCCCGTCACCCTCGCGACGAAGTTCGGCGACGTCACGATCACCGCTGCGCCCCGACGTGTCGTCGCCCTCGGGTGGGGTGACGCCGAGACGGCGCTCGCGCTCGGGGTCCAGCCGGTCGGGGCGTCCGACTGGGTCGCCTTCGGAGGCGAGGGGGTCGGGTCGTGGGCCGCTGGGCGTTACGACACCGCGCCCGAGATCATCGGGACGCGGGAACCCTCCTACGAGGCGATCGCCGCGCTGGCCCCTGACCTGATCCTCGACGTCAAGAGCTCCGGCGACGAGGACCGCTACCGCACCCTCTCCGCGATCGCCCCGACCCTCGGCGTCCCCGAGGGGGGAGACAGCTACCTGACGACCCTCGAGGACCAGGTCTCGATGATCGCCCGTGCCCTCGGCGAAGAGGGTGCGGGCCAGGCCCTCCTGGCCGGGGTGGACACCGCGTTCGCAGAGGTGGCCGGCGGCCACCCGCAGTGGGCCGGTCGCACCGTCACCGCCGCCGCGCGATCGGGCAAGGGCTGGGGCGCCTACATCGACGGCAGTTCCCGCCTGGAGTTCCTCGAGGAGCTGGGTTTCGTCCAGAACCCGCAGATCGCCGCCCTGCCCGTCAACGGCGGCGGGTTCAGCGTCGACGTCAGCCCGGAGAACCTCACGGCGCTCGCCGCCGACGTGATCGTCCTGTTCCCCATCTCCGTCACCGCAGGGGAGATCACCGGCGATCCCGTGTGGCAGGCGCTGTCGACGGTGGCGGACGGCCGCGCACTGGTCCTCGACCCCGACGTCGCGCGCGCGTACGCCCTCGGCTCCGTCCTCTCCCTGCAGCACGCCCTCGACGCGCTCGTCCCGCTGCTGGAAGGCCTCGGGGACCTCTGAGGCCTTCCGGCAGCGGCGGGGTCACGACGGGAGCTCGCGACCGCTGCGGGTCTCGCGCGGACCAGGGACGCCCTCACCGGAACTCCGACCGTACCTGGGTCACGTCGGCCACGGCGAGCGTGGAACTGTTGGAGGAGAACGAGACGCGGTCGGCGCGGTAGTGCGCGAACGTGAACTCCTGCGGAACCCTCCTCGTTCGTCGTCTCGAGCACGAGCCCAGGCCGAGGCGGCCCGGTTGGCGAGGTACTCCGACGCGGCGGTCGAGTACGACCTCTGGAACATGTCCTGCACCTCCGGGGCCGCATCGACTTCGGTGAGATCCCGCTGGACACCCCGTGGAGGCGATCGACACCTCGGAGGGCAACGGCGAACGGTCCTCCCTGGCCAACCTGTTCCAGGGGCAGGAGGGCAAGACGTTGCGAGACAAGGCCGCGGAGTCGTTCCAGATCACCGACTTCGGCCTCGTCGGGTCGCCCGACACCGTGGCCGGGAAGGTGGGCGAGATCACGGAGGAGGTCGGCGGCGACGGCTTCCTGCTCTGCACCCCGCCGACCCGGCTGCAGATCGCGGAGATCACCGACGGCCTCGCGCCGGCGCTGCGACACCGTCCAGCTCCCCGCCGCCGCCGGGTACGCACGTCGTCACGACCTGGTGGTCGTCCCCCACCCGACCTGCGCGTACGGGTGAGGGGTCGTCCTCCTCCTCCCCTCCCGAGGGCGGTGTCCGATCCCCGCTAGACCAGAGGGGGTCCGGCGGGGTTCCATCGACGTGTGGACATCGCACCGGGGAGGGCCCGGGACACCGCGACGCCCGGCGTCGAGGGTGACCTCGCCTTCGCCGAGCGCTACCGCGCCATCGCCGCCCGCGACGTCCGCTTCGACGGTCAGTTCTTCACGGCCGTCTCCACGACCGGGATCTACTGCCGGCCGTCGTGCCCCGCCCGCACCCCGAGACCCGAGAACGTCACCTTCCACCTGACCTCGGCCTCCGCTCACGCGGCCGGTTTCCGGGCGTGCAAGCGGTGCCTGCCGGAGGCGACCCCGGGAACCCCCGAGTGGGACCTGCGTCGCGACCTGGCGGCCCGCGCGATGCGGCTCATCGGCGATGGGGTCGTCGACCGCGAGGGTGTCGACGGGCTCGCGTCGCGTCTGGGGTACACCTCCCGGCACGTGCAGCGGATGCTCGTCGCGGAACTCGGGGCCGGTCCGCAGGCGCTGGCCCGGGCACGACGGGCCCAGACGGCGAGGTCGCTGCTGGTGGGCAGTGACCTGCGGATCGCCGACGTCGCCTTCGCCAGCGGGTTCGGTTCGGTGCGGCAGTTCAACGACACCGTTCGTGAGGTGTTCGCCGTGACGCCCGGGGAGTTGCGGGCGCGCCGTCCCGCCTCGACCGGCGCGGCGGCCGGGAAGGCGGTCCGGCTCGACCTCGCGCTGCCCGTCCGGCACCCCTTCGACGCACCGGGGGTGTTCGGCTTCCTGGCCGTGCGGGCCGTCGAGGGGGTGGAGACCGCCGACGTCTCCGACGGGGACCGGTTGCGCTACGCGCGGACCCTGTCGTTGCCGGCCGGTCCGGGGGCGGTGCAGGTCACGGCGTCGCGGACCGCGCCGGGGTCCTGGCAGGTGCGCGCCGAACTCGAACTCGGTTCGCTCTCCGACGTCGCGACCGCCGTCGCGCGGGTCCGCCGCCTCCTCGACCTCGACGCCGACCCGGTCGCCGTGGACGTGGGGCTGGCGGCTGATCCCGCCCTCGCACGCGCGGTCGCCTCGACGCCTGGGATCCGGGTGCCCGGGGCGGTGGACGCGCACGAACTCCTCGTCCGCAGCGTCGTGGGGCAGCAGATCCCGGTGGCCGCCGCCCGCACCCACCTCGGTCGGCTCGCGCGGGCCCTCGGAACCCCGCACCCGTCGAGGTTCCCCGGGCTGGACCTCCTGTTCCCGACCCCGGAGCAGATCGCGGCGGGGGTCGTCGAGACAGGGGCCGACCGTGCGTTGCGCCTGCCCGCCCGGTCGGTCCGCACGGTGGTCTCGGCGGCGCGCGACCTCGCCTCGGGGGACCTCGTCGTGGACGTCGGGGTCGATCCGGACGTCCTGCGCGAGAACCTCTCGGCCCGCGTCGGCATCGGACCGTGGACGGCTGCGCACGTCGCGATGCGGGTGCTCGGTGACCCTGACAGCTGGTCGACCGGCGACGTCGCCCTCGCCGCGGGAGCCCGCTCGCTGGGACTCCTCGACCCCGGTCTCCCCAGCGCCACCGCCCACCGACGGCTGACCGAGCACGCGGCCCGCTGGGCGCCCTGGCGTTCCTACGCCGCCATGCACCTCTGGACCACCGACCGCTGGACCACCGATGGAAGGCCGCCACGATGACCACTGCCGAAACCCTGACGACGCCCGACGGCCCCTTCTCGGTGGTCGTCGCCGACGACGCCGTCCTCGCCGCCGGGTGGACGGACTCGATCGAGGAACTGGTGGCCCTGGTGCACCCGCAGTTGCGCACGGCGACGGGTTCCCCCGCGGTGCTGCGGGCCGCGCAGGAAGCGGTCCGGGCCTACTACGACGGCGACCTGGACGCACCGGCCGCGGTACCCGTCCGGCAGCGGTCGGGGGAGTTCCGCGAGCACGCCTGGAAGGTCCTGCGCGAGGTCGAACCGGGGGAGCGGATCTCCTACACCGAGTTCGCGGAACGCTCGGGTCGGCCCGCGGCCGTGCGGGCGGTCGCCGGGGCGTGCGCCAGGAACGCCGCGGCCCTGTTCGTCCCGTGCCACCGGGTGCTGCGGTCCGGCGGCGCCCTCGGGGGTTTCCGCTACGGAACCCCGCTGAAGACCGCGCTGCTCGACCGCGAGGCCCTCACGTGCCGGTGACCATCCAGGCGCCCCCACGTTCGCGGCGGACGAGGGTCAGCAACCGGGCCAGCGTGTAGACACCGGCGAACCCGACCCACAGCCAGACGAGCCCGGCCCGTCCGGTCGGCACCAGCCACAGCACGGCCAGCGCCGCGGGGACGTAGCAGGCGAGGGTGACGATCCCGGCGCGGGCGAGGTAGCGACCGTCACCGGCGCCGATGAGCACCCCGTCCAGGACGAACACCCAGCCCGCCGCGGGCAGGCAGACCCCGAGGACCACCAGCGCTGCGCTCAGGTAGCTGCGGACCTCGGGTTCCGGGGCGAAGAACCCGGCGACGGGGGAACGCGTGACGATCAGCAGGACCCCCAGCAGCACGCCCACGCCGACGCCCCACTGCGTCATCCGGCGGATCGTCGCCCGGACCCCGTCGACGTCCGCGGCCCCCAGCGCGCGACCGACGAGGGCCTGCGCGGCGATCGCCAGGGCGTCGAGGGCCAGGGCCGTCGTCGTCCAGACGGTGTTCGCGACCTGGTGCGCCGCGATCCCGGCGTCACCCTGGGCCGCCGCGACGAACGTCGTGAGCAGCGCCGCGACGCGCAGCGTGACCGTCCGGACGAGCAGCGGGATCCCGTCGACGGCGTTGCGCAGCACCCCCAGCGGGTGCGGACGCACGCGCGCCCCGGTCCGCAGGACCCCGCGCGCGACGACCGCCGCGAGGGCGATCGCCATCAGCACCTGCGTCGTCGCCGTCCCGATCGCCGACCCTGCGATGCCCCAGCCGACGCCGTTCACCAGCAGCAGGTTCAGGGCCACGTTGAGGAGGGCGCCGGCGCTCGCGACGACCAGCGGGGTGCGGGTGTCCTGCAGGCCGCGCAGGACCCCGGTGGCGGCCAGGACCAGGAGCATCCCGGGCAGCCCCAGGAGGCTCCAGTGCAGGTAGGTCAGCGCGGAGGGACGCGCCGCCGCGGAGACGCCGAGGAGGTCGACGAGCGGACCGGAGAGGAGGCGGGTGACGACGGCCGTGACGACGCCGAGCCCGAGAGCGAGCCACATCCCGTCGACCCCCTGGCTCAGCGCGCCCTTCGCGTCCCCGGCGCCGAGGCGGCGGGCGACGCTCGCGGTGGTGCCGTAGGCGAGGAAGACGAAGACGCTGACGGCGGTCCCGAGGACCGCGCCGGCGATGCCCAGCCCGGCCAGCGGGAGGGTGCCGAGACGGCCGACGATGGCGGAGTCGGCGAGCAGGAACAGGGGCTCCGCGACGAGGGCCCCCAGGGCGGGGACAGACAACCGGAGGATCTCGGCATCACGCTGCGTCACCTTGAGCCGACTTGACAGAGCGTTACCGAACTGCAACGTGACCGACTTCCCTTCCCCCGAACGGTTCTTTTCGTCTCCACACGCGGTGGACAGCATCGTCCCAGGTCAGCGGGGTGGCCATGAAGTTGTCCACCGCTTCGGCCGGGTTTGTCCACAGGGTTGTCCACCCCCTGTGCACAACGGTCCCCACGTCATCCACAGGCTGTCCACCGCCCTGTGCACAGGGCCGTTTGACCAGCCGGGGGACGGTCAGTCACTGTGCCAGGGAGTGGGTCGGAGGGCGTGTCGGAGGCGTGCCGTAGGACTACGGCGAGCGATTCGTCGCGGGGACGTATCCGGGGATCCCGGGGACTTGGAGCTGGCTTCTGTGACCACGTACGACGAGCCCCCCGCGGACTTCGACTTCCCCGACGAGGGGTCGTCCGGAGGGCGCCGCAACGGTGGTCGGGGTGGCCGCAAGGGCGGCGACAGCGGACGCGGCGGTGAGTCCTTCGACCGGATGCCGCCCCAGGACATCGCCGCCGAACAGGGCGTGCTCGGCGGGATGATGCTGTCCAAGGACGCCATCGCCGACGTCGTCGAGGTCATCAAGAGCCAGGACTTCTACCGTCCCGCCCACGAGCTCATCTACGAGGCGATCCTCGACCTCTACTCGCGCGGCGAACCCGCCGACCCGGTGACGGTGTCGGCCGAGCTCACCAACAAGGGCGAGCTCACCCGCGTCGGCGGCACCCCCTACCTGCACGACCTCATCTCGACCGTCCCCACCGCCGCCAACGCCGCGTTCTACGCGCGGATCGTCGGCGAGCGCGCCGTCCTGCGCCGCCTCGTCGAGGCCGGCACCCGGATCGTCCAGATGGGCTACGGCTCCGAGGGCATGGACGTCGAGTCCGTCGTGAACTCCGCGCAGGCCGAGATGTACGCCGTCACCGAGAAGCGCACCAAGGAGGACTACGCCGTCCTCGGTGACGTCATCGAGGGCACCATCGACGAGATCGAGGCCAGCTCCCACCGCGGCGAGGGCATGGTCGGCGTCCCCACCGGCTTCGCCGACCTCGACAGCCTGACCAACGGCCTGCACCCCGGTCAGATGATCGTCATCGCGGCTCGACCGGCGGTGGGGAAGGCCCTGGCCCTCGACACCCCCCTGTCGACGCCCACGGGTTGGACGACGATGGGGTCGGTCGCGGTCGGCGACGACCTGATCGGCGCCGACGGTCGGCCCACGCGCGTGGTCGCCGCGACCGAGGTGATGGAGGGGCGCCCCTGTTACGAGGTGCACTTCTCCGACGGCAGCGTGATCGTCGCGGACGCGCAGCACCAGTGGGCCGTGCACCGGAGCGTCGGTTCGGCGATCCGCACGACCGAAGAACTGCGTGCCGACCTGCAGTCGGACGTGGTGCAGATCGCGCCGGTCCAGGGCGATGTCGAGTTCCACAAGGTCTCCGAGGTCCGCCCCGTCGCCTCGGTCCCCGTCCGTTGCGTCGAAGTGTCGAACGACGACCACCTCTACCTCGCCGGCCGCTCGATGATCCCGACGCACAACTCCACCCTCGGCCTGGACATCGCGCGGGCGGCGTCGATCAAGCACGGTCTCGCTTCCGTCATCTTCTCCCTCGAGATGGGGCGCAACGAGATCGCGATGCGACTGCTCTCCGCGGAGGCGCGGGTCCCCCTGCAGAAGATGCGCAAGGGGAACATGGACGACGCGGACTGGACGCGGTTCGCGCGGACGATGGGCGCCATCAACGAGGCGCCGCTCTACATCGACGACTCGCCGAACATGTCGCTCATGGAGATCCGCTCCAAGTGCCGCCGGTTGAAGCAGCGCGCGGACCTGAAGCTCGTCATCGTCGACTACCTCCAGCTGATGACGTCGGGCAAGAAGGTCGAGAGTCGCCAGCAGGAGGTCTCGGAGTTCTCCCGTGCGCTGAAGCTGCTGGCCAAGGAGATCGAGGTCCCGGTCATCGCGCTCTCGCAGCTGAACCGTGGGCCCGAGCAGCGCACCGACAAGCGGCCGATGGTCTCCGACCTCCGCGAAAGTGGCTCGATCGAACAGGATGCGGACATGGTCATCCTGTTGCACCGCGAGGACATGTACGAGAAGGAGTCCCCGCGGGCGGGGGAGGCCGACTTCATCGTCGCCAAGCACCGCAACGGCCCGACGGACACCATCACCGTTGCCTTCCAGGGGCACTACTCGCGCTTCGTGGACATGGCCACCTGATCGACTGGTGCGTTTCGCGTCCTCCGGAGCCGGATCGGGCGCGAAACGCTCCAGTCGAGGAGGGGCGGTCAGCGCCGGTGCGACGCGCCGGCCGGTGCGCGGCTCCAGAGCACGACGCGCGACCCGTCGTCCTCGTCCGACGTGTCGGCGAACACCTCGGCCGAGAACCCCGCGGGGGTGAGTTCCACCGCGAGCGGGACCTGGTCCTCGTCGAGTTCGCTCAACGAGATCCCGCGCTCGGACAGGACCCCGTCGAGATCGGAGAGGACCCGCCGCAGCACGTCGAGGCCGTCGGTGCCCCCGTCCAGGGCAGAACGCAGTTCGCCCTCCCGCATCTCCGGCGGCAGGTGGGCGATCTCTGAGCTGGGGACGTAGGGGACGTTGGCGAGCAGGACGTCCACCTTCAGGCCCTCGGGAACTCCGCCGAAGAGGTCGCCGGGGAAGACGTCGGCACCCGGCAGGTTCTCCCGGGCGCAGGCGACGGCCGCGGGGTCGACGTCGGTGGCGTGCAGTTCGACCCCTGGGACGCGGGCGCGCAACGCGCCGCCCAGGGCTCCCGTACCGCACCCGAGGTCGAGCACGACGTCGCCGGGACGGGTCCTGCCCACGGCGACCTCCACGAGGAACCGTGTGCGGTGCCGGGGGACGAAGACGCCGGGGGCGACCTTGAAACGCAGGCCGTCGAACTCCGCCCACCCCAGGACGTCCTCGAGGCGTTCGCCGGCGATGCGCCGGAGCACGAGCGGTTCGGGATCCTTCGTCGCCAGGAGCAGCTCCGCCTCGCGCTCGGCGAACACGCACCCCGCGGCCCGCAGCCGGGCGACGACGTCCTCCAGCTCCGCGGTCACCACCGGAGTCTGGCACCACCCGAAGGGGGTGGTCGGGCGCACGTACGGCGCAGCCGCAGGACGCTCGGAATCCCCGGGCCGCTCCGGAGGTTGGGCCCAGGAGGAACCAGTCCCGTTCGAAAGGTCGCACCATGTCGTCGCTCGTGCTCTCGGTCCTGGACCTCGCCCCCATCGCACCCGGGGAGTCGGCGGGCGACAGCATCGCCGCGAGCGTCGCGCTCGCCCAGACGGCGGAGGCCCACGGCTACCGACGGGTCTGGTACGCCGAGCACCACAACATGCCGTCCATCGCGTCGTCCGCCCCCGCGGTGATGATCTCGCACATCGGTGCGAAGACGACGTCGATCCGCCTCGGCGCCGGTGGGGTCATGCTCCCCAACCACTCGCCGCTGGCCATCGCCGAGCAGTTCGGCACCCTCGAGGCGATGTACCCGGGGCGCATCGACCTCGGTCTCGGTCGCGCGCCCGGTTCCGACGAGGCGACGACCTACGCGCTGCGCCGAGACCCGGCAGCCTCCGCGCAGTTCCCCGAGGACGTCGCCGAACTGCGCGCCTACTTCGCGGGCCAGTCGCGCGTCCCCGGGGTCGACGCGGTCCCCGGGACGGGGCTGAAGGTCCCCCTCTACGTCCTGGGCTCCTCGACGTTCGGCGCGCACCTGGCCGCCGCGCTGGGTCTGCCCTACGCCTTCGCGTCGCACTTCGCGCCGCAGCAGCTCGGTGCGGCGGTCGCGGCCTACCGCAACGAGTTCCGCCCCTCCGAGCAGCTCGCCGAACCGCACGTCATCGCCGGCGTGAACGTCGTGGCCGCCGACACCACCGACGCGGCCCGCGAGTCCTTCGCCGGGGTGCAGCGCCGGTTCGCGACGTCCCTCTTCGGCCGCGGTCGCACGTTCAGCGAGGCCGAGGTCGACATCCTCATGGAGACCGCCGCCGGCCAGCACGTCCGCCAGATGCAGGCCTACGCCGCGGTCGGCACTCCCACCGAGGTGCGCAGCTACCTCGAGGAGTTCGCCGCCTCCACCGGCGCCGACGAACTCATCGTCGCCCACCAGGCGCTGTCCACGCAGGCGCGCTTGCGGTCGGTGCAGCTGACCGCGGAGGCGTTGCAGCCCGTCGGCGTGTGACCCCCTGGGAGGTGCGCGGAGTCAGGTGGTGAGCGCGCGGCAGGCGAGGTGCAGCGCCAACCGCTGGTCGGGGTCGCCGAGGTCCACGTGCAGCAACTGCTCGACGCGCGCGGTCCGCGCCGCGACGGTGTTGCGGTGCACGCCCAGGACGGCCGCCGTCTCCGTCACCGACGACTCCGCGTCGAGGTAGGCCGCGAGCGTCCGCACGAGTTCGCCGTCCGGGGCCCCGAGGGGCGCCAGCAGGCTCTGCGCCGCGGGTTCGAAGGTGCTCGTCCGGGTCCAGGCGAGCAACGTCTGGGCCACGCCCAGCTGGTCGACGTGCAGGAACCGCCCCCGTTCCGGGCGGTTCCCGGCCAGGCGCGCCGCGTCCGAGGCCTCGGCCAGGGTCGCTGCGATCCCACCCGGCCCGGGGTGCGGGCGGCCCACCCCGGTCGCGCAACCCGTGGACCCCTGCAGCTCGCGGTGCCCGGCCCGCAACGACGCGGCCAACGTCCGGACCTGTTCCGCGCTCGGTTCCCGGGGCGCCGTCCACCACCCCGTCCAGCCCGAGTCCTGTTCCACGAGCACGAGTTCCGTCCCCGCCGCCGCGAACGCCGCCAGCGCGTCCGCCCGCAGCCCGGCGTTGTCGACGCCGTCACCCGTGCTGACGTGGACGCCGACGTGCCAGCCGTCCAGCGGCCACCCGGTGGCCGCCGCACGACGACGCAGGAGTGCCGAGGCGTCGTCCCCGCCCCGCAGGACGTCGGCGAGGAGGGCCGTCCGGGCGCGGGCGTCGCGTTCGAGGACCAGCCGGTCCATCGCGAGCCGACCGGCCAGGGCGACCGCGCCGGCGACGAGGCAGTCGGCCGTGGTCTCGACGACGTCGTCCCGCTCGTTCGGCACCCAGGCCACCAGCCACCGCTGCACCCCCGGGATGCCGGGCAGCAGCACCGGTTGCGCGAGGGTGGTGCCGTTGGCCAGGACCGCCCGCTGGGGCACCGCCTCACCGGGACGGGGGACCGCCAGTCCGGCTTCCTGCGGAGAACCCTCGAGGTGCTGACCGCCCCGGTCCAGCACGGCCACCGGGACCCCGAGGGCCTCCGCGATCAGGGTGACGAGCCGGGCGGGTCCGTCCCCGCGGCCCGAGGCCAGCCCGGTGTGGACCCGGAGCACCGTGCGCGCCCGGACCACCTCGGGGGCGGCCAGCGCGACCGCGGCCTCCGTCAGCAGCTCCAGGAAGGACCCCTCCGACCCGAGGACGCAGACCTCCAGTCGTGAGCACAGCAACCGCGTCGGCGCCGGCAGGTCCGTCGTCGTGGGCAGCAGCACCGCGCCGGCTCCGGCGTCGGCCGCCCGTCGCAGCAGGGCGTCCAGCCGCCAGGCGCTGCCTTCCGCGGCCGGGTCGGACGCGGTCGCCACCAGGACCCCCACCCGCGGCTCGACCCGATCGGTCACCAGCACGACCGACCCGACCCGTCGCCCGGTCGGACTACCGCCGAGGACACGGACCCGGCCACGCCAGCCCGGCAGGTCCAGCAGCGAGGCCAGCGGGAGCATCACGGCGACACCGCCGCGGGGAGGAGGACGGGATCGACGTCGATGCCGAACGCCCGGGGAGCCACCGCGTCCAACCGCGGTGCGTCCCGCCAGAACGCGGGACCGGGCAGGTGCAGGGCGATGACCTCCGACCCACGGGTCGCCCGGTCGCACGAGATCGCCTGCAGACTGCGCCGTTCCAGCACGGCGATGACGTCCGGGGTCGTGGCCACCGGGGTACCGTCCTCGAAGGCCACGAGGTACTCGTTCTCCATCTCCAACCGCAGCAACCCGCTCGTCCGTCGGTCGCGCAACGTCAGGCTGCCGCGGCCGAAACCCCGGGCGGAACTGCGTACCACCTCGACCACCCGTCCCGCGCCCAGCACGCGCCCTCCCGTCGCCGCCTCCAGCCGTGCGGGTGCAGCGGCCTCCGGAAGGTCCAGCAGTCGCCGTCCCACGTCGAGGCAGCGCCGGGTCGTCGTCGGTGTCCCGCTGCGACGCAGCACCTCCAGGGGCATCGGCGGGAAGGCCACCGCCGCCCAGCCACCACTGGACCCCAGGACGCTGCGGACCGTCCGCTCGACCTGGACCGGTCGGGCGTGGTCGAGCACGACGAGCGAGCCACCCGGCGGGCACAGCACCAACGGCGTCAACGGCAGGCCGTCCACCGCGATCGAGAACTGGTCCAGCCGGGGCAGCGCCCGGCCGCAGAGGTCCACGTCGACGACGGGGAGCCCCACGTCCGTCGCGACCAGCAGGGCCGTCAGCGCGTTCGCCCCTGCCGCCTCGATGCTCGCGAGGGCCTGCGCGCGCGTTCCCGTCCAGCGCTCCACGGCGCGCAGGGCCGTCGTGAACTCCGCGCCGCCGGGCAGTTCCTCGGCCAGCACGCTCGTCGCCCCGACCAGCCCGACCGGGACCACGACCATGTCGTCCGGCGCTCGCTCGGGATCGAGGAGTTCCACCCCCTGGCCCATCGAGCGGCTCAGCAGGATCGCGGTGTCCCGCGTGTCACCACCGCCGCCCGAACCGAACAGGGCTGCGCCGCGGACCAGCGCAGGCACGTCGGACGCGGTCAGCAGCACGGCGGCAGCGTGCCACGGACCGCGTCCACCCGTGCAACCGGTTCAGCCGACGGGAACGGCGGACAGTTCCTCGACCGGCGTGAACGCCAGGTCCAGCCCGAACGCCGCCGGTCCGAACGTCGCGAGCGCCGCCGGGGTGCGCATCAGGTCCGGCGTCGAGATCCCGACCACCACGACCCGCTGTCCGTAGCGCAGACCCTCCGTGGTGATGGGTTCCCCCGTGGAGTCGTCGAGGACGCAGATGAGGTCCGGCACCACGCAGACGACCTCGCCGTCCCGGCGGGCGATGAGGTGCTCGTTCTGGAACTGCAGTTCCAGCGTCCCGCCGTCGAAACCTGTCATCCGGGTCGAACCCCGGGCGAAACCTCCCGTCGTGCGCCGCTCGACGTCGCTCACCTTCCCGCGGAACAGGACACGCAGGTGACGGTAGATCGTCGTCGCGAAGAACTCCTGCAGGGCCTGCACCGGATCCGCGTGGCGCTCGCGGGCCTCGCGGATGGTCCGTCCGGCCCCGAGCGCCAGGGAGAGCGTCCTCGGCACCGCCGTGCGCTTCGCGTCGGCCCCGCTCATCGGGTACTCGGCGATCAGCGCGGCCCCACCGAACTGGATCGTGACGGCCCGGGACAGCCGTTCCATGCGCACGTCGTCGGCGCCGGTCTCGATGAGCACCGTCTCCTCCCGGTCGCTGGCGACGACCATGGGGGAACCGTGCACGCCGTAGACGCTGAACGTCTCCATCTGCAGTTCCGGGAACGCGCGGCCCATGCCGTCGGCGTCGACGACGGGCAGGCCGGTGCGGGCCGCGACGAGCAGCGGGATCATCGAGTTCAGCCCGCCGCACTCGATCGGCATCGTGGCACCCGCGGTGCGGCCCAGGTGCTTCTCGAGGCGGCGCAACGCCACGACGGGTTCGCTGCCGCGGGGCACCTTCTCGACCATGACCGTCGGGGCGCCCATCATCGCGGTGGGCACGATGAACAGGTCGTCGTCGAGGCCGTCGGGGTCGAGGACGGTGATCGGCCCGTGCTCGCGGATCGCCTCCTGGACGAGCAGGCGTCCGATGTAGGGGTCGCCACCGCCGCCGGTGCCGAGCAGGGCCGCCCCGCGCGCGAGGTCGGGCAGGTGCGACTCGTCGAGGATCCAGTTCACGCCGGCACCCCCGCCGTCAGGTCGATCAGGACGGGTTCCACGTCGTAGCCGAACACCCGCGGCCCGGCCAGGGCCAGTCCGGCGTCGCTGCGCCAGCGCGGGTCGCAGGGTGAGGCGATGACGGCGACCCGGTGCCCGAAGCGCAACGTCTCGGTGGTGACCGCCTCCCCGCTCGCGAGGTCGAGGGTGCTGATGAGGTCGGGGACGGTCGCGACGAGCTCGCCGTCCAGTTCGGCCACCAGGTTCTCGTTCTGGAACCGCACCAGCAGGGTCGAGCCGGCGAACTCCGCCGTCCCCTCCAGCCGCGCCTCGCCGCGGGCGAAGCCCGTGGTGGTCCGCCGCGCCACGTCGACCACCTTGCCGGTGAACAGCAGGCGGCCGCCCAGGTGGTCCACGACGGGGGTGACGGGGTCGTCGGACCCCTTGGCCGCTGTGATGGTCCGGCCGATGGCGGCGGCCAGAGACAGGGTTCCGGGCACCAGCGACCGCCGGGCCTCCGCGCCGGACATGGCGTAGTTGCTGATCATCGCCGAGCACCCCATCTCGACCGTCGCGGTCCGGGCCAGGCGTTCGGCCCAGGTGTTGTCGATCGTCTCGAAGATCCCGGCGTTGCCCTTCTCGTCCACGATGGACATCGGGCTCCCCTTGATCCCGTAGAGCGTCGGCAGGGTCATCTGGAGTTCCGGGAACGCCCGGCCCATGCCGTCGGCGTCGACCAGGGGGAGACCGAGTTCCGCCGCGGCGACGACGGGGATCAGCGAGTTCACGCCACCGGCCTCGTCGCAGGCGATGTGGGTGACGTGCAGTCCGAGGTGGCGGGTGAGGACCTCGACGGCCCGGCCCACCTGCTCGGTGGAGGGGAGCTTCTCGACCATGACCGTCGGTGCGCCCATCATCGCGACCGGCAGCACCACCGCGTCGTCGGGCAGTTCCGCCAGGGCGGTGAGTTCGACCGGGCCGTGCCTGCGCACGGCGGACCGGGCCAGCAGTTCCCCGATGTGCGGATCACCGCCGCCACCGGTCCCGAGGACGGCGGCGCCGCGCGCGACGTCGGCCAGGTCCTCGATCCTCAGCCGCTGCAACCGGTGTCCCCCCGTCGGATCAGACACCGGCCACCTCCGGCGCTCCAGTCCGCGCCCCGTGCAGCTGCAGGTCGCCGACGGCCTTGACCCGGATGCGGGTGGCCCCGCCGGGCAGGTACGGCAACGGCACCTCGTCGACCTCCAGCACCTCGACGGAGTTCGGGGTGGCCCCGGCGGCCACGGCCCGTTCGACGGCCTCGGCGCGGGCGGCGTCGAGGACCTCGTGGCGACGGCCGGGTTCGATCGTGAACACGCGGTCCACCTCACCGCCCACCTGGGCGATCGCGGCGCCGATGGCGTTCGCGACCGCGAAGTTCTCCGGTCGCAGGACCTCACCGCTGCCGGCCAGCACATCGGGGAGCAGGACGGAACCGCCTCCCACCGCCACGACGGGCAGGGGAGCGGACGACGTGCGCATCCGGTCCACCGCGTCGGCCACGTCGGCCGCGATGCGCTCGAGCGCGGCCCGCACGAGGGAACGGTCGAGGTGCGCCACGAGAGACGCGTCGCCGATGTCGGCGCGCCCGGCGGCCACGGCGATGTCGGTCGCGGTGAGGGTGGACCCGCCGAAGACGAGCGCCTCCTCGGTCAGCCGGTACCCGACGGACCGTGGCCCGACCGCGGCGGAGTCCGCGGTGCCGGTGACCAGGCTGCCGCCGCCGATCCCGATGGAGAGGACGTCGGGCATCCGGAAGTTCGTCCGGATGCCGGCCACGCTCACCTCGGTGGTGGCCTCCCGCGGGAAACCCCGGGTGAGCACGCCGACGTCGGACGTCGTGCCCCCGACGTCGATCACGGCGCAGTTCCCGACCCCGCTGAGGACCGCGGCCCCGCGCATCGAGTTCGTCGGCCCGGAGGCGAACGTCGAGACGGGGTAGCGGCGGGCGTGCTCGACGTCCATGAGCGTGCCGTCGTTCTGGCTGAGGTAGATCGGGGCGAGGATGCCCGCGCCGAGGACGGACGCCGTCAGGCCGTCGACGATCCCGGCCGCGAGCTCGCGCAGGGCGGCGTTGACCACGGTCGCGTTCTCCCGTTCGAGCAGGCCGATGCGGCCGATCTCGTGCGAGAGCGAGATCGCCATCTCCGGGAGTTCCGCGGCGATGACCTCGGCGGCGCGGAGTTCGAACTCGGCGCTGACGGGGGAGAACACCGAGGTGATCGCGAGGCTGCGCACCCCGTGGGCGGCCATGTCGGCGGCGTGCCGACGCAGTTCGTCCTCGTCGAGGTCGGAGATCTTCCGGCCGTCGAACTCGTGCCCGCCGTGGGCGAGGTAGGCGCGACCGTGGACGGCCTCGACGAGCCGTTCCGGCCAGTCGACCATCGGCGGCAGCGAGGCCGTCGCCGGTAGTCCGAGCCGCAGGGCGGCGGTGGGGGCCAGTCGCCGGGCTTCGACGAGGGCGTTGATGAAGTGCGTCGTGCCGATCATCACCGCCCGGACGCCGATCGGGTCGAAGGCGTGCTTCCCCTGCAGCGCCGCGAGAGCCGCGACGATGCCGCCGGAGACGTCGGAGGTGGTGGCCGTCTTCACGGCGGCGAGGACCTCGCCCGCGTCGCCGAGCAGGACCGCGTCGGTGTTCGTGCCGCCGACGTCGATGCCGATGCGCATGGAACTGCCTCTCTGGTGGATCTTCGGATCAGGCCGTGGCGTGGGTGTTCTCGACGGCGGCGGTCGACTCGCCGTCGGTGGTGCGGCTGCTGCCGACCTCGCGCAGCAACCCGGTCTTCCCGGCGACGACGTAGAGGACGAAACCGACGACGAGCGAGTTCACGCTGCCCAGGCCGACGGTGACGAAGTGTCCGACCAACGAGGCGACCAGCCACACGGCGAGGGTGGCCGGGACCCAGGTCGGCGACGTGGACGGCACCGCACCACCGTCGGCGCGGGAGGACTCGAGGACCCCCCGCCAGCGCTTCACGACGAAGTACTCCGCGACCATGATCCCCGCGATGGGCGGGAAGACGACGCCGAGGATCGTCAGGAAGTCGGTGAGGCGACCGAGGATGCCGCCGGCCGCGAGCAGCGATCCGACGACCCCGAGGACGGCCGTGGTGAGCGCGCGGTTGACGGGCCTCCCGGTCAGCGTCCCGATGAAGTTCACGACGCCCAGACCCGAGGAGTAGAGGTTCCAGTCGTTGATCTTCACGGTGCCGAGGACGACGATGAGGACGCCGACCCAGCCGACGGAGGACGTCAGGATGGTCGTGATCTGGTCGCTGCCGACGGCGTGGGCGAGCAGGACCCCGGCCATCCCGATGACGTACTCACCCAGGGTCACACCGACGAGGGTCTGCTTGACGACGTCCGCGGTGCTGCGGTTGAACCGCGTCATGTCGGGGGTCACGACGGCACCCACGATGAAACCGCCGGCGACGATGGTCGTACCCGCCGCGACGCTGATCTGCGGTCCGGGGGCGGCCTGCGAGATCAGGGTGCCGACGTCGTGGCTGAGGAGTTCACCGATGATCGCCCAGCCGACGAGGACCAGGAACAGGGGGACGGTGACGTAGGCGGTCCAGGCCATCTTGTCGAAACCGGCGACGCAGATCGCGGTGACGACGAGACCGAACAGCAGCGACCAGCCCCACGCCGGCAGGACGCCCAACGTCGCGGCGAGACCCTGGGCCGAGACGGCGGACTGGATGCCGAACCAGCCGATCAGGCTGATGCCGATGGCGAGCCCGATGAGGGCGGAGCCACCGCGGCCGAAACCGAGCCAGCGCGCCACCATCGAGGTCGACATCCCCTCGCGCGCCCCGATGATTCCCACGAAGACGGCGACGACCTCGAGGATCACGGCGCCGAGGGTGAAGGCCAGGAACGCGTTCCAGAACGTCATGCCGAAACCCAGGGTGGCGCCCAGCAGGAACTGACTCAGCGCCGACATCTGTCCGAAGCGCTGCACGGCGACGGACCACCACGAGTACCGGGCGGTGTCGGGCACACGCCCCAGGGCGTGGTCGTCGACGGCGGAAGCAGTGGCCATCGTGAACTCCTCGGTCGGCGGTCGGGGTGCGCCGAACGCTAGGGGGCGTGCTCCCGACTGTCAGTAGGCTCCCTGCACACCGGAGCGGTTCCACCTGGGCGAAGTGCACAGCCCCAACGTCTCGCCCCCTCCGCTGCGGGCCGGGAGACTCACCGCTGTGGGAGCTGACGCGTGGCAGGACTGGTGCGAGGAGCGGGATCGCGACGTCACCGGGGTACCGGGGAACCTGGCCCTCGTGACGTTCCTCCCGGTAGGTGCGGAACCCGTCCCGGTGGACCAGACGCCCGGTGTCACCGTGCGGAACGCGGGGGACGGAGCGCTGGTGTGGACGACGGCCGACGGGACGTCCGTGCGGCTGGCCGGCAGCGGGCAGCAGGCGCGCCGGATCCACCGGGAGCGCTGGTGGTTCGAGGCGTTCTCGCTCGACGGCCGGGACGTGGAACTGCGCGTCTACGACGAGTCGGCGCCGGCCCTGGCGGCCTTCGGTGGCATCGAGCGCTGGGACTTCGACGAGCGCTGGGTGCTGCCTGCCGTCTTCACTCCCGCCCCCGCGGTCGACGAGGTCCCCTGGGGTTTCACCCGCGTCGTCGACGACGGTCACCGGAAGCGCGTTCCGGGCACGGTCGACCTCGACCTGGACGGGATGCGGCACCGACTCACCGTCTTCCTGGACGGGACCACCCCCGTGCTCGTCTTCGCCGACGCCACGACCGGGACGGAGTCGTACCGGCCGGGGCGCTTCCTCGTGCTCGACGTCACCCCCGGCCCGGTTCCGGTCTCCTTCGAACTCGACCTCAACCGTGCCTTCCTACCGCCCTGTGCGTTCTCGGACGCGTACTCCTGCCCCGTTCCGCCCCCGCAGAACAGGCTCCCGGTAGCCGTCCGGGCCGGGGAGCGACGGGTGCGCCCGACGGATCGCACGCCTCACTGATCCGCCGACGGTGCGCGCACCCGGCTGACCCGGGGTCTGCGGTTCCCCTCAGGCGTCGTGCCGGTAGCGCTCGGACAACTCCCGCCCGATCCGCCCCAGCTCCCGGCGCACCGACCCCGGACCCTCCACGTCGAGGCCGGATCCCCAGCCGGCGAGGTGACGGGCCAGGTCCAGCGGGGTGGGTGCCGCGAGCCGGCACCGGGTGCGTCCGTCCCCCAGGTCCTCCTCGTCGGTGCAGTGCCGGCCGAACTGTTCGCGCAGCACGGGGAGGAACCGGTTCGGCACCACGACGGTGGCGGCGCTCAGCGCCCGGCGCCGCTCGACCTCGTCGACGACGCGCTGCCACTCGCGGGCGAGGTCGAAGTCGGTGGGGTGCTCGAAGCGTTCCCCGGTGGCCTCGACACCCCTGATCCGGTCCACCCGGAACGTCCGCCGACCCGACCCGCCGTCGGCCACCAGGTACCAGACGTCGTCCTTGTCGACGAGGCCGAGCGGCTCGAGGAGTCGTTCGCTCGTGCCGCGCCGGTTCGTGTAGGTGAGGCGGACCCGGGTGCGGGCGACCACGTGCCGCTGCAACCGTTCCACCAGGGCGGGGCGGGTGCGTTCGGCGGCTCCCCAGCGGGCCGGGTCGACGACGACCGCCTCACCGGCGGCCTCGGCGGCGGCGCGGAAGGTCGCGGGCAACGCGCGGACGAGCTTGCGCAGCGCCGCCTTTGCGGCCGGGTCGGTCGCGGTCGGTCCGACGGTGAGGAAGAGGGCGCGGGCCTCGTCGCCGGTGAGGCCCGAGAGGTCGGTGCGGGCGCCGCCGACCAGCGACCAACCGCCACCCCGCCCGGGCTGCGGGTAGACCGGGATCCCCGCGGTGGACAGCGCCTCGAGGTCGCGGCGGGCGGTGGCCAGCGAGGTCCGGAGCTCGGCGGCCACCTCCGCGGCCGTCACCCGCCCCCGCGACTGCAGGAGCAGGAGGACGGCCACGAGCCGGTCTGCGCGCACCTCAGGAGTCTGCCCTGGAAAGTGCTCAGGAGGTGAGCACTTCAGGCGCCAGGGTGGAGACCACGAACCACCCGAACCGATGGAGGACCCGATGTTGCGAGGGATGTCGACCGTGGCGCTGCTGGCGAACGACTTCGAGGGTGCCAAGCGCTGGTACACCGAACTGCTGGGCGTCGCGCCGTACTTCGACCAGCCCTGGTACGCCGAGTTCCGCATCGGCGACTACCAGCACGAGCTGGGCATCCTCAACGGGGAGTTCGCCGGGCAGCTCGGCGGGGTGCCGGCCACCGACCGGCCCGGTGGCGTCGTCCTCTACTGGCAGGTCGACGACCTCGACGCGGCGATCGTCCGCACCCTGGAGCTCGGGGCCACGGTGTTCCAGCCCGCCCGCGAGTTCGGGGAGGGTTTCACCGGGGCCTCCGTCGTGGACCCGTTCGGCAACGTCCTGGGGTTGATGCACAACGCGCACTACCTCGAGGTCCTCGCCGCCGGGACCACCGGGACCCCGGCCCCGGTCCGGTGAGCGACGCCGCCCCGTCCGGGAGGAGTCCGCGTGGGAGCATCGGGGCGTGCCCTCCGTCGCCCCGCACGCCCTCCGCATCCCCGCCTCCGCGATCCGCCGGATCTACGACCTGGCGCAGGGGATCGACGACGTCGTCTTCCTCAACGTCGGGGAACCCGACCTCCCCGTCGCCCCGCACGTCCTCGCCGCCGGGGCCCGGGCGTGGGAGCAGGACGTCACGAACTACACGCCCAACGGCGGGGTCGCCCCGTTGCGAACGGCGATCGCGGCGAAGCTGAAGCGGGACAACGACCTCGACGTCACGCCCGACCAGGTGTGGGTCACGGCCGGCGGGATGCAGGCCCTGCACCAGGCGATGTCGCTGACGCTGGACGCGGGGGAGGAGGTCCTGGTCCCCGACCCCGGGTACGTGAACTTCGCCATGACGGCGCGCCACGTCGGCGCGGTCCCGGTGCCCTACCGCCTCGACCCCGCACGGGGTTTCCGCCCGGACCTGGCGTCGTTGCGGGCGGCGATCACCCCACGCACCCGGGTGCTGCTGGTGAACTCCCCGTCGAACCCGTTGGGCACCGTCTACGAGGCGGAAGTCCTGCGGCAGCTGCTCGACGTCGCCGCGGAGCACGACCTGTGGGTGATCAGCGACGAGGTGTACGAGCAGTTCACCTACGGAACCCCGCACGTCAGCACCGCGTCGCTGGACACCGACGGACGCGTGCTCAGCGTGTTCTCGTTCTCCAAGACCTACGCCCTCACCGGGGCCCGGGTGGGCTGGCTGGTGGCGCCGCCGCAGTGGGACGCGTTGCTGCGCACCGCGCAGGAGGCGACGGTCAGCTGCGTCAACGCGCCCGCCCAGTTCGCCGCGCTCGCGGCGCTGGAGGGGGACCAGCAGGTCGTCGCCGACGCCCGCGAGCACTACCGCGGGAACCTCGAGGCCGCGTGCGACCTGCTCTCGCGCAAGGGGATCCGGTTCCAGCGTCCGGCGGGGGCGTTCTACCTCTGGATCGAGGTCGCGCACGCCAGCGGCGGCGACGTCTCGACCTGGTGCGAACGGTTCCTGGTGGAGCACAAGGTGGCCGTCGCGCCCGGGCCGGCGTTCGGTTCCCAGGGTGAGGGGTGGATCCGGGTGTCGCTGGCCGGGACCCGCGACGACGTCGTGACCGGGCTCTCCCGGCTCCCGGACCCTTCCTGGTCCGGTCGGGACCGGCCGGGGGAGTGACCCCCCCGGCCGGTCCCGTTCCTCACCAGGCGTAGGCCTCCGGCGCGGGCTTGCTGCCGTTCGGGAACGGCGCCGGGAACAGCTCGTCGAGGCGCGCGAGCGCCTTCTCGTCGAGGACGAGGTCGATGCTGCGCAGGGACTTCGTGAGTTGCTCGACCGTGCGGGGCCCGATGATGGGGGCGGTCACCGCGGGCCGCGTCAACAGCCAGGCGATCCCGACGTCCGCCGGGTCCTCACCCAGTTCGCGGCAGAACCCCTCGTACGCCTCGAGCGTCGCGCGGTTCTTCTCGATGCCCTCGGTGTTCGAGGTGCCCCGGCCTTCGTCGCCCTTCGCCTGCTTGGCGAGGACCCCGCCCAGCAGGCCGCCGGCGAGCGGCGACCAGGGGATGACGCCGAGGCCGTAGTGCTCCGCGGCGGGCAGCACCTCGAGTTCCACCCAGCGCGACATGAGGTTGTAGAGCGACTGCTCGCTGACCAGGCCGACGACCTTGCGCTCGGCGGCGCTGGCCTGCGCGGCGGCGAGGTGCCAGCCCGCGAAGTTCGAGGAACCCGCGTAGAGGATCTTGCCCTGCTGGCGCAGGACGCTCATGCCCTCCCAGATCTCCTCCCACGGCGTCGCGCGGTCGACGTGGTGCATCTGGTAGAGGTCGATGTGGTCGGTCTGCAGCCGCTTCAGCGAGGCGTCGCAGGCCTGGCGGATGTTGTAGGCGGAGAGCTTGCCGTCGTTGGGCCAGTCGGTCATGTCGCCGTACAACTTGGTGGCGAGGACGGTCTTCTCGCGGCGTCCGCCGCCCTGGGCGAACCAGCGCCCGACGATCTCCTCCGTCTCTCCCTTGTGGCTGCCGTAGCCGTTGGCGCTGTCGAAGAAGTTGATGCCGTGCTCGTGCGCGGCGTCCATGACGGTGTGACTGTCGGCCTCGCTCGTGCGTGGGCCGAAGTTCATCGTTCCGAGGCACAGCGGCGAGACGCGCAGCCCTGTGCGTCCGAGGTGTCGGTACTCCATGCCGGAACCCTACGCGGGCGGCGTGGTGCGCGACAGGGGCCGCTGCGATCGTTCCCAGGTCACCTCGCCCCCGGTCACCGTCGGCCGAGACGTTCCAGCCAGCGTCGCAGCAGGGCGCTCTCCTCGGGTTCCAGTGCCTCCGTCGGCGTGACCTCGAGGGCGGCGCGCAGTTGCCGGGCGGCGGCCGAGGTGCCCCCCTCGCCGGCGGCCGCGGGTTCCTCCAGCAACGACGCGAACACGGTGTCGCGCATCCGGTGCGAGAGCTCCGCGTCGAACAGTTCCGGTTGGGCGATCCGGTTCAGGGCGGCTCCCACGTTGGCCGAGAGGACCACCTGGGCGGCGTCGCGCGGTTCCGCGCGGAGCCCACCGGTGGCCGCGACGCGGGTGAGGGCCTTCGTGAGGAGGTCGAAGACCCGTCGGCGCGCGACCGACCGGGAGCGGGGACGCGGGACGAACATCAACTGGTAGAGCGCCGGGTTGGCCGAGGCCCAGTCCATGTGGTCGTCCCACCCCAGGCGCAGGTCGGCCACCGGGTCGGCCGATTCCGGGAGCTCCGCCTTGCGGGCCGCGTAGCGCTCGAAACCGGTGTCGGCGAGGGCGTCCAGCAGTCCCTTCTTGTCGCCGAACTGGCGGTAGAGGACCGGCTGGGTCACGCCCGCGGCCTCGCACACGGCACGGGTGGCGATGTCGTGGTCCTCGGAGGCCACGAGGAGGCGCTCGGCCGCCTCCAGGATCGCCGCGCGGGCTTCGCTGCTCATGTATCGATGGTATGCGACAAGGGTAGCGATGCTCCAGTGCGCGTGCTACGGTCGGCGTACCGACGATACGTACAAGGCGTATCGACGCTATGAGGAGGTTGTCGAGATGACCGACCAGCGCGTGGCCATCGTCACCGGGGGATCCCGCGGCATCGGCCGCGGCATCGCCACCACCCTCGCCGCCCGCGGGCAGGCCGTCGTCGTCGGCTACGCGGGTTCCGCGCGGGCCGCGGCCCAGGTCGTCGAGGAGATCACCGCGGCCGGCGGGAAGGCCGTCGCGGCCCAGGCCGACGTCGCCGACGAGCACGCCGTCGCGGCGATGTTCGACACCGCGCAGGAGACGTTCGGCGGGATCGACGTCGTCGTGAACTCGGCCGGACGGTTGTCGCTGTCCACCATCGCCGACCTCGACCTCGACGACCTCGACGCCCTGCACCGCACCAACGTCCGGGGCAGTTTCGTCGTCGCCCGCGAGGCCGCCCGCCGCGTCCGCGACGGGGGCGCGATCATCGGCCTCTCGACCTCCGTCGTCGGTCTGCAGCTGCCCACCTACGGCGCCTACGTCGCCAGCAAGAGCGCCGTCGAGGGGATGACCATGATCCTCGCGCGGGAACTGCGCGGGCGGGACATCACCGTCAACGCGGTCGCACCCGGCCCGACGGCGACCGAACTGTTCCTCGACGGCAAGGACGACGCCACCGTCGCGCGGATGGCCGCGCAACCCCCGTTGGAGCGCCTGGGGCAGCCGGCGGACATCGCCGAGGTCGTGGCCTTCCTCGCCGGACCGGGGCGGTGGGTGAACGGCCAGGTCGTGCGCGCCAACGGCGGGATCGTCTGACGTCCCCCCACATCCCCCTCTGAAGACCCTCACCACGAAGAACCAGGAGAACACCATGCCCTTCGCCAACCTCAAGGTCCCCGCCGAGACCCTCACCCCGGAGTCGAAGAAGAAGCTCATCGACGCCGTCACCGACGCCTACGCCGACGTGTACGGCGAACGCGCCCGCGCGACCACCCTCGTCCTCGTCGAGGAGGTCGCCGACGGCGGCTGGGGTCTCGGCGGGAACGTCCTGACGGCGGAGGTGCTCGGCCGCAGCTGACGACGGCCCGCTACCGCCTCGGTGTCGCAGCCTCAGTCGGTCGTCGGCGCGACGGCGGCCGTGGGCACGACGTCCCAGTGCTCGACGATCTTCCCGTCGGCGACCCGGAACACGTCACCCGCGGCGATGTCCTGCGGGTTCGGCGACCCCACGGGCCGGGAGAAGGTCCAGACGAGATCGCCGTCCGAGAGGGACACCGCCGATTCCTGCGGGGGGAAGGCGGCGCCGGCGAAGAACTGCCGGAGAGACGCGGTCCCGTCGGGCACCAGCGGGTTGTGCTGGAGGTAGCCCGGGTCGAAGGAGCGGTCGAGGACGCTGGGGTCCTGGTCGCGGAACAGCGTGTCGTAGGCGCCGACGACGAACGCGCGCTGCGTCTCCTCGCCCTCCTCGCCGGGCGGCGCGCCCGTCGCCGGGTAGGCGTCGTCGAACATGGTGTGGCCGCTGGCCCCGGCCGCGGGAACGTCCTGGGCCAGGGCCCAGTGGGAGGTGACCTTCCCGCCGGCGAGACGGTAGAGGTCGATGTGCGCGCGCCCGGTCCAGGACTGTGCCGGGTCGGCGGTCTCGTGCCAGTGGACCGCCACCAGGTCGCCGTCGGCGGCCGTCCGGGCGATGACGGCCTGCTGACCGGGCTGCAGACCGGGCGGGGCGGTCGCGAAGATCTGCTTCACGACGGCCAGGTCGGTGTCCTCCGTCGCCCGGTCGGCCCGGTCCGGCTGGTCGGCGGTGGGCGTCGAGGACGTGGTGGTGGAGGACGGCTGAGCCGCCGGTGCGTCGGTGGAGCTGCACCCTGAGATCAGCACAGCGATCGCGGCACCCGTGGTGAACAGTGCTGTGCGAAGGGTTCTCATGCTGTTCGGAACGGCGTCCGGAACCGCGGCGTTCGATCGACGGCCGGTGACCCCGAGCACACGGGCACCCGTGGTTCCGGCGTCGGCACCGGATCCGGGACCTGCTCCCCGGTGCGAGAGGGCCGGCACCAGGCCTCAAGGTGGGGCACGTTCCTGCCGATACCGGCGCGGTGACGCCCCCGACGAGTCCGGCCGGTCCGCCTCGACCGGGCGGGCACGCGGGTGAGGCCCAGCGCCTGGCCGCACTGTTCGGCTACGACGTCCTGGACGCTCCCTCCGACGTCGAGCTCGACCACGTCGTGCGCGCCGCGGCGATGGTGACCGGGCTGCCCAACGCCACCCTCAACCTCATCGACGACCACCGCCAGCACCAGCTCACCACGGTCGGGTTCGAGGCCGCCGACGCCCCGCGCGAGGCCTCGATGTGCGCGCAGCACTTCCTGGCCGGTGAGGTCGTGCACCTGCCCGACGCCCGTCTCGACGAGCGCTACCGCGCCAACCCCCACGTCGACGGGCGCCTGTCCTGGATCCGCCACTACGCCGCCGCCCCCCTGATCACCCCCACCGGCCACCCCCTGGGCACCCTCTGCGTCTTCGACGACCAGCCCGGGGAACTCACCCCGGCGCAGCTGGAGGCGTTGGCGGGGCTGGGGGAGGTCGTGGTGGCTCTCTTCGAGCGCCGCCGCCAGGCCCGCCTCGCCGAGGGCTACGCCGAGGAGGCACGTCAGCAGGCGGTGGACGCACGTCGGCACGCCGCCCAGATCCAGCACCTCGCCGCCCGCGACGCCGAACTGCGCCTGGTCCTGGCCGCGACCAGCGACGCCTTTCTCGCCGTGGACGAGGACCAGCGGATCACCTCCTGGAACGCCGCCGCGGAGACCCTGTTCGGCTGGCCGGCCCACGAAGCCCTCGGGCGGACCCTGGCGGAGACGATCCTGCCGCCGGCGATGGCTGCGGCCCACCACGCCGGGTTCGAGCGCTTCCTGCGCACCGGGACCCAGACCCTGGGGGCCAGCGTGGAGGTGCCCGCCCACCGCCGCGACGGCGCTGCGCTGATCGTGGAGCTCACCCTGACCCCGATCGAGGTCGGAGGTCAGCGCCGCATGTACGCCGCGCTGCGCGACGTGACCGAACGACGCCGCCTGGAGCAGGAAACCCGTTCCCTGGCCGGGATCGTCGCCGGCGCCCGCGACGCGATCGTCTCCCTGGACCTGAGCGGGCGCATCACGTCCTGGAACGCCGCCGCGGAAGCCCTCTACGGCTACACCGCCGAGCAGGTGATCGGCGGCGACCTGCACCCCATCGCCGCCCCCGCCGACGTGACCCGGCTGGCGGGCTGGCTCGCTCAGGTCGCCGCGGGTCAGCGCGTCGGTTCCACCGCCCCCGCCGACGCGGTCGGGCACCACCGCGAGGGCCACACCCTCGACGTCTCCATCACCGTCTCCCCCGTGCTCGACGCCGGCGGCACGGTCGTCGGCGCCTCCGTCGCCGCGCGCGACGTCTCCGAGCGCCGTCGGGCGGAAGCGGCGCTGCGCGAGGCGGAGCAGCGCTTCAGCCTGGCCTTCACCCACGCCCCCACCGGGGTGCTGATCACCGCTCTGACCGGGGAGGAGGCGGGCTACCTGCTCAGCGCCAACCCCGCGGCCTGCACGATGCTCGGCTACTCCGCCAAGGAGTTGCAGCACCTGACCTCCGCCGACGTCACCCACCCCGAGGACCTGGCCGTCTCCCGGCGGTGGCTGCAGCAGGTCCGCGACGGCGTCATCCCCAGCGCGCACTTCGAGAAGCGCTACGTGCGCGCCGACGGGTCCACGGTGTGGGGAGCGGTGGACATCTCCCTGATCCGCGGGATCGACGACGAGCCCCTCTACTTCGTCACCCACGTCGAGGACATCACCGCTCAGCGCACCGACCGCCGGCGTCTGGCGGAGTCCGAGCAGCGCTTCCGGCTCGCGTTCGACACCGCGCCCATCGGCATGGTGATCGTCGGCCTCGGCGAGACCGACGCCGGGCGCATCCTGCAGGTCAACGCCACCCTGAGCGACTTCACCGGCCTGAGCGCCGCGCAGCTGCTGACCCGCGATGTCCACGACCTGGTCCACCCGGAGGAGCGTGAGGAGAGCCTGCTGGGCTTCGCCCCCTTCCTCCTGGGTGAGCTCACCCACGGGCAGGTGGAACAGCGCTACCGCCACGCCGACGGGAGCACCCGCTGGGGACTGCTCACCGCCACCGCCATGAGCACCACCGCCATGAGCGTCCAGTCGACCGACGGCCCGGGTCGAGCCGCCGACGCCGAACCGCAGCTGCTGTGTCTCATCGAGGACGTCACCGCCCGCAAGGCCGCCGAGCAGGAGCTGCGCCACCAGGCGCTGCACGACGGGCTGACCGGGTTGCCCAACCGCACCCTGCTGCACGACCGCCTCGAGCACGCCCTGGCCGCGGCCGGGCGCCGCCGGATGGGGGTCGGTGTCTTCTTCTGCGACCTCGACGGGTTCAAGGCCGTCAACGACTCCGCCGGGCACGCCGCCGGTGACGACCTCCTGCGCGTCGTCGCCGAGCGCTTCACCGACTGCCTGCGTCCCGGTGACACCCTCGCCCGCCTGGGCGGGGACGAGTTCGCCGTCGTCTGCGCCGACATCAGCGAGGTCGCCGACCTGGACGTCGTCGCCCAGCGGCTGCTGGCCTCCCTGCGCGAACCGGTCACCGTCACCGCCGGCACCTTCACCGTCGGGGTCAGCATCGGCACCCACCTGGCCACCCTCACCGGCACCGGAACGCGCATCGGAACCGCGGGGACGGGCAGCAGCGTCAACGAGGCGTGGAGCGCGGCGGAGCAGGCCCTGGCCCTCGCCGACACCGCCATGTACGAGGCCAAGCGCGCCGGCAAGAACCGCGCCTACACCCACCGCGAGGACGCCGAGGCCGCCGGCAGTCGGGCCGCTCGTCTGCTGCCCCAGCTGCGTTCCGGGCTGGAGCGTGACGAGTTCGTCCTGCACGGTCAGCCGGTCCTCGACCTCGCCACCGGCTACCCGGTGGCGGTGGAGACCCTGCTGCGCTGGCGGCACCCCACCCGCGGTCTGCTCTCCCCCGCGGAGTTCCTCGACGTCGCCGAAGCCAGCCCGCTGATGCTGACCCTGGGCCAGCGGGTGCTGGAGGAGTCCTGCCGGATGGCCGCCGCCTGGAACGAGCTCCTGGGCCCCGCCGCACCCGCGGTGCACGTCAACGTCTCCGGTCGTCAGCTGGAAGCGGCCACCTTCAGCTCCGACGTCCGCAACGCGCTGACCCGCCACGGCCTGCCGGCCCACCGCCTGGTCCTGGAACTCACCGAGACCACCATGCCCACGATCACCCACTCCCTGCTCAAGGACCTGCAGGCCCTGCGTGCCGAGGGGGTGCGCATCGCCATCGACGACCTCGGGACCGGGTACTCCAGCCTGGCGCGCCTGACCGAACTGCCGGTCGACGTCCTGAAGGTCGACCTGACCTTCGTCGCCGGACTGGGCCGTGACCCCAGCTGCGACGCGGTCGTGCGCGCGGTCCTGAGCATCGGCGCGGCGCTGGGCCTGACCGTGGTCGCCGAGGGAGTGGAGACTCCCCAGCAGGCCGACCTGCTGCGTCGCTACGGGTGCGACACCGTCCAGGGCTACCTCTACAGCCCGCCGCGACCGGAAGCGGCGCTGATCGACGTCCTGCGCGCCGACGCGAGCCCACGGGCGCCTCGTGCCGCGGGTCGTGAGCTCCCGCGGTCGTGAGCTGACGACGATCGCCCGAGCGGGGTCGCCGGACTTCTACACCACAGGTCAAGAGTTTCTACAAAACCGTCGATGGGGTGAGAGTGCTCACCCACCTGCGCGACCTGAGAGTCGCCCCCAAGCTCTTCGCCGGGTTCGGCGTCGTCTGCCTCCTCCTCGCTGCCGTGGTCGCCCTCGGCATCTCCCGCCTAGGCACCTCCCAGGCCAACCTCGCCACGATGTCGAGCAGCGGCATCGCCTCGGTCGACACCATCGCCACGGTCAAGTTCTCCTACGCGACGCTGCGCCAGGACCTCGCCAACGCCGCCCTGGCCCAGAACCCCGCCGACGTCGACAAGCAGTTGCAGCAGCTCACCGCGGACGACGCCGTCTACGACGAGGCGTGGAAGGCCTACCTGGCGTCCTCGCCGGCTGCCCCCGCCACCGAGCGGGCCCAGATCGAGGCCCTCGTGGCCAAGTACCGGGACGCGCGCCAGCAGCTGATCACCTACGCCAAGGCCGGTGACGTCGCCTCCTTCATCACCTACCGCGCGAGCACGACCACCCCCATCACCAAGGAGGCGTTCGCTCAGCTCGACAAGGTCAGCGGCCTGGAGAAGCAGGCCGCCAAGGACATGGCCACGAAGGGCTCCTCGGACTACCACGGCGCCGTCACCCTCCTGCTGACCATCGGCGCCGCCGCCCTCGTGGTGGCCGTCGTGGTGGCCGTCGTCGTGGCCCGCAGCATCGCCCGCCCCCTGGCCGCCACCCTGAGCGTGGTGCAGGGCCTGGCCACCGGTCGCCTCGACCAGCGCGTCGGCATCACCACCCGCGACGAGGTCGGTCAGCTCGCCAGCGCCCTCGACGCGACCATGGACCGTCTCACCGACACCGTGCGCCGCATCGCCGGCAACGCCACCACGCTGGCCGCCTCCAGCGAGGAGCTCACCAGCGTCGCCACCCAGCTCTCCTCCGGGGCCGAGGAGTCCTCCAGCCAGGCCCAGGTCGTCTCCGCCGCCACCGAGGAGATCTCGGCCAACATCGGGACCGTCGCCGCCGCCGGGGACGAGATGTCCGCCGCCATCCGCGAGATCGCGACCTCGACCGCCGAAGCCTCCATGACCGCGGCGTCCGCGGTCGCGGCGGCGGGGGCGGCCGGGGACACCCTGGACCGCCTCTCCGCCTCCTCCCGCGAGATCGGGGAGGTCGTGAAGCTCATCACCTCCATCGCCGAGCAGACGAACCTGCTGGCCCTGAACGCGACGATCGAAGCGGCTCGCGCGGGGGAGATGGGCAAGGGTTTCGCCGTCGTCGCCGGCGAGGTCAAGGAACTCGCGCAGCAGACGGCCCGGGCGACGGAGGAGATCGTGGCCAAGGTGGGTTCCACCCAGTCCGACGCGGCCGCGGCGGCCGCGGCGATCAGCGAGATCACCGAGGTCATCGCCCGCATCGACGGGTTGCAGTCCACGATCGCGGCGGCGGTGGAGGAGCAGTCGGCCACCACCTCGGAGATGGTCCGCAACGTCACCGAGGTGTCCTCCGGCACCCAGGAGATCTCCCGCAACATCTCCGGGATCGCGGCCGCCTCCGACCAGACCACGTCGGGGGCCTCGCACACCGCCACCACGGCGGGTGAGGTCTCGCGCGCCGCGGTCGAACTGAACGACCTGGTCGGGACCTTCACCCTGCCCCGCTCCTAGGGAACCGCGTCCCCGAAACGAGGTACCGCCGTCCAGGACGACTGCGGCACCCGGTTCCGAAGACGGCTCAGAAATCAGTGGAAGGTGCCGATGTAGTAGCCCGTGGCCACCAGTCACCCGATGTGACTGGATCCACCTGGACCGACCGGTCCGGGTGGCGCTCGGGCGGGTGAGCACCTCTGGAGCGGACAGCCACCGGAAGCGGTGAGCGGGGCGGAAGCTGCCCCGCTCACCGCTTCCTCGCGCGTCGTCAGGGCGTGGCGGAGTCCAGCCGGCCCGACGGGAACCTCGCGCGACGTCGGGCCAGGACCTTCGCGGGGGACGCGGCGAGCTCGGCGAACAGTTCCACGTCGAGCTCCGTCCCGGCCCGGGTGAAGGTCCCGACGACGTTCCCCGCCACGACCACCGTCCCGCGGAAGATCCCGTTCCCGCCGGGGGTCACCCGCTCGGCGTGCCGGGGGGCCAGGACGTGCGAGCGGTCGGCGTAGCCGAGCAGGAACTCGTCGAACCCGGGCAGCAGGTGCAGGTCGCGCACGGCCCGGCGGTGGGTGGTGAGCAGTTCCGGGACCTCGGGGTGGACGAGGTGCTCGACGTCGTCGACCAGGACCGCCTCGAACTCGTCGTGGACGGCGGCGAAACCCCGCCGGGCGGTGCCGAGCGGCAGTCCCGTCCAGGCGGCCAGGTCCGCCGGGGTCGCGGGCCCGTGGGAACGCAGGTAGCGACGCGTCCACTCCGCCAGCGGGTCCTCCGGCGTCCGCCGAGCCCGCACCCAGTCCCCGGCGAGCACGAACGTCTGTTCACGACCGGCCAGCGGTCCCTGGCAGAGGACGCCGAGCAGGCAGAGGTGGAGGAGCAGGTGGTAGCCGCGACCGCCCGTCGTCGCCTGGCCGTGCTGTGCGAACTCGGTGAGGAGGTCGGCCCGGGTGGACCGGCCCGTTCCCGCCAGGAACTCCGCGGCCACGCGGTGCGCGGTCTCGAGGTCGGCGTCGGCGATCCCCAGGTCCGCGCGACGACGTCTCGTCGCGGTGACCGTCCGAGCCGCGCACAGCTCGAGGACCCAGAACAGGTCCGCCGCGGCGATCAGGTGCAGGGTGCCGCGCATCGGCCAGGACCGCACGACCTCGCCCGCGTCCAGCGCCCGCGCCAGGTCGGCCGTGGTCCTGGCCGGCGTCCGAATCGCGACGGCGGTCGCGGCGCCGCGCAGGTCCTGGGCCTGGACGGCGGCCAGGTGCTCGACCACGGCGGTCGCCGACGCGAGCACCGGGACGACCCGTTGCGCCACCAGCCGCCAGGTCCCGACGTCGCGCGCCGCCAGTCGTGTCACCCGGACAAACTACCTGCGCACCTGCCCCCGACCCACCGACCACCAACCCGCGGCGATCCCGGTCTCCTCCTCGGGCGAGGAGCCCGGCTCGGGTCAGGGTTTCGGTGGGCTGACCAGCACGTCCTGCTCGGCCACCGTCCACCACATCTCGTGCAGCTCGTGGTAGCGGCTGCCGGGTTCCGTCCGGCCCTCCCACGGCTTGTCGATGATGTAGTGGATGTTCTTCACCTCGTCGAGGTTCCACAGCGTGGGGTGCTGGTGGGGGAGGGTCTTGAGGGCGTTGTAGACGTAGGGCATGGGGCGCCAACGGCCGGCGAAGAACTCGTTGAGGAAGTCCTGCTCGGCGAACTGGTACTGCGTGAGGTCCGTCAGCCCGCTGAGGCGGGTCAGCATCGACGTGAACGCCTCGTGGTCGGGTTCGATGACGAGGAACCCGCCGTTGAAGTAGTTGTCGACCTCGTCGGGTTCCTCGGTGTGGTCGATGCCGCGGCAGTGCGTGTAGAAGCAGTTCTGCGGGGTCCACGACGCGGGGTAGCTGGCGATCCGGTTGGGGTTGCACCGGCAGGCGTGGCAGGCGGCGACCCCGCCGTCGGGGAGGTCGAGGTCGAAGAGTTCGTCCATGCCGGCCACGACGAGCATGTCGGCGTCCAGCACGACGAGGCGCTCGAACTCGACCAGGTCCCAGGCGCCGAGCTTCGTCCACACCTCCGCGAACCGGGCGTTGGCGTAGCGCGCCTCGAGGCGGCTGTCGGGCCGCAACGGCGGGAGTTCACGGACGAGGCAACCGTCGTCGACGAGTCGTTGCCGACTGGGGTCGTCGATGTTCGGGGTCACCATCACCACGAGCGGGTACCGGGTTCCCGAACGTCGCAACGAGGCGTGCAGGACCTGCACGCCCACCAGGTACTCCGGCTGCGTCAGCAGCGTGGCCCACGCCTTCATCGATGCACTCCCTGTTCGGTGCTGGATCTGTGTGGTGCGGGATCTGTGTGGTGCTGGATCGGTCGGTCCTGGTCGGGACGTGGTCGAGGAGCCCTCGGTCGGACCCGGGTCGAGCGCAGGTCAGTCGAGCAGGCCGTCGGCGAACGCGTTGGCGAAGCGGTGCTTCGGGTCGAGCTCGTCGCGCACCTGGCGGAAGTCGTCCCACCGTGGGTACAGCGAACGCCAGTCGTAGAGCGGCTGCTCGAAGTACTTGCCCCAGTGCGGACGCCCACCCTCGGTGGCCAGCACCTCCTCCACCGCGCGGAGGAAGTCCATGCCCCCCTCGGACAGGGTTCCGTCCTCGGCGTAGTAGACGACGAAACCGAAGTACACCGTCTCCTGCCCCTGCGACGGGCTGAGCCACGCGGTCGAGGGTCCGGTGCAGCGCAGGATGATCGGGTAGTGCATGTGCGGACGGGTCCGCGCGTGCCACTCCTTCAGAACGGCGATGACCTCACCGGCACGGTGCAGCGGAACACCGATCTCCACGTTGATCTGCGGGGTCGCGATGCCCCGGCAGAACACCTGGTACACGTCACCGGTCACGTCGGAGAAGTCCTTGAAGCGGTTCACCGTGCGGTACGGCTTGCTGTCGGCGTCGGCCAGGCCGGTGTCGCCGCGCATGGTCGACAGGGCCGCGTCGATCGTCCGGTTCATGGCGTCGCTGGTCGTCTCGCGCTCGATGAGGCGCCCACCGCCCGCGTGGTAC
Source organism: Kineococcus sp. GCM10028916 (assembly GCF_042674865.1). NCBI lineage: Bacteria > Bacillati > Actinomycetota > Actinomycetes > Kineosporiales > Kineosporiaceae > Kineococcus > Kineococcus sp. GCM10028916. Next base: position 179,949 of record NZ_JBHTFM010000020.1, on the reverse strand, counting down.
TCGCGCAGCTCCTCCTCGTCGGCCTCCTGCGCCGTCCACACGTGGACGAGGTTCTCGTCCGGGAACCACCACGCCTTGCTCATGGCGTGGTCGCGGTTCCACGTCAGCAGCTGCGTCTCCAGGCCGTCGGCGCTGACCGCGTCCTTGACGCAGGTGTAGACGAGCGACGGAACGGTGCGCAGCGTGACCGCGCTGACCGCGCCGAGGACCCCGAGGCCGAGCTGGACGGCGGGGAACGAGGGGTGGTCGCGGTCGAACTCGGCGACGGAGCCGTCGGCGAGCACCATCCGCACGCTCAGCACCGCGTCACCGATGGACGACTGGCGCAGGCCCTGCCCGTGCGTCCCCGTCGCCAGGGCGCCCGCCAGGGTCTGGGAGGCGATGACGCCGGGGGAGGAGGGCAGCATCCGGCCCATCGACGTCAGCACGCCGTAGATCTCCTGCAGCGACGTCCCGCCGGCGAACGTGGCGCTGTCCTCGTCGGTGCCCAGCAGGCCGCGCAGGCCGCTGGTGTCGATGAGCCGGTCGCCGCTCGCGGCGAGTTCCAGCATCCGGCCGGCGGACATCCGGGACCCGGTCAACCTCAACCGGCCCGCGCTCGAGGTGATCGCCTCGCGGAGTTCGGCCTCGGTGGTCGGCGACACGACGGCCGTCGACGGCGCGATGGTGGCGTTGCGGGCCCAGTTCCAGATTTCCGTCCCGTCGTCGGTTGAAGTGCTGCGACGGGGGTAGAGAGCCAAGGGGACGTTCATCGACGACTCCTGACGTGTGCGGACTTCGACCGGGCGGACGATCGGCCCGGGTGGCTCGGGGAACCTAACCCCCCGCGGGCCGGAGCGGCTCGGCGAGGACGCCGAAGGTGGCACACGTCTCACTCCACCCTGCCCGCCCGCCGTGCATTCGTCGCTCCTCTCGACTACAAACTCCATGTGATGAACCCCGACGGCAGGGCCGGTCTGCGCGCCGTCCTCTTCGACCGAGACGGGACCGTCGTCCACGACGTCCCGTACAACGGTGATCCCCAGCAGGTCCGCCTCGTCGACGGGGCGGTCGAGGTCTTCGCCCGGCTGCGTTCAACGGGACTGCGCACCGGAATCGTCACCAACCAGTCCGGGGTCGGCCGCGGGTTCATCACCCGCGAACAGGCCGACGCCGTCACCGCAGAGGTGGTGCGCCAGATCGGCGGGGTCGACGTCGTCCGCACCTGCCCGCACACCCCCACCGACGCCTGCCGTTGCCGCAAACCCGCGCCCGGTCTCGTCCTGGACGCCGCCGCCGCGCTCGGCCTGCGGCCCGACGAGGTCGCCGTCGTCGGTGACTCGCCCACCGACGCCGAGGCCGCCGAGGCCGCCGGGGCCCGGTCCGTGCTGGTCCCGGGCCCGCAGGCCGCCGACCTCACCGCCGCGCTCGACCTCCTGCTCAACCCCGTGCTCGCGAACCCCGTGCTCGCGAACCCGCTGGCCGCCGGGTGACCGGCCCGCGGATCCTCGCCACGCGGCTCGACAGCGACGGCGACGTGCTGATGACGGGGCCGGCGATCGCCGCCCTGCGGTACGGACCGGACGGGGTCGAGGCCTCGCGCGTCGACCTGCTCGCCGCGCCCCCCGGAGCGGGCGCGGCCCGGCTGCTGCCGGGGGTGGACGAGGTCCTCGTCGCCGACGTCCCGTGGTCCGGTTACCACCCGCCCGCCCCGGACGCCGAGCCGCTGCTCGCGCTCGTCGAGACCGTCCGGGCCGGGCGCTACGACGAGGTGGTCGTCTTCACCTCGTACCACCAGAGCGCGATGCCGATGGCCCTGATCGCCCGCCTCGCGGGGGTCCCCCGGGTGGTCGCGGCCACCGACGACTACCCGGGCAGCCTCCTCGACGTCCGGCACCGCCGTCCCGGCAACCCCGACGGGACCGGCGGGGAGCACGAGGTCGTCGCGAGCCTGGGCCTGGTCGTCACCTCCGGGCGGGCCATCCCCGCCGACCCCCGGATGGCGCTGCGGCACCCGCTGCCGGAGCTGCCGGCGGACCTGCTCGCCGAACTCGGTGACGACCTCGCCGCCGGCCGCGTCGTCGTCGTCCACCCCGGCGCGTCCGTGCCGGCCCGGGCCCCCGACCCGGCGGTCGCCGCCGCCGCCGTGGCGGCCCTGGACGCCGCGGGCTGGCGGGTCGTGGTCACCGGTGGGCCCGGCGAGGTGGACCTCGCCGCCCGGGTCAGCGCCGGACGCCCCCGGGTCGTCGACGCCGCCGGGCGGACCTCGTTCGGGCAGCTCGCGACGCTCCTGGAGGCCGCCGCCGTCGTCCTCGTCGGCAACACCGGCCCCGCGCACCTCGCCGCCGCCGTCGGGACTCCCGTCGCGAGCTGGTTCTCCGCCGTGATGCCGGTGGAGCGCTGGGTGCCGTTCGGGGTCCCCGTGGTCGTGCTCGGTGACCTCTCCGCCCCCTGCCGCCTCACCCGGGCACAGGTCTGTCCCGTCGCCGGGCACCCGTGCCTCGACGTCGCCCCCCAGGAGGTGCTCGACGCCGTCGAGGCCCTGGCCACCGGCAAGGTCCCCGTTCCTCCGCCGTCGGCACCGCTGCCCCCGCAGGGCGACGTCCGGCCCGGTGCGGAGCAGGCGCTGTGAGACGAGCGCACGAGCAGCAGCCCCCTTCCTCGAGCACCCAGGAGCACCGATGACCGACCCGACGCAGGACCGTCCCGCGGTGCAGTGGCTCGCCCGGCACCGACCGCAGGTCGCCGAGGCCATGACCAGCCTCGTCGCCCAGGGTGAGGTCCTCGACGGCTGGGCGGCGCGGCTCGTCGACGTCTACGCCCGCGGCGGCCGCCTGCTCGCCGCCGGCAACGGCGGCAGCGCCGCCGAAGCCCAGCACCTCACCGCCGAACTCGTGGGCCGCTTCGAGGGCGAGCGGCGACCGCTGTCGGCGATCGCCCTGCACGCCGACACCTCCAGCACCACCGCCATCGGCAACGACTACGGCGGCGAGGAGGTCTTCGCCCGCCAGGTCGAGGCCCACGGCCGCCCCGGTGACGTCCTGGTGCTGCTGTCGACCTCCGGCAGGAGCGCCAACGTCGTCGCCGCCGCCGAGCGGGGACGCCGGTGCGGACTGCTCGTCCTGGCCATGACCGGCCCCGGTCGCAGCGCGCTGTCCGAGGTGGCCGACGAGACGGTGTTCGTCGGGGTCGAGGGCTCGTCCACCTCGGCCGTCCAGGAGGGTCACCTCATCGCCCTGCACGCGCTGTGCGCCGCCGTGGACGCGCACCTGCGGGGGGAGACGGCCCTCGCGCTCCCCACCTCCGGCACCGCCGTGTCGAGCCCGGCCCCGTCCTCGAACGCCTCGTCCGCGGCCCGCACCGTCGAGGCGGCCGTCTCCTCGCTTCGGCACGAGGGGGTCCGGCACGAAAAGGCCCGGGGTTCGGGAACCCGGCACGTGGTCGTCGTCGGCGACAGCGTGCTCGACGTCGACCTCCTGGGCCACAGCGACCGCATCGCCCCCGACGCCCCCGTCCCCGTCGTCGACCTCACCGACCGTCAGGAGAGCCCCGGCGGGGCCGGGTTGACGGCCCTGCTCGTGGCCGCGGGGGGCGCCGGCGTCGCCGGGACCACCACGACGCTGGTGACCCCGCTGTCCGACGACGACGCCGGCCGACGCCTGCGAGCCGGTCTGGAGGACGCAGCGCACCCCGTCACCGTCGTCGGGCTCGGTCACCGCGGTGGAACCCGCACCAAGACCCGTGTGCGGGTCGCGGGGCAGTCCCTCGTCCGCCTCGACGAGGGCGGTCCGGGTACCCCCGAGGCGGTCGACGCCGGCGCCCTGGCCGCCGTGCTCGCGACCGCGGACGTCGTGCTGGTCAGCGACTACGGCGCCGGCACGACCCACGACCCCGCCGTCCGCGCGGCCCTCACCGAGGCCGCCCGCCGGGTGCCGGTGGTCTGGGACCCGCACCCCCGCGGCGGCAACCCCGTCCCGGGCTGCGCGCTCGTCTCCCCGAACCTCTCCGAGGCGAAGGCCGCAGCCGGGTCGCCCGCCCCGACCGCGCCCGACGGGCTGGCCGAGCACCTCGCCACCCGGTGGGGTGTGCAGGGCGTCGTCGTCACCACGGGTGCGCAGGGTGCGTGGCTCGCGGCGCCGGGCACCGAGGCGATGTTCGTCCCCGCGCCCGTCGTCGCCGTCGGTGATCCCTGTGGCGCCGGCGACCGGTTCGCGGCCTCGGCGGCCCTGTCGCTGGCCGCGGGGCGGTTGCCGTCGGAGGCCGTGGTCACGGCGGTCCAGGACGCCTCGGCGTGGGTCGCGGCAGGGGGCGCCGCCGGCTGGCGGGCCGCCCAGCACCAGCCCCCCGCCGACCCGGCGCCCGTGGCGGGTGGGTCGGCGGACGCCGTCGCGCGGGTGAGGGCCGCGGGCGGGACCGTCGTGGCCACCGGCGGGTGCTTCGACGTCCTGCACGCCGGGCACGTCGCCTGCCTGGAGGCGGCCCGGCGGCTCGGCGACACCCTCGTCGTCCTGCTGAACTCCGACGCCTCCGTGCGGCGACTCAAGGGCCCCGGGCGCCCGGTCAACGACCAGGTCGACCGTGCCCGGGTCATCGCGGCGCTGGACTGCGTCGACGCCGTGGTGGTCTTCGACGAGGACGACCCCAGGGAGGCCCTCGCCGCGCTGCAGCCCGACGTGTGGGCCAAGGGCGGTGACTACGGCGGGGCGGAACTGCTCGAGGCGCCGCTGGTGCGGAGCTGGGGCGGACGCGTCGTCCTGCTGCCGTACCTCGCGGGCCGGTCCACCACCCTCACCCTCGCCCGGGGCGCCGCGCTGCCCACCGGCCCGGCGGGCGAGCACTGACGACCGCCCCCGGCCTCGGCGACCATCCCCTCCGCGATCTCGTACCGGACCGCTCCCGTCACACCGGTGCGAGATCGCCGCGGGGGTGAGGTGGGTGCTATGCCCGTGGCGGAAGGAGGTGCGATCGCTCACCCGTTGAACCTCCGCCCGAGTCCGACGAGGGTTTCGCGACCTGCACCGTGTGCTCGTCAATCCCGCCGGTGCACCGAAACTCACCCGACCTGGGCCGGGGTGTCCATCACGAAGCGTGGGCAACTGCCGCAGTCACGCGTCACATCGTGAGCTCAGCGCAACAGGTTGAGACCCGAGACGACCGAGGCGCCGAGCACCCAGCTCTCGAACTTCTTCTGGTCCAGCCGCTTCGCGATCCACCAGCCGATCAGCGTCCCCACCACCACGGCGGGCGCGAGGCGGAGGTCGAGCTGCAACGAGTCCAGGCTGAGCAGGCCCAGGCCGATGCTGAACGGCACCTTGAAGCAGTTCACGATGAAGAAGAACCAGGCGCCGGTGCCGAGGAACGACATCACACCGAGCCCCATGGTGAACAGGTAGATCGACATCGGTGGACCGCCGGCGTTGGCGACCATCGTGGTGAACCCCGCGAGGAAACCGAAACCCAGGGACGTGAGCCGGCGGCCGCGGACGGTCATCGGCACGACCGCCTCCTGCTTGCGCAACCGGTGCTGGCGCAGCAGGTGGATCGCGACAAGGAGGATCAGCAGCACGCCGATCGAACGGCGCATGACCGTGTCGTCGACCACGCGGACGAAACCCGCCCCGGCGACGACGCCGAGCGCGACGTAGGGGAAGAGGCGGACCAGCAACCCCCAGTCGGCGTGCCGGCGGTAGATCGAGATGGCGAACACGTCGCCGAGGATCAGCAGCGGCAGGATGATCCCGGTCGACTCCTTCGCCGGGAGGACCGCGGCGAAGATCGCCACCGCGATGGTGCCCGCACCCCCGATGGAGGTCTTCGAGATCCCGATCACCAGGGCCGCCAGGTAGAGGGGGATCAACTGCGGCGTCGACAGGTCCAGCACCGTCGGAGCCTACGGTCCTCCCCGGCCGTTCCGGAGGGCGGTGTCGGAACCAGGAGGCAGACTCGGGGGGTGAGTGCGGAGGTGGGGGAGCGGGTACCGCTGCGGGGTGGCCGTCCCGACCCGACCCGGCCCGGCGTCATGCACCTCGACCTCGACGCGTTCTTCGCCGCCGTCGAGCAGCGCGACAAGCCCTCGCTGCGCGGCAAGCCCGTCGTCGTGGGTGGCACCGGTGGCCGCGGTGTCGTGGCCACGGCCAGCTACGAGGCCCGGGTCTTCGGGATCGGGTCGGCGATGCCGACGGCGCGCGCACGGCGGCTCTGCCCGAACGCCGCCTACCTCGCGGGTCGCTTCGAGGCGTACAGGACGGTCTCGCACCAGGTCATGGAGCTCGCGCACGCGCTGTCCCCGCTCGTCGAGCCGTTGTCCTTCGACGAGGCGTTCGTCGACCTCTCGGCCGTCCACGAGGGCCTCGACGTCGCCGCGGTCACCGACATCGCGGAACGTTTCCGGGCCGACGTCCGCCACCGCACCGGCCTGACCGTCTCGGTCGGGGTGGGGGCCAGCAAGCTCGTGGCCAAGATCGCCTCGGACCTGCGCAAACCCGACGCCCTCGTCGTCGTGCCGCCGGCCGAGCAGGAGGCGCTGCTGGCGCCGATGAGCGTGCGGAAGATCCCCGGCGTCGGTGCGGTGACGGGGGACCGGCTGATCCGGTCGGGGTTGAAGACCATCGGGGACCTCGCCGCCGCGGACGAGGGGGAACTGGTCCGGATGCTGGGGAAGGCGCACGGCAGCGGGTTGCTCGCCTTCGCCCGCGGCATCGACCCTCGGCCCGTGGTCTCCGAACGCGAGGCGAAGTCGGTCTCGGCGGAGGAGACGTTCGCGGTCGACCTCACCGACCGGGCGGACCTCGACGAGCGGATCCGGCGGATGGCCGACCGGGTCGCGGCCCGGCTGGCGACGTCGGGGGTGTCGGGGCGGACCATCACGATCAAGGTCCGCCGCTACGACTTCAGCACCCTGAACCGCTCCCGGACCCTGCCGCACGCGAGCAGTTCCGCGAAGGAGATCAGCCACCACGCCACCGAACTCCTCGACGCGATCGACGTCGCCGACGGGGTGCGCCTGCTGGGCGTGGGGGTCTCGGGGCTCTCCGAGTACAGCCAGATCGACCTGCTCGCCGAGATCGAGGAGGACCCGGAAACCCTGCCCGACGAGGACGAGCCGGAGGGCGTCGCGGAGGGCGTCGCGGAGGGCGTCGCGGAGGGCGGTTCGGCGCACCCCTACGGCCCGCCCGCCGCGACGGGGTGGCGCCCTGGGCAGGACGTGACGCACACCGGGTTCGGCGCCGGCTGGGTGCAGGGTTCCGGCGCGGGCCGGGTGACCGTCCGGTTCGAGGGCCCGCACACCCCGGTCGGGCGGATCCGGACGTTCCGCGACGACGACCCCGACCTGGCCCCCGCCGACCCGCCCGTGTTCACCCCGGAACCGACGTGAGACCTGCGGTCGTCCAGCGGCTCCTGGAGGTCCCCGGCGGCCTGGCGGCCGATCCGCTGCGCCGGTTCCTGCGCGCCCACGTCGTCCCCGGGGCCGAGCGGCACCTCGACGGGGTGCACGAACGGGTGGTCCCGACCCGTCGCGGTCCGGTGGAGGTCCGGATCGACCTCGGCACGTCGCCGCGGTGCGCGACGGTCGTCCTGGACGCTCCGGGTGACGTCGTCGACGAGGTGATCCCCCTCGTCCGCCGCTGGCTGGACCTCGACGCGGACCACGTCAGCGCCGAGGCGTGGCTGGGCGCGGACCCGCTCCTCGCGCCCCTCGTCGCGGCCCGCCCCGGGCTGCGGTTCCCGCGCGCCGTCGTCGGCGCCGAGACGGCCGTGCTCACCGTCCTCGGCCAGCAGGTCTCCCTCGCCGCGGCCTGCACGTTCGCCGGGCGCCTCGTCGCGGCGTACGGGACACCGGTGGACACCCTGGTCGCCTTCCCCGGACCGCAGGCGCTGGCCGCGGCCGGTGCCGAGGGGATCCAGGCCGTCACCGGGATCACCGGCGCCCGGGCCCGCACCCTGCACGCCCTCGCGACGGCGATCGCGGACGGTCTCGACCTCGAGGCCGCGGCCCACGACCCGGTCCGGGCGGCGGCGGCCCACGCCGAACTCCTCGCCCTGCCCGGCATCGGGCCGTGGACGGCGGACTACGTCGCGCTGCGCGTCTTCGGCGACTCCGACGCCTTCCTCTCCGGTGACCTCGTGCTCCGGCGGGCGCTCGGCGGGATGAGCGCGAAGGCGGCCGTGGCGCGGGCGGAGCCGTGGCGGCCGTGGCGGGGCTACGCCCTGCTGCACCTGTGGACGGCGGAGGTCTTCGCTCCCTGACCCTCACAAGATCGCCACACCGGCGGTGTTCCCACTACGGTGCGTCCGTGAACGGAACCGTGGTGGTCACAGGCGGTAGTCGCGGGATCGGTGCGGCGGTCGTGCAGGCGCTCGCCGCCCGCGGGATCCGGACGTGCTTCAGCTACTCCACGCACCGAGAGGCCGCGGACGTCATCGCCGCCTCCGCCGCCGACCTCGGGACCGAGAGCCTCGCGGTGCAGGCCGACGTGTCGATCGAGTCCGACGTGCGGCGGCTGTTCAACCGGGCCGAGGAACTCGGCCCCGTCGTCGGTCTGGTCAACAACGCCGGCATCACCGGCCGGCAGTCGCGGGTCGTCGACATGGACGTGGACCGGATCCGGCGGGTGCTCGAGGTTAACGTCGTCGGTGCCTTCCTCTGCGCCCGCGAGGCCGTGCGACGCATGAGCAGAACCGGCGGCGGCACCATCGTCAACGTCTCCTCCCGCGCGGCGGTCCTCGGCAGCGCCGGGGAGTACGTCGACTACGCCGCCTCCAAGGGCGCCGTCGACACCCTGACCGTCGGCCTCGCCCAGGAGGTCGCCGAGGACGGGATCCGCGTCGTCGGGGTGCGGCCCGGACTGATCCGCACCGACATCCACGCCGGTTCCGGCGAACCCGGCCGCGTCGAACGGCTGCAGAAGAACGTCCCCCTCGGCCGGGGAGGGGAACCGGGCGAGGTCGCCGAGGCCGTCGTCTGGTTGCTCTCCGACGCCGCGAGCTACGTGACCGGGACGACCATCGACGTCAGCGGCGGTCGCTGAGCGGGCCCGTCGCGGCTGGGACACTGGCAGCACGACCACCCGGTCGGACCGCTTCCCCAGCCAGGAGATCCCCGTGAACCAGGACCGACGCTTCCGCCGTCGCCTCGGCCAGTACCTCGTGCTGCTGGTCCTCGTCGTCGTCGGGCTGGTCCTGCTCGCCCGCGGACAGGACCTGTGGGCCTGGGGCGCCTTCGGTGCCGCCGGCGGGGGCGTCATCACCATCGCGCAGTCCCGACGCCGGGAGGGTCGGGACCGCTAGGGCAGGAGCAGGTGCGGCCGCGCGAGCACGCTGTCGCGGAACGCCGCCGTCACCCGCGGCAGGGGTTCGTCGCGCCACACCAGACCCAGCGTCCGGGTCGACGACGGTCCCTGCAGCGGTCGTTCCACCACCCCGACGAAGGCCTCGGAGGTTCCCGGGTGGGCGGCCGGGACCACCGCGACGCCCAGTCCCGCGGCGACCAGACCCCGGAGGGTGTGCGCGTCCTGGCCCTCGAACGCGATCCGGGGCACGATCCCGGCCTGCGCGAACATCGCCTCCACCGTCTCGCGCAGGCCGTAGCCCGGTTCGAAGAGCACGAACTCCTCGTCGGCCACGGCGGTCAGCGCGATCGGCCCGGGCACCCCGAGCGGGTGGTCCCCCGGCACCGCGAGGACCAACGGCTGGTCCACCAGGGCCGCGCAGGCCAACCCGGGTCGCCGCGGCACCGGTGACGTCAGCACCAGGTCGACCTCGCCGACCGTGAGCTGGTCGAGCACCGCGCCCGCCGCACCCTGGTGCAGCTGGAAGCGGACGCCGGGGTGGTCCTGGCGGAACGCCCGCACCAGCGCCGGGACCGCGGCCGCCCCCAGGGTGTGCAGGAAGCCGAGCGCGATCCGGCCCGTGGTGGGGGAGTCGTCGTCGCGGACGGCCCGGATCCCGCGGTCGAGGTCGGCGAGCGCCCGCGCCGCCACGTCGGCCAGTGCACGACCTGCGGCGGTGAGGCGGACCCCGCGCCCGTCCGGCACGAGGAGCGGGACCCCGACCGCGTCCTGGACCCGCGCGAGGGTCCGGCTGACGGTCGGCTGCTGCAGGCCCAGGGCGTGCGCGGCGCGGGTGACGTGCTCGTGCTCGGCGACGGCCACCAGCACCTGCAGCGGGCCCACCAGCTCGTGGAGTGCGTCCTTCACCCATGAAGTGTGCATGAGTCCGCACCGCTTCATGCATTGGACGCATCGGTGCCGTGTTCCTACCGTCGAGGGGTGAGCCTCGACGACCGCACCCGCCCCGACACGCAACCGTGGGCCGGTCACGAACGCGGGACCCCCGGGTACCGCCGCGTCGTCGTCGCCCTCTTCGCCGCGGGGGTCGCCACCTTCGCCCAGCTCTACTCCGTGCAGGCCGTCCTCCCCGCCCTGGCCACCGGGCTCCACCTCGACGCGTCCCGCTCCGCCCTCGGCGTCTCCGTCGCGACGGGGGCGCTCGCGGTCTCGGTGCTCGGCTGGAGCGCCGTCGCCGACCGGCTCGGGCGGGTGCCGGCCATGGTCGTCTCGATCGTGGCCGCGACCCTGTTCGGGCTCGCCGTCCCGCTGGCCGGCGGTCTCGCTCCGCTGCTGGTGCTGCGCGCGCTGCAGGGGGCCGCGCTCGGGGGACTGCCCGCCGTGGCCATGGCCTACCTGGCCGAGGAGGTCCACGCCCGTGAGGTCGCGCTCGCCGCGGGGGCCTACGTCTCGGGGAACTCCGTCGGCGGGCTGACCGGCCGGATCGTCTCCTCCAGCGTCGCCGACGTGCTCGGGTGGCGGTGGGGCGTGGCCGCCGTCGCGTTCGTCGGGGTCGCCGCGACGGTCCTGTTCTGCCTCGTCGTCCCGCGCTCGCGGGGTTTCGTGCGCACCGCCCGCGTGGCCGGTCCCTCGCTGGCCGTCCGGGTGCGGGGTGCGCTCTCCGACCGGGGACTGCTCGTCCTCTACGCCCAGGCCCTGCTGCTGATGGGGGCGTTCGTCACGGTCTACAACTACCTCGGCTTCCGCCTGCTGGAACCGCCGTTCTCGCTGTCCCAGGCCGTCGTCGGGTTGTTGTTCGTCGTCTACCTGGCCGGCACGGCCAGTTCCTCGCTCGCCGGTCGCCTCGCGGGGCGGGGCCGGTTGCGCGTCCTCGTCGGCTCTGCCGCCGTGTTCGTGCTCGGGGCGCTGCTGACGCTGTCGAGCTCGATCGTCGTGGTCGTCGCGGGGCTGGTGCTGCTCACGGCCGGGTTCTTCGCCGCGCACGCCGTCGCCAGCGGCTGGGTCGGGGCGCGTGCCCGCCCGCGGTTCCGGGCCCAGGCCTCCGCGCTCTACACCTTCGCCTACTACGCCGGGTCGAGCGTCGTCGGCTGGCTCGGCGGGTTCGCGTTCGCCGACGGCGGCTGGGGCGTCGTGGTCGGGGTGGTGGTGGCGCTGGTCGTCGCCGCGGCGCTGCTGGCGACCCTCACCCTGCGCGCTGAGGACACGCGCGGCAGCATGGTCGCGTGACCGACCTCGCCCCGCTCGCCGACCTGCTCGCCGACGGGCGGGTCCTCGTCCTCGAGGGGGCCGGGATGTCCACCGGCTCCGGGATCCCCGACTACCGCGGCCCCAACGGGTCGCTGACCCGGCACACGCCGATGACCTACCAGGAGTTCACGGGTTCCGCCGAGGCCCGTCGTCGCTACTGGGGACGCAGCCACGTCGGCTGGGAGCACTTCCGGCGCGCCCGTCCCAACGAGGCCCACCGGGCCGTCGCGGCCCTGGAACGAGCGGGTCTCGTGACCGGGACGATCACCCAGAACGTCGACGGCCTCGACCTGGCCGCCGGCACGCGGGAGGTCGTGGAACTGCACGGGAACCTCGACCGGGTGGTCTGCCTGAACTGCGCCGAGGTCACGGCCCGCGCGGAACTCGCCGTGCGGCTGGCGGAGGCGAACCCGGGGTTCGGTGCCCGGGTGGAGGAACTGCACGCGCTGAACCCCGACGGCGACGCCGACCTGAGCGACGCCCAGCTCGAGGGTTTCGTCACGGTGGCCTGCCGCCGGTGCGGCGAGGACGCGCTCAAGGCGGACGTCGTGTTCTTCGGGGAGACCGTGCCCAAGGACCGGGTCGCGCGGTCCTTCGAACTCCTCGACGCCGCCCGCGTGCTGCTCGTCCTCGGGTCCTCCCTCGCCGTCATGTCCGGGTACCGGTTCGTGCTGCACGCGGCGAAGAACGCCCAGCCCGTCGCGATCGTCACCGCCGGCCCGACGCGGGGTGACGAGAAGGCCACGCTGAAGGTCGACGCTGCGCTGCAGGAGGTCCTGCCGGAACTCCTGGGCCGGTTGGGGGTCACCGCGACGGTCTAGCATGACCGGGTGCTGGCGCGTCGCGAAGGACGGGGAACCCCGCTGCTGCTGATCCACGGGGCGGGGGTCGACCACCGGGCTCTGCTGCCGCTGGAACAGCTCTTCACCGCCGACCCGCACCTCGACGGCACCTGGGAACGCTGGTACGTCGACCTCCCGGGATCGGGGGAGAACCGCTGGCACCCGGGGATCGACGGCAGTGACGCCGTGCTGGACCAGCTCGACGGGTTCGTGGGCGCCGAACTCGGCGACCGGCGGTTCGCCGTCCTGGGGAACTCCTGGGGCGGGATGCTGACCCGGGGTCTGGTGGAACGCCGGGCCGCGCAGGTCCTCGGGATGGGCCTGCTCTGCCCCGCGGTGGTCGCCGACCGGACCCGCCGCGACCTGCCGCCGCGACCGGTGCTGGTCCACGACCCCGACCTCCTCGCCGGTCTCGACCCGGGTGACCGCGCGGAGTACGAGCAGGTCTCGGTGGTGCAGACGGCCGAGAACTTCGCCGCGTTCTCCGAGTCCGTGCTCGCCGGGGTGCGGGGGCTGCACCCCGGTTCCCTCGAGGCGATCGAGCAGAACTACGCGCTCACCGTCGAACCCCGGGCGGTGTTCGCCCGTCCCTCGCTGGTCGTGACCGGCCGGCAGGACGACATGACCGGTTACCGCGACCCGCTGGCGCAGCTCGAGCAGTACCCGCGGGCGACGTTCGCCGTGCTGGACACCGCCGGTCACAACGCGCTGCTCGACCGCCCCGCGGCGTGCCGGGCGCTGGTCGCCGACTGGCTGGAACGGATCGAGCTCACCCCCTGAGGGGTGGACAGAACCCCCCGCCGCGCTCAGCGGCGGGCCGAGACGGGCGCGGGGCCCGTCGGGTCACGACACCAGGTCCGTGCTGAGCCGCCACAGGGCCCTGGCCGTGTCGGGGTCCACGGCCCACCGCTTCACACCGTGCGGGTGCTCGGCGAGCGTCGCGTCGTCGGGGACGACGTGGGCCTCGCGGCACTCGTCGAGGTAGCGGCCGCCGACGGCGGCGAACTCCGGCGAGACCGCGGCGACGAGGATCGTCGCCGCCCCCTGGGCGGAGGTCTTCCAGGAGAACGTCCCCGCAGCCTATGCGGCCGCCAACGAGGCCCGCTGCACGGGGGAGAAGCTGCGCTGCAGACCCGTCGCCACCCCGCCCGGGTTCACCGCGTTCGCGACGACGTCGTCGTCGCGCCAGCGCCGCGTGGCCTCGACGGCGAAGAGGGAGTTCGCCGACTTGGACCGGGCGTAGGCGATCTGGGGGTCGTAGGGCCCGTGCTCGAAGTGCGGGTCGGCGAGGTCGACGGGGGCCCGCATGTGGGCGGTCGAGGACACGACGACCACGCGGGAACCACCCCGTGCCGCGGCGGCCAGGTGCCGGTGCAGGCCGGTGGTCAGGGCGAAGTGCCCGAGGTGGTTGGTGGCGAACTGCAGTTCCCAGCCCCGCCCGGTGCGTTCCAGGTCGGAGGTGACGAGCCCGGCGTTGTCGACCAGGACGTCGAGCGGGGAGTTCCAGGCGTCCACGAACGCGGCCACGCTCGCGGGATCGGCGAGGTCGACGGCGCGGACCCCGGGTGCCCGACGACCCGTCTCGCTCGCGATGCGGCGGGCGACCTCCGAGCCGGCGGCGACGTTGCGCACGGCCAGCGTCACCTCGGCCCCCGCAGCGGTGAGGGCGCGGGCGGTCTCGAGACCCAGTCCGGAGGAGGCCCCGGTCACGATCGCACGGCGACCGTCGAGGTCGACGCCCTCGACGACGTCCGCGGCGGTGCTGGTGGCGTCGAAGCGGGTGGTGATGAGTTCCGGCACGACGGTGTCTTCAGGAGTCGGTTCGAGCGTTCTTGCTTTACAGAGTAGGCTTGATCTGTAAAGCACGCCGAGGTGAGGGGTCCGTTCGTGGAGCAGGTGAGCGCCGGTCCGGACCGCCGCGAGAGCGTTCTGGCGATCGCGGTGGAGGCCTTCCTCCGCTACGGCTACCGGAAGACCTCGATGGAGGACGTCGCCCGGGCGGCGTCGATCTCGCGTCCCGGCCTGTACTTCCTCTTCAGCTCCAAGCAGGAACTCTTCGCCGCGGCCGTCGAACGCGCCCTGCAGCAGGACCTGCAGCGGGTGGCGCAGGCGCTCGGGGACGGTGCGGTGCCGCTGGAGCAGCGGTTGGTGGACGCCTTCGGCGCCTGGACGGGGCGCTACCTCGGGGCGGTCGGGGGCGAACTCCTCGCCGTCGTCGAGGCCCACCGCGAGGTCATGACCGCGGACGCCCTCGACGCGCCGCGGCGTTTCGCCGGGCTCGTGCGCGCCGCCGTGTCGGCGGCGGACCCCGCTCGACCGCCGCGAACCACCGACGCGGTGGTGCGCACGATGATCAGCGCCGCCATCGGGGTCAAGCAGCAGACGTCCTCCCGGGAGGCCTTCCGGGACGAGATCCGTGTCGCGGTCGAACTGCTCCTACACTCGAGGGGCCATGCAGTGTGACTACTACGACGCCCACGTGTGTCGCTCCTGCACCCTGATCGAGCTTCCGTACCCGGACCAGGTGCGGGACAAGGAAGAACGCTGCCGCGAACTGCTCGCCGACCACGACGGCCTGCGCTGGCTGCCGAGCGTCCGCAGCCCGGAGGCCGGGTACCGGAACAAGGCGAAGATGGTCGCCGGCGGCACGCTCGAGCGGCCGACGCTGGGCATCCTCGACGCGGCGGGCCGCGGCGTCGACCTGCGCGAGTGCGCCGTCTGCGCTCCCGGCATCCGCGACGTCCTGCCGGTGCTGGCCCGGTTCGTCACCCGCGCCGGGCTGGTGCCCTACGACGTCCCCCGCCGCCGGGGGGAACTCAAGTACGTCCTGGTCACCGAGTCCAGGACGGGTGAGCAGATGGTCCGCTTCGTGCTGCGGTCCCAGGACCGGGTGGCCGCCCTGCGCAAGCACCTGCCCTGGCTGCTGGCGCAGGCTCCGCAGATCACCGTCGCGACCGCCAACCTGCTGCCCGAGCACAAGGCCGTCGTCGAGGGGGACGTCGAGATCCCCCTCACCGAGCGGACGACGTTGCGGATGCCGATGGGCGCCGTGGACCTCGACCTGCGCCCGCAGAGCTTCTTCCAGACGAACTCCCTGGTGGCGCAGGAGCTCTACGCCCAGGTGGCGCGCTGGGTCGACGAGGTAGCGCCCGCGAGCCTGTGGGACCTCTACTGCGGGGTGGGCGGGTTCGCGCTGCACTGCGCGGCACCGGGTCGAGCGGTGACCGGGATCGAGGTGAGCGCCGAGGCGGTCGAGAGCGCCCGCGCCGCCGCCGTCGGTCGGCCCGACGTCGAGTTCGCCGTCGGCGACGCGACCAGGTTCGCCCTCGACGCGCCGGAACCGCCGGAACTCGTCGTCGTGAACCCACCCCGACGGGGGATCGGCGCCGAGCTCAGCGGATGGCTGGAGACCTCCGGTGTCCGTCACGTCGTGTACTCCAGCTGCAACCCCGTGACGCTCGCGAAGGACCTCGCGGCCATGCCGTCGCTGCGACCGGTGCGGGCCAGGATGCTCGACATGTTCCCGCACACCCAGCACGTGGAGGTCGTGGTCCTGTTGGCCCGGGACCCGTCGAGCCGCTGACCTGCAGCGATCCTGTTCTGTTTCTTGGCGTGATCTGGCTACAGGGCATTACCGGGGCGCAAGGGCGCGCACGAAGGGCGCACGACGAGGATCTGGTCGTGCCGCACGCTGGTCCGTGAGGACCGGTTAGGAACCCCCGCCGCAGTGCGCCCTGTCACATCGGGCGCATGAGGTGCGCTCGGTTCTGACCCTCGAAAGGGTGCCACGCGATCTGTGACGTTTCGTTACTCAGGGTCGATGTTCAGTGCGACTCTCAGTAGCAACCCAGCCACGACCCAGGAGACTCCCGTGTCCACCCAGTACCCGACTCAGCCCCCGCAGCAGTACCAGCCGACCAACCAGCCTGCCGGCATCGCCACGGCCAGCGTCGTCCTCGGCGCCATCGGTTTTGTCGTCGGTATCTGCTCGGTCATCGGCCTCATTCTGGGCCTGGTCGCCCGCGGCAAGGCCAAGCGCGGCGAGATCAACCCCGCCCGCATCAAGGCCGGCATCATCGTCTCGTCCATCTCGCTGGCCCTCGGCGTCATCGGCTGGGGCATCCTCTTCAGCGCCATCGGTTCGGGCATGGACACCGACACCTCTACGACGTCCATCGCGGCGCCCGCTGAGACCAGCGAGGAAGCCGTCGCTGAGGCGCCCGTCGTAGCCGAGTCGGCTACCGAGCAGCCCACTGTCGAGCAGTCAGTTCCCGCGCCCGCCCCGCCCACCAGCGAGGCCCCCGCCCCTGTCCAAACGCAGGCAGCTCCGGACCAGTCCGTGGCGCAGAAGAACGCCGTGCGGAAGGCCGACAGCTACCTCGAGTTCGCCGCCTTCTCCCGCTCGGGTCTCATCGAGCAGATGGAGTTCGAAGGCTTCTCCACCGACGACGCGACCTACGCCGTCGACCACATCGATGTCGACTGGAACGACCAGGCCGCGAAGAAGGCCGCCAGCTACCTCGACATGTCGTCCTTCTCGCGCCAGAGCCTGACCGAGCAGCTGGTCTTCGAAGGCTTCACGCCCGGCGAGGCCGACTACGGCGTCTCCAAGACGGGCCTCTGAGGCTCAAAGCCGCACCCAGACCCGCCACTGCGTTCCGTCCTGTGGGCCGACCCCGTGCACAGCGATGATCTCGTCCTGTGACCACGTCGCCTGTACCTGTGTCATTGCGGCCTGGTCGTCGGTGGCCTAAATGACGACGGAGGGGCGGTGGGGCCGACCGCCCGGCGGCTGCTCGAACGAGACCCGGTACGTCTTCATGGAGGAAAGCATGGACAAGAGCACTGACACACCTGTCGAGGCACAGCCACCCTGCTCAGTAGTGGGCTGCACGACTCCTGATGTTGCTGCTGATTACACCGTTGAGACGGTGGGGTTCGCGACCAGCGGCAAGGAGAAGGAGGTCATCGACGTTTGGACCTGCGGGAACCACATCCGCTTTGAGGGGCCCCGGCGCCTTATCCCGCGATGATGCTCACCGGTCTGGATCGGGCGATCCTCGAGCACGCCTCGCTCGGCCAGATGCTGGAGAACGTGCAGGAGTGCGCGCCTGCGGTCGGGGCGGTCTACCGCCGCCTCGACGCCTAGGGGCTGCTCGCCGCAGAGTGGTTCGGCAGCGACGCCCTGCCGCTCGAGGTGGAGCTGACGGCCGCCGGGCGGGCGGTACTGCGGTTCCGCGGCTGACCTGAGTGCAGAGAAACGGCATCAGATCGTGACGTACACCACGGCGAGATTCTTGATCGAACGCGCGTTCGAAGACTACCTTGTCGAGGTGGCCCAGAAAACAAGCATCGAGTGGACCGAGGTCACCTGGAACCCGGTGACCGGTTGCGATCGCGTCTCGGCAGGGTGCGACAACTGCTACGCCATGGTGTTGGCCAAGAGGCTGAAGGCTATGGGGGCCGAGAAGTACCAGAACGATGGCAACCCCGTGACCTCTGGTCCCGGGTTCGGTGTGACTGTCCACCCGCGCGCCCTCGAGCAGCCGCTGAAGTGGAAGTCCCCGAAGACGGTCTTCGTGAATTCCATGAGTGACCTCTTTCACGCCAAGGTGCCGACTTCTTTCGTCCGCGACGTCTTCGACGTCATGAAGGCAACCCCGCAGCACACCTACCAGATCTTGACGAAGCGGCCGATGCGAGCACGCAAGATGGCCGATCAGCTGGATTGGCCAGCGAACGTGTGGATGGGGACCTCGGTAGAGGAACCGGGGGTGCTCGGCCGCATCGACGAGCTCCGCCGGGTTCCTGCCGCTGTGCGGTTCCTATCCTGCGAACCGTTGCTGTCCAACCTGGGTGAGATTGATCTCCAAGGCATTGGGTGGGTCATCGTTGGTGGAGAGTCTGGGCACCACGCCCGTCCGGTTGACCCGGACTGGGTTACCGACATCCGTGATCAGTGCGTGGACGCCGAGGTGCCGTTCTTCTTCAAGCAGTGGGGCGGCCGCACCCCGAAGGCGAACGGCCGCTATCTCGACGGGCGTCTGTGGGACGAGTACCCAAGCTCTAGCCGGGGAAACTGATCCAGGTCTTGTCCTTGGGATAGCCCCACTTCCCCAGTCGCCGGACGCTGATCTGGTTCTCGGCTTCGAGCTGCTTCAGAACCGGCGTCAGGTGCGTTTCGCGGTAAGGGGTCTGCAGCAGGCTGTACCACCGTAGATCCTCCACCGGAACCGCAACTCGCCCTGCGTGATCGCGGAGAAGAGCTTCGACCAACGGCTTGAGGTTGGGCTCAGGGGTAAAGAGGACCTCACTCCCTGCCAAGCGGTCCGAGAACGTGTACTGGCCGGTGGGGTCGATGTTCCACATGGCCTCCTTCATGACCTTGACGCCCATCCTGTGCTTGGTGCCGTGCAGCAGGTAGTAGCCCACGTTCCCGTTCATCACCTTCATCTCGAAGGCGCTGACGTGTTCGAACCCCGCGACGTTGTGCAACTGCTGCTTGTAGAGACTCCGCAGCTGGGCGACACGATCGTCGGTCCCGTCGAGGTTCGCCACGACCTCATCGCGGGGTAGGGCGAAGAGCCCCTCGATGGCGTTCTGCTGGCCGTCACGGCCGACGAATCGCTGCACGTGCCCCACCATGAAGTTGACGAAGACCTCCGCCTGCGGGTAGCTGAGCAAGTCGGCGAGCAAAGCCATCGGCAGACCGCTGTACCCGAACGGGTCCACGAAGGCGAAGGTCGGGGCCAATTTCTTCTTCTGCTCCTGGAGGTACTTCACCATCTCGGTGACGTGGTCCTCAAAGGCGGCGTTGATGACGTCAACCTTGACGTTGCTCGGCCACGGGGCCCGCTCGGCCTTGAACTCATCGATGACGGCCTGCAGTGATTCGGCGTTCTCCCTGTTGGCCTCGATGAAGAGGAACACGAACTCCCTGTGCCGCATCCTGTCGAAGTACGCATGGTCGAGGAGTGCCCTGAGAGCGATGATCGGTGACCCAACTTCGCCGCCGGTGTACCGACCGCGCCCCGCGAACCCGTCGAGGAACACGATGCGACCAGCGAAGCTCGACAGGATGGGGAACCATCCCTTGAGGTAACGGTCCAAGATCACGTGCTTGACATGGGTGTGCGGTTCCATGACCCACTTCGAGGGGTCGCTATCCTTGCTCACAGTGCTCCTTGGTCGCCGTTGGCCCGGTGATCACACAGAGTACCGACAGCAGCGCCCCCACCCGACGTAATCGGGTGGGGGCGCTCTGTTCTGTACAGGGCCGAACGGGTCAGGCCAGGGGGCTTGCCATCCACCCGGACCAGCGCGGTGCCGTCGACGTCGCGTGGGGACTCCACCGGTGTCACCTGGGCCCGCACTCGCCACGCCGCGCGCAGCGGCACGACCAGGGCCCACACCGCGGCGGCGGCACCGACAACCAGCGTGATGGCCGTCGTGATCTGGGCGAGGAGGTCGTCGGAGACCATTACGCCGAAGATGCCGAGGACCGCAACCAGGGTGCCCACGATGAGGCCGAGGGTGCGGATTGTTGTCGCCGCGTCGAGGACGGGTTCCGGGTGCAGGTCAGGTCAGCCGAGGTCCCCGGCGAACGGGTCCCTCATCGCTTCGCCCCGTTGATGACGGCGAGGCTGTCGGTGTCGGCCTCGACGTTGCCGTACTTCTTCGCCGACCCGCCATTGCCGGGCTGCACTGCCTACGCCATCGCGGCGGCGACCTTCGGCTCGGCGAGGTAGGCCGCGTTCTTCGTCCGGTACCGCGCGGCGCGGGCCCCGAACTGGCCCTGGGCGGCGAGCATCCCGTACTCCCCGACGATGTGCGGCTTCCCCGGGACCAGGTCGATGCTCTTCCTCGTCCAGTGAGAGAACTCCATGCCCTCGTCGTCCTCGTGCGTCGAGACCAGGTGGACGACGAGGGACTCGTTGACGAGCCTGAACTGCGCATCCCCACTCAGCCAGTACGACGCGACGGTCCCGGAGGACCACAGCGGGGTCGGCGCCAGGGACTTCGCGATCGCGCCCTGCTCGTCAATGAAGGACCGCAGCGCCGTCGCGAACGACGCACCGAACGTCCCGCGCCATCCAAGCACAGCCGTGCGGTCGGCCAGGAGACAGGGCCGGCACGTCCGGGGGTGCTGAGTCGTGGATCACGCTGGTGGTCCGGTCGGGGAGAGGGTGGGAGACCCCATGACCCCCGTCGCCCGACGTGCTGCTCAGTCCGTCGTGC
Organism: Kineococcus sp. GCM10028916; assembly: GCF_042674865.1. NCBI lineage: Bacteria > Bacillati > Actinomycetota > Actinomycetes > Kineosporiales > Kineosporiaceae > Kineococcus > Kineococcus sp. GCM10028916. The sequence goes on along the minus strand of NZ_JBHTFM010000020.1, from coordinate 159,356 downwards.
CGCGGTCGTGCGATCGCCGCGGTACCGCCGTGGGCTCGGGCAGCAGGGTGCGCGCGGCCGCGGTCAGCAACCAGGACTCCGCCTCCTGCCAGCTCCAACCCGCCTCGTCGACCAGTCGTGGCCAGGAGTGCAGACCGAAGTAGAACCACAACGCCACCGAGGCTTGCGCGGCGTCGATCCCCGGGCGCAGAGCGGACAGCTCCACCAGGCGCTCCGCGGCGCGGTCGAGGGCGGAGCGGTAGGCGGTCTGCGCCTCGGCGAGCAGCAGGGCTCCCCGCGGTTCGGCGGCGGCGCTGCCGAGCAGGACGGTGATGACGTCCGCCCGCTCCTGCCAGGTGGCTCCGGTGCCGTTGGCGATGGCGTGCAGCACGTCGTGGCCCGAGTCGGCCCCGGCCACCCTCTCCAGGGCCTCCGCCACGTGCGCGCTCTGGATCCCCTCGCGGACCAAGGCCTCCAGGAGGTCGGGTTTGGGACCAACGCTGGTGTAGACGGTCGCCACCGAAACCCCTGCGGCGCGGGCGATGTCGGCGGCCGTGCACCGGGTGTACCCGCTGCGGGTGAACTCCTGCAGGGCGGCCCCCAGGACGAGGCGGCGCGTCTCGGCTGCTGATTCCTGGCGCCGTGTCCCGCGGTGCTTCTCCTCGCTCATGGGTCCATGCTACGGTCCTGATACTCACCAGAAAGGCATTCTGATCACCATGCGCATCCTCTTTTCATGTACACCTGCCATCGGTCACCTGTATCCCGTTCTACCGCTCGCCCGAGCGTTCGCCCGCCGCGGCGACGACGTCGCCCTCCTCACGAACGCCGACCTGGCCGCCGCGCTGATCGGCGAACCCCTCACCCACCTGCCCGCAGGCGCTGCCGTGGCGGACCTGTTCGCCGAAGTCGCCCGCCGCACCGGTGGCGACCCTGCAGCGGCGCCCACCCCCGAGGGCGTGGCGGAGTTCTTCGGCGCGACACGGCTCGACCTCGGCGGGGAGGACGCCCTCGTCGCCGCGCGCGCGTGGCGCCCGGACCTCGTCGTCCACGAGCTGTTCGACCTCGTGGGTCCGTTGGTCGCCGCCGACCTGCGGGTGCCGCGGGCCACCCTCACGACCGGGCCGGCCACCCCGACGGCCTTCCTGGACGCCATCGCGGCCTCGGCCGCCGCCAGCTTCACCGATCGCGGTCTACCGGCACCGGCCGGGTTGTCGGCGGGGGACTGGCTCCTCGACATCTGCCCCGACGGCCTGGGGTCCACCCCCGCTCCCGCAGGGACGCAGCGCCTGACCCTGCGCCCGGAGGCGCACCGCGCTCCGGGCGCCGAGCCGGCCCGCACCACCGCGACCACCTCGCCGTCGGACCGTCCCCGTGTGCTCGTCTCCTTCGGATCGGTCTTCTCCGACCCGGAGGTCGTCGAAGGGGTGGTGCGCGGCCTGGTCGAGGGGGAGGGCGCCCTCGACGTCGAGGTCGTCGCGACCGCGGGCCTGCTCGCGGCCCCGGACGCCTCCGGCCTCGACCCCGCCCGCGCGCGCATCGTGCCCTTCCAGCCGATGGGGACCCTGCTCGAGGAGACCGACGCCGTCGTCACGCACGGCGGTGCGGGAACGGTGCTGGCAGTCCTGTCCCGGGGGATCCCGCTCGTCGTCACCCCCCAGGGTGCCGACCAGTTCGTGCAGGCCGCAGCCGTAGAGCGCCTGGGGGCGGGGATCGCCCTCACCTCCAGCCCCGACCCGGCCGACCTGCGTGCTGCGGTGCGCAGGATCCTCGACGACCCCGCCTTCGCGCGCGCCGCGCGGTCGGCGCGCGACGAGATCACGGCCATGGCCAGCCCCGACGAGGTCGCGGCCGACCTCGCCGCCCAGGTGGGGCAGCGGGCAACGGCCTCCGCGCGCTGATCGCCCCACCGACCCCGAGCACCTCCCGGCCGCCCGAACCCGGCCCGAAACCCTGCCCGTCCTGCACGCAGTGAGGAAGCACCATGGACATCGAACGACGAACTCCCGAGAACACCGCCGTCGTCCTCATCGACCACGTCACCGGGTTCGCCAACACCTTCCGGTCGCAGACGATCCCGGAGAACGTGACGGGGGCGGTGGCCCTGGCCAAGACCGCGCTCGGGTACGGAGTCCCCCTGGTCGTCAGCGCCGGTCCCGAGCAGGATCCCCGCGGCCCGCTGTACCCGCAGCTGACCGCCGTCCTGGGTGATCACCCGGTCGTGCACCGCGCCGGCTCCTTCGGCTCCTTCGACGCCTTCGACTTCCCCGGGTTCGAGGAGGCCGTCGCCCGCACCGGACGCCGGCACCTGGCGATCGCGGGACTGGCCACCGAGGGGTGCGTCCTCTTCACGGTGCTCGGCGCGCTGCGCCGCGGCTACCAGGTCTCACTGGTGGTGGACGCGACCGCGGGCGAGACCCCGGTGATCCACGACGCCGCTGTCTCGCGCATGACCTCCCTGGGGGTGACCCCGACCTCGTGGCTCTCGTTCGCCACGGAGCTGCAACGCGACTACGACCGGGTGGAGACCGTCCAGACCTACTTCGAACTCCTCGCCCTGTCGCCGGTCTTCGGCAACAACCTGTCGGCCACGCTCGCCGCGCAGGCGGTGGGAGCCGCCCAGGCGGCTGCCACCTGAGACCCGTGCCCCACACCGGTCGAAGGTACGCCCGTCGAGCGGGGCGGAACCGACTGGCCGCGACCGGCGATCGATGACGCCTCCGGCACGGATACCGGCGCGCCCTCGACCGTTCGGTACCGGGGGACACGGTCGGTGGTCCTCCGGACGCAGGTCGGGCGCGCGGTGGTGGACTCCGTCACCGGTGGTGGAGCACAACCGTTGGGGTGCACTGCGTCACGCTCGGTACGAGGGTGGGAACGTGTTCCCGCACGCCCAGCACGTCGAGGTCGTCACGCTGCGGGAACGCGCCTAGCCCAGCACTTCCAGGCGGAACTCGGCCAGGTCGCCGAGCTCGAGCCCCTCCTTCGTCCGGACGGACTTCTTCACGGGCAGGACGTAGGTCTCGGTGACGCCGGGGAAGATCGACGTCGTCCACGTGGAGCGGCCGCAGGTGACCCGGACGGGGACGGCGCCGAAACCGGACCGCGGTCGCGGGACGTCCCGGACCTCCTCGCTCACCTCTCCCGGCAGGCTCACGAACACCCACAGCTCCGTCCGCGCCTCCCACCGCCACAACCGCGCCGAGAACCCGAACTCCATGCCCGCATCCTCCCCGACCGGGAGTTCCGGCAGGATCGGGGTGTGGAGGACTTCCTGGGGGACCTGGCGGGTCGCGTGGCGATCGTCACCGGCGGTGGACGCGGCATCGGCTTCGCGTGCGCGCAGCGGTTGGCGCGGTCGGGGGCGTCGGTGGCGCTGCTGGACCTGCGTCCCGAGGTGAGCGACGCGGCGGCGCGCCTCGCGACCGAGCACGGGGTCGCCGCCCTCGGGGTGGCGGTCGACATCACCGACCCCGACGCCGTGACGGCCGCGGTCGCCGAGGTCGGAGCCACGCTGGGGCTGCCTTCGGTGCTGGTGACGGCGGCCGGCATCCCCGGCAACGACGACGCCTTCGACGTCACCCGGGAACGGCTCGAGCAGGTCATGGCCGTCAACGTGACGGGGACGCTGCTCGTGGCCCAGGCCTTCGCGCGGACGTGCCGGGACGCCGACCGGGGCGGCAGCGTCGTCGTCGTGGGGTCGATCTCCGGACGGATCGTCAACGTCCCGCAGCGCCAGAGCGCCTACAACGCGTCGAAGGCCGCGGTCGAGTCCCTGATGCGCTCGCTCGCGCTGGAGTGGATCGGGTTCGGGGTGCGGGTCAACGCCGTCTCGCCGGGCTACGTCCGGACCGAGATGACCCGCTGGGACGTGGAGAACCTGCCCGACCGCGTCGCGGAGTGGCGCTCCCGCATCCCCGCCGGCGACCTCGGCCGACCCGAGGACGTCGCGAACGCCGTGGCGTTCCTCGCGAGCTCGGCGTCGAGCTACGTCGTCGGTCAGACCCTGGTCGTCGACGGGGGATACACGATCCTGTGAGTCCTCAGGACGGCTGCGCGGTCCCGTCCAGCCACCCCTGCAGGACGGTGCAGAGCGGCTGCAGGTCCCGGTCGAGCTCGGGCACCAGCTCCTCGGTGGGGTGCTCGACGGCCAGCCAGCGGCGCAGCACCGAGAGGTAGGCCGCGTGCACGGCTCCCGCGACGGCCTGCGGGGCGATGTCGAGGACGGCCATGTCGTGGCGGTGGGCCACGAACGAGGCGACGTGCTCGCGCCAGCGCGCCCACTGCTCCGACTCCCCCGAACGCAGTTCGGTGGACTCGTCGATGACCCGGAAGCGCTGCATCCACATGCCCTGGCCGTCGATCACCCGGTACAGGGCGCCGAGGACGGCCCCCCGGACGAGGTCGAGGGTCGCGTCCTCGCGGGCGACCGCCTCGTCGAGCAGCCCGGCGAAACCTTGGGTGTACTCGTCGAAGCGCCACCAGACGATCGAGGCCTTCGAGGGGAAGTACCGGAAGAAGCTCGTCTTGCTCACCCCGGCCCCGGCGGTGATCTCCGCCAGGGTCGTCTCCTCGAAACCCTTGCGCAGGAACAACTCCACCGCGACGGTCTCGATCTCCTCGCGGGAGGAGGCCGGAGGGCGTCCGCGGCGTGGGGCGGGGGTCTCCACCTGTTGCTCACTCACGTCCGACAGCGTGCCACAAGCACCTGCGCCCAGAGTCACTCCGCCCCTGGGGACCCCGCTGGACCGCGGGTCAGGGCACGGTGATCCGGGGTGCGCGCCGGGGCGACACGACCGACAGCGCGACGACGGTGAGGTCGACGCACGGCAGCAGCGGACCCTGCTCGGACCCGACCCGGACGAGGGGGGAGCGTTCCTCGGCGGCCGCCTCGTCCAGGTCCTCCCGCCAGACCGGCCGCTCGATGTCGCTGAGCCCTTCGACGACCAGCCCCACCCGTTGCGGGGCGGCGTCCGGGTCCTCGGCGGGGACCCGGACGAGCAGGACCACGGCGTCGAGCGGATCGGCGACCCTCCCGCGCCCCAGGTGGTCGGCGAGGTCGACCAGCGGGACGACGTCGTGCCGGGTGACGAGCGAACCCAGCCCTGAGCGTCCGCCGATCCACGGCGTCGGATCGGTGGGGAACGGGACGACGCCGTCGACCTGGGCCAACGGCGCGGTCAGGGTTCCCCGGGCGCGGAACACCACGACCGGGTCGTACTGCGGCGCCACGGGGAGGGCGTCGCCGAGGACCCGCGTCCGAGGACCTCCGGAACCCGGCCCCCCGGTCCGGGCGGCCGTGTTCAGCGCGGTCAGCGCACTGATCTCGTCGTCGGCCAGCAGTGCCGCGACGTCGAGCACGAACGTGTGCCCGTGCGGCATCCGGGCGACGGCGCGCACCGCGTCCCGTGCCCGTCCCGTGCCCGGCGGCGGCGGCAGCAGTGCGGCCGGCGCCGGCCGGACGATGTCCAGCGCCTCGTCGAAGACGAGGGCGAGCAGCCCCCGGTCGGAGCGCACCAGCAGGGCCTGCCAGGGACCGGTCGCCGCGACGGGCGGCAACCCCAGCAGTCGCAACGGGTCCACGACGGGCAGGCGGACGTCGCCGTAGTCGGTGACCCCGAGGCACAGGTCCGAGCTGAGCTGCGACGGGGCCGGGGCGAGCGCGGGCAGCGTGGTCTGGACGTCGGCGACGTCGACGCCGAGCAGCACCGAGGTCCCGTCGGCGGAGCGGCAGCGCACGACGAGGTAGGCGGGGTCGAGCGACGCGGACGTCGCGGCGGCCGCGAACTCGGTCGAGCCACCGTCGCCGAGGTGGCTCGCCGCCATCGCCAGGACACCGGGGAAACCCAGGACGGCGGCCGGGTCGAGCAGGCTGCCGATCTCCTGGGTCCCGGGCCGCGCGAACGTCGCCGAGAACAACCGGGGAGCCCCGTCGGGCGTTTCGACGACCGGTTGCAGGGCGCCCGCCTCGAGGTCGACGACGTCGTGCACCCCGTCGACCAGCAGACCGAGGGCACCACCTTCGTGCACGAGGACGACGACCCCCATCGCCTCCCGGTGCCGGGTCCTCCCGGTGACGGTCCCGATGTCGAGGACCGGCAGCACCGAGTTCCGCAGCAGGAGCGCCCCGACGAGACCGGCCGCCGCCGTCGGGAGCGCGTCGAAGTGGTCCGGCAGCGGAACCACCTCGCGCAGGACGTCGACGGGCAGCGCGACGAGGGCGTCCTCGATGCGCAGCAGGCCGACCCGCACCGACCCGTCGGTGTTCACGACCCCTCGCTGGTCCGGGCGGCGAGATCGGCGATGAGGGTGCGGACGACGGCGGAGGTGTCCTGCTGCAACCTGGTCGCGCCGGCGATCGTCGAGATCGACTCCGACGTCCGGGCGACGCTGGTGACGATGCTCTCGAAGGCGGTCTGCGCGGCGCGCGAGACCTCGGCGCCCTCGGTCACCCGTGTCTCCGACTCCGCGATCAGTTCGGCGATCTGCCCCGCTGCCGTCGAGGACCGTTCCGCCAGTTTGCGGACCTCACCGGCGACGACCGAGAAGCCCACGCCGTGCTCGCCCGCCCGGGCGGCCTCGATGGAGGCGTTGAAGGCCAGGAGGTTCGTCTGCGCGGCGATCTCGCCGATGACGCGGACGATCTCGGCGATCGAACCCGAGGAGCGGCGGATGAGGTCGATCGCCTCGAGGGACCGCTTGAGCGCCTCGAAACCCGTCTGGGCGTTGGAGTGGGTCTCGGAGGCGAGGTCGCGGGCCTGCACCGCGTTGGAGGCGATCTCGTCGATCGAGTGCGAGAGCTCCGCGACGGTCTCGTTCATCTCGCCGCTCTTCGCCGCGATGAGCTGTTCGAGCTGCGCCTGGACGGTGACGTCGTAGGCGTACTTGATGACCTTGAACGGCCTGCCGCGCAGGTCGAAGATCGGGTTGTACGTCGCCTGGATCCACACGTCGCGGTCGTACTTCCCGACGCGGTGGAACCGACCCGCGATGAAGTCGCCCTTGCGCAGCCGCAGCCAGAAGTCGCGGTACTCCGCCGACACCCGGTACTCCGGGGAGCAGAACAGCGCGTGCTGCTGACCCTGGAGCTCCTTCAGGGAATAGCCCATGGTGCGCAGGAAGTTCTCGTTGGCGGTGAGGATGTTCCCCTCGAGGTCGAACTCGATGACGGCCTGTGCGCGGTCGACGGCCTGGACCCGGCTGGCGAACTCGGCGCTCTGCACGGTGGTCCCGGTGACGTCGACGGCGTACTTCACGACCTTGATCGGCCGGCCTTCCGGGTCGAGGATCGGGTTGTAGGTGGCCTGGATGAAGATGTCCCGACCGTCCCGGGTGAGGCGGCGGTAGGTTCCCTCGTCGTACTGGCCGCGACCGAGCTTCTCCCAGAAGCGCTGGTACTCGCTGCCCGCCGCGTCCTCGGGGTCGACGAAGATCCGGTGGTGCTTGCCCTGGACCTCGGTGAGCGAGTACCCCAGCAGGTCCAGGAAGTTCCCGTTCGCGGTCAGCACCGTGCCGTCGAGGGCGAACTCGATGACGGCCTGCGAGCGGTCGATGGCGGCGACGCGGCCTTCGAGCTCGACCCCGCGGACGGCGGCGTCGGTCACGTCGTAGGCGTACTTGATGACCTTGACGACCTTGCCGTCGGGGCCGAACACCGGGTTGTACGTCGCCCGGATGCGCACCTCGCGTCCCTTGGCGCCGAAGCGGGTGAACTCCCCGGCCTCCGTCGACCCGGACCGCAGACGACGCCAGAACGCCACGTAGTCGGTGGAGGCGGCGTAGGCCGGGTCGCAGAACATCCGGTGGTGCTGTCCGACGACGTCCTCGGCCTCGTACCCCAGGAGCTCCAGGCAGGTGTCGTTGGCTCGCAGGACCAGGCCGTCGGGGCAGAACTCCACGACCGCCTGGGCGCGTTCGATGGCGCGGACCTTGCTGCGCAGGTCGAAGAGCTCGTCGCGTGCGGCGGTGACGTCCGAGGCGACGACCAGGGTGGCCGAGGTGCCGGCGACGGTGTGCGTCGCGCAACGCAGCCAGCGTCCCGTCCCGGTCACCAGCGCCTCCAGGACCGTGGGTCGACCGGTGAGCAGCTCGCGGACCTCCCCGGGGCCCGGGACGGTCAGCAGGTCGCCCAGCGTGCGGCCCGTGAGGTGCTCCGCGGTGGCGCCGAGGTACTCCACGGCCCGCGCGTCCGCGTGCAGCAGTTCACCGGTGGCGGTGTCGACCACCAGGAGCGCGTCCCGGTCGGCGACCAGGGCGGTCAGCGCCTGCTGCAGCGCCGGCGCGTCGAGGTCGACGGGGCGGGGCGTTGCGGGACGTGCGTTCATCTGGAGCACCTCGTGGATCGTCGGTGGGGTGTGGACTTCTCCTGTCCACGATGTCGGCGCGCGTGACTGCGGTCTTGAGGGGGCCGGAACGCCGTCGGCGGCGCGATAGCCTCCCAGCGTGGTGACTGTGACGAGCGGTGCGGCGGAGCGGACGACCTACGTGGTCGTCGACGGCGAGAACATCGACGCGACGCTGGGTGCGTCGATCCTCGAGGGACGGCCCGCCCCGGAGCAGCGGCCGCGCTGGGAGCGGCTGATGGATTTCGCCCGCACCACGTTCCAGCAGCCCGCCAAGGGTCTGTTCTTCCTCAACGCCTCCTCCGGGCACCTGCCGATGTCCTTCGTGCAGGCCCTGCTGGCGCTGGGCTACCAGCCGATCCCGCTGGCCGGCGGTCCGGGCGAGAAGGTCGTCGACATCGGCATCCAGCGCACGCTGGACGCCCTCGTCGACCGCGACGGCGACGTGCTGCTCGGCAGCCACGACGTCGACTTCCTGCCCCAGATCGACCGGCTGCTCACCGGCGACCGCCTCGTCGGGATGGTCGGGTTCCGGGAGTTCATGAACTCCCAGTACGCCGGGCTGCACGAGCGCGGCCTGAAGGTCTTCGACCTCGAGGACGACGTCCGCGCGTTCAACGTCGTGCTGCCGCGGGTCCGGATCATCCCCCTCGCGGACTTCGACCCGTTGCGCTACCTCTGAGGTTCACCCCTCGTCGAGGACGGCCCCGGCCCGTTCCGGGCTGCCCTCGGCGAGGTCGCGGTCGATCGAGGCGCGGAACACGGACCACAGCACGATCCCGGCCAGGAGCACCGCCACCTCGGTGACGGTCAGCGCCCAGACGATCCCGCTCAACCCGAACCAGAGGTGGAAGAGGACCACGGTCGGGACGAACAACACGCCCTGCGTCAGCGACATGACCGTCGCGGGCACGGCCTTGCCCGTCGCCTGGAACAGCGAGGTGATGAGCCCGGTGAACCCGTTGGCGACCATCGCGACCAGCTGGGCGGTGATGATCGTGGCGCCGATCGAGAGGGTCGACGGGTCGGACACGAACGCGGAGAACACCTGGTCGCGCAGGAGGAACACCGTCACCGCGAAGACCAGCGCGATCCCACCGACGGTCACCGCGGAACCGCGCACGGCCGCGGTCAACCGGTTCCGGTCGCCCCGGCCGAAGGAGTGGGCGAGCAGCGGCAGGACGCCGAGGGTGACGCCCATGACGAGGAACTCCGGCACCTGGGCGATGCGGACCGCGACGCCCATGGCGGCCAGTGGGCCGTCACCGTAGTTCGCGGCGAGGTTGTTCAGGACCAGCGACGTGACGATGAGGAACGCCGCCTGCAGGAGTTCCCCGACCCCCACTCCCAGAACGGGTCTCACGACGCCACCGGAGAGGGTGAACCACTTCGGGGCGAGGCTGACGTGGTCGCTGTTGCGGGTGAGCCAGATCGCGAAGTACACGACCGTGACGAGGTTCGCGAGGCCGGTCGCGAGGGCGGCCCCGGACACGCCCCGGTGCAGGACGAGGATGAACAGGGCGTCGAAGGCGACGTTCGCGACGGTCGAGGCGACGAGTCCCACCATGACGGTGCGGGACGCTCCCTCGGCCCGGACGAGTTGTTCCAGGCACATCGCCGCGGCGAGCACGGGCACGAACACGAGCAGGACGGCCACGAACTCACGCGTCGCGGGCAGTGCGGTCGCGTCGGCGCCGAGCAGGGTCACCAGGGGGTGCAGCAGGAGCAGCCCGACGACGGCGACGACGATCCCGACGACGACGGAACCCCAGAGGGCGAACGACGACGCGCGCTCGATCTCACCGGCCCGGGTGGGGTCGTTCTCCGCCGCACCGAGCAACCGGGAGACGAGCGCCCCGCCGCCCACGCCGAAGACGTTCCCGACGGCCATGACCAGTCCGAGGACCGGCGATCCGAGGGTCACGGCGGCGAGGAGGGCGGTGTCGTGCTGGGAGCCGATGAAACCGGCGTTCACGACGTTGTAGAGCGCACCGACGATCAGCGCGGCGGCCATCGGCACGCACAGGTGCAGGAGCGCGCTGACGATCGGGGCGGAGGTGAGGTACCAGCGGTTGGTGCCCACCTCCGGGGAGGTGTCGGGTGGGTTCACGGCGGGCTCCGTTTCCGGGCAGGGTGGAGCGCACGCCGACCGGGGTGGGCGCGTCGCAGGAGGTGGGGGACTAGCGGGAGTGACGTTCCAGGTCGGCGGTGATCTTGGCGAGCAGGGCGTGCAGGGCGTCCCGCTCGGCCGGGTCGAGCGGGGCGAGGATCGTCTCGTCGGCCGCGGCCATGGCGGTGTCGAAGCCCGCGATCACCTCGGAGCCGGCCGGGGTGACGAAGGCGCGTTTGCTGCGTTCGTCGCCGGGCACCGTGCGTCGCTCGACGAGACCGCGGGCCTCGAGTCCCTTGAGCAGGCTCGAGACGCTCGCGGCACTGGTCCGGGTGATCTCCGCGAGGTCGCGTTGGATCGCCCCCGGGTTCTGGGTGAGGTAGCCGAGCACGAAGGCCTGTTCGTGGCTGACCTCGCGGGCCCGGATCCAGTCCTCGCCCGCCTTGCGCTGAGCCCACCCGATCCAGCGGACCAGGTCGAGGGTGCTGGTGAGCTCGGGTGCGTCCATGGTCAGAACACTAACTGTTAGAGCTCTAACCGTCAACCCTCGAACTGACCGGACCACCCCCTCGCCGGTCAGCGCGCGAGCTTCAGGACCGTCTCCAGGGTGTCGGCCTCGTCCGCCGTCTTGTCGTCGCGGTACCGGACCACCCGGGCGAAGCGCAGGGCCACCCCGCCGGGGTAGCGGGTCGAGCGCTGCAGGCCGTCGAAGGCGATCTCGACGACCTGCTCGGGGCGGACGGTCACGACGTGGCCCGTGTCGTTGCGGGGGTCCTCCGTCTGCAGGTCGCGGAACCGCGCGGTCTGCCAGGTCAGCACCTCGTCGGTCATCCCCTTGAACGTCTTGCCCAGCATGACGAAACCGCCGGTCTCCGGGTCGCGGGCGCCGAGGTGGATGTTCGAGAGCCACCTCGAGCGGCGGCCGGAACCCTGCTCGACGGCCAGCACCACGAGGTCGAGGGTGTGGACGGGTTTCACCTTCACCCAGGCGCCCCCGCGGCGACCCGCCGCGTAGCGGGAGTCCAGGTCCTTCACCACGACACCCTCGTGACCGGCGGCGACGACGTCGTCCGCGAACCCGCTCGCCGCCTCCGCGTCGGCGGTCACCAGGCGGGGAACCCGCCAGCGTTGCGGGACGAGACCGTCGAGGGCCTCGAGCCGGTCGCGCAGCGGGACGTCGAGGAGGTCGACGCCGTCGAGGTGCAGCACGTCGAAGAAGTACGGGGTGACGATCGTCCCCGACGTCTGAGCGGTCCGGGACGCGGTGTCCTGGAACGCCTTCGGTCGGCCGTCGTCGCCGAGCGCCAGGGCCTCTCCGTCGAGGACGAACTCGTGCGCGGGGAGTTCCCGGACGATCTCGACGACCTCCGGCAACCGGGTGGTGATGTCGTCCAACGTCCTGGTCGCGATCCGGATCCCCTCGGGACCGCGGTGCACCTGGATCCGGATGCCGTCCAGCTTGGTGTCCACCGCCACCTCGCCGGTGAAACCCCCGACCGCTTCGGCGACCGACGTCGCGCTCGAGGCGAGCATCGGCAGCAGGGGCCGGCCGACGTGCAGCCGGAAACCGGCGAGTTCCCCGGCGCCGCCGTGCAGGGCGGCGACGACGGCGTCGACGGTCGAACCCGCCAGCATCGCCGCGCGCCGCACGTCCGGTCCGGGAACCCCGGCGACGACCGCCGCGGCGTCCTGGACCAGCGCGTCCAGCGCCCCCTGGCGCAGTTCCCCGGTCACGACGCCCCGGAGCCAGCGCTGCTCGTCGGCGGTCGCCCGGGCGAAGAGGTCGTCCACGGCGGCAGAACGCTTCGCGGCGGAACCGGCCCCGCCCAGGGCCGAGATGCCCTCGAAGCGGTGGTGCACGTCGTCGACGGTCAGCGACGCCGCCTCGGCCGGGTCGGGGAGAGCGCTGAGCCCGCGCCACCCCAGACCCGTCCTGCGCTGGCGCAGGCTGCCGCCGAGGTAGGAGGCGACGACGGCAGCCCGGTCGGTGTCGTCGCGGTCCAGCCGTCCCAGCAGGTCGGCGAGGGCGGCCACCTTCGCCGTCCGCGAGCGGGTGGCGGCGACGGTGGTCGAGGTCGCGACGACGTCGGCGAGCAGCACGGGACCATCCTGCCCCCGGCCCCGCGGGACGGCCCTCCCGAGGGTGCCTTCCGGTCCGCACCGATCCGTGGCAGGGTCGGTGATCTTGTCACACCCCGGAGGTGCGCGTGTTCCGCAACCTGGTCGACCACCCGGCCGTCCTGATCGTCCTCCCGCTGCTGCTGGGGCTCGTCGTGCTGGCGGTGGTGGTCTACCTCCTCTACCGGGTCGTGCGCGCCGCCGTGCGGGACGGTCACCGCGACGCCGATCGGGGACGGGACCCGAAGGACTGACAGGACGCCCGGCCGTGTGTGATCGTGACGGGGTGCGGTGGTGCCGGGGCGAGAGGGCTCGTCGAGCGTCGGTGCACCGACGCCGGTCGAGCAGCTCCGGGGTCACCCCGGGGACAGCACGAGAGGTTCGGCACGACGTCGCAGGGACGTCAGCGCGCTCCGCGCGCCCTCGTCCCCGCAGCACAGGACCGGTCGCCCGGCACCACCGCGCGCACGCATAACCGACAGTTCCGCCGACACCGTCGTCGTCGCCCTGGCGGCCGCGTTCCTCGACGGAGCCTGGACCCCCGAGGGCCTCACGCACCGTGGTCGGGCCGCCGTCGGGTCGCCGAGGGCGGGGTGGGTCGCGAAGGTCGCCGCCGCGGTCCTCGAGCAGTTCCACCGACCGCCGCACGACGCACCGCGGGAACTCCACACCTGCATCCTGCGCAGCACCGCGTACGGGAGCGCGAAGCACGCCGCCGCGAGGCGCGGGGTCCCGCTGCGGATGGCGCACCTGGCGGTCGGGACGACCCGCATGCGCGGCAACCGGTTCGGTGTCCCCGAACTGCACACCGTCCTCGACGTCGCGGAGTTCCTCGAGGTCGATCCGGAACACCTCGACTGGTTCGCGGACCTGCGGCGCCACCAGGTCCGGGCCGCCGGCCGGGCCCTGCACCACTACCGGTCCGCGTGGACCGCGAAACGCGGTGTCCCGCGACTGCTGGAGGCGCCGAAACCCCGGCTGAAGCACCTGCAGAGGCGGGTCCTGCACGAGGTCCTCGACCGGGTGCCCGCTCACGACGTCGCCCACGGGTTCGTCCCCGGACGGTCCGCGCTGACCGGGGCGTGGGACCACGTCCAGGCCCGCACGGTCGTGCGGTTCGACCTGGAGGGTTTCTTCGCCTCCGTCCCGGCGTCGCGGGTCTACGGCAGGTTCCGGTTGATCGGCTACGCCGAACCCGTCGCCCACGTCCTCACGGGGCTCACGACCCACGTGACCCCGTTGACCGTCCTGCGCACGATGCCCGACGGTGGGGCCGCCGACGCGCGGTTCCGACTGCGGCGCAACCTCTCCCAGGCGCACCTCCCGCAGGGGGCGCCCACCTCACCGGCACTGGCGAACCTCTGCGCGCACGCGGTGGACCGGCGGCTGGACGGGCTGGCGCGGGCGGTCGGGGCGACGTTCACCCGCTACGCCGACGACCTGACGTTCTCCTCCACGACCGGGCTCGACCCGGCGGCGTTGGCGCGTTCGGTGAGCCGCATCGTCGCCGACGAGGGTTTCGTCCTGAACCCGGTGAAGACCCGCACCCGCGGCCGGGGCGCCCGTCAACTGGTGACCGGGCTCGTCGTCAACGACCACCCGAACGTCCCGCGGGACGAGTTCGACCGGTTGAAGGCCGTCCTGCACAACTGCGTCGTGCACGGCCCGGCGTCGCAGGACCGGGCCGCGCACCCCGACTTCCGCGCCCACCTGGAGGGGCGCGTCAGCCGGGTCGAGTTCGTCAACCCCGCGAAGGGGCAGCGACTGCGCCGGAGCTTCGAGCGGATCCCGTGGTGAGCTTGCCGTGGCGGACGAGCCAGCGTTCGAACACCAGCGTGCACAGCGGCGGGATGCTCGCGGCGAGGCCGACGAGCGTCACCCGGAGGCTCCACCGCAATCGGCGAGCGGCCCACACCGTGGAGATCAGGTAGATCACGAAGCCGACCCCGTGGATCATCCCGACCACCGGCACACCCCCCTCGTGCGGGGCGTCGACGACGCGCTTCAGGAACACCGCGACGAGCAGCGCGGTCCACGAGATCGCCTCGAACGTCGCGATCACGCGGAACCAGCGGGCGGCGAGCGGCCCGGACGTCATGGGGATCCTCCTCCTGGCGGGGTCGTTCCCCCAAGTCTGACGCCCCGTAGGAGACCCCCGGACCGCCCCCGGTGTGTGATCCCTCACCCCGCGCCGAGCCGAGCCGAGCCGAGCCGAGCCGAGCCGGGCTGGGGGTGGTGGACCGTTGACGCTACGGGCCGAACTCATTGGCCCGAAGCGTCAACGGTCCCAACCCCCCCCTCCGCAGCCGCGGGTCAGGAGAAGACGGTCCGGTGCCACTCCTTGCGGGCGGTGCCCGTGCGGTCGAACATCACGTGCTTGACGGCCGTGTACTCGTCGAGGGAGTAGGTGGACATGTCCTTGCCGAAGCCCGACGCCTTCACCCCACCGTGCGGCATCTCGCTGATGATCGGGATGTGGTCGTTGATCCACACGCACCCGGCGCGCAGTTCCGCACTGGCCCGCATCGAGCGGTAGACGTTCTGCGTCCAGGCCGAGGCCGCCAGCCCGAACGGCGTGTCGTTGGCGAGGGCGAGACCCTCGTCGTCGGTGTCGAAGGGCAGGGCGACCAGCACCGGCCCGAACACCTCCTCCTGCACGATCTCGGAGTCCTGCACCGCGCCGACCAGCAGCGTGGGGGAGTAGAACGCGCCCGGACCGGACGGCGCGTGGCCCCCGGTCACGACCTTCGCGCCCGCGTCGACGGCCCGCTCGACCATGCCGGCGACCTTGTCGCGCTGGCGGACGTGGATGAGCGAGCCCATGTCGGTGGCGGGGTCCGTGGGGGACCCGACGCGGACCCCGGCCATGAGTTCCGCGGTCCGGGCCACGAAGTCGTCGAACAACGGCCGCTGCACGTAGGCGCGGGTGGCCGCGGTGCAGTCCTGGCCCGCGTTGACGAGGGAGGCCGCCACCGCTCCCTGGGCGGCGGCCTCGAGGTCGGCGTCGTCGAACACCACGAACGGCGCCTTGCCGCCGAGTTCGAGGTGGACGCGCTTCCCGGTGCGCGAGGCCACCTCCATGACCCGTCGCCCCACCGCGGTGGAACCGGTGAAGGAGCTCATGGCGACCCGCGCGTCGCCGACCAGGGCCTCCCCGGCCTCCGGCCCGGTCCCGGTGACGACGTTGAAGACCCCGTCGGGAAGGCCGGCGGCGCTGAAGACCTCGGCGAACAGCAGGGTCGTCAGCGGTGTGTTCTCGGCGGGTTTCAGGACGACGCTGTTCCCCGCGGCGAGCGCCGGCAGGACCTTCCACGCGGCCATCTGCAGCGGGTAGTTCCACGGGGCGATCGACCCGATCACGCCGAGGGGTTCGCGGCGCACGTAGGAGGTGTGGTCGCCGTCGTACTCGCCGGCCGCCCTGCCCTCGAGCACCCGGGCGGCGCCGGCGAAGAACACCGTGTTGTCGACGCTGCCGGGGACGTCGAACTCGCGCGACATCCGCAGCGTCTTGCCGGTCTGCGCGGTCTCGGCGGCGGCGAACTCCTCGGCCCGTTCCGCCAGCAGTCGGGCGGCCGTCGCGAGGACCTCGGCCCGTGCGGCCGGGGTGCTGCGCGACCATGCGGTGAAGGCCCTCGCCGAGGAGGCGACGGCTTCGGCCACGTCGGCCGCGGTCGCGGCGGCACCCGTGGCGATCACCGCGCCGGTGGCGGGGTCCTCGACGACGAGCTGCTGCCCGCCGCCGGTCCTGCGGGATCCGTCGATGTACTGGAAGTCGTCCACGGAAGGCTCCTCGGGTGCGGATTCGTGGGCGCCAGACTGCCTGATCGACGGATCGCGCGGAAGGGCGGGCCGGGGACGGACCGTCAGATCAGGACGCCGTCGCTCTCCTGGCCGTCCTCGGCGTGCGTGCGCTGCACGAGACCGGGGACGTCGTCGGCCGCCACGGCGCTCCCGAACCAGTGACCCTGGGCGCGGTGGACGCCGAGCGCCAGCAACGGTCCCACCTGCTCGGAGCGTTCGACGCCTTCGGCGAGGATCCTCAGGTCCATCGCCCGGCAGAGCGCCGCGATGCCCTCGAGCAGCGACGTGTCCCCACTGGTCACCAGCGTCGTCAGCGAACGGTCGAGCTTGACGGTCGAGATCGGGAACCGGCGCATGTAGGACAGCGAGGTGTAACCGATGCCGAAGTCGTCGAGGTCGAGGTGGAACCCCGCGGCGACGGTCTCGCGCAACGACTCCGCGATGCGGGGGTCGTCGGGGAGTTCCTCGTGCTCGGTGATCTCGAGGTGGATCCGTTCGGGGGCGATGCCGTGCGCGGCGGCCAGGGTGGTCATCCACCGGGCGAGGCCGTGGCGGTGCAGGCTGCCGACCCCGAGGTTCACGGCGAGGTGCAGCGGCGGGACACCGAGGGCGTCCCACTGCGAGAGGTGGCGCACCGCGCGCGTCGCGACGTGCTCGTCGAGGCGGGCCCCGAGACCGGCCGCCTCGGCGTGGTGGAGGAACTCGTCGGGCATCAGCGTCCCCGCCCGCGGGTGGCGCCAGCGGACGAGCGCCTCGACCCCCACGATGCGCACCGACGACCCCTCACCGAGTTCGACGATCGGCTGGTGCACGACGACCAGTTCGCCGACGTCCGCGGGGGACCCGTCGTGCAGCAGCAACCGGCGGAGTTCCTGCTGCATGGTGAGCCCGCCGAGGACCCGTTCGCGCAGTTCGGGCCGGTAGACCTGGGCGCGGCCCTTGCCGGCCTGCTTCGCCGCGTACATCGCGATGTCGGCGTCGACGAGGGCGACCTCGAGGGTCACCCCGGCGGGGAGCGGTGCGATGCCGATGCTGGCGCTGACCTGGTACGGCAGCCCGCTGAACTCGAAGGGCGCGTCGAGGGCCGCGAGCATCAGGTCGGCCGGTCCCTCCTCGTCGTCGGGCCCGGTCCAGCAGACGACGATGAACTCGTCGCCACCGGTGCGGGAGACGACGCCGCGCACCCCGACGGCCCGTCGCAGCCGGTGCGAGACCTCGACGAGCAGGGCGTCGCCGACGGCGTGGCCGCGGGTGTCGTTGATCTGCTTGAAGTCGTCGAGGTCGACCAGGCACAGGTGCAGGTCCTCGCCGCGCAGGCGCTGCTGCAGCTCGCGGGTGGCGTTGGGCAGACCCCGTCGGTTGACCAGGTCGGTGAGGGGGTCGCGGTCGGCGCTGCGTTCGGCGCGGCGCACCGCGAGCGAGGCGAGGGCGACGCCGGCGCAGGCGAGGACGTAGCCGCTGGGCGCCACGACCTGGACGGCGACGTCGGGGAGGACGTGCAGGTTCCCGAGGACCCACAGCACGGGCACGGCGAGGAAGACCGGGACGACGGTGAGCAGGCGCTGCCCGTCGCGGCGCAGGGTGCCGCCGGCGTGGGGGGTGCCGAAGTGGCGCATGCTCGGGTGCCAGGCGGCCGTGGCGAGCAGCACCATGGCGAGGCACTCCAGCGCGGGCAGGACGCGCGCCTGGCCGAGCAGGTCGCCGCGGGCGGTCACCAACGAGGCGATCGCGAGCAGCCCACCGGAGGCGGACAGCACGAGCGCGGTGGCCGGGGCCATGCCGGTGCGGGTCGAGAGGATGCGCAGCAGGACGACGACGAGGACGACGTCGGCGGCCGTGCCGATGAGGACCGCCGGTTCGTCGCCGAGTCCGGTCTCGTGCAGCATCCCCAGGACCTGCACGACGACGAGTCCGCCGCCGCAGAGGGTGAGGAGGACGTCCGGCCAGGTCGTGCGGGACGACCCTTCGCGGCGCAGCGTCCGGACGACGAACGGCACCAGGGCGAGGCCCACGACCTGGACGCCGACGACTCCCCAGCGGGCGACCCCGAGGTCGCCCGGACGCAGGACGGCGGCGACGGCGGCGACGAGGCCGGTCGTCACCAGGGCTAGGACGGCCGCCCAGGCCTGCGGCAGGGTCGGTCGGTGCCGGCGCACCCCCAGCGCGGTCACGAGCAGGGCGGCGGCGTGGACGAAGGCGACGACGAGATCGGCCGGTCCGGGACCCGTCGCGTTGGGCAGGAACGCCACGGCGAGACCGAGGAGGCCCAGGACGGCCAGCACCGCGGCGGCTCGCTTCGACATCGGCTCCCCTTGAACGTCCTCGCTCCCAGAGGCCCGGGACCACCTGACGTATCGGCGGGTCCCGGGTCCGACTCATTCGCCCGATCGGGGGTGCACTCCCGGTGGTGGACACGGTGGGTGACGGGAACACCCCGTGGGGGGCCCGGGGTTGGCGCCGACATGAGCACATCCACGACCCCCCGCCGGCTGAGCCTCTGGGGCGGCGGCCCCTGGCAGGACCCGACCCGCGTGGCGGAGGCCCGCGAGGTCGCCGCGGAGGTCGAGGAGCTGGGGTTCGCGCGGCTGTGGTTCTCCGGCGGTTTCGCACCGGGGATCCTCCCCGCGTTCGGTGAGCTGCTGTCGGCGACCACCTCGCTGGGTGTCGCGAGCGGCATCGTGAGCATCTGGACGGCCACCCCGGCGCAGTCCGCCACGGCGTTCGCGGATCTCGAGCGCGACCACCCGGGACGGTTCCTGCTGGGGCTCGGGAACTCCCACGCCCCCGCCGTCGAGGGGCAGGGGCGGGCCTACGAGAAGCCCTTCACCCGGACGGCGGAGTACCTCGACCAGCTCGACGCGCTGTCCCCGTCGGTCCCCGCGGACCGGCGGGTCCTGGCGGCGCTCGGCCCGAAGATGCTGGAGCTGGCGCGGACCCGGGCGGCCGGGGCCCACCCGTACTTCACGACCGTCGAGCACACGGTGTCAGCGCGCGAGGCCCTCGGCCCCGAGCCGTTGCTGGCCCCGGAGGTGGCCGTCGTGCTGGAGACCGACCCGTCGAGGGCGCGGGCGATCGCCCGGGAGTACGCGGCGGTGTACCTGGCCCTGCCGAACTACACGAACAACCTGCGCAGGTTGGGCTGGGGCGACGCGGACCTGCTGGACGGCGGCAGCGACCGGGCGATCGACGCCCTCATCCCCTGGGGCACGGTCGAGCAGGTCGCCGCGCGCCTCGAGGAGCAGTTCGCGGCGGGGGCCGACGAGGTCCCCGTGCAGGTGCTCGGTGGCGGCGGGGACTTCCCCCGCGAGAAGTTCCGCCTGCTCGCGGAGGCCTTCGCCGGCTGAGGTCACCGGGCGCCGCTCCGGCCGTCCTGGACCCCGCGGCGCGCTCAGTCCACGTCGAGGATGGACTCGATCCCGGTGACGTCCAGCAGGAAGCGCACCTGGTCCGGGGCGTGCCGCAGGCGCAGGCGGCGGGGCGCGATGCGCTGGGTGAGCCTCACCAGGAAGGCGATGCCCGAGGAGTCCATGAACGTGACCGCCCCGAGGTCGACCACGACGACGTGCTCGGCCTCGGCCCCGTCCAGGACGATGCGGGAGCACAGGGCGGAGAGTTCCCCCTCCAGGCCTGCATCCACCTCGCCGCGCAGAGCGATCGTCGTGCACCGCGCGGCGGGGTCGACGAGGAGGGTGCCCACCGCGTCGCCGGGGCGGGTGGTGTCCGGGCGTGAGCTCACCGGCCGCCGACCCCCCGACGACGGCCCGCAACCCGCTTCGCGGAGGCGCGGCTGCGATGGCCGGCCAACGCCGACGCCCCCCGCAGGCCCCGGGACAACGCGGTCGGGCCCTCGGAGCGCTCGAGCCTCCCGGCGATCGCCCCCATCGTCCTGATCCCCAGGGGTACCGCCACGGAGGCGATCACCCAGCGGCGCAGTCCCTGCGAGAGCAGAACCCACATCGTCGTCGTCCTTTCGAAGCCGCACCCGGGGCTGATCACGACCCGGTCGACGTTGAGAGTGCTCGAACCCCTCGTTCGTCACGCCGTCGAGACCGTGACGTGCGTCACTTCCCCAGGTCTTCTAGTAGTCAAGAGTTCAACTGGCTCGTGGGCTCCGGAGGTGGTCCCATTCCCCGACGCAGTCGTTCCTGGCGCACGAAGAGGCATGGCGATGGTTCCCACAGCTCGACCCGGAGACTCCGCGGAACCTCTCGTCGTCCTCGACGCCGGTGCGCTCCGCGGGACCTCACCCCGGTGGGGGACCAAGGAGGTCAAGGGCACGAAGGAGCACGGCGCCCGGCCCGCCGGTCCCGACCTGCTCGCGGAGGCGGTGGTGATCGGGGCGGGTGCCCCACCTCCGCACGGCCGACCCCCGGGTGCCGTGGTCGGGGGAGGACGTGCTGCCGCAGGAGGGGGACCGGTGGAAGGACCGCAGGACGTGACGAGTGGTGGACCCGGGGGCGAGGCCCCGTCCGGGTGGGACCTGGAGGGCGTGCCCGACGAGGCACTGGCCCGCCGGGCCGGGCTCGGTGACAAGGCGGCCTTCGCCGTCCTCGTCGATCGGCACGGCCCGGGGCTGCACCGCCACGTGTCGAGGATGCTGCGCGACCGCGGTGCCGTCGAGGACTGCCTGCAGGAGACGCTGATCGCGGCCTGGAAGGGCCTGCGCGGGTTCCGTGGTCAGGCCAGCGTCCGGACCTGGCTGTTCACCATCGCCCGGCGTCAGGTCTTCGCCCACGGCCGGCGCGTCCCGGAGTCCGGCTCGCTGCCCCACGTCGACCCCGCCGAGGTGCTGGACCGGATCGCGGACCTGCGAGACGATCCCGCCCGGACCAGCGTGGAGTCCGGGTCGCTCGAAGCCGTCGACGTCGCGCTGACCCTGCTCCCCGAGCGGCAACGTTCGGCCTGGCTGCTCAAGGAGGTCGAGGGTTTGAGCTACGCGGAGATCGCGATCGTCCTGGACGTCGGCCCCACCGTCGTCCGCGGCCTCCTCGCCCGCGCGCGGACGACCCTCGCGAGCACGTTGGAGGACTGGCGGTGAGCGGTGAACCCCGCGTGGAGTTCCAGGACCTCGGCGCCCGGCTGATCCGCCGGCACACCGAGAACGGCTGGGTGGCGCTGCGCGACGACCTGCTCGACCGCGCCCTGCGGAGCTTCCGGCCCTCTGCGCCGGTCCGCGGCCGCCACGGCGCCGGTGACTTCTTCGTCGCCGCGGACGCGCTCGTCGCCCTGCTGCGCCGCAGCGTCGACGCGGAACCGCAGGCCGCGGCCTCGGACATCACCTGCGAGACGGACGGGTCGGACGTCCTCGTCTCGGTCACGATCCAGCTCGTCGCCGCCTACGGAGCGCACCTGGTGACCCTCGCCGACGCGGTGCAGGCCCGGGCCCTGGTGGAACTGCAGGAGGTCCTCGGGGTCCTCGCCCCGGAGATCGCCCGGATCCACACCCACGTCCACGTCGAGGACGTCCACCGCGACCCGCGGATGCTCTGACCGCGGGGCCTCACCCCAGCAGGGCCCGGGCGAGCCGTCGCCGGGCGAGATCGGCGAGCAGCGTCGCGTGCTCGCCGAGCAGGGAGTCGTCGAAGACGGCGTGCTCGGAGTGCATCGGACCGGAGGGTTCGGCCGGTGCCACCCCGAGGAACACCAGGGTGCCGGGAACCTGGTCGAGGACGTAGGCGAAGTCCTCCGAGGCCATGGCCGGAGAGGGCATCCGCACGACGGCGTCGCCGTGGCGTTCGTCGAGGAACTCCAGCACGTGGGCGGTCTCGGCCGGGTCGTTGACGGTGACCGGGTAGGAGTCGACGAAGTCCGTGGTGACGCCGCACCCGTGGGCCTCGCCGAGCGCCGTGACGAGTCTGAGCAGTTCGAGGCGGACGAGGGCCAGGGTCTCGCGCGAGAGCGTCCGGACGTTGGCCTCGAGGTCGACGTTGGTGGCCAGCACGTTGCCCGCGGCGGAGTCCGAGGAGATCCGGGTGATCGACACGACGGCCGGGTCGGCGACGGGAACCCGCCGGGCCACGAACGCCTGGACGGCCAGGACGATCTCGGCGGCCACGGGGACGGGGTCCACCGCGTGGTGGGGGTGGGCGGCGTGACCGCCGGTTCCCGAGACGCGGATCCGCAGCACGCTGACCCCGGCCATGATCGGGCCCTGCCGGGTGACGACGGATCTCGAGGGAGTCTGGCAGTCGACGTGGACGGCGTACGCCGCGACGGGACGTCCGCCCGTCACGTCGAGGACCCCTTCATCGATCATCGTCCGGCCACCGGCGAAACCCTCCTCGCCGGGCTGGAACATGAACACGACGCTCCCGGCGAGTTCCGTCCGGCGGGCGGCGAGCAGCCTCGCCGCGCCGACGAGGCCCGCGACGTGCAGGTCGTGCCCGCACGCGTGCATCGCACCGTTCGTCGACGCGAACGGCAGTCCGGTGTTCTCGGTGATCGGCAGCGCGTCCATGTCGCCGCGCAGCAGGACGGTCGGGCCGGGCCGTGCGCCCCGGAGGACGGCGGTGACGGAGCTCAACCCCTTCCCGACGCCGACCTCGAGGTCGAGCGGATCCAGTGCCTCCAGGACGGCCTCCTGCGTCCGCGGCAGGTCGAGGCCGATCTCGGGGTTCCCGTGCAGTCCCCGACGAAGGGCGATCAGTTCCTCGGTGAGCGTCACGACGTCCTCCCGTGCACGTGGTCCATGTGATCGGCCAGTTCCGGGTTGCGGTGGGGCCCCGGGCCGCGCAATGCGGTGACGATGCGTTCGACGACCTCGGCGGGTTTGTCCTGGCTCATCTTCTCCTTGCCGACGAACCGTTCCACCCGCATCGAGAAACCCACGGTCCCGCCGACGATGCGTTCGGCGTAGGCGGTGTTCTCCAGCGAGCGGTGCATCCGGAACGGGTTCGGCAGCGGGTCCTCGAAGTGGTCCACCAGGCGCTCGAGGACGGCGAGGTTCTCACCGTCGGACAGGATCTCCGGCGTGCCGTAGCAGTGGACCGCGGCGAAGTTCCAGGTGGGCACCGCGGTCGGTACGTCGTACCACCCGGGTGAGACGTACCCGCTGGGACCGTGGAACACGACGAGCAGTTCCCTGGCCCCCAACTGGTGCAGCACCTCGTCGGGACGGCCCACGTGGGAGAGCAGCACCAGGTCGTCGGGGTTCGTGTCGTCCAGCAGGAACGGGTAGTGCGAGGCGACCAGGCCGTCGTCGGTGGCGCTCACCATCGTGGCCCAGGGGAACTCCCGGAGGAGGGTGCGCACCGCGTCGGTGTCGGTGAGGGAGTACTCGGGGTTCTCCCTCACAACGAGTTCCAGGTCCAGCGGCCACCGACCATCGTCGCGGCGACCGGCATGTCGCGCAGTCCGGCGTCGTCCACGGTCAGCGGGTCCGCCTCGAGCACCACGAGGTCGGCGACGTCCCCCGCCGCGACGCGGGCGCGGCCACGGGTGGAAGCGGTCAGGGCGACGTCGCGCGGTAGCCGCTGCTCGGGGTGCCAGACCTCGCGTCCGTCCCACGACCGCCCGACGGCGGCGGCGACCGCGTGCCACGGGTCGAGCGGCGCGACCGGTGCGTCGGAACCCAACCGGAGGATGGCGCCGGCGGCGTGCAGGGAGCGGAACGCGAAGGCGCGGTCGGTGCGTCCGGCCCAGTGCCGGTCGGCGACGTCGCGGTCGTCCATGGCGTGCTCGGGCTGGACGCTGGCGGTGAGGCCGAGGCGACCGAAACGTTCGAAGTCCGCGGAACCCACCAGTTGCGCGTGCTCCACGGTGCCCGCGATCCCGAGCGCCTCGAACGCGTCGAGCACCTGACGGGTGGCGAGGTCGCCGATGGCGTGGACGGCCGGCTCGATGCCGTGGTCCCGGGCCAGGACGAGCAGGTCGTGCAGGTCCCCGGGTGCCACGGACTGGATCCCGCACGCGTCCGGCGCGAAGGGGTCGAGACCGGGGTAGGGGTCGTGGCACAGGGCGGTCCGGGTGTTCAGCGAACCGTCGACGACGACCTTCAACCGACCCGTCGTCACGAGGCCGTGCTCGTCCCCGACGGGGTTCCCGGTGCGCCACCCGTCGGCGATCGCCTGCTCGAGGCGGTGCGGCCACACGGAGGCCTCGACCCGGAGGTGGTCGGCGCCCTGAGCCACGCGGGCGGGCCATTCGGTGAGGTTGTCGGTGTTCTCGAAGTCCACGACGCCGACGACGCCGCGACGGGCGGCGTCCTCGGCGGCCGCGCGGTACGCAGCGACGGGCGGGGAGCTGCGCCGGTCCAACCGGTCGAGGGCGGCGATCCACTCGGTCTCGCGCAGCAACCCGCTGTCGCGCAGTGGAACTCCCATGTCACGCATCGCAGCGGAGTTCAGCCAGGCGCAGTGCAGGTCTCCGCTCACCAGGACGACCGGACGATCGCCGGAGACCGCGTCGAGAGCCGCGAGCGTCGGTTCGTCGGGCCACAGCCCGTCGCGGAACCCGTACCCCGTGAGGTCGGTCCCCGGGGCCGAACCGGCGACGAGGGCGATCACCTCGGCGGCGCTGCGTGTCGCGGACAGGTCGAGCCGGGTGCGGGTCACGACCCACTGGGTGAAGTGGACGTGGGCGTCCCACAGGCCGGGGAACGCGAACCGCCCCTGCAGGTCCGGACCGGGTCCGCCGACGTGCGGGGTGATCGCCTCGATCCGCCCCGCGACGATCGAGATGTCGTGCAGGCCCGGGTCTCCCGGGATCCGGGCAGCGCGGAGGACGGTCGGCGCGGGGGTTGTCACGGGTCTCTCCACAGCGGTGTCGGGGTTCAGACGGCGGCGACGGTGCGTTCGCCGAGGCGGGCCAGCGGACCGGCCGCCTTGACCGACACGCGGACCGTCGGACGCTCGGTGTAGGTGACCGGGGTCTCCAGGACGTCGACCACGGTGACCTCCAGCGGATCCGCGCCGGCCTGGATCGCCTTCGCGACGGCCGCTTCGGAGGCGGCCGCGATCGCGGCGTCGCGGTCCTCGAGCGGGCTGAGCTGGTCGGCACGCCCACCGGCGAGCGAGATCGCGGCGCCGACGGCGTTCGCGACGCCGCCGTGATCGGGACGGATGACGGACCCGATCCCCGGCAGGTCGTCGGGGACGAGGAAACCCCCACCGCCGACGACGACCAGCGGGACGTCGCCCCGTCCCAGCGACAGGCGTTCCACCGCCTCCTCGAGACGCTCGTGGGCTCGGGCCAGGGCGGCGCGGAGCATCTCCTGCGCGGCCGCGCTCTGCCGGGGCAGGGTGCGGCCGTCGACGGAGGCTCCGGCGAAGGCGGCCGCATCGGTGAGGGTGGGCGTGGAACCCCCGAACAGCAGCCCTTCGGTGGCGATCCGGTAGCCGACGGAACGAGGGCCGACGGCACCGGTGACCCGGTCGACGACGGTACCGCCGCCGATGCCGAGGCTCAGGATGTCGGGCATCCGGAAGTTCGTCCGCACCCCACCGATCTCCCGCGGCAACGTCGACTCGCGCGGGAAGCCGTTCACCACGACGCCCAGGTCGGAGGTGGTCCCCCCGACGTCGACGACGATCGCGTCGTCGGTGCCGGACAGGTACGCCGCACCGCGGATCGAGTTCGCCGGTCCGGAACCGATGGTGAGCACCGGGTACTGGGCGGCGTAGTCCAGCGACATGAGGGTGCCGTCGTTCTGGGCGAAGAAGGTCGCGGCGTCGAGGCCCTCCTCGGCGACGACGGTGACCAGCGCCTCGGTCACCGACCGGGCGACCCCGTACAGCGCGGCGTTCAGGACGGTCGCGTTCTCGCGTTCCAGCAACCCGGTCGGGCCGATGTCCTGGCTCAGGAACACCCGGGTGTCGGGACCGAGGTGGTTGCGGACCAGGTCGGCGACCTCGAACTCCTGCTCCGGCGAGGACGGGCTGAAGATCCCCGTCACCGCGACCGCGTCGAAGTGGTCGAGACCGTCCAGGAAACGCAGGATCCCGTCACGGTCGAGCTTCGCGATCGGGGTTCCGTCGACCATGTGCCCGCCGCGGACCATCGCCGAACCCGCGAGGACGAGGTCCACCAGGTCCCGGGGCCAGCCGAGGAGCGGCGGGTACTCCGTCGCGGCCGGGGCGCCGAGACGGATCGTCGCGACCCGGTCCAGCTGCTGCCGGCCGACGATGGCGTTGGTGGCGTGCGTCGTGCCGAGCATGACCCGGGAAACCCGCGGACGGTCCTCCCCGATCGCGGCGAGGACGGTCGAGATCCCCGCCCGGATGCCGCCCGTGACGTCCAGGGTGGTGGCCTGCTTGGTGTGCGCCAGGACCGATCCGGCACCGTCGATGACGACGGCGTCGGTGTTGGTGCCGCCGACGTCGACACCGATGGACAGGTCGCGGGCGCTCATCGGGTGGCTCCTTCGAACGGGGTGTAGGTGAGTTCGTAGCCGAACGCCTGCGGACCGGCGAGTTCCAGACCGCGGGGGGAACGCCAGATCGGATCCGCGGCCCAGGCCAGGACGCACACGCGCTGTCCGAAGCGCAGCATCTCGGTGGTGATCGCGTGACCGGTCTCGGCGTCGATGATCGTCACGTTGTCGGGCACGCTCACGATCACCTCGCCGTCCTCGAGGACGATGAGGTTCTCGTTCTGCAGTTCGAGGCGCTGCAACCGACCGCGGTCCTCGCCGGTCCCGGTGATGGTCACCGACCCGCGGGAGAAACCCCCCTCGGTACGGCGGTCCAGGTCGCTGATCTTGCCGGTGAGGAGGATCGAACCACCGAGTTCGGCGGCCACCGCCCGCACCGGTTCCGGCGAGGACAGCAGGGCGTGCCCGACGCGGATCGCGGCGCTGACGGTGCCCTCGATGACCGCTCCGCGGACGGTCTCGGCCGTCATCGGGTAGTGCAGGCCGAGGCAGATGGAGCCGCTGGCGACGGTGAGGGCGCGGGCGTGCCGCTCCAGCCAGTGCATGTCGACGGTCCGCAGGACGGAGACGTTGCCGACGACGTCGCTCAGCACCGAGAACTCGCAGGGAACTCCGGCGACGTTCATGGCGACCATCGCGGCGTCGGGGAAGGCGCGGCCCATGCCGTCGGCGTCGAGGATCTTGAGGCCCAGCTTCGCGGCCCAGCCGACCGGGCTGACCCCGTTGCTGCCACCGATCTCGGCCGCCATCAGGGTCGTGACGGGGCGACCGGCGCAGCGTTCGGCCTCGTCGACGAGGGTCTGGATCTGGGTGGCGGAGGACAGCATCTCGATGCCGACCGTCGGGGCGCCGATCCCGGACACCAGGACGACGAGGTCCTCCGGTCCGAGGTCGTCGACGGTGACGAGGGGGACCGGGCCGTGCTCGGCGATCGACTGCTCGGTCACCATCTGCGACGTGTAGACGGAGCCACCGCCACCGGTGCCGAAGATCGCGGTGCCGGCCGCGAGGGCCGGGACGTCGGACACCGTCACCGCCGTGAGGCGGTCCTGGGTGGGCGCGTCGAGGAGTGGCTGAACCATGGACTCACCGTAGGGCTCGTCCAAAACCGTCACCATGTTCTCCGGGGACAGTGAATTCCCACATACTGTGCCCGTGGGACAGCTGACCATCTCCGACCTCCTCGCGCAGTCCGACCGGCTGGGGTTGTCGAGGGCGGCGGGCCCCGCTGACGACCGCCCGGTGACCCGGGTCGACGTCGTCGCGCTGGACCGGCTGGCCACCGTCGCCGCCGGCACGTTGGTCATCGTGGCGGGGGAGGAGAACCCCGCCCCGTACCGGATGGACGTGGCGTTGCGCCGGGCCGGCGCGGGCGGGCTCGCAGGTCTGGTGTTCGTGACCGCGGTGGCGCTACCCGCGACCGCGTCCCTGCTGGCGGAACGGGGCGGTGTCCCCGTCCTGATCGCCCCGGGGGTGAACCCGGCCGACCTCGCCATGGCCGTGGACCGCCTGCTCGCCGGCGGGGCCTCGGAGGCGATGATGCGCGCCCAGCACGCCGTGGAGAAGGCCACCGAGGTCGCGGCGGGACCCGACGGGACGGTGGCGGCGATCCTCTCCGCGGCCAGCACGGCCCTGGGAACGCAACTCACCGTCGTCGACGAACCGGGGGTGGTCTGGTCCGCGGTCGACGCCGTCTGCATCGGCGAGGTCCCGATCGGCCGGCTCGTCGCAGGAGCCCCGGACGCCGCGACCCCCGTCGCGCTGCCCGTCATCGCCTCGTTGCTGTCGCGGGTCGCGCAGCGGCAGATGTCCGATCGCTACGCCGGCACCCAGTCACGGGCCGACCTGCTCGTGGAACTGGTGCTCGCGGAGTCGTCGCGCGTCGAGGCGTTCGTCGGGCAGGCCGCCCGGCTGGGGTTCCCGTTGCAGCAGCAGCACGTCGTGGCCTGGCTGAAACCCACCGGACGCCAGGACCCGGACGCGCCGGCGCCGCGCAGCGTCCAACCCGCGCTGGAGCTCTTCGCCCTGCAGCTGGTCGACGGCCGCCCGGAGACGTGGCACGTCGCCTTCCTGCAGTCGGACCTGCTCCTCGTGAGTTCCGAGGAGCACGGTGCCGCCGACCACCAGCGCCGGTTGCGCGAGGTCGGGGAACGCATCCAGCAGCAGGCGCGGGCGCTGGCCGGCCCGGGCTGGGACTACACCCTCGGCCTCGGGACCCCGCAGATGGGCGCGGTCGGCTTGCGGCTCTCGGCCGCGGAGTCGCGGATGGCCGCCGAGTCGGCGATCGCGGACGGACGGGCGGGGGAGGTGGAACTGACCGACGTGACGGGGTTGCGGCGCGTCCTGCTGGACTTCTTCGCCTCCCCGATCAGCCGGAAACTCCTCGTCGACGTCCTGCGACCCCTCGACGACCTCGGTGCGGAGCGTTCCGAGACCGCCGTGCGGACGCTGCTGTCCTACCTCTCCCACCGCAACTCCCTGGCCCACGCCGGCCGCGAACTCCACCTGCACCCGAACGCGGTGGGGTACCGGCTGAAGGGGATCCGGGCGGTCCTCGAGCTCGACCTCGACGATCCCGACACCCGGTTCGCGGTGGAGCTGGCGTGCCGGGTGCGGCTGCTGAGCACCACCCGGGGGTAGCGCCCGCCGGGTGGTGTGCGCGCTCACGGAGGCGCGTACTGTGCGATGACCGCACGGGGCGCTGAGCCCCGTACGTCACCCGGTCCGAGCAGGAGGGCGCACGGCTGGAGTCGACGGCCACGCGGTACCCCGCCGTTCGCGGCGAACGCCCGGCCCCCGGGCGGACAGGAGACCCACCATGGACAAGTCGCCCCGCAACACCAGTGCGAAGAAGACCGGCAAGTCCCTCAAGGAGAAGCGCGTCGACAAGAAGGCCAAGAGCGCGTCGCGCAGCGCCTCCGACGCGGTCAGCGACAGCGTCAAGGGCACCAAGCGCTGAGACCGGCGCCGCCGCGCAGCGTGGACGCTGCGCGACGGCGGGTGCGGCCGCCGGTCACACGGGCCGCTCGGCCCGTTGCGCGGTGCGGCTGAGGGCGAGGACGAACTCGGGCCACAGCTCGCGGGGGATGTCGTGGCCCATCTCCTCGTAGACGTGGACCTCCGCCTGCGGCAGCAGCTCGCCCAGGGCCAGCGCCGAGCGCCAGTGCACGCTCTGGTCGCCCCGTCCCTGCAGGACGACGGTGGGGACGCGGACCTCCGCCAGCGCGGCACGCCGCTCGAGCGGCCCCCGGAGCATCGCGTTGAACTGCCGCAGCAGACCGTCCGGGCGGTAGATCCGGTCGTGGTAGCGGGCGCCCAGCGCGGCGGACTCCTCGGCGTCGAACGGGAAACCGGGCGAGGCGTAGCCCCGCTGGCCACCGACGAACATCTCGACGTAGGCGTCGCGGGCGAGGAGTTCCGGCAGCTCGGTGAGGGGTTCGCCGTCGCCGACGGGGTGGGCCAGGAACTCCTGGTCGCTGGACGGGCAGGTCGACATCAACCCGAGGCTCGCGACCCGCTCGGGGTGGTGGATCGCCACCAGCTGCACGATGAAACCGCCCATCGACATCCCGGTGAGGTGCGCCGCCCCGATCCCCAGGTGGTCGAGCAGCGCGACGACGTCGTCGGCCATGTCGTTCAGGTCGTACGTCGCGGTGAGGTCGTCGGGTCCGGCGGTCATCTGGCTGAGACCGACGTCGCGGTTGTCGGCCCGCACGACGAAGAACCCCGCCTCCACCAGGCGGTCGACGAACTCCTCGGGCCAGCCGATGAGCTGGGCGCCGCCGCCGTGCACGAGGACCAGCGGCCGACCGGCGGGGTCACCCGCGGTCTCGTAGTGGACCTCGACGCCGGCCGGGGTGCTGAACCTGGGCATCAGATCGCGTCCTCGAGGTCGAGGGCTTCGCCCATCACGGGGATCGAGCGGAGGAGTTCCCGGGTGTAGGGGTCCGAGGGGTCGGTGAGCACGTCGTCGGCAGCACCGTGTTCGACGACGCGGCCGCCGCGCACGACGCTCACCTCGTCGCTGACGTAGCGCACGACGGCGAGGTTGTGCGAGATGAACAGCATCGTCAGGTCGAGTTCGCTCTGCAGCTCCCGCAGCAGGTTCAGCACCACGCCCTGGACGCTGACGTCGAGGGCGGAGGTGATCTCGTCGGCGACGAGGACCGCGGGTTCCGCGGCGAGCGCGCGGGCGATCGTGATGCGCTGGCGCTGGCCGCCGGAGAAGCGCGCCGGGACGTCGCCCGCGCGGGCGGGGTCGAGGTGCACGAGGTGCAGCAGTTCGCGCACCCGCGCCTCCCGGTCGACGCGGTTCACCGCCCGGCCCGTCGCCAGCAGTCCCTCGGCGATCGACGACCCCACCGGCATTCGCGGGTCGAGCGCCGCCATCGGGTCCTGGAACACCATCTGCACCCGGCGTCGGGCGAGCTTCGCCGTGCGCGAGCGGTCGGTGATGTCGACCCCGTCGAGGCGGATCACACCGGACGTGGGGGTCTCCAGACCCACCGCGACCCGCGCCACCGTCGACTTCCCCGACCCGGACTCACCGACCAACCCGTGGGTGGTTCCCGGCCGGACGGTGAGCGACACCCCGTCGACGGCCGTGTGCGCGGACCGGCCGTGTCCGAACCGGACGACGACGTCCTGGAACTCCAGGTGACTCACGTGAGGACCTCCTCATCGGCGACCACCCCGAGCACGGGCAGCGCCCGCGTCCGGTCGGTGGCCATGTCGGGCACGCAGGCGATGAGGCCCCTGGTGTAGGGGTGCTGCGCCTCGTGGAGGCGGTCGGCGTCGAGACGTTCGACCACCAGACCGTCCTTCATGACGACGATGCGGTCGCAGAAACCACTGACCAGGGCGATGTCGTGCGAGATGAGCAGGATGGCCGCACCGGTCTCGGTGCGGGCGTCGCGCAGGGCGCGCATCACCTGGCGCTGCACGGTGACGTCGAGAGCCGTGGTGGGTTCGTCGGCGAGGATCAGTCGCGGTGATCCCATGAGGCCCATCGCGATCATCGCGCGCTGCCGCATGCCGCCGGAGAACTCGTGCGGCAACTGCTTCAGCCGCTCGGCGGGTCGCGGGATGCGGACCAGGGCCAGGGCGGCGACCGCGCGTTCCCGGGCGGCGGAACGGGTGGCGCCGGCGTGCACCTCGCTGGCCTCGGTGAGTTGCCGGCCGATCGTCAGCGACGGGTTCATCGAGGACAGCGGGTCCTGGAAGATCATGGCCTGCTCCAGGCCCAACGTCCGCCGTTGCCCGCCGGAGAGCTTCCGGCGCATGTCGATGTCCTGGAAGCTGAGCCGCCGCGCGGTGATCCGCGCCTCCGGCCCGAGGAGTCCGGCGATCGCCATCGCGGTGACGGACTTCCCCGACCCGGACTCCCCGACGATGCCGACGACCTCGCCCGCCTCGATCCGCAGGTCGACCCCGTGGACGCGTTCGACGAGCGAACCGTCCTCGGTGCGGAACGCGACCTTGAGGTCCCGCACGTCGACGACCGCGTCACCGGTGTCCACGGACGCGGCCTCGTCGGGCACCGCGACCGCCCGGACGGCTCGGGTCCGCTTCTCGCTCAGCAGCTCCCCGAGGAGGGAGAACACGACACCGGTGAAGACGATCGCGATCCCCGGGCCCACCGCGGCCATCGGGGAGACGTAGATGCGTTTCGCGCCCTCGTTGAGCAGCCGGCCCCAGTCGTACTCCGGGGCCTGCACGCCGAGACCCAGGAACGAGAGTGCCGCGAAGGACAGCAGCGTCACCGAGGCGTGCGCCGCGGTGTTCACCAGGACCGGCGGCAGGATGTTCGGCAGGACGTGCCGGCGCGCGGTGCGCCACGGGGAACTGCCGAGGATGCGCGCCGCGTGCACGTAGTCGCTACCGGCGACGGACGCCGCCGACGTGGACACCAGCCGGGCGAACACGGGAACCCCGGCGAAACCCACGGCCAGCACGGCTCCGGTCGCCGTCGCTCCCCAGATCACCGAGAAGAACAACGCCAGCAGCAACCAGGGGAACGACAGCAGGATGTCGATGAGCGCCGTCAGCGCCCGGCGGGCAGGGCGGGGGAGCACCGCGGCGACGACACCGAGGACGACACCGCCGACGACGGAGATCGCTGTCGCGCCGAGGGTCACCAGCAACGACAACCGGGTCGCGACCACGACCCGGGCGAACAGGTCGCGGCCCAGGTCGTCGGTGCCGAAGGGGTGGGCGAGGCTCGCCGGTGCCTGCCGGTTCGCGATGTCGCGAGCGGTCGCGGCGTCACCGAACACCGCGTTGCCGAGCAGTGCGGCGAGCACGACGAGC
Source organism: Kineococcus sp. GCM10028916 (assembly GCF_042674865.1). NCBI lineage: Bacteria > Bacillati > Actinomycetota > Actinomycetes > Kineosporiales > Kineosporiaceae > Kineococcus > Kineococcus sp. GCM10028916. Next base: position 126,328 of record NZ_JBHTFM010000020.1, on the reverse strand, counting down.
AGGAGGCCGACCAGCAGGGCGATCCCCTGCGGGGAACGCAGCGTCCGGGAGTTCACGGCTCAGGCCTCCGCAACGGCCGAGCGCGGGTCGATCACCGCGAGGGCCAGGTCGATGACGAGGTTGGCGCCGAGGACGAGCACGGCGTAGACGAGGACGATGCCCTGGATCAGCGGGTAGTCCTTGGCCGTGATCGAGGAGACGATCGTCGAACCGATGCCCGGGACGGTGAACACCGTCTCCACGAGGACGGTCCCGCCGATGAGTCCGACGAGGACCACACCCCCGGCGGTCAGGGCCGCGGTGACGATGTTCGGCAGGGCGTGCCGCACGTGGAGCAGGTGCCCGGGGAGACGTTTGCTGCGGGCCGTCGTCAGGTACGGCGCGTCGAGCACCCGGACCATCTCGATGTGCACGATCCGGGCCAGGTAGGCCATCGGCCCGACGGCCAGGGCCAGCACGGGCAGCACGGCCTGCTGCGCGGAACCCCAGCCGGCGGGAGGGAAGGCCCCCCACCCGATGCTGAGCGTCGCGATGAGCAGCACCGCGAGCAGGAAGTTCGGGATCGCGATGACGACCCCGAGGATCCCGGAGACTCCGAGGTCGACCCATCGACGTCGACCACCGCGGGCCGAGACGGCCGTCGCGACCCCGATGGGGAACGCGCCGACCACGGCGACGACGAACGAGACGACCGCCAGGAACACCGTCGTGGGCAGGCGTTCCGCCAGCGTCGTGGCGACCGGACGCTGCGAGGTGACCGAGGTGCCGAAGTCCAGCTGCAGCAACCCGGTGACGTAGTTCGTGAACTGGTTCCACAGCGGCAGGTCGAGGCCGAGGGAGTGCCGCAGGGCCGCGACGGTGGCGGCCGGGGCGGTCGGCCCGAGGGCTGCCCGGACCGGGTCACCGGGTACGAGCTGCACCATGGAGAACGAGGCGGCCAGGACGATCACCAGCGAGATCGCCGCCCGCCCCAGTCGGCGCAGGACGAACGTGAGCCGCGGGCTGAGGACCACGCGGACGTCCCCCCGCCCCGGCGCGACCTCCGGCGCGGAGGGCGTGGTGGTGAGACCCGGGGTCGGGGGGAACGTCATCTCCTCAGCCCAGCATCCGGATGGTCGTCGGGGCGATCGTCCCCGGCACGTCGGCCGTCGCGCCCTGGAACCACGTGGGCGACTGCATCTGGGCGAGCGGGAAGATGTCGACCCGGTCGACCAGTTCCTTCTCAGCGTCCTGCCACGTGCCGCAGGCGGTGTCGGCGTCGGGCGCCGTCATGGCCTGCTCGGCCAGGGCGTTGTACTCAGGGTTCGCGACGGACATGAAGTTGAACCCGCCGTTCTCCGAGGTCGCGCCGAGGAAGAACTGGCTCAGGACGACGGGTGTCCCCGGAGCGAGCTGGATGAACCCGGTGTCCCAGTCGTAGGTCTGGTAGAGGTCGGTGGACCAGCCGGTGGGGTCCTCAGCGACGAGTTCGGTCGTCACCCCGAGGTCGTTCCACTCCGCCTGGACCTCTTCGGCGGCGGCGGCGTGGTTCGGGGTCCCGGCGTCGTAGAGGAACCGGATCGAGAGCGGTGTGCCGGCCTTGCTGCGCTTGCCGTCCGAACCCTTGGTCCAGCCTGCTTCGTCGAGCAGGGCGCCCGCGGCGGTGACGTCGGTCGCGGGCAGGGTCCACCGGGGCCCGTCGGCGACGCAGAGGAACGGGTTCGCGATGACCAGGGAGGTCATCTCCTCGTAGTTCCCGTTGGTCACGAGTTCCCCGACCGCCTTCCGGTCGAGGGCCGTCGTCAGCGCCTGGCGGACCTTCACATCCGCGGTCGGGCGGTCGGGACGCTCGTTGAAGAGCATCTCCCCGATCGGGTTGTTGACGCCCTTCGACGTGAGACCCGCCCCCTGCACCCGGTCGCGGTCCGAGCCGGCTACGGCGGCCGCGTTCAGGTCGCCGGAGAGCAGCAGGTTCGCCGCCGTGGCCTCGTCGGTGACGACCTTGGCGTCGACCTCGTCCGGCAGGCCCTTGGTGTCGCTGGTCACGTCCTGCGGGCCCCACGTGTAGCCGGACCGCTTGGCGTAGACGTAGTCGCTGCCGGGGGTCGCCGCCTTGAGCTGGTAGAGCCCGGTGCCGTCGGTGGCGTCGGTGAGGGACGCGGGGTCGTCGAGCCCGCCCTGGCAGACCATCTCGACGCTGCCGGTGGAGGCCAGCAGGAACGGGTTCGGCGTGGCGCTGGTGATCGTGACCGTCTGCGCGTCGCCGGTCGCGGCCATGCTTTCGGTGATGTTGGAGCCGTGCCAGAAGGTGCCGTTCGCGGGGTTCGCCTGGTAGGCCACGTTGTTGGCGACGGTCTCACCGGTGAAGGGCGCACCGTCGGCGCAGGTGATCCCGTCCTGGAGCGTGTACGTGATCGAGGTGGGGGTCACCTCCCAGCTCTTCGCGAGCCACGGTACGAAGTCGCCGTCCTCGGTGACGTAGGTCAGCGAGTCGTAGGCGTAGGCGACGATCGCGCGCTGCACCAGCGAGACACCCGTCAGGGGCGACAGGCTGCCCGGGTCGTCGTTGAGGGCCACCGTGAAGGTCCCGCCGGAGACGACCTCCGACGAACCCGGGTCCGGGGTGTCCTGCGATCCACCGCTGCACGAGGCGAGCAGCAGGGCGGTGACGGCGCTGCCGGCCATCGCCGCGGACACGCGGAGGTGCTTCCTGGTCATGCTGCAACCCTTCGGGAGGAACTGCGGGGGCAGGGTGCCTCGCGGTGCGCACGAACGGGTTCGTCGCCACCGTGAGCTCGTGGGCTGACCTGCGGCGCGAAGGTGAACGTCGAGGTCATGGCCGTGAGCCTAGGAACCCTGGACACGGGCGACAATGTGCCCTCGACGCAGAGAATCGAGGTGCACTGTGCCCACACCACAGCTCTGTGGTGCGGAGCGTCAGTCGTGCGTCGAGGTCTCGTGACCGCTGTGGCCGACGGGTTCGAGCTGGAAGGTCGCGTGCTCCACGGCGACGGGGAAGTGCTCGGCCACGCACTCCTGCAGCCGGTCGAGGATCTCGGGTGCGTGACCGTCGCGGAAGCAGGACTCGTCGAGGACGACGTGCGCGGACAGCACCGGCAGGCCCGAGGTGATCTGGCTGGCGTGCAGGTCGTGGACCGCGTGCACGTGCGGGAGTTCCAGCAGGTGCCGGCGCACGTCCTCCAGGTCCAGCCCCGGCGGGGTGGACTCCAGCAGCACCGCCGTCGTCTCCCGCAGCAGACCCAGGGTGCGCGGGACGATGAGGACGCCGATGAGCAGCGACACCAGGGCGTCGGCGCGGGTCCAGTCCGTGAGGGCGATGACCCCGGCGGCGACGATGACGGCCACCGAGCCGAGACCGTCGTTGACGACCTCGAGGATCGCGGCCCGCACGTTGACGTTGCGCTCACCCCCACCGCGCAGGAGCAGCCACAGGGCGATCACGTTGCCCAGCAGGCCGATCACCCCGAAGGTCAGCATCGCGCCGGAGTGCACCTCCGGTGGCTCCAGCAGGCGCCGGACCCCTTCGACGAGGACGAAGACGCCGATCGCCAGCAGTGCGGCGGCCTGCAGCGTCGCGGCGAGGACCTCTGCGCGCCGGTAACCCCAGGTGCGCTGGGCGGACGCGGGACGCGCCGCGAGCGTCGCGGCGATGAGGGCGATGACCAGGCCCGCGACGTCGGTGAGCATGTGCCCCGCGTCGGCCAGCAGGGCGAGGCTGCCCGAGACGAACGCCCCGATCGCCTCCGCGACGAGGACGGTGGCCGTGACGGCGAGCGCGGCCGCCAGCCTCCGACGGTTCTGCTCGGCCGCCCCGTCCCCCCCGTGGCCGTGGCCGTGGCCGTGGCCGTGGCCGTGGCTCACGACGCGACCTCCTCGTGGGCGTGTTCGGGGCACGCCTCGTCGTTGACCGCGAGGACCACGCCGAGCAGGTCGCCCAGCGCGTGCGTCATCCGGGCGTCGGCGATCTCGTACCGCACGCGACGTCCCTCCGGCACGGACACGACGAGGCCGCACCCGCGCAGGCAGGCGAGGTGGTTGGACAGCGACTGCCGCGAGACCCCGAGGAGTTCCGCGAGTTCGGCCGGGTACCCGGGCGCCTCGCGCAGCGCGAGCAGCAGCCGGGACCGGGTGGGGTCGGAGAGGGCGTGGCCGAAGCGGGCCAGGACCTGCGCGTGCGTCGCGATCACCCTCCGACGGTACATCGCCGGATGAACTGACGGGGCCCGGCGGGACGGGTAGCTTGCGCAGCACCCACCACCGCTCACCGCTGCGCACCCCGGAGGAACCCACGTGACGATCGAGGACACCGTGCTCGGACACCCGCAGGCGGTTCCCGGACCGCACGGCGACGTCGACCTGCGCGTCTACCGACCGACCGGCACCCCCGACGCGGCGCTCGTCTGGGTCCACGGCGGTGGGTTCGCCGCGGGGGACCTCGACATGCCGGAGTCCGACGCCGTGGCCCGTGCCCTCGCCGGCGCCGGGCTGCTCGTCGTCGCCGTCGGCTACCGGCTCGCGGGCCCCGGTACGTTCTACCCCGTCCCCTCCGACGACGTCCTCACCGCCTGGCGGTGGGGCCTGGAGCACGCCCTCGGGGCGGGGGTCGCTCGTGACCGCGTCCAGCTGGGCGGGGCGAGCGCGGGCGGGAACCTCGTCGCCGGCGCGGTGCTGCGCCTGCTCGCGGCCGGAGAACCCGTCCCGGCGGCCGTCTTCCTGGCCTACCCCACCCTGCACGCCGTCCCGCCGCTCGCCTCCCCGGCTGCGGACGCCGCGGTGCAGCGACTCCCGGAGGACGAGCGCTGGCCGGCACCGACCGTCGAGGCGATGTACCGCGGTTTCGTCGGTGGGGACCCCGCGACGGCGCCCGCCGCCGCCGTCCCCGGCACCGCCGACCTCACGGGTTTCCCGCCCGCCTTCGTCCTCACCAGCGAGGTCGACGGCCTGCGGGGTTCGGCCGACGATTTCGTCCGGCGGCTCGCCGCGCAGGGGACGTCGGTGCTGTCCGTGTGCGAACCGGGGACGGAGCACGGGCACCTGAACCGGCCGGGACCGCAGTTCGACGCCAGCCTCCGGCGGGTGGCGACCTGGCTCCGCAACGCCCCGGAGCTCGCCGGCTGAGGAACGTCAGGGAAGCAGGACGACCTTGCCGACGACCGTCCGCGACTCGGCCAGGCGCATCGCCTCGGCGACCTCGCCCAACGGGAACGTCGCGGCGACGTGGGTGCTCAACCGACCCTGGGCGAGGAGTGCGAAGACGCTGCCGAGGTCCTCGCGGATCCTCGCCTGGAACCGTGCGGGGTTCCGGCGGCCGGCCCAGACGTTGAAGAACGTCGCGCGTCGGCCGTCGGGCCGGACGTTCCACCCGGCGAGTCGGGCCACCAGCTTCAGGACGGGCCAGGTCGGGTTCCCGCTGTCGTCGCGGGTGGCGGCGCTCCCGTAGGAGACGAGGGTGCCGCCACGTCGCAGCAACCGGTGGGAGGCGAAGAGGCCTGCCCCGCCGACGTGGTCGAAGACGGCGTCGACCCCGTCGGGGGCGAGGGCCCGGACCTGCGCCTCGACGTCGCCGCGGTGGTCCACGGGTTCGACCCCGAGGTCGCGCAGCGCGTCGTGGTGGCGTGGCGAGGCGGTGCCGATCACCCGGGCACCCGCGTCGCGGGCGAGCTGGACGAGCACCGTCCCGACGCCGCCGTTCGCGCCGTGCACGAGGACCGTCTGACCGGCCCGGACCTTCGCGGACCGGTGCAGCATCGACCACGCGGTGATCCCGTTCACGACCAGGGTCGAGGCTTCGGCGGGGTCCACGCCGGACGGCACCGGCACCAGGTCCCCGGCCGGGACGAGGGCGTGGGTGGCCCAGCCGCCGGTCTTCGTCATGGCCGCCACGCGCTGTCCGAGGAGCCCGGCGGGGGTGCCGGGTCCGAGGTCGACGACGGTCCCCACGAGGTCGTAGCCGGGGGTGAAGGGGAACGCGGGCTGGTCGTAGTAGCGGCCCCGGCGCATCTGCTGCTCGGCGTAGGAGATGCCGCTGGCCTCGACGGCCACCAGCACCTGGCCGGTGGTGGGCGCGGGGAGGTCGACCTGCTCGAGGCGCAGGCCCTCGGGTTCGACGACACCGGGGAGGACGACTCGGGTGGTGGTCATGGTGTCTCCTTGTGTGTGATTGATCAGTCACTTCGTGGAGCACGCTGGAGAGCGCTGCGGTGCAGCGCTCTTCAGGGGTGGCGGATGCCGTGGGTGAGGGTGTCCGCCCACGCGTGCGGCAGGTCGTGGAGGTCGGCCGTCACGACGAGGTGACACAGCTGGCCGTAGGCCAGGAAGCGCTGGACGGCGTCGGGGCCCGCGCCGGAGAGGTCGGTGGCCGTCTGCGTCACCAGGGCGAGACCGCGGCGCACCGCGTCGCGGATCTCGGGGACGTCGCAGGAACTCTGCGCGTGGACCTGCAGCATCAGCAGGTCGCGGTCGGCGATCAGCTGCGCGTAGGCGCCCCCCATCGCGTCGAGGACCCCCGCGGGGGAGGGGTCGGCAGCCTGCTCGGCCCCTTCGCGCAAGGCCCGTGCGACCAGCGAGTAGCAGTGGTCGAGGGCCGCCGTGAAGAGGCCGAGCTTGCCGTCGAAGAGTCGGAACACGTAGGCGGGGGAGATCCCCGCCTCCGTCGCGACGGCCGCCACCGGGGTGGCGTGGTAGCCGCTGCGCGCGAAGACCCGGACCGCGCTGGCCACGGCCAGTGCGCGCTGGGCCTGTGCCGTCGACCTCGTCGCTGTCATGTGTGTGATTGAACAGTCACAACAGCTCGACGTCAACCCCCGTCACGTCACCAGCTCAGGCGGGTCGCCGTCAGTCCGCCGTCCACGTCCAGCGTGATCCCCTGGACCATCCGGGCCGCGTCCGAGACGAGGAAGGCCACGGCGTCCGCGACGTCCTGCGGCGCAGCAGGTGCCCCGGCCGGAGTGGTCGCGGCCTGGGCCAGCACCACCTCGCGGGCGTAGTCGTTGCCGGGCGTCAGGGTGATGCCCGGGGCGACGGTGTTCACCCGCACCCCGCTGGGGCCGAACTCGGCGGCCCAGGTCCGGGTCATCTGCTCCACCGCGGCCTTCGTCGCCGTGTACATGGCCCCGAACGGCACCCCCGTCCGCGACATCCACGACCCGATGTTGACGATCGCACCACCACCGTGGGCGACCATCGCCGGAGCGATCTGCCCCACGAGGACGTGCGGGGCGCGGACGTTCACCGCGAGCATCGCGTCGAGGTCCTCGTCGGAGGCGCTCGCGGTCGGGCCGACGGGGTAGATGCCGGCGTTGTTCACCAGCACGTCGATGCGACCCCCGAGCAGCTGCGTCGCGGTCTCGACGAGGGTGCGGAGTTCGGTGGCGGGACGGGAGAGGTCGGCGGCGAGGAAGTCGGCCTTCGCCCCGGCGGCGCGCAGTTCCCCGACCAGGCGCTCGCCGCGGGTCGCGTCCCGCCCGCTCACCAGGACGTGGGTGCCGGCGGCGGCGAGGGTGCGGGCGATGGCCTCGCCGATCCCGCTGGTGGATCCGGTGACCAGGGCGGTTCGGTTCGGGGTCTCGTTCGTCGTCATGACCACAGTCCAACCGGGTTCGGTGAACCGGACCAGAGCCTGTCCAACCTGGTCACGGCAGGACCAGGTCGATCCTGGTGGCGGGTCGTACCGTGGAGCCGTGCCTGCCGACCGTTCCGCCCTGGGGGCCTTCCTGCGTTCGCGCCGTGACCGGCTCACCCCCGCCCAGGCCGGGATGACCCCGTTCCCCGGCCCGCGGCGGGTTCCCGGTCTGCGCAAGGAGGAACTCGCGGTCCTCGCCGGACTCAGCCCCGACTACTACAGCCGGCTGGAACAGGGTCGCCAGGCGAACGTCTCGGTGGGGATCCTCGACGAACTCGCCCGCGCGCTCCGCCTCGACGACGTGGAACGGCAGCACCTGCACGACCTGGCCGCCCCCGCAGGACGACCCGGCACGGTCCGGGAACCGCCGCAGGTCGCCGACCCGGGGTTGTTGCGGGTGATGACCACCCTCGACCACGTTCCCGTGCTGCTGCTGGGCGACCGCTCGCAGGTCCTGGCCCGCAACGCGTTGCTCCGCGAGGTGCTGGGGGACCCGATGGAACCGGGGCGGGTGTTCTCCGACTGGTTGCTGACCGATCCCGTGGCCCGCGAACGCATCCTGAACTGGGTCGAGTTCGCCCAGTACGCCGTCGCGGCGCTGCGTCGGGAATCGGCCCGCCGCCCGCACGACCGCCGCCTGCACGCCGAGATCGCCAGGTTGCGCACCGACCCGGACGTCGACCGCTGGTGGGAGGACCACCGGGTGCGGGACTACGCCTCGATGACGAAGCGGATCCAGCACCCCGCCGCGGGCACCCTGACGTTCGGGGTGGAAGTGCTCGTCGGTCCGCTGGACCCCGGGCAGCGGTTGATCGTGTACACCTGCGAACCGGGTTCGGCGACGGCGCTCGCCCTCCCCCTGCTGACGTCGTGGGCACTGGATCCGGTTCCGCCTCGAGGATGAAGTGCGGTCCGCCGGAGCGTGAGGCGCGTTCGTTCAGGTCGAGCGGCGGATCTCCGCGAGGACGAGGCCGGTCGCCGTCTCGCGGTCCAGGTCGACTCCCGCCGCGCGGAGCGCGCGAACGGCCGGTCCCTCCGGGTGGTCGAGGATCGCGAGCAGGAGGTGTTCCGTGCCGATGTAGCCGTGCCGCAGCGAGATCGCCACCCGCAGGGCGTCGGTGAGGGTTTCCCGGCCCGTGCTGTCGAACGGCAGGTGGCCGGGACCCGTTCCGCCGAAGAACCTGCGTCGGCGGGGTTCCCCGTCGAGCGCACCGGGCCCGAAGGACTCCTCCGCCCGGCGTCGCACATCGTCCACGTCGATCCCGAGTTCCCGCAGTGCGGCCGCGTCCGCGGCCGGCCCGGCGGAGTCGCGGACGACGGGAGCGAGGGTGGCCTCGTCGGCGCCCGCGCCGACGAGGACCCGCTGCGCCACCGAGGGGGTGGCGAGCAGGGACAGCAGGAGGTGCTGGGACCCGATGCCGGTGTGGCGGAACTCCCGCCCGACGGTCTGGGCGTGCACGACGGTCTCGCGGGCGGGTCGGGTGAAGCGCTCGAACACAGGTTTCTCCTCCGGGTCAGAGTTTCCGGGAGTGCTTCTTGTGGACGGCCTGCTTGCTGACGCCGAGGGCCAGGGCGATGTCCGCCCACGACCACCCGAGATCGCGGGCCCGGGCGACCTGGAGGTCCTCGAGCCGTTCGAGCAGGCGTCGGAGGGCGGCGACGGCGCGCAGGCCCACCGCCGGGTCGGGATCCGTCCCGCGGGTGACCAGCAGGTCGGTGCCGTCCGGTTCGCTCATGCGTCAACTGTGGTTGACGATCGTGGGGTTGTCAACTCTGGTTGACGGACGGCTCGGGTCACGTGGAGATCTCTGGTCTCCCGACCCCGCCGACCACCCCGGGAGGAGTCGGCACCGACTCCTCCCGGGGTTTCGGGGAACGCGGGGTGGACCCGTTCAGCGGATGGAGCGGTCCGCCTGGTCGAGCCGGGCTCGCAGCTCGTCGGGGGTCCGGCGCCGCGGCTCGGCGGGATCCCCGCTCTCGGTGTAGACCCCGGCGTAGGCGGGCTGGTCGCGCTGGAAGCGCCAGCTCTCGGCCAGGGGGCCCGTGTCGAAGACGTCGTAGCCGATGGCCTCGATGAACTCGGTGACGACGCGTTCGGCCGCCTCGTCGTCCCCGGCGATCGTGAGCGTCGCGCGGTCGGGTGCCCCGGCGGGGCGCTGCAGCTCCCCGAGGTTCTGCGCGAAGATGTTGTTGAAGGCCTTGACGACGCGGGCGCCCGCGAAGTGGCGCTGCACGAACTCGCTGGTGGTCAGCTCGTGGCTGTCCAGGACGGCGATGTCGCCGTCGCGTTCGGGGTAGTAGTTGCAGGTGTCGATGACGACCTTGCCGTCCAGGGACTGCGCCGGGAGCTCCGGGACGCGACCCAGCGGGATGGTGACCACCACGAGGTCCCCCGCCGCGGCGGCCTCCGCGGTCGTCGCGGCGCGTGCCCGGGGCCCCAGCTCTTCCACGAGGCCGGCCAGCGACTCCGGACCGCGGGAGTTGGCGATGACGACGTCGTACCCGGCGTCCACCGCCAGACGGGCGAGGACGCTGCCGATGTTTCCGCTGCCGATGATGCCGATGATGCTCATGTCCCGTGCAAGGCGCCCCGGGAGGAGAGCATTCCGCTGCGTCCGCGGAGCGTCAGGGGCGTCGACCGTGCTCAGGTGACCGGTCCGAGGTGCCGATGGGCCCCCGGAGCGGCCCGACGGCCGCCAGGAGCACAGGAGACATCCGCATGACTGAGGGGATCGTCGGTCCCGACGCCGACGGCCGGGCTGACCGCCGGCGGCGTTTCGCCGACCGGCCGCCGGCACCGAGTTCGCCGCGCTCGCGGCGGCCGTGCCGGTGATGGCCGGCGGCCTGCTCGCGCGGAGACGGCGGCGCGGATGCGCACCGTCTCGCACTCCACCTGCTGACCCGCGCGGACCCGCGCTGACCCACCGCTGACCCACGACGTCCAGGCCGGAGTCCCACGATGAGAACGACCACCCGCCGCACCGCCGGCGCCCTCCTCGCCGGTGCCGCCCTCCTCGGCGCTCTCGCCGGGTGCGGCGCCGACGCCCCCGGCACGACGGCCGCCGCGGCCCCGGCCGACGGACCGCACGTCGCGTTCCTCGTCCCGTCCACCTCCCTGCGGTCGATGGCCTACGACGTCCCGAACTTCTCGGTGGAACTGGCCGAGAAGTGCCCCACGTGCGTCGTCGACGTCCAGACCGCCCCCGACCAGGCGACCCAGAACACCCAGGCGCAGCAGGCGATCGCCGCCGGCGCCGAGGCCCTCGTCGTCGTGGCGCTCGACGGGGCCGAAGCGGGAGACCTGGTGAACGCGGCCAGGTCCGCGAGCGTGCCCGTCGTCGCCTACGACCGCCTCGTCAAGGGCGCGCCCATCGACTACTACGTCTCCTTCGACGGCAACGCCGTCGGGAAGCTCGGTGGCCAGGCGATCCTGGACGCCGTCGGCGAGGACACCGCCGGTGGGGCGATCGTGATGCTCGAGGGGGACCCCGCGGACAACAACGCCGGGTTGTTCGCCGCCGGGGCGCACTCCGTCCTGGACGGCAAGGTCGACATCGCCACCGAACGCTACGTGACCGGGTGGAGTTCGGACGAGGCCGCCGTGCAGATGCGGTCGGCGCTGCAGGACCTCGGGAACCGCCGTCTCCTGGGCGTGTACACCGCCTACGACGGACTGGCCGCCGGTGCCCTCCAGGCGCTCGGCGACGCGGGTCTGAGCGGGGTTCCGATCACCGGGCAGGACGCCGAGACCGCTGCGCTGCAGCGGATCCTGGGCGGCACGCAGACCATGACGATCTACAAGGACCTCCCCGCCCAGGCGCGGACGACGGCCGACCTCGTCGACGACGTCCTGAAGGGGCGCACCCCCGAGACGACCGGCACCACCGACAACGGCGCGGGTGCGGTTCCCACCGTCCTGCTCCAACCGCAGGCCGTCGGGAAGGCCGAGGTGCAGAGCAAGGTGCTCGCCGACGGGTACACCACCGTCGACGCGTTGTGCGCGGGTGCGGCCAGCGCCGCGTGTGCGTCGGCGGGGATCTCCGCGGCGAACTGACCCGACCGGAGTTCCGACCCGACGCTCACCCCGTCGTCAGGGGGAGGTGCTGCGCGCCCGGTCGAAGCAGGCGGTCGTCGTGGCGCGGGCCCGCTCCAGACCCAGGGTCAACCCGTTCCGTCGATGCTCGTCGGACAGGATCTCCACCCCCCACGGACCGTTCCACCCGAGATCCTCGAGGAGGCGGATGAACCCCGTGACGTCCTGCACGCCCTCCCCGCAGTAGCGCCGGCGATCGCGGGTGTCCTCGAACAGGTCGCCGACCGGTTCGGCGTCCGCGTCGTCCAGTTCGACGGCCGCCACCTGTTCCAGGGTCAGGCTCCGTCCCAGTTCCGCCAGCGAGGTGCCCGCGCGGAACACGTGCCAGAAGTCGACGGCGAGGCCGGCGGCGGGGTGGTCGACCGCGCGGACCAGGTCCGCGCCGGCCGGCAGGGAACCCACCCTCGAGAACGGCAGGGGTTCGAGAGCCACCCGGGTGCCCACGCCGGCCGCCTCGACCGCCAGACGCCGCAACGGGTCGACGAGCGGGGACAGGTCGCTCCAGGGTTCACCGAACGCGGTTCCCGCCTTGACGAAGGGCGAGCCGAACGCGCTCGCGGCCTCGAGCAGGAGGTCCCAGCGCTCGCGCCAGGCCTCCTCCGGCAGCCACCAGTCTGCGATCAGTTCGACCTCCAGGTGACGCAGCCCCCGTTCCCGGGCGTACTGCGCGACCTGGTCGAAACCTGTCGTCGACCTCATGAGTTCGAGGTCCTCGTGGGCGAAGCCGAGTCCGGCCCACCCGCCGGCGGCGACGGCGTCGATGCGTTCGAACGGGGTGAGGGGGGAGACCTCGGAGGGGTCGAGAGGACGCGCGGTCCCAGCGGTCGTCCAGCACGTGGCGACCAGCTCGGGTGCGGCCATGTCGGTTCCGTTCGCCGTGTGAGGGGTGCAGTGGGAGGGATGCAGTGGGAGGGATCACGAGGGGTGGGTCGAGCGTACCCAGGGGCTCACGGTCCCGGCGGTCCCTCAGGGGACTCCCAGCCCTCCCGTTCTTGACCCGTTCAAGCTGGGCGGGCAGGATGGCCGTGTGCCCACCACCGAAGAGCTCGAGCGCGTGCTGCGCGGTGCGGGCCTGCGGGTGACGCAACCGCGCCTCGCCGTCCTCGACGCGGTGCACGCCCTGCCCCACGCGGACACGGAGGCCCTCATCGTCGCCGCCCGGTCCCGCGTGGACGGGGTCTCGCACCAGGCGGTGTACGACGTGCTGCGGGTCCTGACCGACAACGGCCTGGTGCGACGCATCCAGCCGCAGGGTTCCGTGGCCCGCTACGAGGCACGGGTGCACGACAACCACCACCACCTCGTGTGCCGGGTGTGCGGGGACATCACCGACGTCGACTGCGCCACCGAGCAGGCGCCGTGCGTCACGCCACCCCTCGTCGACGGTTTCGACGTCGACGAGGCCGAGGTCATCTACTGGGGCCGGTGCCGGTCCTGCGCGACGACCCCGGCTCCCTCCGCCGACCCCTCCGAACCCGTTCCTCCAGCAGAGAGAAGCACTTCGTGACCGAACTCGACAAGGCCCAGTCCCAGTCCACCAGCGAGAGCGAGAACCCGGCGATCAAGTCGCCGACGCCGGCCACGAACGGCCGGCCCCGCACCGCGCAGGACTGGTGGCCGAACCAGATCGACCTGTCCGTGCTGAACAAGCCGTCGCGCGACTCCGACCCGCTGGGGGAGGACTTCGACTACGCCGCCGAGTTCGCCAAGCTCGACGTCGCGGAACTCAAGCGCGACCTCGTCGAGGTCATGCACACCTCGCAGGACTGGTGGCCGGCGGACTGGGGCCACTACGGCCCCCTGTTCATCCGGATGTCCTGGCACGCGGCGGGCACCTACCGCATCGCCGACGGCCGCGGTGGTGGCGGCGAGGGTGGACAGCGCTTCGCGCCGCTGAACAGCTGGCCCGACAACGCCAACCTCGACAAGGCGCGTCGCCTCCTGCTGCCGATCAAGCAGAAGTACGGCCGCAAGATCTCCTGGGCCGACCTGCTGGTCCTGGCGGGGAACGTCGCCCACGACGACATGGGCCTGAAGACCTTCGGTTTCGCCTTCGGCCGCGCCGACAACTGGCAGCCCGGTGAGGTCTTCTGGGGCCCCGAGGACACCTGGCTCGGCGACGAGCGCTACCAGGACGACACCCCGCTGGACCTCGAAGAGGGTCACCTGGCCGCGGTCACCATGGGCCTGATCTACGTGAACCCCGAGGGCCCGAAGGGACAGCCGGACCCGCTGGGCTCGGCCCACGACATCCGCGTGACGTTCGGGCGCATGGGGATGAACGACGAGGAGACCGTCGCGCTCGTCGCGGGCGGCCACACGTTCGGCAAGACCCACGGCGCCGGGAACCCCGAACTGGTCGGTGTGGAGCCCGAGGGCTGCCCCGTCCACGGCAACGGCCTGGGCTGGAAGAGCGAGTTCGGCACCGGCAAGGGTGCGGACGCCATCACCAGCGGCCTCGAAGGGGCGTGGACCCCCACGCCGACCCAGTGGGACAACACCTACTTCGAGACGATGTTCTCCCACGAGTGGGAGCTCACGACGAGTCCCGCCGGGGCCAAGCAGTGGAAGCCCAAGGACCCCGCGGCGGGCGACCTCGTGCCGGACGCGCACATCGAGGGCAAGCGCAACGCCCCGATGATGCTCACCAGCGACCTCGCGCTCATGGCGGACCCCGTCTACCACGAGATCTCCAAGCGCTTCTACGAGAACCCGGAGTACTTCGCCGACCAGTACGCCCGCGCCTGGTTCAAGCTGCTGCACCGCGACATGGGCCCGCGCAGCCGTTACCTCGGGCCGGACGTCCCGGCCGAGGAACTGGTCTGGCAGGACCCGACCCCCGCCGTCGACCACGAACTCGTGGGTGACGCGGAGGTCGCCGACCTCAAGCAGCGCCTGCTCGCCGCGGGGCTGAGCGTCTCGCAACTGGTCCACACCGCCTGGTCCGCGGCGGCGTCCTTCCGCAGCACCGACAAGCGGGGTGGCGCCAACGGCGCACGCCTGCGCCTGGAGCCGCAGCTCGGCTGGGCCGTCAACGCGGGCGTCGCCGACGTCCTGCCGGTCCTCGAGCGCGTCAAGGGCGAGTTCGAGGCGGCGACGGGGAAGAAGGTCTCCCTCGCCGACCTGATCGTCCTCGGCGGGAGCGCCGCGGTGGAGAAGGCCGCGCTCGACGCGGGCGTCTCCGTCACGGTGCCGTTCTCGCCCGGCCGCACGGACGCCACCCAGGAGCAGACGGACGTCGAGAACTACCGCTGGCTCGAACCCCGCGCCGACGGGTTCCGCAACTGGATCGACCCGTCGAGCAAGCTGCACCCCGAGACGCTGCTGCTGGACCGCGCCGGGATGCTCGAGCTGACTGCCCGCGAGATGACCGTCCTCATCGGCGGTCTGCGGGTGCTGGGCGCGAACACCGGCGGCGTGCAGCACGGGGTGTTCACCGAGACCCCGGGCGTCCTGTCCCAGGACTTCTTCCGCAACCTCCTGGACCTGGGCGTGCAGTGGCGGACGGCCACCGACACCGAGGGCGTCTACGAGGGCCTGAACGCCGCCGGCGACGTCGTCCGCACGGCCACCGCCGTCGACCTGGTGTTCAACTCGAACTCCATCCTGCGCGGCATCGTGGAGGTCTACTCCGGCGACGACGCGCAGGAGCTGTTCGTGCGGCACTTCGCCGCGGCGTGGCAGAAGGTCATGGAGCTCGACCGCTTCGACCTGCGCTGACCACCACCCGGGAGTTCTGAACCAGGGCACCGGAACTCGGGGACGCCCCGGCCCGCGCACCGCGGGCCGGGGCGTCCCGCTGCCCGGCGGACCCCGGCCACGACCCACGACTGGCGGGCTCACCGTCTGGCGCGGATGGTGGCCCCGTGACCACCCCCCGTCGAGCTCCCCGCCCCACCGATCCGGTCACCCACGCGGAGGTCCTCGTCGTCGGCGGTGGCAACGCGGGAATCTCGCTGGCCGCCAAGCTGCTGCGTGACGGTGCGCAGGACGTCGTGGTCCTCGAGCCGTCCCCGGTGCACCGCTACCGCCCGCTGCTGAACTACGTCGGGTCGGGTCAGGCCACCCCGGCCGACGTGGAACGGCCCATGGCCTCGGTGGTCCCGGACGGCTGCCGGTGGGTGCAGGACGCCGTCGCGTCGGTCGACGCCGAGACCCGCACGGTGCGGACCCGGCGGGGGACGAGCATCGGCTACACCACGCTCGTGCTCTGCCCGGGCATGCGTGAGGACTGGGCGGCCACCCCGGGCCTGCAGGACGCCTACAGCTCCGGCTGGGCGGGGTCGACCTACGTCCCGAGTTCCGCCCCCCTGGTGTGGCCGGCGCTGACGGGGATCACGTCGGGCCCGGTCGTCTTCTCGATGCCGCCGGAACCCGCGCCCTGCGCGCCCACGGCGTTGAAACCCCTCTTCATGGCCTGCGACCACTGGCGCCGTCGCGGCGTGCTGGCCGATCTCGACGTCACCCTGGTGATCCCCGAGGAGCAGGCGCTGGGGGTGGTCGGGGCCGACGAGCACCTCGAGGTGGCCTTCGCGTCCTACGGCATCACGGTGCTGCGGCGCTCGCGGGTGCAGGCCGTGGATCCGGTGCTGCGTGCGGTGGACATCGCCACGCCGGCCGGGACGCGGCGGGTGGACGACGTCGCCTACGCCCACCTCGTGCCCCACTACCGCGCCCCGGAGTGGATCACCGAGAGCGGCCTCGGCGACGCGGGCCCGGCCGGACTCGTCGACGTCGACCCCGCGACCCTGCGGCACGAGCGCTTCGGGGACGTCTGGGCCATCGGGGACGCCGCCTCGATCGGCACCCGGTCCTCGGGCGGGGCCCTGCGCAAGCAGGTCCCGGTCGTGGCCCACAACATCGCCGCGGCCGCCCGGGGACGCCGGCTGCGTTCCTACGACGGGTACACCGTCATGCCGGTGACGACCGCCCGCGACCGGCTGATGCTGGTGCAGGCCGACCGGAAGGGCCCGCGCCCGTTGAAGCTCCCGGACCCGTTCGCGCCGCGCCGGGCCGCGTGGTTGCTCGACCGCTACGTGCTCCCGCAGACGTACTGGCACCGTCTGCTGCGCGGCAAGGTCTGACCGGCCCACCCCACCGGGGGAGTCTTGCCCGGTCGGGGTCCGGTGTGTTCCACTCACCCCGCTCCACCTCACGACCCACCGACCGGCGGGTGAACGGCCTGCGCGGCGCAGGTGAGACGTCTCTCCCGAAAGCGCAGTCGTGTCGTGAAGCAGATGCACCTCGGAGTCTTCGAAGTCCTCGGTCCCCAGGTCGGCGGGACGCTCAGCTGGCCCCATCCCCGCTCGGCCGGTGCGAACTTCACCTCGCTCGAGCACTGGGTGCACCTCGCCCAGGTCATCGACCGGGCGGGTTTCACCTTCCTGTTCCTGGCCGACACCTTCGGCTACCCGACCGCCGACGGCGAACTGGCGGAGACGGCGGCGGCCCGGGGCATCAACTTCCCGACGTTGGACCCGGCGGTGGTCGTGACGGCGTTGGCGCGGGCGACGGAACGCCTCGGGTTCGTCGTCACCTCCCCGACCGGTCTCGACCACCCCGTGCAGACCGCTCGGCGCTTCGCCACGCTCGACCACTTCACCGAGGGCCGCATCGGCTGGAACATCGTCACGGGGTCGGCGCAGGACGTCGTCGCCGAACTCTTCGGGCACGACGAGATGATCCTGCACGACGAGCGGTACGCGATGGCCGACGAGTACGTCGACACCGCCCTGAACCTCTGGGAGGGCAGCTGGGAGGACGACGCCCTGGTCGTGGACCGTGCGGCCGGGTTCTACGCCGACCCGGCCAAGATCCACCGGGTGTCGTTCGAGGGCCGTTGGTTCCGGTCCTCCGGCTACTTCGCCTCCCCGCCCTCACCCCAGCGGACACCCGTGCTGTTCCAGGCGGGGACGTCGGAGCGCGGACGGGCCTTCGCGGCCCGCAACGCCGAAGCGGTGTTCGTGCAGGCCACCACGATGGACGCCACCGCGCAGGCCGTCGCCGACATCCGGGCCAAGGTCGCCGCCCACGGGCGGGATCCGCGGTCGGTCACCACGATCATCGGGGTCACCGTCGTGGTCGCCCCCACCCACGCGGAGGCGGTCGCCCGCCGCCGCGAGTTCGAGGCGTTGCAGTCGGACGAGATCGTCGCCGCGCTCTACTCGCACAACACCGGCATCGACCTGCTCTCCCTGGACCCGGACGGAACCCTCGAGCAAGTCCTCGGTCGGGGAGCGGCGGGCCAGACCGGTCAGACGAACATCACCCGGTTCACCGGTGGCGACGGTGAACCCGCGAAGACCGTCCGCGAGGTGCTCGACGCCCTGCGCGGCCGCGGGACACGGGGTTTCGCGATCACCGGGGACCCCGTGGAGGTCGCCGACGGGCTCGAACGGATCCTGGACGCCACCGACCTCGACGGTTTCATGCTGGAGCCGGTCTTCGCGCCGGGCGACGTCGAGGACTTCGTCGCCCTCGTGGTCCCGGTCCTGCGCGAGCGTGGCCGTCTGCCCCAGGCCCCCACGACGGGAACCCTGCGGGAGCAGCTGTCCGGCCGGGGTTCTGCCCGTCTCCCCGCTGACCACCCCGGAGCGTCCCGTCGCCGGTCTCAGAACGCACCGTGATCCCGGATCTCCCGACGCCGGGACAGGTTGCCCCCGATGAGGAAGAACACGCCCAGTCCGAGGTAGAGGCAGTTGCTGGCCGCGTCGGTCGGCAGGACCGGATCGGGTGAGTTGGCGACGATGCCGATCCCGGCGAAACCCATGCCGATGAGGACGAGAGCGTGCAGGACGACGTTCTTGTGCGCCTGGCGCACCGAGCCGGCGAACACCAGCACGGTGATCCCGTAGAAGAACAGCAGCACCGAGCTCACCACGGACACGGTGAACACGCCGAACAACTGCGCGCCACTGCGGAAGAACCCCATCTCGTCGTAGTGCGTGGTGATCCCGGGGACGAGCCCGAGCACCCCCAGCAGGCCCAGCAGGAGACCGGTGGCCTGGGCGTGCCGCCGGACGGGGCCGCCCCTGGTCTTCGTGATCTCGACGGCTGAGCTGCCGAGGGCGCGGACGTCGTCGGTCGTGGAGGTGGGTCGGTGGGAGCTCACGGCGTTCCCTTCGAAAGGCTGGTGGGCCTGGTGTCGAGGAGGTCGCGCCGCTGGGTTGGACGGTCCGACCACGGTGACGCGCCGCGCGCCGACGCGCATCTCGGGATCCACGGTGTGCGCTGCTGTCCGGTGGGTAGAACCAGGACATGACGAACCCACGCCACAACGGCCTGACGTCCGTCGCCGACCAGAGCGAAGAAGAACGCGGTGGCCCGGGCAGCATCCTGTCGCGGCAGAGCGCGGACCACGCGGAACTCGACGCTCTGATGGCGGCCTACGCCGCGGAACCCGACGTCGACGCCAGGGGACGCGTCGTGGCCGAGTTGGCGGAGCGTGCCCTGCGGCACGCCTTCGCCGAGGAGACGGTGCTGTTCCCCGCCTACCGCAGGCACCTGCCCGGTGACCGGGACGAGCTGACCGCCCACATCGAGGGCGACCACCAGCAGGTCAACGACCTGCTGAAGGACCTGCAGCGCGCCGACCCGCGCTCACCCGGGTACGACGACGAGGTCCGCCGCGTCTTCGAGGTGATCCGCCACGACGCCCACGACGAGGAGGACGACCTGCTGCCCCGGCTGCAACAGGTGGCCGGCCCCGAGGAGTTGCGGGTCATCGGCGCCGCGTGGGAGGCGGCCCGACGTGGTTCGCCCACCCGTCCCCACCCGAAGGTGTCCCGTCACCCACCGGGCAACGTCGTCGCCGGGGTCGGGTTGGCGGTGTCCGACCGGGTGAAGGACGCCGTCGACCACCGGGCACCGATCGGCACCGCTCGCCGGGCCGCGGGTCAGGGAGCTCTGGCCGGTCTGGTCGGAACGGCGGTGATGACCGGCGGGGAGAAGCTGGAGCAGGCCCTGACCGGGCGGCCGAACTCCTTCGTGCCCGGGCACACCCTCCGGCGCCTGCTCGGCCGCGACGACCCCCACGACAGCGTCGGCTGGAACCTGGCCATGCACTGGGGGACCGGGGTGTTCCTGGGGGTGGCCGCCGGGCTCGCGGGCCGGGCCGGACTCCGGGGAGTTCCCGGGATCCTCACGTCGGTCGGTGTCCGTGTCGGCTTCGACCACGTCCTCGAGACCGCCACGGGGGTCGAGCGTTCTCCGCTGGCCTGGCCGGCTCGGCTGCTGGCCGTGGACACCCTGCACAAGAGCGTGTACGGGCTCGTCACCTCGGTCGTCGTCGACCGGCTGCGCGCGCGGACCCAGCACCCCGCCCGGGGTGACTGACGCCCGCTGGGTCCGCCGCCGCACGAGGTCGCGTGCACGACGAGAACACCGGAGTGGTGGAACCCGTCCCGGTCAGGAGTGAGCGGTGCCGGGGTGGGTAGGTGAACGGGACGACCCCGGCCGAGGCCGGGGAAACCGGAGGTGAGGAGAGCACGTCCCTGCAGTTGCTCCCCGTGGAGGAGCAGGTCGTCGTCATCACGGGCGCGTCCAGCGGCATCGGCCTGGTGACCGCCCGGACGGCGGCTCGGCGCGGAGCCGCCGTCGTGCTGGCTGGTCGCAACGAGCAGGCGCTGGCGCAGGTGGCGCAGGAGATCCGCGACGCGGGCGGTCGCGCCGTGCACGTGGTCGCCGACGTGGGGAAGGAGGACGACGTCGCCCGCATCGCGGCCGCCGCGGTCGCGGAGTTCGGTCGCTTCGACACCTGGGTCAACAACGCCGGGGTGTCGATCTTCGGACAGGTGGACCAGGTCTCCACGGCGGACATGCACCGCATGTTCGACACCGTGTACTGGGGCGTCGTCCACGGTTCGCGGGCCGCGATCGAGCACTTCCGCGACCGCCGCGGACCCGCGGGAGCCATCGTCAACGTCGGCAGCTTCTTCGGTGACCGGGCTCCGTCGTTGCAGTCCACCTGCTCCAGCGCGAAGTTCGCCGTGCACGGTTTCACCGAGGCGATGCGGGTCGAGATGGCGGCCGAGGGGGTGCCGGTGACCCTGCTGCACCCCGGCCGCATCGACACCCCGTACAACGAGCACGCGCAGGCGTACACCGGCCGTCAGCCCGCCCACCGCGGGATGATCTACCCGCCGGAGGCCGTGGCCGAGGCGGTCCTGCACGCGGCGGCCCACCCGGTGCGGGACCTGTTCATCGGAGGACAGTCCAAGGCGCTCGTCCTCCTCTCGCAGGCGGCGCCGCGGCTGGTCGACCGGGTGATGCGGACGTACGGCTACAGCTCCCAGGTCGCCGAGCGTCCCTCCGGCGACAACGAGGCCAGTGCCCTGCACCACGCCGGGTACGGCCTGCACGAACGCGGGACCCACCAGGGCCGCTGGTACCGCCGTCGCAGCTACTACCTGGAACTGGAGAAGCACCGCACCGCGGCGGTGGCGGCGTTGGTCGGCGCCGGAACCGCTCTGGTCGGGTGGTCCTCGGCCCGTCGGGCCGTGCGGAACCCCCGGTCCCAGAGCGTGTTCGCCGGCAGGGCCCGGACCTGACGACGCAGGGCGTCGTCACCGCGGTCCCCGTGCACCGCAGAGCGGATCGGCCTCAGGACCGTCGCGTCAGCGCCTGCACCAGCAGGTCGGCCGCGGCGGCCGAGGACCCCGGGTTCTGACCGGTGATCAGGACCCCGTCCTCGAGCACGTAGGAGCCCCAGTCGGCGCCCTTGGAGTAGTCGCCACCGAGGGCGACGAGTTCGTCTTCGACCAGGAACGGCACGACGTCGGTGAGGCCGACGCCCTCCTCCTCCGAGTTGGTGAAACCGGTGACCCGCTTGCCCTTCACGACCGGGGTCCCGTCCTCGTCCACCACGTGGCGCAGCACGCCCGGGGCGTGGCAGACCAGTGCGGTGGGCTTGCCGGCCCGCAGGAAGTCCTGGATCAGGCTGATCGAGTGCTGGTCCTCGGCGAGGTCCCACAGCGGCCCGTGGCCGCCGGGGTAGAACACGGCGTCGAAGTCGGCCGCGTCGACGGTGGACAGGACCTCGGTGGAGGCGAGCGCGGCGAGCGCCTCGGGGTCGTTCTCGAAGCGGCGGGTCAGCTCGGTCTGGGAGTCCGGTTCGTTGCTCTTGGGGTCCAGCGGGGGCCGGCCGCCCTTGGGGGAGGCGAGCGTGAGTTCCGCGCCGGCTTCCTTCAGCCCGTAGTACGGCGCGGCCAGTTCCTCCAGCCAGAAGCCGGTCGTGCGGCCGGTGTCGCCGAGCTGGTCGTGGGAGGTCAGGACGATCAGGACCTTCATGGGGAGTGCGCCTCGCTGGAGTTGGTCGGTACGGCCGGTGGTCCGGCGGTGGTCAGAACACTAGACGACCGGTCTAGTCGCGTCTAGTCTCGTCGTCGTGACCCTCGACACGCCCGGTTCCCCGACCTCCGTCCAGCCGCTCGAGCGGGGTGCCTGGCGGCGCCCTGCGTTCGGGGCGCTGGTCGTCGCCTGGGGCGCGAACATGTTCGCCTCCCTGCTGCAGACCTACCGGGGCGATCTGAGCCAGGTACAGGTGACCACGCTGTACGGCGCCTACGCGCTGGGGCTGATCCCGGCGCTGCTGGTGCTGGCCCGACTCTCCGACCGGTGGGGACGACGGGCCGTGCTGAGTTCCGGACTCGTCCTGTCCGCCGCGGGAACCCTGGTGATCCTCCTGTCCGGCAACGACTTCGCCGGCATCCTCGCCGGGCGGGTGCTGGTCGGGGTCAGCGCCGGTGCCGCGCTGGCCCCGGCCACCGCCTGGATCCGGCGGCTCTCCGACGACGCGGGCTCCGGGGCCGCCGGTGCCCGCCGGGCCGCGAGCGCGCTCACCGGTGGGTTCGCCCTGGGGCCACTCGTCTCGGGGATCGTCGTCCAGTGGTTCCCGGCGCCCCGCCCCGTGGCGTACCTGCTCCACGTGGTGCTCGTCGGAGCGGCCCTGCTGGCGCTGCGCGGAACGCCGGAACCGCCGGCCGCCCGACCGAGCGCCGGCACGCTCCCCGGACCCGGTCTGCGCACCGTGCTGGGCGGGCGACGGTTCCTGTTCGCCATCGTCACCACCGCACCGTGGGTGTTCGGGGCCGCGACCACGGCCCTGGCGGCGCTCCCCGTCCTGGTGCCGCTCGGTGGCTACGGTGCGGTCGGCAGCGGGGTGATCGCCGCCACGACGCTCGGCTCGGGCATCCTCGTCCAGCCGCTGGTGCAACGTCTCGAGCGACGATCTCCCGCCACACCGTTCCGGGTCGGGGTCCTCGCGGTGATCGTGGGCATGCTGGTCGCCACCCTCACGGTCGCGACCGGGTCGTTGACCCTGCTGGTCGTCACGGCGGTGGTCCTCGGCTCCGCCTACGGCCTGCTCCTGGTCAGCGGGCTCCGACTGGTCCAGGCCCTCGCGCCGGACCAGCACGCGGCGGTGGCGACGGCCGTGTTCTACGCCCTGACCTACGTGGGGTTCGCGGCCCCCGTGGTGATCCAGGCCCTCGCGGAGGTCTGGAACCCCGAGGCGGTGCTCGTGGGCGTCGCCGCCCTGGCCGTCCTGAGCCTGGCGTCCACCTCGCTCGCGTGGCCCCGCCGCCGCGCCGAGGTCTGAGTAGGCTCCGCCCGGTGAACCCCGGTGAACCCCGGCGACGTCCAGCGCGCGTACTCGGCGCTCGCCGACCGCTACGTCGAGACCCTGGGAACCATGGACGTCGTGCACCCCGACGACCTCCGGCTGATCGAGCGGCACCTCGGGCGTCGCCGCGGGCCGGTGCTCGACCTCGGGTGCGGCCCGGGGCACCTGACCGCCCACCTGCACGCGGCTGGTGCTGACGTGACGGGGATCGACCTGGTGCCGGAGTTCATCGCCCACGCCCGCACGACCTACCCCGGGGTTCCGTTCGAGGTGGGTTCGCTGACCGGACTCGACCGGCCCGCCGGGACGGTCGCCGGCGTCCTCGCCTGGTACTCGCTGATCCACATCGACCCCGCCGACCTCGACACGGTCCTCGCTCAGCTCCGCCGGATGCTGACGCCGGGAGGTTCGCTGGTCGTCGGGTTCTTCGACGGCGAGGTGTGCGAACCGTTCGCGCACACGGTGATCACCGCCCACCGGTGGCCGATCGACGAGTTCGTCCGCCGACTGAGCGCGGCCGGGTTCGAGGAGGTGGAGCGGGCGCAGCGGGGCCAGGAGGGCAGACGGCGTCCGCACGCCGTCGTCGCCGCGCGAGCGGTCTGACCGTGGACGTCGCCGCGGGCCTCCTCGGGAGCCCGTTGTTCGCCGGTGGAGCGGGTGCACGGTGGTTGTCCGGGTTGCACCTTGGAGAACGTCCTGCACCGCCCCGGCGGGGGTCTCGTCGCGGTGGCCCCCGGCCGCTGGCTGGTCGCGCGCACCGGAACGCCTACCGTGGTTCCGTGAGTTCTTCCCCGGCCCTGCCCGTCCTCCTCGACTGGGTTCCCGAGCGGTACGAACTGGACGAGGCGTTCCGGGCCGCGTTCGCGGCCAGTGCCGGTCGTCGTTTCCTGGTGTCGCTCATCGGCCTGGTCCTCGTGCTCGTCGGAGGCGCCCTGCTGCGGACGCCGTTCCTGGCGCTGGTGGGGTTCGGCGGTGCCGCGGGTCTGCTCGCCTGGCGGTCGTTCGGGTGGCGGCTGGCGGCCCGCCGGGCGTGGCGACTGCCCATCGCACGGGCCCGCCGCGAGCTGGTCGTGGCCGAGGATGGTGTGCACGTGCGGACCGCGAGCGGCTCGACGTCGCACACCGTCTGGGCCGACGTCCGTGGGATCGCGGAGCGGCCGCACGTCCTCGTCCTGGAGCTCGGCACCAGGCTGTTCCTGGCCGTCCCGCGGCGGGCGTTCCCCTCCCCGGAGGTCGTGGAGTTCGTGCGCCGGACCGTCGCCGAGCGTGCGTCGGGACCCACGCGCTGACCGATCGGGGTCGCCGGAGGTAGCGTCCGGGGGTGGAGACGATCGAGTTCCGGATTCTCGAGGAGCAGTTCCCGACGGGTCTGCACCCCTCGATCGCCCCCTTCCTCAGCGGTGTTCCCCTCGCGGACCTGCTGCGCGAGGTCGAACTCCCGGCCGCCCGACGACGGGGGGACCTCTCCCTGGCCGGCTGGTACGCCGGGCTGACCGGGACCGGGATCCGCTGGCCCTCCCGGTACCACCTCGGGGAACCCGCCACGGGCTCGGGGACCGTCCTGCTGGGCTGCACCTGCGGCGAGGCGGGCTGCTGGCCCTTCTCCGCCGTCGTGCGGGTCGAGGACGACACGGTCACCTGGTCCGACTACCACCACGGGTTCCTGGACGCCGACTACCGCGAACTGCGACCGTTCACCTTCGACCGGCGGCAGTACGAGGACGCCGTCCGGGCGACGGCCGACTGACCCGACCCGAGGAGGACCCGTGCCGACCAGCCCGGGCACGGACTACACCGGCGACGACTTCTACTGCGACGTCGCCCTGCCGGACCCGCAGGCCCTCCGGGTCGTGCACGAGGACGACGAGGTCCTCGCCTTCCACCACACGAGACCGTTCTGGCCGACCCACGTCGTGATCGTCCCGAAACGGCACATCGCGTCCTTCACGACGGTCACGGCCGCCGACGAGTCGACGGTCCGTGCGCTCCTGCGCGTCGTGCAGCGGATCGCCCGGGAGGTGGAGGTCCGCGAGGGCGCCGCAGCGGTCCTCACCAACCTCGGCACCTACCAGGACTCCAAGCACCTGCACGTGCACGTCCACTCCGGACGGCAGGTGCGGGACTGACCCCTACTCGCCGTCGCCGAGGACGAACGGGTACACCGCGTCCGCGCCCGCACGACGCACCTGCCGGGCGGCGACCGTCAACGTCCACCCGCTGCGGGTGCGGTCGTCGACGAGCAGGACGCGCTTGCCGGCGACGGGGGCGTCGTCGGGGAGTTCGAACCGTCGCGCGACCTGGGACAAGCGGTGGGCGGAGTTCACGTCGCTGCGGGTCGGGGAGTCGTCCAGCAGGCGGAACGTCGCGAGGACCGGGAGACCGGTGTAGCGCGACAGACCGTCGGCGAGGTGCGCGACGAGCTGGGGCCTCGAGGCGGAACACAGCGCCACGATGCCGTCGAGGGCCAGGTCGCGGGCCCAGTCGTCCAGGACCGCAGCGGCCGCGTGCCGCAGCGGGACGGGGGTCTCGCCGTCGGGGACACCGGTGGCGAAGAGCTCGCGGACGGCGTTGCCCCAGCCGAGGTCCGTCGTGCGGGCGACCGCGCGTCCGGTGCCGGGCTGTTCGGCCGGTGCGATCTTCCCCGACACGGCGACGTCGAGGGCCTTCATGCCCGAGGGCCACATCTTCTTCGGTTCCAGCGGAACCCCCGGCCGGTCGAGGTCGGCCCCGGCCCGGGTGACGACGCTCTCGTCGACGTCGCGGGACACCTGGAACCCGCCGCAGTTGTCGCAGCGACCGCACGGAGCGGCGTCTGGGTCGTCGAGGGCGCGGCGCAGGAACTCCAACCGGCACCCCGTCGTGGCGACGTAGTCGATCATCGACTGCTGCTCGACCTCACGGGTCTGCGCGACCCGGACGTAGCGCTCGGTGTCGTAGTTCCACTCCGCGCCCGTCGCCTGCCACCCGCCGCGGACCCGCTTGACCGCGCCGTCCACGTCGAGGACCTTGAGCATCATCTCCAACCGGTTGCGGCGCAAGGTGACCCGTGCCTCGAGGGCCGGAGTGGACATCGGTGCTCCGGCGTCACCGAGGACGCTCAGCGCGAGCCGCACGTCGTCCTCGGCGGGGAAGCCGATGGAGGCGAAGTAGCGCCAGATGTCGCGGTCCTCGGCGCCCGGCAGCAGGACGACCTCGGCGTTGTCGATGCCACGACCCGCACGCCCGACCTGCTGGTAGTAGGCGATCGGGGAACTCGGCGCCCCGAGGTGCACGACGAACCCGAGGTCCGGCTTGTCGAAACCCATCCCCAGGGCGCTCGTGGCGACCAGCACCTTGATGCGGTCGTTCACCAGGTCGTCCTCGGCCTGCAACCGCTCGCCCTGGTCCGTCTGCCCCGTGTAGGGCACGGCCTCGATCCCGTGCCCGCGCAGGTGCGCCGCGACGTCCGCGGCCGCCGACACCGTGAGCACGTAGATGATCCCGGAACCCGGGAGTTCCGGCAGGTGCTGGACCAGCCACGCGAGGCGGTGGGCGTGCGTCGGCATCGACACCACGGCCAACCGCAGGGACTCGCGGTCGAGGGAACCCCGCAGGACCAGGACGTCCTCGAGGGTTCGCGTCCCCGTCACCGACAACTGCTCGGCGACGTCGGCCGTCACGCGCTCGTTCGCCGTCGCCGTCGTCGCGAGGACCGGGATGCCTTCGGGCAGGTCCGCCAGCAACGTCCGGATCCGCCGGTAGTCCGGCCGGAAGTCGTGGCCCCAGTCGGAGACGCAGTGCGCCTCGTCCACGACGAGCAGGCCCGTCGTGGCGGCCAGCGGCGGGAGGACCTCGTCGCGGAACCCGGGGTTGTTGAGGCGCTCGGGGGAGACGAGCAGGACGTCGACCGCCCCGTTGCGGACGTCCTCGTAGACCCGGCCCCAGTCCTCGCCGTTCGTGGAGTTCACCGTCACCGCGTGCACCCCGGCCCGTTCGGCGGCCGCGATCTGGTTGCGCATCAGGGCCAGCAGGGGGGAGACGATGACCGTCGGACCGGCCCCGCGGGCGCGCAGCAGCGCCGTCGCGACGAAGTACACCGCCGACTTCCCCCACCCGGTGCGCTGCACGACGAGCGCGCGGCGACGATCCGCCACCAGGGCCTCGATCGCCATCCACTGGTCCTCGCGCAGCCGCGCGTCGGGGCTGCCGACGAGCCGCTGCAGCACCTGCTCCGCCTCGGCGCGCAGGGCGGTGCGGTCGAGGGTCGTCGCGGAGGGGACGGTGGCGGCGGGCATGGGCAGGACTCTGCCACCGACGTCCGACACGGGCCCACCGCCGTCCACAGGTCCCCGGGACCGGGCGGGGCTCAGACCGGCGGCT
The DNA here is from genome assembly GCF_042674865.1 of Kineococcus sp. GCM10028916. NCBI lineage: Bacteria > Bacillati > Actinomycetota > Actinomycetes > Kineosporiales > Kineosporiaceae > Kineococcus > Kineococcus sp. GCM10028916. The sequence goes on along the minus strand of NZ_JBHTFM010000020.1, from coordinate 98,635 downwards.
GCGGGTCGTACTGGATCCCGCGCCGCACCTCGCGCGCCCGTTCGACCCCGGCCAACCGGGACACCAGGTGCAGCGCCATGTCGATGCCCGCCGAGACCCCCGCGGAGGTGATCACGTCACCGTCGTCGACGAAGCGGTCGTCGGGGCGCACGTCGATGCTCGGGTCGAGCTCCGCCAGCACGTCCAGGGAACCCCAGTGCGTCGTGGCGGGGCGGCCGCGCAGCAGACCCGCCGCCGCGTAGACCAGCGACCCCGTACAGACGCTCGTCATGAGCGGGACGGCCTCGCGCTGCGCGCGGACCCAGTCCAGGTGCTCGGGGTCGACGAGCTGGGGGCGGGTGCCGCGACCCCCGGGGTGGAGCAGGACGTCCAGGGGTGGGGCGTCGGCGAAGGAGTGGTCCGCCCCGACGAGCAGGCCCTTCGCGCACCGCACGGGTCCCCCCGTCCGCGAGAGGCAACTCACCGACCAGCCGTCGTCGGGGAAACCGCGCGCCCAGAAGGCGAGCACCTCCCAGGGACCGACGGCGTCGAGTTCCTCGACACCGTCGAAGAGGACGATGCCGATGTTCCGCGTCTCTGCAGCAGTGGTCACGGCGCCAGTCTGCCGCTCGGCGCGACGGGACCCGCCGCGAGGAGCGCGACCGCGCGACCCCGCCGCCGCAGGAGCCGTCGGAGGTACGGCGCGAGGACGACCCGGGCGACGGCAGAACCGGCTGCGCCGCACGGGAGTACCACGTCCATCCGGTCGTGCATCAGGGTCCTTCCCGGCCCCACGCCCACGAACAGGTGTTCGTGCCGCATCCGGGCGAACGGCCCGTCGACCTGTTCATCGACGAAGAACCCCGGGCGTTCGTGGGTGGTGATCCGGCTCGTCATGGTCCACCACACCCCGAGGTGGTGCGCGGAGAACGTCACGTCGTCGCCCAGCTCCAGGACCCGTCGACCGGAACTCGCCGAGGCGGTCTCGGAACTCCCGGCCAGCGACGCCGCGTGCACGTCGACGTCGAGCTCCAGGTCGAAGACGACGCCGGGTTCCGCCTCGACGACGGTGACTACCTCGATCCGGGTCACCCGGCCCTCCCGCCTCACGCGGGCGCCGAGAACACCAGGGAGTACCGCCAGAACAGGTGTCGACGGATCGCCGCCCCGGGGGTCTGACGAGCGGCCGCAGCCCGCACCTGCGTGAGGGTCGACACCGCAGGAGCCGTCGGGGCGGAACCCGCCACCCGACGCTGCCGCAGGTTCTCCACCCAGCCCACCACGAGGTTCGCCGGTACGGCGAGCAGGCTGAGGGCGACGTCGCTGCGGGACTCCTCCCGGTACACGCCGAGGACGACGAGGGTTCCGCCGGGGGCCAGCAGTTCGCGCAACCGGCGCAGCGCGGGTTCGAAGGGGACGTGGTGCAGCACGGCGAGGGCGGTGACGACGTCGTAACCGGGTTCCAGGGGCGCGTCCCCGAGGTCCGCGACCTGGTAGTGGACGCGGTGGTGGACAGGGAGGCCGTGGGTGAGTGTGCGGGCCGTCGCGACGACCCGTGCGTCGCGGTCGACGGCGTCGACGTGGCGGGCGGTGCCCGCGAGCCGACGGGCGAACTCGCCCGTCCCGCACCCCACGTCGAGGGCGCGGTCCACCCGTCCCGGCAGACGGCGCAGGATCCACCGGTGGTGGGCGTTGTGGTCCCAGGGGTGCCGACGCATCCACGCGTCGCACCCGCGCAGGACGAGCCCTCCGAGACTCCGCACCGGACCTCCCTCGTGGTGAGGCAGTCAAGCACGCCCGCACCCGTCGAGGTGCTGCGAGTCGCGGTCCGGGCACGGGTCGACGACCCGCCGTCGCGCTGCTGCTGCTGGCCGCGCGGGACAGCAGCGAGGCCGGCCCCGGCGACCTCGGGGCGCGGCGTTCGTCGTGGTGCTGTTCCCGGGTCTGCCGTCGACGTCGTCCGTCGCTCGCACCTGCGCTCGTTCGCCGCGTTGCCGCCCCGTCCGCCTCGCCGTCACCGAGCGGCTCGAGGCCCCGGCCGACCTCGCCTCCCGCCCCACCACGGGCCACCTCCGGCTGCCGCCGCGACGTTTCTCGGGCTGGTCCCTGCTGCCGCGCGGCGCCGTCGCGGCCGGCGCTCCGGTCGAGGAGGTCCGGGGCGTGAACGCCTCCACCGGCTCCCACCGGTGGGCGAGCTCCCGGGGTGGGGGAGCCGGTGCCGGAAGTCGGTGCTTCACTGCCTGGGTGCGCTACGTCGTGATCGGGGCAGGAGCGATCGGCGGGACGATCGGTGGACGACTCGGCCAACACGGTCACGAGGTCGTCCTGGTCGCCCGCGGATCTCACGCGGACAGGTTGCGGGAGAAGGGGTTGCGACTCCTCACCCCCACGGGTCCGGTGGAGCTCAACGCCCCCGTGGCCAACTCCCCGGCCGACGTCGTCCTCACCCCCGACGACGTGCTGGTGCTGGCCGTCAAGGTCCAGGACGCCGCCGGTCTGCTCGCCGACTGGGCGGCCGCCCCGGTCGGTGACTCCACCGCCGGGCACGAGCTGCCGATCGTCTGCGCGCAGAACGGCGTCGAGGGGGAACGGCTGGCCCTGCGGTGGTTCCGCCGGGTCGTCGGCGTCTGCGTGTTCCTGCCCGCGACGCACCTCGAACCGGGCGTCGTCAGCTCCGAAGGGGCCCCGGTGTCCGGCGGTTTCGTCCTCGGTCGCTACCCCCGCGGTCGGGACGAGCTCGTCGAGCAGATCGCCGCCGACCTGGCCGGCGCCGGGTTCGCGACGACCGTCAGCGACGACGTGATGGCCGCCAAGCGCGGCAAGCTCATCGACAACACCGGCAACGCCCTCGACGCCGTCTGCCGTCCCGAGGCCGGCAGCGACGCGTTGCGGGAGGAGGCCCGCGCGGAAGGGCTCCGGGTCCTGGAGGCCGCGGGAACGCCACCGCTGGGCCGGGCCGAGGCCCTGCCGGAACTCGCCGAGATCGGCTTCCACACCGCCCCGGTCGCGGGCAGCGAACGGCTCGGGTCCTCCAGCTGGCAGAGCCTGCACCGCGGGGGCTCCGTCGAGACCGACTGGCTCAACGGCGAGGTCGTCCGGCTCGGTCGCGAGCACGGGGTGGCGACACCGGTCAACGAGGCGTTGCAGGTCCTGGCCGACGCCTCCGTGCGGGGAGGCCTCGGGCCCAGGGCCTTCGGGGTGCAGGACGTCCGGGCGCTCGTGGCGAGCGTCGGGGGGGACCAGGCGGCTGCCACCGGGACCCACCTGAGAGGGTGAGCCCCATGCGCGTCGACCACGTCGGCTTCGCCGCGGGCCCCGAGGGGCTGCAGGAGACCGCCAGGTCCCTGGCGGCGCGACTCGGCGTGCGCGTCGTCGACGGGGGTCCCCACCCCCGCTTCGGTACCCGCAACGTCGTCCTGCCGCTGTCCGGGGGCAGCTACGTCGAGGTCGTCGAGGTCCTCGACCACCCCGTCGCCGAGAAGGCGCTCTTCGGGCGGGCCGTGCGGGAACGGACGCTCCAGGGCGGGGGCTGGTTCAACTGGTCGGTCGTGGTCGAGGACCTGGCCTCCTTCGCGGAACGCCTGGGCGAGACCGCCGAGGAGGGTGTCCGGCGCCGCCCCGACGGGGTCGAGCTGCGCTGGCACCAGATCGGTGCGCCCGCGCTCAGCGAGGAACCGCAACTGCCGCTGCTCATCGAGTGGGACGGGCCCGACACCCAGCACCCCTCGGCCATCGCGCTCGCGGGCGGCAGCCGCCTGGCGGGGCTGACCATCGCCGGCCAGCGCGAACGGGTCCGCGGCTGGCTCGGCCTGCCGCCGGACTTCAGCGCCGACCGCATCGACTTCACCTGGCTGGACGTCGTCGGAGGACCGCGCAGCACGGGGCTGCGCTCGGTCCGTTTCGAGACCCCGCGCGGAACCGTCGAGATCTGATGGACTGGTTGCCCGGCTGGATCCCCTCGATCACGGCCTCGGCCATCGCGCTGCTCGTCGTCGACCTCGTGGTGCGCCTCACCGCGATCGCCGTGGTCCCCGTCAACCGGCGTCCGAGTTCCGCCCTGGCCTGGTTGCTGACCATCTTCTTCATCCCCTACATCGGGGTCGTGGCGTTCCTGATCATCGGGAACCCGAAGCTGCCCCGCAAGCGCCGCCGCAAGCAGCGGGAGATCAACGAACTCATCCTGTCCTCGACCAAGGGGATGGACCTCGTCTCCTCCGACCACCCGTGGCCGCCGTGGCTGACCGGGATCGTCGAGCTGAACCGCAACCTCGGGGCGATGCCGCTGGTCGGCGGCAACCACGCCCAGCTCGAGGGGGAGTACGACGAGGCGATCCGGGCGATGGCGCGCTCCATCGACGGCGCCCGCGACTACGTGCACGTCGAGTTCTACATCATGACCAAGGACCCCACGAGCGAGCCGTTCTTCACCGCCCTGGAACGCGCCGTCGAGCGCGGGGTCAAGGTCCGGTTGCTGCTCGACCACGTGGGGTCGCTGCGCTACCCCGGCTACCGCCGCACGATCCGCTTCCTCGAGGACGTCGGCGTCGAGTGGCACCCGATGCTCCCCGTCCAGCTGCACAAGCTGAAGTACCAGCGTCCCGACCTGCGCAACCACCGGAAGCTCCTCGTCATCGACGGCGACGTCGCGTGGATGGGGTCGCAGAACGTTCTGGACCGCAGCTACAACAAGCGCGGGAACCTCAAGCGCGGACTCCAGTGGCAGGACCTCATGGTGCGCCTCGAAGGGCCGATCGTCGCCGGGGTCGAGGCCATGTTCATCACCGACTGGTACTCCGAGACCGACGAGCTCCTGGAGACCGAACGACCCGAGGTCTCCCCGGTCGGATCACCCGGGCGCCTCGAGTGCCAGGTCGTCCCCAGCGGCCCCGGGTTCGACGGTGAGAACAACCTGAAGCTCTTCAACGCGCTGCTGTACTCCGCGCAGCGCACCATCTCGATCACCAGTCCGTACTTCGTGCCGGACGAGTCCATGCTCTCCGCCATCACGACGGCCGCCGAACGCGGTGTCGACGTCGAACTGTTCGTCTCCGAACTCGGCGACCAGGCCCTCGTCCACTACGCCGAGTGCTCCTACTACGAGAACCTGCTGCGCGCGGGGGTCCGCATCCACCGCTACCCCGCGCCGTACGTGCTGCACGCCAAGCACATGACCGTCGACGAGGAGGTCGCCGTCATCGGTTCCTCGAACATGGACATGCGCTCGTTCCTGCTCGACCTGGAACTCACGCTGATGGTGTGCGGGCGGGAGTTCTGCGACGACCTGCGCCGGGTCCAGGACGAGTACCGGGCGAAGTGCACGGAACTCACCCTCGAGCAGTGGCTCGCCCGGCCGCGCTGGAACGTCATCAAGGAGAACCTGTCCCGCCTGACGTCGGCGTTGCAGTAGGCCGGTCCAGTCCCAGCCGCGCCAGTTCGAGGTCGGCCAGCGCCCGCACCGCCGCCGGGTCCTGGCTCTGCCAGGCGGCGGCCGGATCCGCGTGCACGGCGAACAACCGGTCCGGCGGGCTCGACGTCAGAGCGCGCAGAGCCAGGACGCGGTCGCCGCCACGGGTGCCGGCGAGTCGCCCGGCCTCGCGCGCACGTCGCGCCCACCGGAGGCGTCCAGCGAGGTGGATCGCGGTGACGAACAGGATCGGCAGCAGGGCGGTCAGCACCCCGAGCAGCGTCGCCACGTGCAGGACGGACTCGATCTGCGCATCGGCGGCACCGGCGAGCGAGGTGGCGCTGTCGGCCGAGCGGTCCAGGACCCCGGCGAGGTCGTCGCCGATCAGCGGGGTCTGCGCAGCGGTCCGCCCGGCGGCGGTGAGACGGTCGGCGAGGTCGCTCGAACCCGCGGAGAACTGCCGCGCGGGGTCGACGGCACCGGCGATGACCCCGTGCACGGTGGTTCCGGCGAGGACGCTCGCCAGCACAGCCAGCAACCACAGCAGGTCCGCCGTGAGCTGCCGGTTCCGGCGGGCGCGTCGGTCGGCGTAGAACTTCACCCGGCGCGCTCCACGACGACGGTCCGGTTGTCGGGCACCAGGTCGATCTGGGTGTCGAGCGGCTCCGGGACGTCGGGGAACACGGAGGAGGAGGTGGTGTTCCTGGTCGGCCGGTCCATCGCGGGGACGTTCAGCGGAGGTCGCCGCGCGCGGTCCGGCGTCGGGCGCTGCGCACGACGAGGACCAACCCGACGATCGCGATGATCGGGCCGAGCACCGCCCAGAGCGTCCTGCCGCTCATCCCCGATCCACCGAGCACGTCCAGACCCTGCAGGGTGAAGAGGACGCCGGCGGCGGTGATGACGATCCCCACGATGATCCCCACGATTCGGCTCATCTCCGCGACGCTACAGCATTCAACAAAGTGGGACGGGTCCCCGTCATGGTGCCGTCGGAGCGGGTGCACCGTGGCCCGCCGGGAGAACCGGGGCGGCGGAACCCGTGCCGTCCGACCGGGAAGGCGTGCCGGTAGGTCGCCGGATCGGACCGGGACTGCTCGTCCGGGTCTCACGACGTGGTTCTCGGAGGTGACGAGCCACCGCTCGTCCCGCACCCACCTCGCGACCACTGACACCTGTCGCCCGACCCTGACCTCGTGTCAGCCGAGGAGTTCGTCCATCCAGCACCACCGCCACGCCTCGCCCGGTTCGGCGCTGACCATGGCGGGGTGCGCGGTCTCGCCGAAGTGGGCCCGGGCGTGCCGCAGCTCGGAGGAGTCGCAGCACCCGGTGTAGCCGCAGGCCAGGCAGGTCCGCAGGTGGACCCAGGCCACCCCGGCCGCGACGCACTCCGCGCACTCGGTCGGGGGCTCGCCGTAGCGCTCGGTCGCCTCGTCGCGTGAGCACGCGGTGCGCAGGTGGGCACAGCCGCCGTCACCGCGCGGGGCGAGCCGGCGGTCGAGGGCGAGGGGTTCGAGGTCCTCGAGGCGGTCCAGCAGGGCCTCCTCGAAGTCGACGTCCGCGAGCGCCCGCTGCAGCACCTCGGGTTCCGCGGTGCCGCGGTCGCGGGCGGTGACGACGACGGTGCGCTCGGCGGCGAGCATCTCCAGGCGGAGGCGGTGGTAGACCGCCGACGGGGTCATCGAGTCGGACAACGGCCGGCCGAGGCGTTCCCAGGCGGCGTGCGAACGGGACTTCGACCGGCCGCGCAGCTGCACCACCACGTGCCGGGGTTCCTCCCCGGTGAGCAGTTCGTCCAGCCGCCGCATCCCGGCCTGGGCGGCCGCGTCGCCCAGGGCCGCGGCCTGCAGGGCGTCCTCCGCCGGGTCCGGTGCGGGCAGCCCGACGCGGCGCACCACCCAGGGCAGGCTGAGGCCCTGCACGAGCAGGGTCCCGACGACGACGGCGAACGCGGCGAGGAGCAGGACGTCGCGCCCTTCGACGTCCTCGGGGATGAGCTGCGCGGCGGCGAGGGTGACGACCCCGCGCATGCCGGCCCAGGACAGCAGCAGCGAGATCCCCGGCGACCAGGCCTTCGGGCGCAGGTGCGGCACGGCGTGGAAGATCCCGGCGGAGGCGAAGACGAACACGAACCGGGCCGCGATGGTCGCGACGAGCACACCGAGGCAGACCAGCAGGATGCGACCACCGGAGAACCCGCTGTCGGCGGCTCCGCGCAGCAGCAGCGGGAACTGCAGACCGATGAGCACGAAGACCGCGTTCTCCAGCAGGAACGCCACCGTCCGCCAGTTCAGCGTCTCCGCGACCCGGGACGCGGCCGTCTGCACCTTCGGTGAGACGTGCGCCATGGCGAGCCCCGTCACCACGACGGAGAGGACCCCGGAGACGTGCAGCGCCTCGGCGGGCAGGAAGGCGAGGTAGGGCGCGACGAAGGAGACCGCGGTGTCCAGGACGGGATTGCGGATCCGGGTCCGCACCAGGGCCAGGACGGCGGCGACGACCCCGCCGATGAGCACCGCGCCGACGACGGCGAGCAGGAACTCGCCCCCGATGTGCAGCGGGGAGAGCTCGGTGGTGAGGGCGGACGTCGCCGCGGCGAGGGCGATGAGGGCGGAGGCGTCGTTGAGGAGGCTCTCCTCCTCGAGGAGGGTGGCGACCCGGCGGGGCAACCCCAGGCGGCGGCCGATGGCGCTCGCGGCGACGGCGTCCGGCGGGGCGACGACGGCACCCAGTGCCATGCACGCCGCGAGGGCGACCCCCGGCAGCAGCAGCGACGTCGTCCACCCCACCGCGAGGGTGGTGAACACGACGAGCACCACCGACATCAGCACGGTCGCCGTCTTGTTGCGGGTGAAGTCGACCAGTGACGTGCTGGCCGTCGCCGCGTAGAGCAGCGGGGGCAGCAACCCGTTGAGGACGACCTCGGAGCCGAGGCTGAAGTCCGGGACGGCCGGCACCAGCGAGACGACGGCGCCGACCACGACGAGGACGAGGGGGGTCGGCCAGCCGAAGCGGTCGCAGACCGCCGACACCAAGCACACCCCGACGGTCAGCGCCACGAGCGCGATCGCGATCTCCACGAGCGGACCCTACGACGCCGCGACCGGTGGGTGGTCGGCCTGCGTTCAGGGGCGCAGGACGGTGATCCCTGCGGTGGTCGCGGTACCGACCTCGGCGAGCGCGCGCGGTCCCGCTTCGAGGGGCAGTTCGCGGGTGACGAGGTCGGCGAGGGGGAACCGGCCGGAACCCACCAGGGCGAGCAGGCGCGGGTAGTCGTGGGCGGCCATCCCGTGGCTGCCGAGGACCTGCAGCTCGCCGGCGATGACGAGGTCCATCGGGACCGACGGCTTCCCGGCGGCGGCCGGGAGCAGGCCGATCTGCACGTGCCGGCCGCGTCGGCGCAGGGACCGGACGGAGTTCTCGCACGTCACGGGCAGGCCCACGGCGTCGATCGAGACGTGGGCCCCGCCGTCGGTCAGGTCGCGAACGGTCCGCACCACGTCGTCCGCGACGGCGTGCTCGGCACCGAACGCGAGCGCCAGCTCCCGCGCGGCGGGGGAGGGGTCGACGGCGACGACCCGGGCGCCCGCCGCGGCGGCGATCGCGACGGCCGACAGGCCGACCCCACCCGCGCCGTGGACGGCGACGAACTCGCCCGGCCTCACCCGTGCGACGTCGCTGACGGCGCGGAAGGCCGTCGCGACCCGGCAGCCCAGGGCCGCGGCGGTCGCGGCGGAGAACCCCTCGGGCAGCGCGACGAGGTTCACGTCGGCGTGGTCGAGGGCGACGAGTTCCGCGAAGGACCCCCAGCCGGTGAACCCCGGCTGGGTCTGGTCCCGGCACACCTGCTGCTGGCCGGCCGCGCACTCCGGGCAGCGCCCGCAGGCGGTGACGAACGGGGTGGTCACCCGGTCGTCGACCTTCCAGGTCCGCACGTCCGCGCCCACGGCGACGATCCGGCCGGCGAGCTCGTGACCGGGGACGTGCGGCAGGGTCACGTCGTCGTCGTGGCCCTGCCAGGCGTGCCAGTCGCTGCGGCACACCCCGGTCGCCTCGACGGCGACGACCACCCCGTGCGGCGCGGGGGTGGGGTCGTCGACGTCGGCGAGGCGGGGGGTCCCGCCGAACTCCTCGATCAGGACCGCGCGCACGTCACGCCTCGTCGAGCACGCTGACGAGGGCCGACGCGTCGCCGGTGTAGTCGCCGGGGGTCAGCAGCGACAGCCGGGCCGCTTCGCCCTCGGGCAGGCCGAGACCCGCGACGAACTCCCGCAGCTTGGCCTGGTCGACCTTGCGGCCGCGGGTGAGTTCCTTGAGGCGCTCGTAGGGTTCGGGCAGCCCGTGCACGCGCATGACGGACTGGACGGCCTCGCCGAGGACCTCCCAGTTCCCGTCGAGGTCGGCGGCCAGGGCGGCCGGGGCGGCGTCGAGCCCGGCGAGGCCGCGCTGGGCGTTCTCGATGGCCAGCAACGAGTGCCCGAACGCGACGCCGATGTTGCGCTGCATCGAGGAGTCGGTGAGGTCGCGCTGCATGCGCGACGTCGTGAGGGTCTCCTCCAGCACCCGGAACAACCCGCCCGACACCTCGAGGTTGGCCTCGGCGTTCTCGAAGCGGATCGGGTTCACCTTGTGCGGCATCGTCGAGGACCCCACGGTGCCCTGCCCGCGGACCTGCGCGAAGTAGCCGAGGGAGATGTAGGTCCACACGTCGGTGCAGAGGTTGTGCAGCACCCGGCCGAAGCGGGAGACGTCGGCGTAGAGCTCGGCCTGCCAGTCGTGGGACTCGATCTGCGTCGTCAGCGGGTTCCAGGTCAGGCCGAGGCCGGTGACGAACTCGTGGGAGGCGGCCGGCCAGTCCGTCGTGGGGACGGCGGCCTTGTGCGCGGCGTAGGTCCCCGTCGCGCCGTTGAACTTGCCGAGGTACTCCGCACCGGCGATGCGCGTGAGCTGGCGGCGCAGGCGGTGGGCGAGGACGGCGAGTTCCTTGCCCAGCGTCGTCGGCGTCGCGGGCTGGCCGTGGGTGCGCGACAGCATCGGCAGGTCGCGCAGGTCGTGGGCCATCGTGACGACGTCGTCGACGAGGCTCGTCGCGGCCGGCAGCCAGACCTGGGCGACGGCGTCACGGACCATCAGCGCGTAGGAGAGGTTGTTGATGTCCTCGCTCGTCGCGAAGAGGTGGGTCAGCTCGGCGATGTCGACCAGCGAGGTGCCCTCGAGGCGACGCTTGATCCAGTACTCGACGGCCTTGACGTCGTGCACGGTGACGCGCTCGATCTCGCCGAGCTCGGTGACGGCCGCGGCGTCGAAGCGCAGCGGCAGCTCGCGCAGGAAGGCGATCTCGTCGGCGGTGAGCCGGCGCACGCCCGGGACCACGTCGTGGGTGCCGAGGAAGACCAGCCACTCGACCTCGACGTGGATGCGGCGACGGTTCAGCGCGGCTTCGGAGAGGTGTTCCGCGAGCGGTGCGACGGAGCGGCGGTAGCGGCCGTCGAGCGGGCCGAGCGCGGGCTCGCCCAAGCTGGCGGGGGCGTTGGACGGGGAGGCGGCAACGGCCGAGTCGGTCACGTGCCTCATGGTCCCACGCCCCCGCGGGAGTCAGGTCTCGTCGACGGAGGATTCCTTGTGGGCGGCCTCCTTGCCGGACTTGCCGCTCTTGACGATCACCTGCGGGTCGTCCTCGGAGGCCTTGCGGTGCTTGCCGTAGAGCTCGAAGTCGTCGGTCTTCTCCTCGACGACCTCCCCTTCGGTCCTGCCCTGCGGGGTGTTCCAGCTGACCTCGTCGCCCTTCTTCACCATGGTTCCACCGTGGCGTCGACCCGGCCCGCGCGCACCTCAGGGCAGCGGGGTCCGCCGCCGCACGGCCTCCCCGGCCCGAGCGGGGTCGAGCTCGACGGGGGAGTGCAGCACCCCCGGCCCGCGGGCGATCCTGCCGTCGGTCAGCGGGGTGCAGCGCAACCCGCCGCGGCCGCGCAACGCGGCGTGGGCGCCGTCGGCGACCATCCGGTCCATCCACGCGCACGGGGCGGCCGGACGTCCGCCGTGGACGGTCACCGACCCCGCGGCCGTCACCAGGTCGAAGTCGTGCCCCCGCAGCGGGTCCAGCTCGACGCCGCGGACCACGACGTTGCGCCGGGCCAGCAGCGGGTCCGGGACCGCGGCCAGTCCGAGGTCGTGGGCGACCGCCTCCCACGCCTCGACGGCCAGGAACGTGATCGCGGCGTCCATGTGCGCGGCCTTGCCGAAGAACCGGTCGCCGCGGATCCCCTTGCCCGCCACGACCTCCACCGCGTCGAGGTCGTGGGTCTCGACGTCGGCGGCGCCCTCGCGGGGACGGCCGAAGTAGGCGTGCTCGGGGGAGACGAGCAGGTGCAGGACCTCGACGGGGTAGCTGTGCGTCACAGGGCCGACGCCCTCTGCGCGGCCTCGAGCGCCGGCGCGGCGTACGCGCCACCGAAGAGGACGGCGTGCACCAGCAACGGGTGCAGCTGGTGCAGCGGAACCCGCTCCCGCCGGCCGTCCGGGGTGCCGGCCGCCTCCCCGTAGGCGTCCAGGACGCGCGCCAGGTGCGGCAGCCCGAACAGCTCCAGCATCGCGAGGTCGGTCTCGGGGTGCCCGCCGTGCGCGGCGGGGTCGATGAGGACGGCGCCGTCGGCGGACCACAGGACGTTGCCCGACCAGAGGTCGCCGTGCAGGCGCGCGGGCCCGTCCGCCCCGGCGACCAGGGCCGGGTCCTCGGCCGTGAGTCGTTCGCAGACCCGTTCCACGACAGCCACCTCGGCGGCGTCGAACGTGCCCGCGTCACGCGCCAGGCGGAGGTAGGGCTGCGCGCGCTGCTCGGCGTAGAACGTCCCCCAGCCCGCGTCGCCCCCGGTCACGGGCCCGGTCACGGGCCCGGTCACGGGCCCGGTCATCGGCAGCGGGAGGGTCGCGATCCAGGTGTCGCCGTCCACGCCGGGAGGTGGGGCTCCGAAGCGCGGTGCCCCGGCGGCGTGGGTGCGGGCGAGGTCACGTCCGAACCGCTCGGCCGCCCGCGCGTCGGGACGCTGCTCGCGGACCCGCTCCAGGACCAGGGCGTCGGGGCGCACCTCGAGCACCGGGCAGACGGCGACCCCACCGGCGTCCGCGAGCCACCGCAGCCCCGCGGCCTCGGCGGCGAAGGCGGCGGCGGGTACCCCGGTCTGCTGCTTCACGAAGGCGGTGGACGGCACCGGTCCATGGTCACCGCGGTCTCCACAGCGGGCACGTCGGGCCGGACCGTCCACAGACCGTCGCCGATCCCCGGCGACGCCACCCTCGCCTGCCTACCGTCCACGGGCTGGGGTTCCACGGAGGGAGAAGGACGGATGGATCTGGGGCAGGTGGCGTTGACGCGCCGGGTGGAGGAGGTGGCCGAACGGGTGCGGTCGGTGCACCGGCAGCTGGGTGCGGTGCACACGGGCGACTGGACGGGGCTGGCGGCGGCCCGGTTCCGGGCGAGGCTGGGCGACGCGGCCCAGGAGGTCGCCGGGGTCGCCGAGACGTGCGACCGGTTGTCGGGGCGGGTGACCGAGCACGTCCGCGCGCTCGAGCTGGTGGCGTCGTGAGCGCGGACCTCACCGTCGACACCGGGTACGCGGTGGACCCCGACGCCCTGGACGCGGCCGCCGCCCGCCTGGCCGCGCTCGCCGCCGACCTCGGCGTGGTGGGACTGGACCTCGTCTCGATCGCCACCGACCCGGCGTTCGCGGCGAGCGCCGCGATCGCCCCGGCCAGTGCGGCGCGGGTCGCCACGGCGATCGGGGACCTCCTGGTCGGGCGTCGGACCCCCGTCGCGGCGGCCGCGACGCTGGCCGCGCTGGCGGTCGAGGTCGAGACCGCCGCCCTGCGCTACCGCGTCGGTGACGAGGTCGCCGACGCGGTCGTCGCCGTCGCCCGACGGGCCGTGGCGCAGGCCGTCGTGGAGTGGGCTCCCGAGATCGCCGGCGCCACGGCCGTCGTCGTCGGCGCGGACGTGCTGCGGCACGTGGGGACCGCGGAGTACCGGGTCCTGGCCGGGGCGGTGGCGCAGGTCCTGCGGACCGGGACCGTCGACCTGGCGGAGCTCGGCGCGGACGCGGGCGAGGAGTTCGCCGGCGTCGACGACGCGGTGGCGGACGACCTCCGCGGGGTCGGCCGGTTCCTCGCGGCGCACCCGGAGGTCGCCCAGGAGGTCGTGGCCACGACCCCGTACCTGCTGGAGGCGGCGGGGCTCCCCCGGGTGGACGGGGTCGCGGGCGTCGCCGGGGCGCTGACCGCCCTGGGCGCGGTCGCCCCGGTGTTCCGGGAGACCGGCGTCGCGGTCCGTCCCGCGACCACGGCCCGGGCGACCCCCAGCCGGCCGCCGCGCGGGATCGCCGAGGTGCTCGACGGCGTCGCGCACCAGTCGACGGGGTACGAGGGACAGGCCTCCGTGGGCGGCCGCCTGGCCCCTGCCGGGACACCCGCGCCGGGCGGGATCCGGCTGGAACGGATCACCCAGGCCGACGGCGGCGTCGCGTGGGTCGTGGAGATCCCCGGGACCCAGACCTGGACACCGGTCCCGGCTGCGGGCAGGACCCCGATGGACCTGACCACGAACCTGCGCGCGGTCGCCGGGGAACCGACGGCGACCGCCGACGCCGTCGTGCAGGCCATGCGGCAGGCGGGGGTCGGCGCGGGTCAACCGGTGATGCTCGCCGGTCACAGCCAGGGTGGGCTGACCGCGGCGGCGTTGGCCGCCGACCCCGCGGTGCGGGCGGAGTTCGACGTCACCCACGTCGTGACGGCGGGTTCCCCCATCGACGGGATCGACGTCCCGGACTCGGTGGAGGTGCTCTCGCTGGAGCACACGGGCGACCTCGTACCGGCTCTCGACGGCGAGACCGCCGCGGGTTCGGCGCACCGCACCGTCGTCGCCCGCGACGTCGGCGACGACCCCCGCTTCGCCGCCGACATCGCGCAGGACCCGCTGAAGGCCCACGGCTGGTCGGCCTACATCGCGACGGCGCAGCTCGTCGACGGGTCGGGAGACCCTGCGCTGCAGGGTTTCCGCGACTCCGGGAGCGCCTTCTTCGACGCTCCCGGAGCCCGGGTGGAGACCTTCGACCACTACGCCGAGAGGGTCGACCCCGCGCCGGCGGTCGCGAGCAGGGTGGAGCCCCAGCGCTCGACGTAGGCGGTCAGGGCGGGCGTCTCGGCGCCCTTCTCCTCCGCCTCCCGGTCGATCAGGTACAGCCCGGGGGCGGGGCACGCCGCACCCAGCTCGGACAGCACCGGCTTGAGCAGGAGCTCGGGAGCCAGCGCGTGGGTGGGGGCGGCGCCCAGCATCAGGGGGACCGCGGTGACCCCGCGCAGGCCTTCGCCGCCCGCGAACTGGTCGAGGAACAGCTTCAGCAGCCCGCTGTAGGTCGCCTTGAAGGTGGGCGAGGCGACGACGAGCAGGTCGGCGGAGGCGACGTCGGTCACGGCCTGCGCCACCGTCGGGTCGCCCCAGCCGAGCAGGCCGGGGCCGAGGGTGGCCACGTCGACGACCTGGCCCACCTCGTCACCTCCCGAGAGCAGCTGCGCCGTGGTGATCGCGGCGGTCAGGGTGCGGGAGGCGACCTTGGGGTTGCCGCAGACGACGACGGTCCGCATCAGGCGGTGGCCTTCGGGGTCAGGGTGCGGAAGGCGGAGGAGTGCCACACCAGGGGCTCGGTGTCGGGGGCGTTGCCCATCGCGTGGACCTGCAGGAGGACCACGTCGTGGTCACCGGCGGGGACCTCGGAGTAGATCGAGCACTCGAGCCAGACGGGAGCACCGTGGACGAAGTTCGCACGGGAGTCGAGGGTGGTGGTGTCGATGCCGGCGAAGCGGTCGGCGGCCTTGGAGGCCAGCTGGCGGGCCGCGAGGTCGTGGGCCTCGCCGAGGACGGAGACGCCGATGCGGCCACCGGCGGTGGCGCCCGCCTTCAGCTTGGGCCAGCTGGTGGAGGTGTGCTGGACGGCGAAGAGCACCAGTGGCGGGTCGAGGGAGATGCCGACCTGGAAGGAGGAGGCCACCAGCACGACGGGTTCGGGTCCGTCGCCGCTGTCGACGATCGCGGAGAGGGCGGCGACGCCGGAGGGGAAGAGGGCGAAGGTGGTGCGCAGGGCCATCGGGTCGTCCTCGAAGGCGACCAGTTCGAGGGGAGTCGTTCCAGGGGCGTCGGACACGGGCGGTACCTCTCCAGCGTGGGTCGAGTGGTGGTGACGTGACGTTGACAGAGTCAACCGCAATTGTTTCCCGGGCGTTTCGCCGGAGTGATCGAACTCGTTGCGCCGCGCGGTCGCGGTCCTGGAGCGGTGTCCGGGGGAGGTCGCTGGTTGGATCCGTACCGTGAGCGACTCCGCAGTCACCCCGGCCGAGACCGCCCGCAGCGGACCCGTGACCGGCTACGACGTCGCGCGGGCCGCGGGCGTCTCCCAGTCCACGGTCTCCCGCGCCCTGCGGGGGGACACCCGCGTCGTCCCGCAGACGCGCGAGCGCGTCCGGCAGGTGGCCCGCGAGCTCGGCTACGTCGTGAACCTCTCGGCCCGCAGCCTGATCACCCGCCGGACGGCGACGATCGCGATCGTCTCCGGGGATCTGCGCAACCCCTCCTTCCCGCTGCTCGTGCAGACGTTGCAGGAGCAGTTCCACGCGCGGGCGCACCGGGTGCTGCTGTTCGCCGACCACGACGAGGAGTCCGGACGCTTCGAGGAGGACCTCCACTCCCTGCGGGGTGGACTGGTCGACGGCATCGTCTACCTGTCGGCGCGCACGGACGCCGCGGCCGTCGCCGAGCTCGTCGACGTGGGCTTGCCGCTCGTCGTGCTGAACCGCGACGTCGACGGCGAGCTCGGCGAACGGGTGGACCGCATCACCTCCGACAACGTCGGGGGTGGGCGACTCGTCGCGCGGCACCTGTGGGAGCGGGGAGCGCGCCGGATCGCGGTCGTGGCCGGCCCGCAGGACAACCCCAGCCTGACCCGGCGGGCGGCCGGGTTCGCCGAGGAACTGGGCCGGCACGGGGTGTCCGTGGACCCGGCGCACGTCCGGCGCGGGCCCGTCAGCCCCGCCTTCGGGCTCACCGCCGCCCTCGAGCTGCTCGACGTGCCCGCCGACGTGCGCCCGGACGCGGTGTTCGGCCACACCGACTACATCGCCCTCGGGGTCCTCGATGCCGCGGGGCGTCTGGGGCTGCGGGTTCCGCAGGACCTCCTGGTCGTGGGCTACAACGACCTCGACTGGGCCGGCTGGTCGATGATCGACCTCACCACGGTGCGTCAGCCCCTGGTCGAGATGGCCCGGGTCGCGGCCGACGCGCTGTTCGCCCGGATGGCCGACCCCGACGCCCCGCACCTCGTCCGCGAGTTCGGCGTCGAGCTCGTCGAGCGCGGTTCCACGCGCCGCTGACGCGCCTCTGACGTACCCGGGGAACGGGGACGACGGCGAAACACAGCGTTCACCTGAGCGAGACGAACGAGCAACACCGCCCTCGTACATTCGCAGTCACGGCTGCAGCAGACGACCCAGGAGGTTCCTCGTGGACATCGGCGTGTTCATCCCCATCGCCAACAACGGGTGGCTGATCTCCAAGTCCTCCCCGCAGTACATGCCCACGTTCGACCTGAACAAGCAGGTGGTGCAGAAGGCCGAGGCGTACGGTTTCGACTTCGCGCTGTCGATGATCAAACTGCGCGGGTTCGGCGGCGAGACGGAGTACTGGGACCACGCGCTGGAGTCGTTCACGTTGATGGCCGGCCTGGCCGCCGTCACCGAGAAGATCAAGCTCTACGCCTCGACCGCGATCCTCACCCTGCCGCCGGCGCTGGTCGCCCGCATGGTGTCCACGATCGACTCGATCGCCCCCGGCCGCATCGGGGTGAACATCGTGACGGGGTGGGCTCCGGGTGAGTACGCGCAGATGGGCGTCTGGCCGGGGGACGAGCACTTCCAGAACCGCTACGCGCGCGCCCGGGAGTACGTCCAGGTCCTGCGGGACCTCACCGAGACGGGTCGCAGCGACCTCGAGGGCGAGTTCTACCGGATGGACGACTGCGTCCTGTCGCCGAGACCCGGACACATCGACATCGTCGCGGCCGGGCAGTCCGACACCGGCATGCAGTTCTCCGCCGAGCACGCCGACTACGACTTCCTGCTCGGAACCGGCGTGAACACGCCGCAGGCCATGCGCGACACCGCCGAACGCTACGTCAAGGCCGTCGCGGCCTCGGGTCGCGACTCCGGTGCGCTGGCCCTGTTCATGGTCATCGCCGACGAGACCGACGAACTCGCGATGGCGAAGTGGCACGACTACCACGACAACGCCGACCTGGCGGCGCTGAACTACCAGGCCGACGAGGCCGGTGCCGACGCCACCGCCGGTGAGGGTTCCACCGCGAAGACCATCGCCCTGCCCGAGGGGGCCGTGAACTTCAACATGGGGACCCTCGTGGGCTCCTACGCATCCGTCGCGCGCATGCTGGACGAGGTCGCGCAGATCCCGGGGGTCAAGGGCATCATGCTCACCTTCGACGACTTCCTCGGGGGCATGGACGCCTTCGGCGAACGCATCCAGCCCCTCATGCTGAGCCGGGCGCAGATCCCGTCCCCCTCACCGGCCACGGCCTGACGCGGAACACCGGCACGAGGAACGGCACGAGAACCAGCACGAGGAACCAGCACGTCTGATCGATCGAACGGGGTAGGGCGTTGCTCGAGCAGTTGAGGACCGAGGCGGCGTCCGACGCCGAGTTCCAGGCGTTGCTGGCCGGTCGCCGGGCCCGCCCGCACCCCGCGTCACCCTCGGCGGAGGTCCCCGAACCGGCTGCGGCGCAGGAGTTCCTCCGCACGGCTCCTCGCCCCGAACCTGCCACCGGTCCGGTGCCGGAACCCCCCGAGGGGACGCTGGGCGTCGCCGGGTTGCTGCGCGCCTACGCCGCCGGCAGTGCCGACCCGGTCGTCGTGGTCGAGGACGTCCTGGCCGCGACCGGCCCGGACGGTCCCGCCCCCACGGCGTTCCTCGCCGTCTGCGCCGGGGCCCGCGAGGCGGCGCGGGAGAGTTCCCGGCGCTGGACGAGCGGGCAGGCCCGCCCGCTGGAGGGGATCCCCTTCGGGGTCAAGGACATCGTGGACGTCGCCGGAACGGTCGTGACCTGCGGTTCGCACCAGACCGGCGACCGCGTCGCCACGAGCGACGCGACCGTCGTGGCCCGGTTGCGGGCCGCGGGGGCGATCCCCGTCGTCATGACGGCGACCACCGAGTTCGCGTGCGGGCTCGCGGTCAACGCGCGCTACGGCGCGGTCGAGAACCCGTGGCGGGCGGGCCGCTGGACCGGAGGTTCCTCGACGGGTTCCGCCGCGGCCGTCGCCGCCCGCGTCCTGCCCTTCGCCCTCGGCACCGACACCGGGGGTTCCGTGCGCGTCCCCAGCGCGCTGTGCGGGATCACCGGCCTGAAACCCACCCACGGTCTGGTCCCCCGCACCGGGGTGGCGGCGTTGTCGTGGACGCTCGACCACGTGGGTCCGATGACCCGCAGCGCGGCCGACGCCGCCCTGGTGCTGTCCGTCGTGACCGGCCCGGACGGGTCGGACCCGACCGCCGCCCACGACGTGCCCCGCGTCGGACCGGCCCAGGTCTGGGCGCAGAGCGGCCTGGTGGGCCGGCGGATCGGCCGGGTCCGCGGCTGGTTCGAGGAACGCTGCGACGCGGCCGTCGTCGCCGCGGTGGACGCCGCCGTCGAAGTCCTGCGCGCGCACGGGGCACTCGTGGTGGACGTCGACCTCCCCACCGCCGCCGACGCGTACGCCGACGCGCTGGTCGTCCTCTCGGGGGAGCTCACGGCCACCCAGGAGGAGAACGTCGAGCGTCTGGAACTCTTCGACGCGGGAACCCGGAAACGCCTCGGCCGCGGTGCGGCCGCCAGCGCGGCGGACTACCTGCGGGCGCTGCGCGGACGGGCCGTGGCCCAGCGCGAGCAGCTCGCGGTCATGGACGCCGCGGGGGTCGACGTCCTGCTCACCCCGGGCGTCGGGACGACCGCGCCGCACCTCGACGACCTCACCACCGACGTCGACGGCGAGCGCGTCCCGCTGCAGGAGATCGTCCCCCGCAACACCTCACCGTTCAACCTCACGGGTTTCCCCGCCCTCGTGGTCCCCGCCGGCCGTGGCCGCGACGACCTGCCCGTGGCGGTGCAGTTCGTCGCGCGCCCCTTCGCGGAGGCCGTGCTGCTCGGGGTGGGGGTGGGTTTCCAGTCGGTCACCGAACACCACCTCGCCGCCCCGCCCGGCCTCGTGGCGGTCGTGCCGACGTGAGCGCGCGCAACCCCTGGACGGTCTTCTCGGCCACCAGCACCGGAGTCGTCGCCGTGTTCCTGAACATCTCCGGGGTGAACGTCGCGCTGCCGACGATCGCCCGGGAACTCGGGGCGAGCGCGGCGCAGTCGAGCTGGGTCCTGCTGTCCTACATGCTCGTCACCACGGCCCTGATCCTCGCCATCGGCCGGCTCGCGGACATCGTCGGGCGCCGACCGCTCTACCTCGCGGGCTACGTGGTGTTCACCCTCGCCACCGCGGCCTGCGCGTTGGCGTCCGGTCCGGAACTCCTCATCACCGCACGGACGGTCCAGGCCGTGGGCGCGGCCGCGCTGGTCACGAACACGACGGCGCTGCTGACCGACACCTTCCCCGCCGCGTCGCTGGGGAAGGGGCTGGGGCTGAACGCGACCGTCGCGGCGGTGACGCAGGCGATCGGCCCGCTGGCCGGGGGCGCCGCGACGACCCTGCTCGGCTGGCGCGGCACCTTCCTGGTGACGTTGCCGATCTGCCTGGTGGGCCTCGTCTGGTCCGCCGCGGTCCTCCCACGGACCGCCCGCAGCACCGCCCCGCGGGAACGCTTCGACGGCGTCGGGGCGGTGCTGTCCGCGCTCGCCCTGGCGGCGACCCTGCTGACGCTGTCGCCCGACGTCCTCGCGGCGACGGGTTTCGACGGGGTCGGCCCGGCCGTGGTCTGCGGCGTCGTGGCGGCCCTGCTGTGGGTGCTCTTCGTGGCGCGGCAACGGCGGCGCCCCTCGCCCCTGGTGGACCTGGGCGTCCTGGTGCACCGCATGCGGGGCCCGCTCTACGCGGCGGTGCTGCTGAACGCGGCGGCGCAGTACGCCGTCGTCGTCCTGGCTTCCCTCGTCCTGCAGTCCACCGGCCGCCACGACGCTCTCGCCGCGGGCCTGCTCGTGAGCCCACTCGCCCTCGGGACGACCGTCGCGGCGGTCGTGGCGGGGAACCTCGTCGGGCGGGTGGCGGCCCGGACGATGGTCACCGCCGGCAGTGCGGTCGTCCTGGTCGGGACGTTGCTGCTCGCCGTCGTGCTGACCCCGGACGGGGCCTACACCGGCGTCTTCGTCGGGCTGTTCGCCGTCGGGGCCGGCACCGGGCTGTTCATGACCCCCGGGACGAGCCTGCTGATGCTCACCGTCCCCGCCGCCCAGCGCGGCATCGCGAACGGTGTCCGCTCGGCCCTGCAGAACGTCGGGTTCCTGCTGAGCACGGCGGTGGCGCTCGGCATCGCCACCGGGGGGCTGTCCGGCGCCGACCGCGCCGACGCCTACTCCGGTGCGCTGTCGGCGGCGCCCTCGGCGCTGGGCAGCTTCGGTGACGGGGTGCGGGCGGCCCTCGTCGTGCTGTCCGTCCTCGCCTTCCTGGCCCTGGCCGCCTGCGTGGCCCTTCCCGTCCGGCGCAGCACCCGCGTCGCGTCCACAACCCCCGAGGAGACCTGAGACATGAGCGTCGACGACTACGCCGGGGCCGGGTTCGGTGCCGGGCTCACCCCGGGAGCGCGCCCCGCCCTGCTGCTGGTGGATCCCGCCTGCGCCTACACCGACCCCGGCTGCCACGTCTACGCCGGTCCGCCGGCGCTCGCGGCGGCCGAGGCCATGCGCAGCCTGCTGGCGAGCGCCCGGGCGGCCGGCGTCCCCGTCGTGATCACCCGGGTCGCGATCGCGGCCGACGGCAGCGACGCGGGGGTCTTCTTCCGCAAGGTGCCGGGGTTGCGCGCGTTCGGGCCGGGCAGCCCCTTCGCCGCCTACGTCGACGGGCTGGCCCCGGAGGCGGGGGAGGTGGAGATCGTCAAGCAGTACCCCAGCGCCTACTTCGGGACCGACCTGGCCGCGCGGCTGCACGCCCTCGAGGTGGACACCGTCCTGATCGGGGGGTTCAGCACGTCGGGCTGCGTGCGGGCGAGCACCCTCGACACCCTGCAGCACGGGTTTACGCCCTTCGTCGTCACCGACGCCTGCGGGGACCGGGACGCCTCGGTGCAGGCGGCGAACCTCTTCGACATGGGCCAGAAGATGGCCGAGCTGTGGGACCTGGGCGCGGCGCAGGCCTACCTGGAGCGGGTGGGGGGCGGGGTCTCCGTACCCTGACGCCCATGACGACGATCCCCGGCACCTCTGCGGCTCCGCGGTTGCGGGCGAACATGGCGGGAGTCCCGGCCTACGTCGCCGGGAAGCCGGCCGTGGCCCGTCAGGGGCTGGAGGTCTACAAGCTCTCCTCCAACGAGAACCCGTACCCGCCGCTGCCGAGCGTGCTGACGGCGATCTCGCGGGCCGCCGCCGACGTGAACCGCTACCCCGACCCGGCGGCCACGGCGATGCTCGCGGCCGTCGCGACGCGCTGGGGTGTCGCGGTGGAGAACCTCGCGGCGGCGACCGGCAGCGTGCGGTTGCTGGCCCAGCTGGCCGAGATCACGTGCGCCCCGGGCGACGAGATCGTCTACGCGTGGCGGGCGTTCGAGTCGTACCCGATCGTCGCGGCCATCTCCGACGCCACGACGGTCGAGGTGCCGCTGACCGCGGACGCCCGGCACGACCTGCCCGCGATGCTCGCGGCGATCACCGAGCGGACCCGGTTGGTGATCCTGTGCTCGCCGAACAACCCGACGGGGCCGGCGCTGCGCCGGGGTGAGCTGAACGACTTCCTGGCCCAGGTGCCGGCCGACGTGCTGGTCGTCCTGGACGAGGCCTACCGCGAGTTCGTCGACGACCCGGACGTGCCGGACGGTGTCGAGGTGTTCCGCGAGCACCCGAACGTCGTCGTGCTGCGGACCTTCTCCAAGGCCTACGGGCTGGCGGGCCTGCGCATCGGGGTCGCGCTCGCGCACCCGGACGTCGCGTCGACGTTGCGCCGGTCCTCCACGCCGTTCGGGGTGTCCGCGATCGCGCAGGCCGCGGTCGTCGCCTCCTTGCAGACCGCGGCCGAGGCGGAGCTGATGGAGCGGGTGGGGGCTCTGGTCGTGGAGCGGAACCGCGTCGTGGCCGGGCTGCGGGAGCAGGGCTGGGACGTCCCCGAGGCGCAGGGCAACTTCCTCTGGCTGCCGGTGGGCGAGCGGGCGCTCGAGCTCGCCGACGCCTTCGCCGCCGAGGGGCTCGTCGTGCGGGCCTTCGCGGGGGCCGGTGTGCGCGTGACGGTGGCCGAGACCGTCGCCAACGAGCGCTTCCTCGAGGTGGCCGCCACCCTCGTGTCCTGACCCCCGGAGCGTCCCCCGGTCGGTGGGGAGGGTTCGTGTTCGGCCCCGTGTGGCGGTTCCCAAGCTACGGACCCGTAACGTACGCTCCCGTAACGTACGGAACCGTAGGTTCGCCGCGGGGACGTGCACCACAGGCAGCACCGAACGACCCCCCGACACGCGGAGGACGCACGTGAGCGACGCAGCGGAAGGCCCGGACCGGGCCGAGCACGAGGTACCCGGACGGCACGACGACATGGTCCAGCTGCTGGACCAGCACGGCGTCCGCCGCGACCACCCCGAGCACGAGGTCGACCTCGAACCGGAGGAGCTCCTGGGGCTGCTGCGCGACATGGTCGTGCTGCGCCGCCTCGACACCGAGGGCGAGGCGCTCCAGCGCCAGGGCCAGCTGGGTCTGTGGGTCGGGACCCGCGGCCAGGAAGGCGCGCAGGTCGGTTCCGCGCAGGCCACCCGCCGCCAGGACCACGTCTTCCCCACCTACCGCGACCACGGTGCCGCGTTGGCCCGCGGCATCGACCCGGTGCACGTCCTCAGCCTCTTCCGCGGTGTCGACCACGGCGGCTGGGACCCGGTCGAGCACGGCGTCCACCCCTACACCCTCGTGATCGCCGCGCAGCTGCTGCCGGCCGTCGGCTACGGCATGGGCGTCCAGCGCGACGGGGCCGTCGGCACCGGCGACCCCGCGCGCGACACCGCCGTCGTCGCCTACCTCGGTGACGGCGCCACCTCGCAGGGCGAGGCGTCCGAGGCGCTCAACTGGGCCGCGGTCTTCCAGGCCCCCGTCGTCTTCTTCTGCCAGAACAACCAGTGGGCGATCTCCGAACCCGTCGCCCGCCAGTCGACCGTCCCGCTGCACCGCCGCGCCGAAGGGGCCGGCATGCCCGGTGTCCTCGTCGACGGCAACGACGTCCTCGCCGTGCTCGCCGTGACCCGGGCCGCGCTCGAACGCGCCCGCAGCGGGGGTGGCCCCACGTTCATCGAGGCCTACACCTACCGCATGGGCGCGCACACCACCGCCGACGACCCGACCCGCTACCGCCTCTCCGCCGAGACCGAGGCCTGGCGCGAGAAGGACCCGATCGACCGGTTCCGGACGTACCTGCGCTCCGAGGGCATCCTCGACGACGACTACGAGGCGGCCCTGAACGCCGAGGCCGACGAGTTCGCCGCCCGACTGCGCGCGGGGGTCATCGCCCTCGTCGACCCCGAACCGGTGTCGATGTTCGACCACGCCTACGCCGAACCGCACCCGCAGGTCCTCGCCGAACGCGACGAGTTCCTCGCGGCCTGGGAACAGCACGACCGCGAAGCTCACGGAGAACTCGTCGGAGGGGCGTCCTGATGGAGACCATGCCGATCGGCAAGGCGATCAACGCCGGCCTGCGGGCCGCGATGGACCGCGACCCGCGCGTGCTGCTCATGGGGGAGGACATCGGACCCCTCGGCGGCGTCTTCCGCGTGACCGACGGTCTGCAGAAGGACTTCGGCGAGCACCGCGTCATCGACACCCCGCTCGCGGAGGCCGGCATCGTCGGCAGCGCGATCGGGATGGCGCTGCGCGGGTACCGCCCCGTCTGCGAGATCCAGTTCAACGGTTTCGTCTTCCCCGCGTTCAACCAGATCACCACCCAGCTGGCGAAGCTCCGGGCCCGGTCCCACGGCAAGCTGTCGGTGCCCGTCGTCCTGCGCATCCCCAGCGGCGGCGGCATCGGTTCCGTGGAGCACCACTCCGAGAGCCCCGAGGTGCTGTTCGCCCACACCGCGGGTCTGCGGGTCGTGATGCCGAGTTCCGCGCACGACGCGTACTGGATGATCCAGCAGTCCATCGCCTCGGCCGACCCGGTCGTCTTCCTCGAACCCGAACGCCGCTACTGGGAGAAGGGCGACGTGGACGTCGACCTCGGCCCGGGTGAGGTCACCCCGCTGCACAGGGCGCGGGTCCTGCGCGCCGGGACCGACGCGACGCTCGTCTGCTACGGCCCCACGGTGAAGCTCGCCCTCGACGCGGCCACCGCCGCGGCCGAGGACGGCACCAGCCTCGAGGTCGTGGACCTGCGCTCGATCTCCCCGCTCGACGTCGACACGGTGGCGGAATCGGTGCGTCGCACCGGACGTCTCGTCGTCGTCACCGAGGCGCCGGTGTTCCACGGCCCGGGGGCCGAGGTCGCGGCCCGGATCCAGGAGGCGTGCTTCTACTCCCTCGAGGCGCCGGTCAAGCGGGTCGGCGGGTACCACCTGCCCTACCCCGCGGCCCGGATCGAGGAGCACTACCTGCCGAGCGTCGACCGCGTCCTCGACGCCGTCGAGCAGTCCCTCGCCGCCTGAACCTCCTGCACCCCGACTCCCAGAACTCCCAGAACTTCGAGACCCCCGAAGGACTCCGTTGAACCAGCGGTTCGCCCTGCCCGACGTCGGTGAAGGCCTCACCGAGGCCGAGATCGTGATGTGGAAGGTCAAACCCGGTGACACCGTCGCCGTGAACGACGTCCTCCTCGAGATCGAGACCGCGAAGTCCCTCGTCGAACTGCCGAGCCCCTACGCCGGGGTGGTGGCGGAACTGCTGGTCGCCGAGGGTGACACCGTCGAGGTGGGCCGGGACATCGTCGTGGTCGACGACGGGACGGCGTCCACGACGACGGCGCCCGCGGAGCCCGCCCCCGAGGCGACCGCTCCGGCGACGGCCGGGGCGCAGGACGGCGGCTCGGGGGCGACCCTCGTCGGCTACGGCACCCGGGAGACCGTGGGCCGGCGCCGCCGCGGCGCCGTACCGAGCGTGGAAGCGCCTGTCCCGCAGGCGGTCCCGGCGGTTCCGGCGGCCCCGGTGGGCCGCGACGTCGTCCCGCACGTCCTCGCGAAACCCCCGGTCCGCAAGCTGGCCCGCGACCTCGGCGTGCTGCTGGCCGACGCGACCCCGACGGGCCCCGGCGGCACGGTGACCCGGGCCGACGTCCTGGCGCTCGTCCCCACCGCACCCCCCGAACCCGAGCGCCGCGTCGAGCAGCACGCCCGGGAACGCCACGTCCCGATCCGCGGCGTGCGCAAGGCGACCGCGGCGGCCATGGTGGAGAGCGCGTTCTCCGCCCCGCACGTCACGGTGTTCACGACCGTTGACGCGACCCGGACGATGAAGCTCGTCCAGCGGCTGAAGCTCGACCCCGAGTACGCCGGGATCAAGGTCTCGCCGCTGCTGCTCGTCGCGAAGGCCCTGATCGTCGCCGTGCAGCGCAACCCCGACATCAACTCGACCTGGGACGAGAAGAACCAGGTCATCGTGGTGAAGAACTACGTCAACCTCGGGATCGCCGTCGCGACGCCGCGGGGGTTGCTCGTCCCCAACATCAAGGACGCGGACGAACTGTCGCTCAAGGACCTCGCCGTCCGCCTCAACGGCCTCGCGGGGACGGCGCGGGAGGGCAAGGCCTCGCCGAAGGACCTCGCCGAGGGGACGATCACGATCAGCAACGTCGGGACGTTCGGCATCGACACCGGCACGCCGATCCTCAACCCGGGGGAGGCCGCCATCCTGGCGGTCGGCAAGATCCAGCAGCGGCCGTGGGTGCACAAGGGGAAGGTCAAACCCCGCTACCTCGCGACGCTCGGCCTCTCCTTCGACCACCGGATGCTCGACGGCGAGAGCGGTTCGCGGGCGCTCGCGGACATCGCCGCCATCCTCGAGGACCCGGCGCGGGCGCTCACCTGGAGTTGATCCGGCACCCCCTCCGGTGATCACTCCGGGTGAGGTCTTCTCACCGGGGTGTTCGGAGGTCTACCTTCTTCGCTCAGGGGAGCCTGTGAGGTTCCCGTGACCGAGGAGAAGTGCAATGGTGCAACGCCTCCGTTCTGCAGCAGTGTTCCTCGTGGCCGCCACCGCCTCGGTGGTCCTGGCCACCCCCGTCCACGCCGCGCCGGCCCCCGCGCCGGTGACGGTCGTCGCGACCGGTTTCGACGACCCGACGGGCCTGTCGAACTGGGCGGGGAGGTTCTACGTCTCCGAGAGCTCGACCGGTGAGATCAGCGGTTTCGCTCCCGGGGCGCGCCCCTACACCCGGCTGAACAAGATCCCCGGACCGTCGGGGGTCGACCGGAAGTTCGAGACGTTCTACTTCGTCACCGGCGAGGCGGGCACCCCCGGCGCGTCGACGCTGTACTCGACGGTCACCGGGAAGCCCCGGCACAGGATCGCCGACCTCGCGGCCTACGAACTCGCCAACAACCCCGACGGGCAGCAGCAGTTCGGGCCCGACGGGGCTCCGCTGGACGCCCTGAGCAACCCGTTCGCCGTCCTCGCCGGCCGGGGTTTCGACAACCGCGTCTTCGTCGCCGACGCCGGGGCGAACGCGGTGCTCGTGGCCGCCCCGGACGGGAAGGTGAGCACGTTCTTCGTGCCGCCGGTCGTCACGACGGGTCCCTGCAAGGGACGCCCCAACAACGACCCGCAGCACACGGGCTGCGACCCGGTCCCCACCGGTCTGGCGTGGGGCCCGGACGGGAACCTCTACGTCTCGACCCTCTCGGGGGAGGCGCCCGGACAGGGCAGGGTCTACGTGCTCGACCCCTTCGGCGGGAAGGTCCTCGGGACCATCTCCGGGTTCAGCGCCCCGACGGGTGTGGCGGTCGGGGACTCCGGGGCGGTCTACGTCTCCGAACTCCTGGAGGGACTGCCCGCGGGCGACGGGCCGCCGCCGGCCGGTTTCGACCCGAGCACCGTCGGCCGGATCGTCCGCGTCGACCGGGCGGGTGTGCGCACCGCGGCGCAGGTGACGATGCCGCTGTCGCTGAAGGTCGTGGACGGTCAGCTCTACTCCACGGCGTGGAGCACGGCCGGGATCTTCGGGTTCGGCGCGCACCTCGGCCAGGTCGTCCGGGTGGACGGTTCGGCGTTCGTCCGGAGTTGAGGGTTCCCGGTCAGCGTGCGGTGACGGAGAGCTTCACCGGGCCGCCGCTGACCGGGACGCTGTCCTGGTCGGCGTCCCAGCCGTAGTAAAGGCCGATGAGGTAGGTCGTGCCCTGCTGCAGGGTGACCGGGGTGTCGCAGTCCCACGGGTCGTCGTTGGTGACGAGCCGGGTCCCACCGTCGGGCAGCACCTCGAGGATCCCGGCCTGCTGCGCCCAGCTCCCGTGGGTGTCC
Source organism: Kineococcus sp. GCM10028916 (assembly GCF_042674865.1). Taxonomy (NCBI): domain Bacteria; kingdom Bacillati; phylum Actinomycetota; class Actinomycetes; order Kineosporiales; family Kineosporiaceae; genus Kineococcus; species Kineococcus sp. GCM10028916. The sequence goes on along the minus strand of NZ_JBHTFM010000020.1, from coordinate 70,600 downwards.
GCGTCGGCCCAGCCGGTGGCGGGGGAGACGGAGATCGCCGGGGCCGGGCCCGTGACGGCCGCGCGGTAGCTGTACCAGACGGTGTTCCCCTGGGTCGGGGACCAGTTCGAGAGTTCGCAGTGCTCGTAGTCCTTCAGCGCCGGGCCGTCGGCGTCGGCGGCGGAGGTGTCGGCGGTGGTCGTGAACGGCAGCGCGGAGATGGGGTGCGCGTTCTCCAGCCGGTCGTTCGACGGCGCGGTCGCGGACGGTCCGGCGATCGTGACGTCGAAGCGGGCGCCACCGGTCGGGGCGCTGAAGTAGGCGACGACGTCGACGGGGCGGCTGGCGCGCGCCACCGTCCCGCCGGTGCAGGCGAGGACCGCGCCGCTCCAGTGGTCGATGACCGCGGTGCCCGCGCCGCTACCGGTGACCGTGGCGACGAGGGACCCGGTGGCCTTCTTGCCGACGGCGAACCACTGCGGGGCGCTGAGGGCCCGGCCGTCGTTGCAGGCCGCGGCCACCGCCCGGTTCGCCCGGACCGTGCCGTGTCCGCCGGTGCCGGTGCCGTCCGCGCTGCCGCTGCCGCTGAACGGGAGGGTGCGCACGGTGGCCGCCGTCGAGCTCGAGGTGGCGGCCTGGGCCGGCGCCGCGGCCACGACGGCGCCGGCGAGGGCGGCCCCGACGACGATTCCCGACCACCGCGTGCGGCGGCGGGCGGCGACGGACGGACGTGCGTTCATGAGATCCCCCTGATTTGACTCTCTGTCACTCCCCAGGAGGAAGTTACGTCTTCAAGGTGATCGCTCGGGTACTTTCCGTGACATTGCTGCTGAAGATCATGGCGAGACGACCTGGCCGCAGCTCAGCGGGCGGTCACCGAGACGTCGATCGGGCCTCCGGTGAGGGGCACCGAGTCGCTGTACTCGTCCCAGGTGTAGGCGACGCCGATCAGGTAGGTCCTGCCCTTGGTGAGCCGCACGGGGGTGTCGCAGTCCCAGGGGTCGTCGTTCGTGACGAGCCGGGTGCTGCCGTCGCTGCGCAGTTCGAGGATCCCCGACCGCAGGCCCACCCCGCCGTCGGTGTTGCCCGCGGTCCAGTTCGTCGACGGGGACACGGAGACGACGGGCGCCGGACCGGTCTTCGTCGGGCGGTAGCGGTACCAGGCCGTGCCGGCCTTGACGGGGTTGATGGCTGAGAGCAGGCAGTGCTCGTAGTCGATCAGGTCGGGACCGTCCGCGTCGGCGAGGGAGGTGTCCACGTGGGACGTGAACGGCAGGGCCGGGACGGGCTGGGCGTCGATCACCTCGTCGTTGGCCGGTGGCGCGGAGGCCGCCGGGACGATGGTCGTGACGAGGTCGAACGGGCTGTAGGGCGAGTAGCCGTAGGGCACGGTGGTGAAGCCCACCACGTCCACGGGGCGGCTGGCCCGGGGCAGCGTCTGTCCCGTGCAGGCCAGCACCTCCCCGCTCCAGTGGTCGACGACGGCCGAACCGGTGGGGAACTGGTCGATCCCGCGCGGGTACCAGACCCCGTCGACGACGACCCGCAGCGAGCCGGTCACCTTCTTGCCGACGGAGTACCACTGCGGTGCGGAGATCGGGTTCCCGCCGTTGCAGGCCGCGCTCACGGCGGCGTTCGCCCGGACCGTCCCCCGGCCCCCGTCCCCGTTGCCGTCCTCGTCGCCGTGACCGGTGAAGGGCAGGGACCGCACAGTCTTCAGGGTGGGTCGGGCGCCGGCGTCCAGCGCGTTCGCCGAGGTGGCGAGCGCGGTCGTCGAGCCCGCGGCGAGCGCGAGGGTGGCCAGGCCGTAGGCGGTGCGTCGCAGCACGGTCGCGGGGGCAGCGGTGGCCCGTCCTCGGGCGGCGCCCGCGCGTCCGACGGTCCGTGCCGTCCCCGCGAGCACCGCCCGCCAGGAGCGTCGCTGCCGTCCGTGCGTCATCGTTGTGACCATCTGTTCTCCCTGGACGACGCTCAGTAGTATCCAGGGTAGAAACTACGCCGTCCGGGTGGAGCGTGCGCTGGTTCGTTCAGATTCCCCGTGCACCTGCCGACGGGCTCAGAGCGGCTGGATCCCGAAGGCGTCGGCGAGTTCCTGGATGCGCCGGGCCCGGCCGAGGCGCGGGAGGTCGGACCCGTCGCGGACGACCCCGCCGCTCTTCTCGAAGTTCTCGATGAAGTCGCGGGCCCAGGTGGCGTCGGAGACGTTGGGGCTCATGACCTCGTTGATGACGTTGGACTGCTCGGCGTCGAGGCAGAGCTTGCCCATCATCCCCATCGCGACCCCGACCGAGGAGGCCTCGCGCAGCTCGGGGTGGCCGCCGCCCGTGGTCGGGCCGTCGATCGGTCCGGGGAGCTTGCCGATCGCGCTGGCGATGACGAGACGGCTGCGGGGGTAGGCCATCGCGAGGTCCTCGGCGCTGGCACCGGTGTCGCGGCGGTAGTCCCCGGAGCCGAAGGCGAGACGGAAGGTCCCTCGGGCGCAGGCGATCTCGCGGGCCTCCTCGATGCCGAGGGCCGATTCGCACAGCGCGACGACGGGGGTCTGACCGCCCAGGGCGTGGTAGGTCGCCTCGACCTGCTCACCGGCCTCGGTCTTGGCCAGCATCACGCCCAGCAGGTTGGGGACACCCTTGAGGGCGTCGACGTCGTCGCGCCAGTGCGGCGTCGTCACGTCGTTGATCCGGACGAAGGCCTCTCCGCCGTCGCTCAGCCAGCGGACGGCGTCGTCCCGGGCGGAGTCCTTGTGGCTCGGGTCGACGGCGTCCTCGAGGTCGAGCACGACCTGGTCGGCCCGGGAGGCGGCGGCCACGTCGAACAGCTCGGTCCGGGTGGCGTTGACGAGCAACCACGTGCGCGCGTAGCGGGGCTCGACGATGTGCACCTTGCGTTCTGCGGTCATGGGCACCGACGGTAGCGCCGACGCGCCGCCCGGTCCGTCCTCGCGCCCGTTCGAGTGGCCAGTCTCACGCCCAGGCGGTGAGGAGGTGCGTCGTGAGGGCGTCGAGGTCGGGGCCACGGCCGGTGGTGAGGACGGAGTAGACGAGCGGACCGACCAGTTCGGCGACGTGGAGGTCGTCGGTGAGGCGGTCCCGTCCCAGGTGCGCGCCGACCCGTTCCAGGCAGGCCCGGGCGCTCGGGGCCAGGATGTCGGCGCGCGCGACGAGGTCGCGGACCCTCGTGTCGTGCTGCGTCTCCCCGAGCAGGACGCGGTAGCAGGCGCCGGCGTGGGAGTGCAGCAGGAACGCCTCCAGCAGGCGCAGGTACCCGTGCACCTCGCGGTGGGCGTCGGGTTGCGGGGCCGTCGCCAGTTCCTCGCGGGCGTCGTCCACGCAGGCCTCGAGGAGGATCTCGGCCGTCGTCGACCACCACCGGTACACCGTCTGGCGCCCGACCCCCGCCCGTTCGGCGATCCCCTTCATCGTCACCCCGGCGTAGCCGACCTCGACGAGGAGGTCGTCGACGGCGCGCAGGACGGCGTGGCGCGCGGACTCGCTGCGCGGGCGGCCTACGGGTCCGGTGGTCATCCCCCGACCATACCGGTACACCGTGTCTCGGAATGGTGGTAGTTTGCCGAGGCACTGACCCACCGTCGAGAGGAGGGCCCGCCCGTGTGCGCCGGCTGCGGAAACCCCACCCACGTCCCGGAACCCGTCGCCGCCGGGCCCGCGCCCGTCCGGCGGTTCGCCGCCCTGCGCAACCGGGACTGCGGCCCCTACCTCGTCGGCGGGATGCTGTCGATGATGGCCGACAACGTCGAGCACGTCATCACCTACTGGGTGCTCTGGCAGCAGTTCCACTCCCCGGCGCTGACGGGTTTCCAGGTCATCAGCCACTGGACGCCGTTCCTGCTGCTCTCGGTGTGGTTCGGCGGACTGGCCGACCGCTACGACTGCCGGCGGGTGATCCAGGTGGCCCAGTTGCTGTTCATGGCCGTCTCGATCTCCTGGGGCGTCCTGTTCGTGACCGACCACCTCAGCATCCCCGCCGCCTGCGTCCTCCTGGTGCTGCACGGGACGGCGGGTTCGCTCTGGCGACCGGCGGAGCAGATGATGCTGCAGGACTTCGTCGGGCGTGACGAACTCCCCAGCGCCGTGCGGATGAACTCCACGTTCCAGGGGCTCGGCGTGCTGCTGGGCCCGGTCGCCGGGTCGGCGCTGCTCGTCGGGTTCGGACCCGAGACGGGGATCCTCGTCAACGCTCTGATCTACCTGCCGCTCACGGTCTTCCTGTTGCGCACGAGGTTCACCGGCCACACCCGTTCGGGGATCGTCGCGCGCGAACGCATCGGTGCGCTCGGTGCCCTGCGCTCGGCCCGGCAGGTGATGCGCGACCCGGAGATCGCCGGCGCGATCGCCGTCGCCGGTCTCACCTCGCTGTTCCTCGGCTCCGCGCTGCAGACGGTCATGCCCGAGTTCGCCGAGCAGTTCGGGACGGGAACCGCCGACACCGCCTACGGGGTCCTGCTGTTCGCCAACGGCCTCGGTGGGGTCGTGGGCGGGATCGTCCTGGAGGCCACCGGCTGGGTCCGCCCGAACCTCGCGGCGGCCGTCGTCTCGACGTTCCTGTTCGGTGCTGCCGTCGCGGCGTTCGCGGTCAGCGGGAACCTCCCGCTCGCCGTGGCGGTCCTGGTCGTCGGCGGCCTGGCCAACATCGTGTCGGTCTCGGTGACCCAGACGATCGTCCAGCTCAAGGCCGATCCGGCGGTGCGGGGCCGGACCGTCGGCGTCTACTCGATGGCCTCGGGCGGGTTGCGGGTCGGCGGCGGTTTCACCGTCGGACTGCTCGGCGCGGTCGTCGGCGTGCACACCTCGGTGTTCGCCAGCGGGGTGGCGCTCGCCCTCGGGGCGGTGGCCGCCGGTCTCCTGGTGGCGCGGAGCCGGCGGCCGGTGGTCAACGCCGGCTGAGGACGCGGCGGCGGGCGGCGACGAGGTCGGCGACGGCCTGCTCCTGCGAGGTGGTGCGCAGTTCACCGTCCTCGACGACGACCCGGCCCTCCACGGTCGACAACGCCAACGGCGGGGTCGGGCCGATGACCAGCGCGACGACGGGGTCGTCGAGGTCGGCGTGACCGAGGCCGCGCAGGTCCCAGAGAGCGAGGTCGGCGCGCTTGCCGACCTCGAGGGAACCGATCTCCTCCTGCCGTCCGAGGCAGGTGGCGCCCCCGATCGTGGCGGCGCGCAACGCGTCCCGGGCGCTCATGGTGTCGGGGCCGCCGCGCAGGCGGGCGGTGTAGACCATCTGGCGCAGCTCGTCGGCGAGGCTGCCCTGCTCGCTGGACGCGGCGCCGTCGACGCCCAGGCCGACGGTCACGCCCGCGGCGAGGAGGTCGCGGGTGCGGGCCATCCCCGCGCCGAGGCGGGCGTTGGAACTCGGGCAGTGCGCCACCGAACTCCCCGTCCGGGCCAGCGTCGCGATGTCGGAGTCGGAGAGGTGGACGCAGTGCGCGAGCCAGACGTCCGGCCCGAGCCACCCGAGGTCCTCGAGCACCTCGACCGGACGGGCGCCGAAGGTGCGGGCGCAGAACTCCTCCTCGTCGTCGGTCTCGGCGAGGTGCGTGTGCCGGCGGATCCCGAGTTCCGCTGCCTGCGCGGCCGTCTGCCGCAACAGGTCCGGGGTGACCGAGAACGGTGAGCACGGAGCCGCCCCGATGCGGACCATCGATCCCGCCGAGGTGTCGTGGTGGCGGGCCACCGCGTCGGCCGTCGCGGTCAGCACGGTGTCGATCGTCTCGACGACGGAGTCGGGCGGCAGACCGCCGGCGGAGTTCCCCAGGTCCATCGACCCGCGGGTGGGGGAGAAGCGCAGCCCCACCGTGCGGGCGGCCTCGATGCTCGCGGCGAGCTGGTCGCCGCCGTCGTGGGGGTGCAGGTAGTGGTGGTCCATCGACGTGGTGCAGCCGGTGAGGGCCAACCGCGCGAGGCCGGCGCGCGCCGCGGCCTCGACGTCGGTCGCGTCCAGGCGCGCCCAGATCGGGTAGAGCGTCGTGAGCCAGTCGAAGAGCCCGCTGTCGACGGCGAAACCCCGCGTCGCCCACTGGTAGAGGTGGTGGTGGGTGTTGACGAAGCCCGGGGTCACCAGGTGGCCCCGGGCGTCCACGACGCGGTCGGCGGTCGTCCCGGCCGGAGGCTCGCCCGCACCGACCGCGGCGATCACCCCGTCGCGGACGAGGACGTACCCCTGGGGGTGTTCGGTCCCGGCGGCGTCCACCGTCACGACGGCGGCCCCGGTGATGAGCAGGCTCGGCATGGTGCCGATCCTGCCCCACCGGGGCTGTGTCGTCTCAGCCCCACCGGGGCTGTGTCGTCTCAGCCCCACCGGGGCTGTGTCGTCTCAGCCCCACCGGGGCTGTCGTCGTTCAGCGACGACGCGGCGCCCGGTTCTCCGAACCGATCAGCCAGGCCTGCTTCTCGAGGCCGAGGATGAAACCGTGCAGCAGGTCGGCGGTCGAGGGGTCCTCGGCGTCGATCGGGTCGTGCACGCGGCGGATGGTGTCGATGGTGCGTCGCGTCATCGCGACGATCGCCTCGACAGCGGCGGAGGTGGAGATCTCGTCGGCGCCGAAGTCGCCGATGCTGGTGGTGCTCGCGACGGTGCCCGGGCGGGCGTCGGGGATGCCACCGACGGCGCGCATGCGCTCGGCCGCGTCGTCCGCGTAGGTGCGGGCGGCGTCGATCAGCTCGTCGAGCTGCAGGTGCAGGTCGCGGAAGTTCGCGCCGACGATGTTCCAGTGGGCCTGCTTGCCCTGCAGGTGCAGTGCGGTGAGGTCGACGAGGACCTCCTGCAGGCCGCTGTTCAGACGCGAGCTGGCGTTGAAGCCCGCGACCTTCTCCTGGGTGAGGCCGGCGGTCTTGACGTCGTCGACGGTGGTCACGGTGTCCTCCTGGGTTTCGGTGGGGTCAGCGGGTCGGGCGGGTCAGCGTGTCGTGGTGGGAGCGCAGTTGACGCACAACCCCGACCAGGTGATGTCGGCGTGCTCGACGACCGCGAAGTCCGGGGTCGACGCCGGGGTCAGGCAGGTGGCCCGCCCGGTCGCGCAGGCGACGTCGGAGACGGCACCGCACTCGCGGCAGACGATGTGGTGGTGGTTGTCGTCCACCTTCGTCTCGTAGCGCGGGGCGGACCCGACGGGCTGGATGCTGCGGAGGACACCCGTGCGGGTCAGGTCCTCCAGCACGTTGTGGAGGCTCTGGCGGGACATGCCGGCTCCCGCCTCCCCGAGCAGTTCCGCCACACCCGCGGCGGTCTGGTGCGGGTGGTCCTCCAGGACCTGCAGGACGGTGCGGCGGGGTGCGGTGCTGCGCAGGCCTGCGGTGCGCAGCAGCTCCTCGGTCGCGGTGTCGTCCAGCGGGCTCATGACGACGAACATACCTCTTCTTTTGCTTTTGTCAAAATAAGGTGAGCCTACGCATGGCAAGGGAAGGCTGTCTTCCGTGACGAGGGGGAACGCAGGACGGCCCCGGAACGCGGGTGCGTTCCGGGGCCGTCCTGCGTCAGGTCAGCGCGTCAGGTCGGCGCGTCAGGTCAGCGCGTCAGTTCTGCGCACCCAGCTGTTCGCGCGCCGGTTCGACGGCCTCCTCGGGGGCACCCGCGTGGCGACCCCGGGGAGCCGAGGCCTCCTCACCGAGGGCGGCCTCGATCGAGGACTCGTCGAGTCCGAGTTCGCGGAGGTTCTCCACGGCGGTGTCGAACGCGGCCTCGCGGCGTCCCGCCTCGAGGGCGAGTTCCTCCATGGCGAGCTGCGCGGCCTTCGCCTGCTGCACACCGCTGCGGATGCGTTCGGCCAGTTCTCCCGGTGCCATCCCGTCCACGGCAGCGACCGTACCGGCGGAGGAGGGAGAGCCGCCAGTGGACGGCGCCTTCCCCTGCGCGGTGAGGGCCATCGCCTCGGTGGGGGCGCCGGCTGCCTCGACGGGGGCCGCGGCGGCACCCTCCGGGCCGGGGCCGGCCGGAGCCGCACCGGGTGCGCCCCGCAGCGGGAGCGCCGGCAGGAAGAGCACGGTGATGAAGCCGAGCAGCATGACGCACGCCGCGACGAGGTAGATGAGGCTCGTCGAGTCGGTGAAACCGACCTTGAACGGGTGGGTCACCGCGTCGGGCAGCGTCGAGAGGATCGACGTGTTGTCCGTCGCCTTGGCCAGCGTCGCCTGCAGTCCGGGCTGGTCGAGCTTCGCCTGCGCGAGCCCGGCCTGGAAGGCCGGCGTCGGGCCGGCCTTGGCGTACTCGTCGGCGATGTGGCCGCCGAGCGAGGAGAACAGGATCGACAGGAACACCGCGGTACCGAGGGTCCCGCCCATCTGGCGGAAGAACGTCACGGAACTCGTGGCGACACCGATCTCGGTGCGGGCGGCGGCGTTCTGCACGGCCAGGATGATCGGCTGCATGTTGCCGCCGAGGCCCCAGCCCATGAGCAGCATGCAGATCATGGTCTGCCAGATCGGGGTGTCCGCGTTGACGCGGGAGAACCCGAACAGCGCGATGACCATGAGGCCCGTGCCGATGACCGGCAGGAACTTGTACTTCCCGGTCCGGGCGATGACCTTCCCGGAGATCATGCTGGCCGACATGATGCCCAGGACGATCGGCAGCATCTGCAGACCGCCCTCCGTCGGGGTGGAGCCCTTGACGACCTGCAGGTACTGCGGCAGGACGGCGAAACCACCGAACATGCCCATGCCGAGGATCAGGCTGCTGAGGCTGCCCACGAAGAACGTGCGACCGCGGAACATGCGCAGCGGGAGCAGCGCCTCCTCGCCGTAGGCGCGTTCGGCGAGGATGAAACCGATGAGACCGACGAGGCCGACGGCGTAGCAGGCGATGGAACCGGCGCTGAACCAGCCCCAGGTGCGGCCCTGCTCGGCCACGAGCAGCAGCGGCACGAGGCACATGATCAGGGTGAGCGCACCCGGCCAGTCGATGCGGTGCTTGGTGGAACGCTTGGGCAGCTTGAGGTTCTTCAGGACCACGGTCAGGGCCAGGGCGCCCAGCGGCACGTTGATCCAGAAGATCCAGCGCCACCCGGTGAGGCCGAGGATCGTCGACTGACCGGAGAGGAAACCGCCGGCGATGGGGCCCAGCACGCTCGAGGTGCCGAAGACCATCATGAAGTAGGCCTGGTAGCGCGCACGCTCACGGGCCGGGACGATGTCGGCGATGATCGTCAGCGCGAGCGACATCAGACCGCCGGCGCCGAGACCCTGCAGGGCGCGGAAGCCGGCGAGCTCGTACATCGAGGTCGAGATGCCGCAGAGCGCGGAACCCACGACGAAGATGACGATGGCGGCGATGAAGAACGGCCGCCGTCCGTACATGTCCGACAACTTGCCGTAGAGCGGCGTGGAGATCGTCGACGTGATGAGGAACGCCGTCGTGGCCCAGGCCTGCAGCGAGAACCCGTCGAGGTCGTCGGCGATGGTGCGGATCGCGGTCGAGACGATCGTCTGGTCGAGCGCACCGAGGAACATGCCCAGCAGCAACCCGTAGAGGATCGCCAGGATCTGCCGGTGCGTGAGCACCGGCATCTCCGGAGCCGAGGGGGAGTGCGCCGGTGACGAACCGGCGGTCGTGTTGCTCATGCGTTCTCCTGGGCGGCGGGGGTGGAGGTGGGGCGGAGGCATTCGGGGTGGGCCCCTTCGAGGCCGTCCACGAACCGGGCGAGCAGGCTGGTGAACACCGTGAGCTCGCGGGCGTCGAAACCGTCGACGGCCGCCGCGAGCTGCTCGTGGCGGCGCTGCTTCATGGTCGCGACGACGTCGTGGCCGGCGTCGGTGACCGCGAGCAGGCTGGCGCGACGGTCGTCGGGGTCGGGGAGCTTGCGGAGCAGGTCGCGCTTGACCAGCTCGCCGGTCTGGCGGCTCGTCGTGGACGGGTCCGTGCCGAGGCGTTCGGCGAGGGCGCTGACCCGCAGGGGTCCGGCGTCGGCGAGCACGAAGAGGACGACGTGCATCGCACGTTCCACCTCCGACTGCCCGCGCGCCATCCGGGCCTTGAGGGAGTGCAGGGCACGCACCTGGCGGCTGACCTCGTCGGAGAGCGCGGCGAGCTGCTGCTCGTGCGTGGGCACCGGCGTCGCGGGGGTCGGCTGCGGCAGTGCAGTGCTGGTGCGGGGAGGCTCGGTGGTCGTGGTCACCGCCGTGCGCTCCGGGTGGGAGAGGTCATGCGTGGGCTCCAGGGAGGTGGGCTGACGTTACCGGTGCGCCCCGCCGCTCACTGGCTGTACTCACTGGGTGTAACGGTGAGTGCGGGCGGGACGAAGTACCACCCGGGAGATGACCGCCCAGACGGTGTCTGCGAGGTCATCGGACGCGGTGGTCGGATCCTTGACTGCTACATGCAACTACAAACAAGTTACCAGCCGCAAGCACGTATCGGGGGGTACAGCGTGGTGATGGATCAACAGGCCCGGTCCGGGTCCTCGCACGGACTCCTGCACGTACCGACGCGACGGACTACGCCGTTCGAGCGACGCTGCGCTACGGTGCTTGGTAACCCTACGTATCGGGAGAGTCACGGAGTGTCGTTCACGGACTGGTCGCACGAGACGACGCTGGCGCCCGTCCCGATGTCCTCGCGCGCGGCCCGGCACTTCGTCGCCGACTGGTGCATCGCGGAGGGGATCTTCGGGGACGTCGTCGACACGCTGCTGCTGCTGACCGCGGAACTCGTCACCAACGCCGTCCTGCACGGCCGCAGCGAGGTCGTCCTGCGCGTCGGGCACGCCGGGTCGCACGTCCGCGTCGGCGTCGGCGACGAGAACACCCGCCTCCCGCAGCGCCGCGACGTCGACCCCGAAGCCCTCAACGGCCGCGGCATGGCCCTGGTCGAAGCGCTCTCCGACGCCCACGGCGTCGACGTCGAGAGCTACGGCAAGACCGTCTGGTTCGACGTCGCGACCGCCGTCGCCCCCGTCCGCGCCAGCGCCTGACCCTCCGGGTCCCCGCCGGCGAGCCCCTCGTCGGCCGGTGTGACCGAGGACGCCCCGGACGGGGCGGCGATCCCCAGGGTGACGACCTACCCTGGCCACGTGGCCGCACCTACCCGCCCGGCCCGCAGCGCAACCCCGATCACCGGCGCCCTGCTGACCTCGGCAGCCGTCCTCCTCGCCGCGCTCGCGGTCCTGCTCACCGCCCTCGCCCTCGGCGGCGGACTCGCCGTCCCCGCCCTCGGTGACCCGGGAGCCCTCGTCCGCTACGGGCTGCCGATCGCGCGCACCGTCCACGACCTGTCCGCGGCGCTCGCCGTCGGCGGGTTCGCGGTGGCGACGTTCCTGCTCCCGCAACCCAGCGACGCCTTCACCCGCGCCGTGCGGATCGGCGGGGTCGCCGCCGGGGTGTGGGCCGTGGCCGCGCTCCTCGTCCTGGTCCTCACGGCCATGGACATCATCGGCGCGGCCCCCGGGGGCTCGGACTTCGGCGCGCAGTTCGCGCAGTTCGCCCAGTCGATCGACCTCGGACGCGCCCTGCTGGTCACGACCGTCCTCGCCGCCGTCGCCGCGACGATCGGAGCCGCCGCGACCGGGCCCACCGGCGCCGCCTGGGGGACGGCGGTGAGCGTGATCGCGCTCCTCCCGCTCTCCCTGTCCGGGCACGCGTCGGGGTCGTCCTCGCACGAGACCGCCGTCAGCTCACTGGCCATGCACCTCATCGGCGTGACCCTCTGGGTGGGGGGACTGGGGGCCGTGCTCCTCGTCGCACCCCTGACCGGTCGTTCCGCCGGGCCCGCGAAGGGGCGCCGTGCCGTCGACCTGACCACCCTCGCCACCCGGTACTCCACCGTCGCCCTGTGGTGCTTCGCGGCCGTCGCCCTGTCCGGGGTCCTCAACGCCTCGGTCCGCCTCGGCGGCTGGTCCGGACTGGACTCGGCCTACGGCGCGCTCGTCGTCGGCAAGGTCGTCGCCCTCGTCGGGCTCGGCGCGTTCGGGGTCTGGCACCGCCGCCGCACGATCCCGCTGCTCGCCGAGCGGCCCCGGGCCTTCCTCCGCATCGCCGCCGGCGAACTCGTCCTGATGGGCGCCGCGACGGGCCTCGGCGTCGCGCTGAGCCGCAGCCCCACCCCCGTCCCGGACAGCGACCCCAGCTCCTCGGCCGCCGCGACGCTGCTCGGTGAGCCCGTCCCGCCGGCGTTCACCATCGTGCGCTGGTTCACCCGGACCAGCCCGGACCTGCTGTGGCTGACCATCGGCGGCCTGCTGCTGGTCGGCTACCTCGTCGGGGTCCGGCGGCTGCGCCGGCGCGGCGACGGCTGGCCCGTGGGCCGGACGATCTGGTGGGTGCTCGGCTGCCTCGCGCTGCTCTTCGTCACCAACGGGGGCCCGGCCGCCTACGGCCGGATCAGCTTCAGCACGCACATGATGCAGCACATGCTGCTGACGATGGCGGTGCCGCCGATGCTCGTCCTCGGAGCCCCCGTCACGCTCGCGATGCGGGTGCTGCCCGCCCGTCGCGACCACTCCCGCGGCGCACGCGAGTGGCTGCTCGTGGTCGTCCACTCGCGCTACTTCGCGATCCTGGGGCACCCGCTGGTGGCGGCCGTGCTCTTCGCCGGGTCGATCATCGTCTTCTACTTCTCGCCGCTCTTCGAGCTCGCGCTGCGCACCCACGTCGGGCACGAGCTGATGATGGTCCACTTCCTGAGCACGGGGTACCTCTTCGCCTCCGTGCTCATCGGCGTGGACCCCGGCCCGCAGCGGCCCGCCTACCCGCTGCGGCTCATCCTGCTGCTGGCGACCATGGCCTTCCACGCCTTCTTCGGCGTCTCGCTGATGGTGGGCACGACGCTGCTCGCACCGGACTGGTTCGCCCACATCACCCCGACCGCGAACCTGCTCGCCAAGCAGCAGGAGGGCGGCGACATCGCCTGGGGCATCGGCGAGTTCCCGACCCTGCTGCTGGTGCTCGGGGTGGCCATCGGCTGGTCCCGCTCGGACACCCGCGAGAACCGCCGCAGCGACCGCAAGGCCGCCCGCGACGGTGACGCCGAGCTCAACGACTACAACGCGATGCTGCAGCGCCTCGCCGACCGGAAGGAACCCCACTCCTGAGGGACCCCGCCGTGACGGGAGTCACGACGGGTGCCCGATGATGGAACCTCGACGTCGTCGCCAGGAAAGGACCAGCGCAGCCATGGCTGAGCCCATCGACAGTCCCGCGCGTCGTGAGCCGATCGACTTCACCGTCGAGGCGCTCGGACCGCGCACCGTCGACTCCCCGCTCGCCCCCCGCCTCCAGGCCCGGCGCACGACGCACCACTACATCGAGGAGACCGACCGCGTCCTCTTCGACGACACCCTCTCCAAGGTGTCCCGTCGCGACGGGGACCTCGAGGACCTGCCCAGCCTCGAACCCACCGGGCCGCGGAAGAAGATCTTCTTCGACCCCTCCAAGACCCGCGTCGGGATCGTCACCTGCGGTGGGCTCTGCCCGGGCATCAACAACGTCATCCGCGGCCTGGTCTCCGAACTCACCACCCACTACGGCGTCCGCCGGATCCACGGGTTCAAGAACGGCTACCAGGGCTTCATCCCCCGCTACGGCCACGACGTCGTCGACCTGACGCCCGAGTCGGTGGGCAACATCGACGGCGAGGGCGGCACGATCCTCGGGACCTCCCGCGGCCAGCAGGACGCCGTCGAGGTCGTCGACTGCCTCGAGCGCATGGGCATCTCGATCCTCTTCGTCATCGGCGGCGACGGCACCATGCGCGGCGCCCAGAAGATCTCCGCCGAGATCAAGGAACGCGACCTCAAGATCGCGATCGTCGGCATCCCGAAGACGATCGACAACGACATCCCCTTCATCGACCAGAGCTTCGGCTTCCAGTCGGCCTTCAGCGAGGCCACCCGGTCGATCCGCTCGGCGAAGGTCGAGGCGCGGACGGCGCCCAACGGCGTCAGCATCGTCAAGCTCATGGGGCGCCACTCGGGCTTCATCGCCTGCTACGCCGCACTCGCCCAGAACGACGCCGACTTCGTGCTGATCCCCGAGGTGCCGTTCAGCCTCGAGGGCCCCGGCGGGTTCCTCGAGAAGCTCCGCGAGAAGGTCGCGACCCAGGGCCACGCCCTCGTCGTCGCCGCGGAGGGTGCCGGGCAGGAGCTCTTCGACGACGACGGCCTCAAGGACGCGTCGGGCAACAAGAAGCTCCAGGACGTCGGCCGACTGCTGCGCCAGGCCATCACCGACGACTTCGCCAAGCACGACCTCGAGCTGAACATGCGCTACATCGACCCGAGCTACGTCATCCGCAGCGTCCCCGCGAACCCCTACGACAGCGTCTACTGCATCCGCCTCGCGCACGCCGCGGTCCACGCCGCGATGGCCGGCCGGACGAACATGGTGGTCGGCCGCTGGCGCCGGCGTTTCGTGCACATCCCGATCGCCCTCGCCGTCTCGGCCCGCAACCAGGTCGACCCGCACGGCGACCTGTGGTGGTCGGTGCTGGAGGCGACGGGTCAGCCGTGGTCCTTCGGTGAGTTCGCCGCCGAGCACGTCAGCGCCTTCGGCGGCCAGTGACCGCACCCCGGTCCCGGGCGGGGTCGGGGTGTCCTACTTCGCCTCCGACCACCGCCTGACGATCGAGACGTCGGCGACGAAGCGCACCCCGCTGCCCGCCGACCAGCGGGCGGCGGTCTGGTCCAGGGCGGCGGTCAGGAGCTCCGCGGCCTGCTGGGCCTCGGCCTCCGGGACGTGCAGCAGCAGTTCGTCGTGCAGGCACAGCACGATCCGTCCCCCGGTGCCGGACAACCCGGCCCGGACCGTCGCCGCCCACGCCTTGAACAGTTCCGCGGCGGCACCCTGGACGACGGCGTTGCGGGCGAACCGCCCCCGGGCGGCGATCGCGGCCCCCGCGTCGCCGCCGTCGGCGATCTCGTACATCCGCACCCGCCGCCCGCCGTAGGTCCTGACGTCCTGCCCCTGGCGGCCGGCCTCCTCCGCCGCGCGCAGGTAACCCAGCGCGCTCGGGTAGGCGCGGTCCATCCGCTTCAGGGCCTCGCCCGCGGCCCCGGAGGTCTGCCCGTACATCGCGGCCAGGACGGCGACCTTGGCCGTGGGGCGGTCCACGGCGAGCGCGGCGGCGACGGGGGCGTAGAGGTCGTCGGCCTGCGTCGCGGCGACGAAGCCCGGGTCGTGCGAGACGGCCGCGAGGACCCGGGGTTCCACCTGCCCGAGGTCCGCCCGGACGAGGACGTGTCCCCGCTCGGCCGCGACGGCGGGGCGGAGTTCCGCCGGCAGGTTGTGCAGACCGGCCTGTGCCGTCATCCGCCCGGCCGCCGCGTCGGCCGAGGACCACTCGCCCCGCAACCGGCCGTCCGGGCCGACGTGCTCGTCCAGCCAGCGGTAGCCGTACGTCGTCGCCAGCCGCTCGCCCTTGCGCCACGACAGGAGGGCCGCGATCCCCGGGTGGGCGTCACGCAGCCGTTCCAGCCGCCAGGCCCGGGTGTCGGTGACGTCGAAGCCCAGACTGCGCAGCCCCGAGAGCACCTGGGCGGGGTTGCGCAGGTCGATCTCCCCGAGGTGTTCGCGGACGGGTGCGTCGCGCAGGGCGCGCAACCGCTGCTCGTCACCGGGGGAGGAGGGACGTGGACCCACGGCGTCCGCGACGATCGCCTCGGCGGTGCTCCGGTCCAGCGGCAACCCGGTCCGCGACAGTTCCACGGCCAGCACGGCCGCCGCCGACTCCGCGAACCCCGTCTGGACCGCCAGGGGTGGCCCACCCGGGGTGACCCGCCCGTCGGGCCGGGTGGCGAGGACCCGGGACTGCGCCGCCGCGACGGCCAGCGCCAGCTCGGCCCAGCGCGCGGCCCGCTCCAGCCGCAGCGGCAGGTCGACGTCGAAGGCCGACCCCTCGGCCCAGGTGGGCGACACCTGGCCGTCCTCGCGGACCGGTTCGTCGTCGGCCCCCGCCCCGTCGAGGTCGAGGAGACCGGTGCCGTGGGCGGCGAGGGGCCGCCGCGAGGGTGGTGGGGGAACGGGACGGTCGTGCGCGCCCGCCCAGACGGCGCCCGCGTCCTCGCGCGCGCCGCCGAACGCGAGCCGGTGCACCGCGGCGAGGTCGTGGCACCGGGCCAGGTGCACCGGAGCGACCCGGCCCAGCGCGGCGGACGCCGACCACCACGTCCAGCGGGGGGCGAACTCCGCCTCCAACGCGCGCAGCAGGTCGGCGGGCTCGGTGGTGGCCACGGCCCAGCGGTGGCCACCCGCGGCCAGCCCGAGACCGCCGGGCACGACGACGAGTCCCAGCTCCGGCACCCGGCCCAGAGCACGCAGGTCAGCCGTCACGTCCACCCGGACAGTCTGTCCGTCCCCTCCGACACCGCCGGAGGGGGCAGAGGTCAGGCCTTCGGCGCCGCCAGCTCCAGCGCGATCCCGTCGGGGTCGCGGAACTCCAGCAGGAACATCGACCCGATGTCCTTCACCTCACCGTGCGGCGCGCCGAGGGAGTCGAGCACCTCGACCGCCGCGTCGAGGTCGGCCCGGGAGGCCACCGACAGCGACAGGTGGTCCAGTCCGACCCGGTCCGGGGAGAACCCGTCGCTCCCGGGGGCGACGGGACGCAACCCGAAGAGCCCGCTCGGGGAGCTGTAGATGATTCCGCCGAAGAGGAACCAGAGCTGCTCGCGGGTCGCCTCGTCGGCGTCCGCGGGCATCTCCACCGCGACGTCCCAGCCGAAGAGGGTGTCGTAGAAGTGCCGCGACGCGGCGAGGTCGCGGACGGTGAGGCGGAGGTGGCTGATGCCGGTGGTGGTGATGGTCACGCGCGAACTGTCGCACCGTCGGAGCCGCCCGGCAGTTCGGACCGGCGGGGGAGTAGGACTGTCGTCGTGCCCCGTGCCACCGATCCCGTCACCGGTCCTGCCGCCGGACCCTTCGCCGACCTCGACGCCTTCCTCGCCCTGCCCCGCCTCAGCGGGCTGACCCTCTCCCCGGACGGCTCGCGGCTGGTGACGACGGTCGCCACGCTCGACCGTGAACGCACCCGGTGGCGCGGGGCGCTCTGGGAGGTCGATCCCACGGGAGGGCGACCGGCCCACCGGTTGACCCGCGGTTCCGCCGCGGAGGGGTCACCGGCGTTCGTCGCCGACGGCACGTTGCTGTTCACCTCCGCACGCCGGGATCCGGACACCGAGTCGAAGGACGACGCCCCGGCGGCGTTGTGGGCCCTGCCGGTCAGCGGAGAGGCCCGGGCCGTCGGGTCGCGCCCGGGAGGCGTCGCGACCCCGCTCACCGCCCGCCGGGGGGACCGCGTGGTGGTCACGTCGTCGACGCTGCCGGGGTCCGACGACGCGACCGAGGGTCCGACGTCGGACGCCGCCCGGCGCACGGCCCGCAAAGATGCCGGCGTCAACGCCATCCTGCACGCGGGCTACCCCGTGCGGTACTGGGACAGCGACCTCGGACCGGACGAACCGCGCTACCTCGTGGCCGACGTCCCCTCTGAACCTGCTGCGGGAGAACGGTTTTCGTGTCGTTGGCGGGACCTCACGCCGACGCCGGGACGCCGCTACGACGAGGCCTCGGCCGCGCTGACCCCCGACGGCCGGGAACTCCTCACCACCGAGACGGTGTTCAGCGGGCACGGTGCGCAGCACGTCCGCGTCGTGGCGATCGCCACCGACGACGGTTCCGTCCGCGTCGTCGCCGAGGACCCCGAACGGGAGTTCGGTGCGCTGTCGGTGTCCCCGGACGGTCGCTGGGTCGCCGCGGTCGCGGAGTCCGTCTCGACGCCGACGCTGCCGCCCCGCCTGCGGCTGGTCGTCGTGCCCGTCGACGGTTCGGCCCCGGCCCGCGACGTCGTCGCCGACTGGGACGTGTGGGGTGCCGCGCCGCAGTGGGGGCCGGGCTCCGACGAACTCTTCCTCGCCGTCGACGACCACGGCGCCGCACCGGTGTTCCGGGTGGCGCTCAGCGACGGGTCCCGGACCCGGCTGAGCGGTGACGCGGGCGCCTACGGGTCGTTGCAGGTCTCCCCCGACGGCGCGCACGTCTTCGCGGTGCGCTCCGCCGTCGACGCCCCACCCGCGGTCGTGCGCCTCGACGCGCGGGTGGCCGGTCAGGAACCGGTCGTCCTCCGCGGGCCGACCACGGTGCCCGACCTGCCCGGGTCGCTCACCGAGGTCACCGCGACCGCGCTCGACGGCAGCCCGCTGCGGGCGTGGCTCGCGCTCCCGGCCGGGGCCAGCGACGCCGCACCGGCGCCGTTGCTGCTGTGGATCCACGGCGGTCCGCTCGGGTCGTGGAACGCGTGGTCGTGGCGGTGGAACCCGTGGCTGGCCGTCGCCCGCGGCTACGCGGTCCTGCTGCCCGACCCCGGGTTGTCGACGGGCTACGGCGCGGAGTTCCTGGCCCGCGGGTGGGGAGCCTGGGGTGATCGGCCCTACACCGACCTGATGGCGGTGACGGACGCGGCGCTGGAGCGTCCCGACCTCGACGCCGCCCGTACGGCCGCGATGGGCGGGTCCTTCGGCGGCTACATGGCGAACTGGATCGCCGGTCACACCGACCGGTTCCGCGCGATCGTCACCCACGCCAGCCTCTTCGCGCTCGACCAGTTCGGGCCGACCACGGACGCGGCCTGGTACTGGTCGCGGGAGATGACGCAGCAGATGCAGGCGGCCAACGACCCCGCCGCGCACGCCGCGAAGATCGTGACGCCGATGCTCGTCATCCACGGCGACAAGGACTACCGCGTCCCCATCGGCGAGGGGCTGCGGTTGTGGTGGACGCTGAACCAGCAGTGGAGCGGCGACCCGGCCGAGCTGCCGCACCGGTTCCTCTACTTCCCCGACGAGAACCACTGGGTGCTCACCCCGGGCCACACGGCGCTCTGGTACGAGACGGTGTTCGCGTTCCTCGCGACCCACGTGCACGGGGTGCCGTTCCGGACGCCGGAGCTGTTGCGCTGAGGTCTCCTCGAACCGCCCACCTCCCCATCCGTGATCTTGCTGGGTTTCCCGGCAAGATCACGGGTGGGGTTCCCGGATGCGGGGCCGGGGCGCGCGACCTACCGTTCCGGGGCCAGCTCTCGTGAACTCCCCGCAGGAGGACCAGTGCCCGTCTCCGCCAGTGGAACCATCGACCTCGGCGGCAAGACCGTCCACCGACTCGGTTACGGCGCCATGCGCATCACCGGCCCCGGTGTCTGGGGTCCGCCGAAGGACCACGACGAAGCCGTCCGCGTCCTGCGCCGGGCCGTCGAACTCGGCGTCACCTTCATCGACACCGCCGACTCCTACGGCCCCTACTACTCCGAGGACCTCATCAAGGAGGCCCTCCACGACGGTTCGGGGTACGGCGACGTCGTCATCGCCACCAAGGGCGGTCTGACCCGTTCCGGCCCCGACGTCTGGCCGCCGCTCGGTCGCCCCGAGTACCTGCGCCAGTGCCTCCTCATGTCGCTGCGCCGCCTCGGCGTCGAGCGGATCGACCTGTGGCAGTTGCACCGCATCGACGCGAAGGTGCCGGCGGAGGAGCAGTTCGGCGAGATCAAGTCCTTCGTCGACGAGGGCCTCGCGCTGCAGGTCGGGTTGTCCGAGGTCGGCGTGGACGAGGTGAAGGCCGCGCAGGCCGCCGGGTTGTCGATCGCCTCGGTCCAGAACCGCTACAACCTGGGCGACCGTCGTGCCGAGGACCTGCTCGAGTTCTGCGAGGAGCAGGGGATCGCCTTCATCCCGTGGGCCCCGGTCGACGCCGGGACCCTCGCCCGACCGGGCGGGCCGCTCGACGAGATCGCGAAGCAGCACCACGAGGCGTCCACCTCGCAGCTCGCCCTCGCCTGGTTGCTGCGGCGCTCGCCCGTCATCGTCCCGATCCCCGGGACCTCGACCGTCGCCCACCTCGAGGAGAACCTCGCCGCGGCCGACGTCGAACTCACCGACGAGGAGTTCGAGACCCTCGCCACCGCCGGTCGCTGACCCTCGACCGTGATCCCGCTGGGTTCCCCCAGCGGGATCACGGGTGGTCAGACGTCCAGGAGGCCCGCGTCGTGGGCGACGATCGCGACCTGCACCCGGTTGTGGGCCTCGAGCTTCGTCAGCAGGCGCGACACGTGGGTCTTCACGGTCGCCTCGCTCATGAACAGCTCCTTGCCGACCTCGGCGTTCGACATCCCCTGACCGACGCAGGCGAGGACCTCGCGTTCGCGTTCGGTCAGCAGGGTCAGCCGTTCGGTCGCCTCGCGGCGACGGGGGTTCACGGCGTCCGCGGCGTAGTGCCCGACGAGGCGACGGGTCACGGTGGGGGAGAGCATCGCCTCACCGGCGGCGACGATCCGCACCGCGGCGACGAGTTCGCGCGGCGGGGTGTCCTTCAGCAGGAAACCCGTCGCCCCGGCCTGCAGGGCCTGGAACACGTACTCGTCGAGGTCGAACGTCGTGAGCATCACGACGCTCGGGGCCTGCGGGCGTTCGGTGATGGCCTTCGCCGCGGTCAGCCCGTCCATCACGGGCATCCGCACGTCCATCAGCACGACGTCCGGGCGGTGCGCCGCGACCCCCTCGACGGCCTGGGCCCCGTTCTCGGCCTCGCCCACGACCTCGATGTCGGTGGCGCTGGACAGGATCATCCGCAGCCCCGCCCGCACCAGGGCGTCGTCGTCGACCAGCAGCACCCGGGTGGGCCTGCCGTTCTGCTGCGACCCGTCGGGTCCGCTCACCGGGTTCTCCTCGTCGTTCTGCTCTGCTCGGTCACGTCGTTCACGGTTCCTCGGCCCGACCGGTCCCGGCCGGGGTCCGGACGATCCTCGCATCCGGCGGCGTCCAGGCCGCGGATCCCGGCCGACGGGGACGGCCGTCCGCGACGGCCCACGGCAACCGGGCCCGCACCGCGAAACCGCCCCCGGGCTCCGGACCGGAGGTGATCGTCCCGTCCGCCAGCCCCACCCGCTCCGAGAGCCCGACGAGACCGGAACCGGCCCCGGGCAGGCCCGTCGCCTGGCCGTTGGGCCGCGCGTTCACCACCGACACCAGCATCTCGCGGCCGACCTCACCGGAGATCGTCACCACGGTCTGCGCCGACGGCGCGTGCTTGTGGACGTTCGTCAGCCCCTCCTGCACGACCCGGTACACGGTGCGCCCGAGTTCGGCCGGGACGTCGGCGTGCACGGGGACGTCGGTGCGGAACTCCGCTGCCACCCCCGCCTCGCGGGTCGACTCGACGAGCCGGCGGACGTCGACCAGCGTCGGTTGCGGGGCGAGTTCGGCTGCGGACGTCGCGGCCGACGACGTCCCGGGAGCCCGCAGGACACCCAAGACCCGGCGCAGGTCCTCCAGGGCCGAGCGCGCCGTCTCGCGGATCGTCGCGGCCGTCGACTCGACCTGGTCCGGCCCGACGTCGGGACGTACCTCCAACCCGCCCGCGTGCAGCGCCACCAGCGAGATGCGGTGCGCCAGGACGTCGTGCATCTCCCGCGCGATCCGGGTGCGTTCGGCCAACCGGGCCTGCTCGGCCCGCAGCACCTGTTCGTGCTCGGCCCGTTCGGCGCGTTCGCGCAGCGACCGGACGAGATCACGACGGGCGCCCACGAACGCCCCGACGAACGTGCCCAGGGACACCCCGATGAGCGACCAGGTGATCGCGAGCGTCCACCCGTCGGCGGAGGTCCGCAGGCTCGAGGACGTCACCGCCACCCCGGCCACGACCGCCGCCAGCACGAGCAACCGGTCCCGGCGCCGGACCGCCAGGGTCAGGAGCGCGAGGAAGAGCGCACCGTCGAAGGCGAAGAGGAACGCCACGGCGAAGGTCACGATGCACAGCAGGACCGGGTGGCTGCGTCGCCACCACAGCGCCAGGCACGTCGCCACGACGACGACGGCCATGCCCACCTGGACCGGGGTGACCGAGCCCCACGGGATCCCGTGCGAGACGAACGCGGGCGGGCCGCCGGCCTGGCTGCGCTCCGGACCGACGACGACGGCGTGGAACCAGGCGAACGCGAAGAACAACGAGATGAGGATGGCCAGCACGTCCCGCACCCGCGGCGCGAAGCGCCAGCGGGTGACCCACGGGTCGACGGGAGTGACGAGGGCGCTCACCGGGTCAGCCTAGGGACGTGGCCCGGTGTCCGACGTCCGTCGATCGTCCCTGATCGTCTCCCGCCTCCGTCGCTCGCCGACGCACCGCGGCGAACCGTGGGGTGCCGCGGGGGAGGCCCGCCCGTGGCATCCGGCCGTGCCCACGCAACCGCCCACCGATCAGCCCCGCCGGATCGCCTTCCTCGGTCTCGGCCGCATGGGGCGCGTCCTCGCCGGCCACCTCGTCACCGCCGGGGCGAGCGCCACGCGCGACGCCCAGGACGCCGTGACCGGGGCCGAGGTCGTGGTCACCGCCCTGTTCGGGCCCGCCGCCGTGCGCGAGGTCGTGCTCGACGGGCTCGACCTGGCCGCCGGGACGTTGTGGATCGACGTCACCACGATCTCGCCCGCCGACGCCGCCGAGCACGCCGCCTGGGCGCACGAGCGTGGCGTCCGGCACGTCCACTCCCCGGTCGTCGGATCGCTGGGGCCGGCCGCGAACCGGTCCCTCGGCGTCCTCGTCGGCGGCCCGGACGCGGACGCGGCGCTCCCCTTCGTGTCGCTGTGGGCCGACCCTGAACGCCTGCAGGTGCTGCCCGAGGCGGCCGCCGCCGCGACCGGCAAGCTCGTGGCGAACTTGGCGCTCGCGGTCTCCTTCCAGGGCCTCGTCGAGGCCGTCCGGCTCGGCACGTCCGGCGGCCTGGACCTCGAGCAGGTCCTCACGACCCTCAAGGGCACCGGGCTGGGTCTCATCGCGGGGATGAAGGGGGACAACCTGCGCAGCGGGGAGTTCGGGAACACGCAGTTCTCCGCGGACCTGCTGCTCAAGGACGCCGGGCTGATGCTGGACACCTCGACGCTGCCGCTGCCGGCGCTGACGGCGGCGGCCCAGGCCCTGCTCGAGGCCCAGCGCGCCGGTCACGGTGACGACGACTTCTCCGTCATCGCCCGGCACGAGCCCCGCTGAACTGGTTCCCCACCACCCCGAGCAGTTCCAGGGCCTCCGCGGCCGCGGAGCCCTGCGGCGCGGTGAAGAGCACGACCTCCTGGTCCCGGTCGGGGACCAGGAGGACGCTGCAGTCGAGGTCGAGGCGTCCCACGACGGGGTGGTCCACCGCCTTGGTGAGGTGCCGGGTGACGACGACCTCGTCGTCGCGTTCCCAGCGTTCGACGAACTCCGGGCTGCCGGACCGCAACTCCCGCAACAGGACCCGCAGACGGCGGTCGCCGGGGTAGCGGGCCAGGGCCGAGCGCAACCGGGCCACGGCGTAGCGGGCGAAGTCCTCACCGTGCGACAGGCCGTAGTGCCGGGTCGCGGGGTCCAGGTCCAGGAAGTAGCGGTGCAGCAGGTTCCGCTCCTTCGGCGCGACCGCCGAGAAGTCCTCCAGCAGAGCGGCGGCCAGCGGGTTCCAGGCGATGACGTCGAACCGCGCGTCGAACACCAGGACGGCGGTCCCAGGCAGCCGGTCGAGGAGCTCCCGCACGTGCGGGGGGACGTCGGTGGAGATCTCGTCCGGACGGTCCAGCGGTTCCCCGGCGAGGTCGAAGAGGTGCCCGCGTTCGGCGTCGGACAACCGCAACGCCCGGGCCAGTTCCGTCAGCACCTGCCGCGAGGGCCGGGAGCCCCGCGCCTGCTCCAGGCGGGTGTAGTGCTCCGGCGAGACGTGCGCGAGCGCGGCGACCTCCTCGCGGCGCAGGCCCGGGGTCCGGCGACGGCCCACCGGGAAACCGGCGTCGTGCGGGGCGATCCGTTCCCGCCTGCTGCGCAGGAAGTCGGCGAGTGCTCTGCGGTCCACGTCCCCAGGGTGCGCCCCGGACGCCGACCCAGCCAGGTACGCGGTGTACCTGGCTGTCCCCGTCCGGCCCGCGCACGGTGGGGACATGACCGAGAAGATGTTGCAGGACAAAGTGACCCTCATCAACGGAGCGAGCCGGGGGATCGGTGCCGCCGCGGCCCGGCTGTTCGCCCGGGAGGGCGCGACGCTCGTCCTCGCCGCCCGCAGCGACATGACCGCCCTCGTCGAGGAGCTGCGCGAGCACGGCTCCACCGTCTCGAGCGTGACCGCCGACCTCGGCGACGTCGCGGACGTGCAGCGGGTCGTCGACGTCGTCCTCGAACGGCACGGCCGCCTCGACGCGGCCTTCAACAACGCGGGGATGAACGTCCCCCCGCAGGGCATCGCGGAGTTCTCCGAGGAGGACTTCGACCGGGTCCAGCGGCTGAACCACAAGGGGGTGTTCTTCGCCGTCGCCGCCCAGGTCCGGGCCATGCGCGCCGGCGGTGGCGGCGCCATCGTCAACACCTCCAGCATCGGCGCGCTGCACGCGAACCCGATGCTGCCCGCGTACGGGACGGCGAAGCGGGCCGTGAACTCCCTCACCGCGAGCGCCGCGGTGACCTACGGTCCGGACGGGATCCGGGTGAACGCCATCGCCCCCGGCCTGACGTTGACGGACATGGTGCGGGACTGGGAGGTCGCGAGCCCCGGCATCATCGAGGCCGGGACCGCGGCGATCCCGTTGGGGCGCATCGCCCAGCCGGAGGAGATGGCCGAAGCGGCCTGCTGGCTGCTCAGCGACCGGGCGTCGTTCGTCTCCGGGGCGGTCCTGCCGGTGACGGGTGGTCAGGGCGCCTGACCCGGGTGTCCGAGGACCGGGAGGTCAGAGGGTGAAGGCGCCGGTGAGCTGCTTCAGGCGGGTCGCGGCCCGGGAGACCTCCGAGGCCGTGGTGGCGGTCTGCCGGGCACCACTGGTGGTCTGCTCGGCAGCGGCTGCGACACCGGAGATGTTCAGCGCGATCTCCTGACTGCCGGTGGACACCTCGCTGACGTTGCGGACCATCTCGTTCGTGGTGGCGGACTGTTCCTCGACGGCGGCGGCGATGGTGGACTGCAGGGCGTCGATGCGGGCGATGACCTCGGTGATCTGGCCGATGGCACCGGCCACCTGGTCGACGTCGTTCTGGGTGGTGGCGACGCGAGCGGTGATGGATTCGGTGGCGCGCGCGGTCTGCTGGGCCAGCTCCTTGACCTCACCGGCGACGACGGCGAAGCCCTTGCCCATCTCCCCGGCGCGGGCGGCTTCGATGGTGGCGTTGAGGGCGAGGAGGTTGGTCTGCTGGGCGATCGAGGTGATGAGCTTGACGACGTCGCCGATCTCCTGGCTGGACGTCGAGAGGCGGTGCAGGGTCTGGACGGCACCGTCGACGGCGCCGACGGCGGAGGCCGCCGTGGTCGAGGCGTCGGCGGTGGAGGTGGCGATCTCACCGATGGCCGCGGTCATCTGCTCCCCGGCGGCGGCGACGGTCCCGATGTTGGCGCTGATCTCCTCGGCGGCCGCGGAGACGACCTGGGTCTGGGCGGCGGACTCCTCGGCGCCGGAGGAGAGCTGGGTGGCCACGGCGGAGAGCTCCTCGCTGGAGCCGGCCAGGACGTCGGCGGTGGCGGTGATCTCGGTGAGGGTCGCGGTCAGCTTGTCCATGGTGGTGTCGACGGCGTGGGCGAGCTGGCCGATCTCGTCGGCGGCGGTGTGAGCCACGCGCTGGTCCAGGCGACCTTCGGCCAGCCCCCGGACGACGGCCGCCGTCCGCGCCAGCGGGCGGGTGATGGAGCGGGCCACGACGACGGCGATGACCGCGGCCACCAGCAGCGCCACCACACCGAGCCCGACGAGGAGCAGGAACGACTGGCGGTAGCGCGCGGCTCCCAGGGCCGAGGTGGTCTTGGCGTTGTCGACCTCGGCCTTCTGGATGCGGTCCAGCGTGGTGTTGATCCGGGTGGTCAGGGGCAGGATCTCGCTGTCGCGCGCCGCCTTGAAGGCGTCGAGGTTCCCGGCGGTCGCGGCGGCCACGAGGTCCTTGCGGGCCTCGCGGAACGCCGCCAGGTCCGCGGCGAAGGAGTCGCGGTCGGCCTGGGTGGAGACGGGCGAGGTGTCGAGGTAGCCCTTCCACGCCGTGTCGAGCGTGGTGTCGTCGGAGGCCAGCGCCGACTGCGCCGTGCCCAGCGCGGCCGGGTCGGAGGCCAGCGCGGTGGAGGTCAGGTCCAACCGCGTCTGGGCGAAGGCGTACTTCACGGTCCCGCTGTACTGCACGCCGGGGACGACGACGTCCGACATCGCCGCGATGGTGGCCTGCGAGGTGTGCAGGGTCTGCACGCCCAGGCCGACCGCCGCGATCAGGAGGAGGCAGACGGCCCCGAAGCCGAGAGCGAGCTTGCCGGCGATCTTCAGGTCACCCAGTCGTTTGCGCATGTGCATCAGTTCGACGTACCCCACTGGTTGCTTGAGAGTTCAACTGGTGTGACGAGGTCCTGTCACCCGGACGAACCAGCGGACGGACGTCTGGCCGTGCGCGCCGCCGGGTGAGTGCTCACGGCCACCGCGGTGTCGCCGTCACGGGGTTCTCGTAGGACCTCGGGGTCCTGGGCGGAGGAGCAGGTGGACCAGCGCCTCCCGTCGCCGCCCTGTCCTTCCAGCGGGACGAACCGCCACGAGCCGTCCGTCTCGTGGCGGGCGATGACCGCGTCGACGCCGCCGCTCGTCGAGCCGCCTCGTCCGTGGACGACGGCGTCGGGGTGGGAGCCACCGGTGAGGTGGTGCCACTCCGGCGGGCGTCGGGTCAGCAGGGGTTGGACACCCCGTTCGGCTGGAACGGTGCGGTGGTCGTGGGGTTGCTCACGCTCCTGGTGCTGGACGGCTGCACCGCGGGGAATCGGATGACTCCGCGCTGCACGCCCCGAGGGTCACGGTGATCGTCAGGACGGTCAGGACCCGGGTGGATCTCCTGGAGCTCCCGTGCAACGGACACGTGGAGCAGCGCGTCTGTTGCACGTGACGCCGGAACGACCGGCCCGCGGAGGAGGGGATCGGCATGAGCGAGCACAGGAGGGGAGTCGACGAGGCGGACGTCGTCCGCGCGCTGCAGCGCGCCGGGGCGGCGGAGACCGGGGTCGACGTGAACGCGCTCGCGGCGGGTGCGCGGGGGCGTGCCCGCACGATCAGACGGCGTCGGCAGGGCGTGGTCGGCGTCGTCGCGGTCCTCGCCCTCGGGGTGCCGATCGGCCTCTCGCAGTGGCCCGGTACGCCGCCGACCGTCGTCCCGATCGCGACGGCGACCCCGTCGCCGAGCACCGTGACGGCCATCCCCGACGCGCTGCTGCCGACGACGCAGGAGGTGACGGCCGTCCTGCCGGGGGTGGAGCCCCTGGAAGGTCCCAACCCCTCGACCGACACGGGTTTCTGCACGACCGCGACCTACGACGGAGCGGCGAGCGTCGTCGACTCACGAAGCCTCAGCTGGGGCGGTGAGCCGTCGGTGGTCTCACCCTTCCCCGAGAACGCCTCGGTGCGGGTCATGCTGTTCCGCGGAGCGGCCGCCGAGGACTGGATGGCCGCCGTGGGTGCCGACGCGCAGGCGTGCACCCAGCAGACCGACGAGACGGCGCCGTGGCAGCTCGCGGACCAGACCGGTGTCCAGGCCGACCAGGTCGTCGCCGGCACGGCCGCGTACCAGCAGTACGGCAACAACCCGATGTGGCGTTCCGCCGTCGTTGCGCGCCAGGGTCAACTGGTCGTGCGGGTCGACCTCGAGAGCTACCAGTCCACCAGCAGCGACGCCCTCACCCGGGCCGCCGACCTCGCGACGACCGCCCTCGGCAAGGCCGCGACGCTGCAGGACGCGGGCGGTGCGCCACGATGATCGTGAGCACCCGCAGTGACCAGGAGGTCGCCAGGTTGACCTTCGAGGAGTTCGTCGAGGCCCGTGGCCCCGCGCTGGTCCGCCTGGCGCGCGGGTTGCTGCGCGACCCGCACACGGCCGAGGACGTCGTGCAGGACGTGCTGGCGAAGGCCCTGCTGAAGTGGGGCCGGGTCAGCGCGGCCGACGACCCGGTCGCCTACGTCAACCGCATGGTCGTCAACGCCTCGACGTCGTTCTGGCGGCGGGCCGCCCGCCGGGAGCACGCGACGGAGGTCCTCCCCGACGCCGGTCTCGCGGACTCGACGAACCAGATCGCCGACCGGGACGCGCTGCTCGAGGCGCTGCGCGAGCTGCCGACCAAGCAGCGGACGGTCCTCGTGCTGCGCCACTTCGAGGACTACTCCGACGAGCGGATCGCCGACCTGCTCGACGTCACCACGGGCACCGTGCGCAGCAACGCCCACCGCGGGCTCGCGGCGCTGCGCGAACACCTGTCCCGGTGACTCCCCTCAAGCCCTCCGACGGTCCCGCCGATGAGAGGGGAGCAGTGTTTCTAGAAGCTTCGTGACTCGGGGGGACCGACGTGTTCGGACGCAAGAAGGGCTCGGCCTCGGCCGGCGGCGCGGTCTTCACCGGTCCGATGCCCCGCGACGTCGAGGCGCTGGAGGCGGTGCTGTCCAGCCTCGACTCCGGGGTGACCACCGAGCTCGACGCCCAGCTCGCCTGCGTCCGTGCCCTCGTCCAGGCCCTCGAGCTCAGCTACGGCGGGATCTGGCTGCCCGGCCCCGACGGCAAGTTCGTCCTCGCCGCTGAGGTCGGTGACCTCGCTCCGGCGCTCGCCGCCTCCCGCGGGACCACCGTCGGCACGCAGGACGGCTGCGGCGGTCAGGCGATCTCCACCCGTGAACCCGTGCAGTGCGACGACTCCGCCGAGTCGCTGAGGTGCCAGCGTTGGCGCGACGCCCGCGCGGGCGGCGCCGGCAGCGGCGGTCAGATCCCCGTCGTCGAGGGCGGTCGGGTCGTCGCGATCCACGAGTACTACTCCCGCCACCAGCTGCCGTTCTTCGGCGGGCGGTCCGAGAAGTGGTTGGCCATCGGTCGTGTCGCCGCGCACGCCCGTCGTCGCGCCCTCGACACCGCGACCCTGCAGGAGACCCTCAACGACCGCGCCGCCGTCACCACCGTCGTGTCCAGCGTCGGTGACGCCCGCAACCAGGACGGCGCGCTGCGCCGGGCGCTGGAGACGGTGCGCGAGGCCTTCGGCTGGGCCTACGGGTCCTACTGGGCGCTCGACCCCGCCAGCAACACCCTCAAGTTCCAGGTCGAGTCCGGTTCGGCCGGCGAGGAGTTCCGCCGGGTCACCTTGTCCGCGAGCTTCGCCGAGGGGGTCGGCCTGTCCGGTCGCGCCTGGCGGGCCCGTGATCTCGTCTTCGTCCGCGACCTCGCCGAGATGACCGACTGCGTGCGGGCTCCCGCGGCGCAGCGCGCCGGGGTGAAGTCCGGGGTCTGCTTCCCGATCGTGTCCGAGGGGCAGGTCGTGGGGACGATGGACTTCTTCACCACCGACGTCATCGACCTCTCCGAGTCCCGCGCCTCGGCGCTGCGCAACGTCCAGCAGCTGGTGTCCCAGCGCCTCGACGTCCTCCGCCGTTCGGAGAACGACGCGGCGTCCTCGGCGGCGCTGCTGGACACCGTCTCCCGGTTGCGCGAGGCCGTCACCGACGCGGGCCGGGTCGCCGACGCCGCCGTCGGGCAGGCCTCCAACATGACCGGCGAGGTCGACGCCCTGACCCAGGCCTCGGCCGCGGTCGGCGAGGTCATCAAGATCATCTCGGCCATCGCCGACCAGACGAACCTCCTCGCGCTCAACGCGACCATCGAGGCCGCCCGTGCCGGTGAACTCGGTCGCGGTTTCGCCGTCGTCGCCAGCGAGGTCAAGGACCTGGCGCGAGAGACGGCGGACGCCACCCAGCGCGTCGCGCAGCAGATCGCCGGGATCCAGGCCTCGAGCAACGCGGTGTCCAGCGGCATCAACGAGACCGCGGCGATCATCCGCGAGCTCGACACCGTGCAGGCCCGCATCTCCGACGTCATCGACGAGCAGGTCGAGATGGCGACGGTCCACGGGCGTAGCTGACGCCCCCCAGAACCCGCCGCGCTGCTGTCCGCCCTGAGCGGACAGCAGCGCGGCGGTCCCAACTCCGGGCGTAGTTTCACGAGGGTTCCCTCGCCTGGAGGTTCCCGTGCCGAAGCTGACCCTGGTCCCGACCCGTGCCTCCCGTGACCGGGTTCGTCGCCGCCCGGATCCGTTGCTGCGCCACGCGATCGGCGCGGTCCTGCGCACCGAACGCCTCGAGCAGCGCCGCACGCTCTCCGACGTCGCGGTCGGGGCCCGGGTGTCGCTGCCGTACCTCTCCGAGGTCGAGCGGGGGCGCAAGGAACCCTCCTCGGAGGTGCTGGCCGCGATCTGCTCGGCGCTGGCACTCCCGCTCGCGGAACTGCTGCAGCGCACCGGTTCCTACGTCACCGACGTGACGAGCGCGACGGCCTTCGCCCCCGCGTCCGCCGCGCCCACGGTCTCCCTCTCCCTCGTCGCCTGACGACCCGCTCTCAGGCGGGGAGCGCCGGGGACGGGGTGATCACCCGGTCGGCGACGCCGTAGGCGACGGCCGCGGCGCCCGGCAGGACGAGGTCGCGGTCGAGGTCGGCGCGCAGCCGCTCGACCGGGTGACCGGTGTGCCGCGCGAGGACCTCCTCGATCTCCGAGCGGATCCGCAGCACCTCCTTCGCCTGGATCTGCAGGTCCGCGGCCGTTCCCTGCGCGCCGCCCGACGGTTGGTGCAGCAGGACCCGTGAGTGCTCCAGCACCGAGCGCTTCCCCGGGGCGCCCGCGGCCAGCAGCACGGCGGCCGCCGACGCAGCCTGTCCGACGCAGAACGTCGCCACGTCCGGCTGGACGAACTGCACGGTGTCGTAGATCGCCATCAACGCCGTCGCGGAACCGCCGGGGGAGTTGATGTAGAGGTTGATCTCCGCCGTCGGCGACTCCGAGGCGAGGTGGACCAGCTGGGCGATGACGACGTTCGCGACACCGTCGTCGATCTCGCCGTGCAGGAACACGATCCGGTCCGACAGCAACCGGCTGAACACGTCGGAGGTGCGTTCCCCGCGGGCGGTGGTCTCGACGACGTAGGGGATCGGGTAACTCATCTGCGCAGCCACGTCACAGCCCCACCTTCCGGGCGCTGCCCAGCCGGACGTCGGTGACCCCCGTGACGACGTGGTCGACCATCCCGTACTGCCGGGCCTCCTCTGCGGTGAACCACCGGTCGCGCTGGGAGTCGAGCTCGATCGTCTCGACGTCCTGACCGGTGTGCTCGGCGATGAGGCGCTGCATCGTCGCCTTGGTGTGGGCGAGGTTCTCCGCCTGGATCGCGATGTCGGCCGCGGTGCCGCCGATCCCACCCGAGGGCTGGTGCATCATGACCCGCGCGTGCGGCAGGGCGTAGCGCTTGCCGGCGGTCCCCGCGCAGAGCAGGAACTGCCCCATGCTGGCGGCCATCCCCATCACCAGCGTCGAGACGTCGTTGGGGATCAACCGCATGGTGTCGTAGATCGCGAGCCCGGCGCTGATCGAACCCCCGGGGGAGTTGACGTACAGCGCGATGTCGCTCTTCGGGTCGTCGGCCGACAGCAGCAGGAGCTGCGCGGCGACGCGGTTCGCGATCGCGTCGTCGACCTCCTGCCCCAGGACCACGATGCGTTGGAACAGTAGGCGTTGGGACAACTGGTCGTCGAACGGGCCGGCCAGGGTGGTCGTGCTCATCGGTGCCTCCCTCGGTGAGTGGATGACTCCACCGTCGGCCCGCCCCGGCTGTGAGGGAAGGGTTTTCTGCCGGTAGGAGATCCACCACCGGCGAACGCGGTGGGGGTGGTGCGGGCGCCGTTCGGCGTGCGGGGTGAGCGCCGGTGGAGGACGGTGGGGGCCTTCGACCTGGAGGTCCACCGTGTCCGATCAGCCGTCCGTCCCGCAGGACGTCAGCACCGTCGCGAAGCTGCTCAAGGGCAGCCGCACCGCCTTCCTCACCACGAGCGACCTGGACGGGAGGCCGATCAGCCGTCCCATGGCCGTCCAGCAGGTCGACTTCGACGGGGACCTGTGGTTCTTCGCCGAGCGCACGTCCCGGAAGTTCGAGCAGTTGGCCCGCAACCCCCTGGTGAACGTCACCGTCGCCACCGACAGCAGCTGGGTGTCGCTGACCGGGAAGGGCATGCTGGTGGTCGACCCCGCCCGCAAGGCCGACCTGTGGAACGCGGTCGTCGAGGCGTGGTTCCCCGACGGGAAGGACGACGCGGACGTCGTCCTCCTCCACGTCACGGGGGAGTCGGCCGAGTACTGGGACACGCCCGGTGGTCGCATCGCCTCGCTCGTCAGCTTCGCCAAGGCCAAGGTGACCGGTCAGCCGTACTCCGGCGGGGAGAACGAGACCGTCGAGCTCTGAGCGACGGGGTCAGTGGGCGATGACCGGTGCCGCGTCGGGGTCGATCGAGGGAGCACCTCGGCGCAGCAGCAGCACCGTCACGACGGCACCGACGGCGAAGAAGCCCGCCGACCACCAGAACGCCGTGTGGTAGCTCGCGACGGCGGCGTGCGCCGCGTCCGCCGCCGTCGGGGCACCGGTGACGTTCTCGCTCAACCAGTTCGACGCGGCGCTGCCGGCGAAGGCGGACAGCAGGGCGGTCCCGATCGAACCGCCGATCTGCTGGGACGTGTTGGCCATCGCCGAGCCGACGCCCGCGTCGGAGGCCTGGATGCCCAGGGTCGCCGTCGCCATGGCCGAGGCGAACACGAAACCCAGACCGAGCCCGGTCACCAGCAACCCGGGCAGGATCGCCGAGGCGTAGGCGGAGTCCACGTCGATGCCGGTCAGCCAGACCATCCCGAGCGCGGCGAGGAGCAACCCCGTCGGGGTCAGGGGTTTCGGCCCGAAGCGCGGCATCAGCACCGAACCCACGACGCCGGCGGCGACGGAGATCGCCGCGATCATCGGCAGGAACCCGAGGCCGGTCTGCACCGGGGAGTACCCCAGCGTCGAGGTCATGTAGTAGGTCAGGAACAGGAAGATGCCGAACATCCCCGCGCCGACGACGGCGATCCCGATGAGCGCCCCGCCGCGGTCGCGGTCGAGGACGACGCGCAACGGCAGCAGCGGGTGTTCCGCGCGGGACTGCCACCAGCAGAACACGGCGAGCAGCACGACCCCGGCGGTCAGGAAACCCCAGGTGGACGGCGCGGCCCAGCCGTTCGACTCCGCACCGGCCAGGCCGTAGACGGCCCCGACGAGGCCCAGGATCGCGAGAACCGTTCCGGCCCAGTCCAGCACGGGACGGTCGGGGGACTTCTCGTGCTTGAGCAGCAGCGCGCCCGCGATCACCGCGACGACGGCGAGGACGACGTTGATGTAGAGGCACCAGCGCCAGGACAGGTGCTCGGTGAGGACCCCGCCGAGGAGCAGGCCGATGCCACCGCCGGCGCCGGAGACGCCGCCGAAGATGCCGAACGCCTTGGTGCGGGCGGCGGGGTCGGTGAAGGTGGTCGTCAGCAGCGACAGGGCGGCGGGGGCGAGCATCGCCCCGAACGCACCCTGCAGCGCGCGGGCCACGATGAGCAGGCCGAAACCCTGGGCGGCACCGCCGAGGGCAGAGGCGAGCCCGAACCCGACGAGCCCGACGAGGAACATGGGTTTGCGCCCGACGAGGTCGGACAGCCGACCGCCCAGCAGGAGGAGGCTGCCGAACGCCAGCGCGTAGGAGGTCACCACCCACTGGCGGTTCTCGTCGGAGAACCCGAGGGCCTGCTGCGCGGTCGGGAGCGCGATGTTCACGATGGTCGCGTCGAGGACGACCATCAGCTGGGCCAGCGACAGGACCGCCAGCACGACCCACTGCGCCTTGCCGGGGGCCGCGGGTGCGGCCACGTGCGCGCCGTCGCCGGGCGTGCGGGGACGGGGTGTCCGCGCTCCGTCCGCGGTCGCCGCGTCCGGTCGCGCGAGGTGGCGACCCTGCTCGGTACTGCTCATCCTGGGGTTCCTCCAACTCAGCGGAGACGACTTCTCCGCTTCGCGTCGAGGGTACCAGCGAAAAGGGAGAAGTCATCTCCGCTTCGGCGTAGGATGCGGCCGTGGACACCGACGACACGCTCCAGCGCCCGTTGCGCCGCGACGCCGAACGCAACCTCCGGCGGACGCTCGAAGCGGCCGTCGAGGTCTTCGCCGAGCGGGGCCTCGCCGCCACCCTCGACGACGTCGCCCACCACGCGGGACTCGGGGTGGCCACCGTGTACCGGCGCTTCGCCGACAAGGACGCCCTGGTCGAGGCGCTGTTCGAGGACCGCATCCGCGCACTCGTCGGTCTCGCCGAGACCGCCTGTGCTGCAGAGGATCCCTGGGACGGTCTGGTCACCTACCTGGAGGCGGCGAGTTCCCGGATGGCCGCCGACCGGGGCCTGCGCGACGCGGTCCTCTCACCCGCGCACGGCCAGGTCGGGGTCGCCCTCGCCCGCGCCGAGCTCGGACCGCTGGTCGACCGGCTGACCGCGCGCTGCCGCGAGGCCGGCGTCCTGCGACCAGACGTCGCGGGGACCGACGTCGCCACCCTGCTGCACGCCGTCCAGGCGGCGGCCCAGATCGGCGGCACCGTGAGCCCCGAGCACTGGCGACGGACCCTGGGCGTCCTGCTCGACGGACTCGCCCCCGCCCGCGACCGCCCCCACCGGCTGCCCGGAGCGCCCCTGTCGGAGGAGGAGTTCCACGAGGCGATGACCCTGCGGCCGCGACGCTAGACCGTCCGCTCAGGCCTTCCAGCCGCCGTCGGAGAACAGCAGCTGCGCGTTCATCCACCCGCCCTGCTCGGAGAGCAGGAACGACACGAGGTTGGCGGTGTCCCGCGGGGTGCCGTTGCGGCCCAGCGGGTTCCGCTCGAGGGCGCTCGCCCGCAACGCCTCGTCCATCCAGCCGGTGTCGACGGGTCCGGGGTTCACGACGTTCGCCGTGATCCGCAGCTCCTGCAGTTCCCGGGCGGCGGCGAGCACGATCCGGTCGAGCGCACCCTTGCTCGCGCCGTAGGGCAGGTTGTGCACGGTGTGGTCGCTGGTGAGGGCCACGATCCGGCCCGCGCCGGGTTCTCCCCGGTAGCGGCGGGCGAACTCCGCGACGAGCAACCACACGGCGCGCGCGTTCACGGCGACGTGCCGGTCGAAGCTCTCCACGGTGGTGTCGAGGATCGAGGAGTCCACCGATTCGCAGTGCGCCATCACGATCGCCGTCACCGGCCCCAGCGCGGACTCGACCGCGTCGAAGAGTTCCGCGGGAGCCTCGGGCCGGCTCAGGTCGGCCTCGACGGCCACCGTCGTGGCGCCGTGCGCGCGCAGCTCCGCGTGGACCTCGTCGGGATCGCCCTCCTGGCGGCCCCAGGGCATCCGGTCGTCGTAGGCGGTCCAGTGGCTGGTCGCCACGTCCCACCCGTCTGCGGCGAGGCGCCCGGCGATCCCCGCCCCGATGCCCACCCGTCGTCCGACACCCGTCACGAGAACCACCGGTCGCTGGGCCACCCGGTCACTGTGGCGGAAACCCCCCACCCGCGGGCAAGGGGTTTCCGCGCGAGTCACTGCTGGTAGTGCTCGACCTCGCTGACCGGCCGGGCCTCGGCCGCGTCGGGGCTCTCCCCGGCGTGACGACGGGCGTCACGCTGGCGCAGCAGGTCCCAGCACTGGTCGAGGGCCTCCTCGGCGGCCTTCAGCTGCGCGTGCTCCTCGGCGGCGGTCAGCTCCCCGGACTGCAGCGCCTGCCGCAACCGGTGCTCCTCGGCGACGAGGTCGTTGATCTTGACGTGGATGTCGTGCTCGTTCACAAGGGTCTCCTCTCGGTCGGAGGCGATCATCCCGCCTCGGCGTCGCGATCGCGAGCCCCGCACGCGGACGAGCACGGGGTCAGGCCCGGTCCACGCGGTGGACCACGGACCAGCTGGGCCAACTCCCCTCGCGCGGACGTGCAGAACTACTAGCATCCACGCGTGCAGTCACCTGATCAGCTGGTCGACGAGGACGTCGACGCCGTGCTCGCGGGATCCCGGGCGGTCGTGAGCATCAGCGTGCGTTCGCTGGCCGACGCCCTCGAGTCCCTGACGCTGCAGCAGTACCGCGTGCTGGTGCTCATCTGCAGCCGCGGGCCGTTGCGCAGCGGCGCGCTCGCGGCGGCGATCGGTGTGCACCCCTCGACGTTCACCCGCGCCGTCGACCGGCTGGTCACGGCCGGCTGGGTGACCCGCGAGGACAACCCGGAC
Organism: Kineococcus sp. GCM10028916; assembly: GCF_042674865.1. Classification (NCBI taxonomy): domain Bacteria; kingdom Bacillati; phylum Actinomycetota; class Actinomycetes; order Kineosporiales; family Kineosporiaceae; genus Kineococcus; species Kineococcus sp. GCM10028916. Next base: position 34,586 of record NZ_JBHTFM010000020.1, on the reverse strand, counting down.
ACCCGCCGCGAGGTCCTGGTCGCGCCGACGGACAAGGCGCGCGTGCTCGTGGGGCAGGTGCTGGACCGGCGGCGCACGGAGTTCGAGGAGGTCCTGGGGCGTCTCGGCGCGGAGGACCGGGCCGTCGTGCGCGACGGGTTCGCCCGGTTCGCCGCGGCCGCCGGGGACGTCGACGTCCCCGACGCCACGGCGCTCGGCTACGAGGGCTGAGGCTGGGTCTCCCGCACGTCCACCGTCACCGGACGGTGCGCCTTCGTCTGACGTCGGCCGTGGTGGCGGCGGCAGAGGACCTCGTACTCGACGGTTCCCACGTCGCCCACGTCGAGGGTCCCCTCGGGGTGACCCCCGTTGACGACGTCGCCGACGACGACCTGCTCACCGGCCACGACCATGACCCCGTCGACCGTCCGTGCGTTGTGGGTGGCCCGTCGCCCGCACCAGCACAGCGCTTCCACCTGCGGGACCTGCACCCGGTCGGCGAGCTCGATGAAGCGGGCCGAGCCGGGGAAGAGCCTGGTGCGGAAGTCGGCGGTGATCCCGAACGCGAAGACCTCGATGTCGAGGTCGTCGACGAGGCGCGCGAGCTGCTCGACCTGCTCCGGGTCGTAGAACTGGGCCTCGTCGCACACCACGTAGTCGAGGGGCTCCTCGGCGTGCCGGCGGCTCACCTCGGCCCACAGGTCGGTGGTGTCCCCGACCTCGAGAGCCGGCCGCGCGAGACCGATCCGGCTGGAGATCGTCGCGGTCCCCGCCCGGTCGAAGCGCGTGAAGAGCAGTCCCCGACGTCCCTGGACGCGGTGGTTGTGATCGGTCTGCAACGCCAGCGTCGACTTCCCGCAGTCCATCGTTCCCGAGAAGAACACCAGTTCAGCCACGAGGGGCCATCTTGCCGCACCACCACGCCCCACCCGCTCCGCTGGGACGGCTGGGGCGCGTGAGGTGTGGCGGCTGCGCGGGTCGGGGACCGTTGACGCATCGGGCCGAACCTCTTGACCCGATGCGTCAACGGTCCCAACCCCCGACCCAGCGTCAGGCGTCGCCGGCGGTGACGGCCTGGGCCTCGGCGGGGGTGTGCGGGGCGGGGTCGTCGTGCACGACGACGAGGTGGCGACGCCCGCTCTGCAGCACGACCAGCCCGACGAGGACGCCGACGCCGCCGAGGACGAAGGGGGACCAGTCGGTGAAGACCTCGCCGAGCTCACCCGCGGCCCAGGCGGCGATGGCGCCGCCGATGAACCGGACGAAGGAGTAGGCGGCCGACGCCGTCGAGCGCGGGACGGGCGAGACCTCCATGACCAGCTCGGTGACGATGGTGTTGTTCACGCCGAGGAAGAGCCCGGCGACGATCGTCCCGACCACCAGGACGGCCTTGTCGTGGACGAACACGGCCTCGAGCAGCAGGACGACCGCGAACAGCGCGAGCATCGCCGTCACCACGGGGACCGTTCCGAACCGCCGCTGCAAGCGCGGGGCGATGGCCACCGAGGCGATCGCCAGGCAGAGGCCCCACCCGAAGAACACCAGCCCCAGCCGGATCGGTGAGGAGATCTCGAGGGCGAACGGGGTGTAGGCGAGCAGGGTGAAGAACCCGAAGTTGTAGAGGAACGCCATCGCCGCGACCGTCCGCAGGCCCTTGTGGCCCAGCGCCCGGATCGGGTCGGTGATCGACACCTTGACCGCGGGTTTCGGGGTGGCGGGCAGCAGGGTGACGATGGCGACGAAGGCGATGGCCATCAGGACGGCGGTGCCGAAGAACGGTCCGCGCCAGGACACCTCACCGAGCAGGCCACCGACCAGCGGGCCGGTCGCGATGCCGAGCCCGAGCGCCGCCTCGTAGAGGATGATCGCGTTCGCCATCCCGCCGCTGGCGGCGCCGACGATGGTGGCCAGGGCGGTCGCGATGAACAGCGAGTTCCCCAGTCCCCAGCCCGCACGGAACCCGACGATCTCGCCGATGGAACCGGAAGACCCTGCGAGAGCTGCGAAGACGACGATGAGGACGAGTCCGGTCATGAGGGTCTTCTTGGCCCCGAACCGGCTGGAGACCCACCCGGTGAGCAGCATCGCGAGGCCGGTGATGCCCAGGTAGGACGTGAACAGCAGCAGTGTCTGGGCCTTGGTGGCGCCGAGTTGCCCGGCGATGGCCGGCAGGATCGGGTCGACGAGGCCGATGCCCATGAACGAGACGACGGCGGCGAAGGCGACGGCCCAGACCGCGATGGGCTGCTTCAGCAGTCCGGATTTCACATCGGTGTCGGAGGACGACACGGGAATCCTTCCAGGTGGTGTCAGCGGGGTGCGTGGACGCCTGCGCGGACCGACCCCGAGAGCCCCTCGACGAGTTCGGTGACGCGGGCGAGTTCGGTGAGGTCGTCGGGGCCGAGGTCCCCGACGGCGCGGACGAGGGGTTCGCGGAGCAGGACCCGGTGCCGCGCGAGTTCGTCGCGGCCGGCGGGGGTCACGGCGACGAGCACCGCTCGGGCGTCGTCGGGGTCGGTGCTGCGGCTCGCGAAGCCCGCGGTGGCGAGGCGATCGACGAGGCCGGTCATGCTCGGCTGGGCGCAGTGCTCGAGCTCGGCGAGGCGGCTGACGCGCAGCGGGCCGTGCCGGTCGAGGTTGCCGAGGACCCGGGCCTGGGTGAGGGAGAGGCGGGTGTCGTCGGCGGCCGCGGTCACCGCGCGGGTCAGGTTCGCGCAGGCGAGGAGCAGGCGCTGGGCCAGGTCCTCACATAGTTGCATAGGGACACTATATGTCGTTCTCGGTGGGCCGTCGAGCTGGGAACGAGACGGGTGAGGTGACACGCGAGCACGCAGCGTGGTGAGCTTGTCGGGTGAGTGACGATCAGCCGGTCGAGCAGACCGACGAGGACGCCCAACGACGCCGTCGGGACGACCGGCGCAGTCTCATCGACCTGACGCGCGTCGAACGGGGCGAGCCCGAACGGCGCCGGCTGCCCGGCGTCGAGCGCCGGGGACCCGACGAGGAGACCCCCGACGACTCAGCCGGAGAGGGCTGAGAACGCCTCCACGTCACGGATCTGCCCCGAGACGATGATCACGTCCTCGGCGGCGAGGACGGTCTCCGGGGTGGCGTACGTGAACCCCGTGCCGGGGGAGTGGTGCGCGACGACCGTCACGCGGTAGGTGCTGCGCAGCCGCACCTGCCCGAGGCTCTTGCCCACGATCGGGGCGGGCGGGGTCGTCTTCACCATCGCGAAGCCGTCGTCGAACTCGATGTAGTCGAGCATCCGACCGCGCACCAGGTGGGCGACCCGCAACCCCATCTCGTGCTCGGGGCGGATCACCTTGTGGGCCCCGAGCTGCGTGAGGATCCGGGCGTGGGACTCGCTGATCGCCTTCGCCCACACGTTCCGGATCCCGAACTGCAGCAGCAGCGACACGGTGAGGATGCTCGCCTCGAGGTTCGTCCCGATGCCCACGACGGCCCGGTCGAACTCCTGCACGGACAACTGCCGCAGCGCCTCCTCCTTGGTGGAGTCCGCGACGACGGCGTGCGTCAGCGAACTCGCGAGCTCGTCGACGAGGGCCGGGTCGTTGTCGATGCCGAGCACGTCGACCTGACCGTCCTCCATGAGCTCCAGGGCGAGGGACCGTCCGAACCGGCCGAGGCCGATGACGACGACGGAACGGGGACTCGCCAGAGCCGAGCGCTTAGCCAATGATCGGTCTCCCTTCGGGGTACTCGTACATGCGGGTCCGTTCGCGCAGCGCGAGGGCTGCGCCGAGGGTGATCGGCCCGAGCCGGCCGATGAACATCAACAACGCCAGGATGACCTGCCCGCTGTCGGGCAGCTGCACCAGCAACCCCGACGAGAGCCCGACGGTGGCGAACGCGGACACCACCTCGAAGACGACCATGTCCAGCGGCGCACGGGTCATCTCGACCAGGAGGGTGGTCGCGACGACGACCACCGCGACGGAGACCAGGGCGACGGTGAGGGCCTGGCGCACCACCCGGTCGGGGACGCGACGGGCGAAGATGCTGACCGTGGGCTCGCCGCGGGCCTCCGCGTACACCGCCACCGCGAGCAGCGCGAACGTCGTGACCTTGATGCCGCCCGCCGTGCTCGCGGACCCGCCGCCGATGAACATCAGGACGTCCATGACGAGCCACGAACCCCCGTTCAGCTGGGTGATGTCGACGGAGTTGAACCCCGAGCTGCGGGTCGCCGAGGCCTGGAACAGCCCGGCCAGCGGGCGGGCCCACCAGTCCAGCGGGCCCAGCGTCGCGGGGTTGCGCCACTCGTTCACGGTGAGGAAGAGCGTCCCCAGGACCAGCAGCGGGACGGTCGTCGCGAGGGTCAGCTTCGTGTGCAGCGACCAGCGCCGCGGCAACCGGAACTGCCGTCTGAGCTCGAGCAGGACGGGGAAGCCGAGCCCGCCCAGGAACGAGGCGACGACCACCGGCAGGCACATCCACGGGTCGCTCACGAAGTCGGTCATGCTGTTCCCGCGCAGCACGAACCCCGCGTTGTTGAAGGACGAGATCGCCAGGAACGTCCCCTCCCACAACGCCGAGGAGAAGGGCCGCCCGTAGCCGAGGAACAACCGGGCGGAGAGGACGACGGCGGTCAGGAGTTCCAGCGCCACCGAGACCCGCACGACGCCGAGCAGGACCGTCCGCACGTCGCCGAGGTCCAGCCCGCGCGACTCCGTCGCCGTCAGCAGGCGCGAGCGCAGCCCGAGGCGACGCGAGGCGAAGACGCCCAGCAGCGAGGCGGACGTCATGATGCCGAACCCGCCGATCTGGGCGAGGGCGAGGATGACGACGAGCCCGAAGTTCGACCAGTGCTCCCGGGTGTCGACGACGACGTGGCCGGTCACGCAGAGCGCGCTGATGGCGGTGAACAGCGCTTCGACGAGCGTCGCGCCGCCCTCACCGCGCCGGGAGACGGGGATCAGCAGCAGGACCGTGCCGACCGAGGCGACGGCCGCGAAGGCGAGCGCCACGATCTGGGCCGGGTGGCGCATGATGCGCGGTCGACGCGGGGAACTGGCGTCCACCGGCAGGGCCTCCGCTTGCGTCGATCGCACGACGCGGGCGCGTCGACCGGATCAGGCTACCCAGGTCCTAGTCCTCGCCGGGCACCTCGAGCAGTTCTAGGAGGTCCGCGCGGCCGAAGAACCGCGCCGCCTCGAGGGCGTTGGGCGTTCCGAGGTAGGGGTCGGCGTCGGCGGCCACGAGGGCGGCGACGACGTCACGTTCGCCCTTGAAGACGGCACCGGCCAGCGGGGTCTGGCCGCGGGCGTTCACCCGGTCGGGGTCGGCGCCGCGTTCGAGCAGCGCGATCACGGTGCGCGGGTGCCCGTGGTAGGCGGCGAGCATGACGAGGGAGTTGCCCTCGCTGTCGGTCGAGTTCACGGGGATGCCGAGGTCGAGGTACCCGCACAGTTCCCGGGCCCGGCCGTTGCGGGCGTGCTCGAAGACGCGGTGTGCGAGTTCGAGGGCTCGTTCCTCGCCCTCGTCGGCCGGTCCGACCGGGTCGGTCCGGGGTGGCCCGGCGGGGGTCTCCTCACGGCGCTCCGTCACGCCACGAGGGTAGGACGGGGGCAGGTCGGAGTGCATCCCGGTCGCGTGTCCGGCGTCAGGATCGTTCGAGAACTGAACCCACGGTGACCATGGCGCCACTCAGTGCTGCCAGGTAGGCGCGGGACACCTCGTAGACGGCGTGTCCGGCGTCGGCGATGACGAACGGTTCGTCGTCCTCGTAGGCGAGCACGGCCCGCAGGGCCGAGCCGGCCGGCCCCCGACGCTCGACGAGAGCGTTGCGCACCGTCCGGGAGACGCCGGTCGTGTCGACGAGCTCGTCGTCGCGCATGCCCAGCACGCCGGCGACCCCGGAGAGCAGCCCCACGGTGTAGGCGAGGTCCTCGTGGGCCGGGGAGAGCCGTGCGCAGGCCGAGGCCCGGGCGAGCACCATGGTCAGGGCCTCGGTGTCGACGCTGGTGACCCCGCCGAGGAGCATCAGCACGACCCAGGAGCAGAGCTGCTGGCGCCCGAGCAGGACGATCGCCTGGCGCAGCGAGGTGATCTCGCTCTTGGAACCGACGGCGGCCGACATGACGGTCTTGAGCACGCGCAGGCTCAGGGCCGGGTCGGAGGCGACGAGCTCCTCGATCTCGCGGATCGGGACCTCCGCACCGGTGAGGGCCCGCACCAGGCGGAGGCACACCAGCTGCGACGGCGTGAGGCTCACGGCCTCCAGCGTCACCGGCCGCTGCAGGCCGTAGCCCTGGAACAGGTCGACACCCGCCTCGCGGCAACGGGTGAACAGCGCGTCGTCCTCGATGCGCTCGACGACGACCAGGGCGGTCGGGGCGTGCTCGCGGGCGAGGGCCAGGACGTCGTCGAAGGTGTCGCCGGCGGCCTCGATGTCGATCTTCACGAAGTCGGCGAGGCCCAGGGCGGGCAGTCGGCCGACCTCGCCGATGAAGTCGTCGATGGCGATCCGGTAGCCCTGGTCCTTGACCCGCCGCAACCCGGCCATGACCTCGTCGTCGACCTCGACGTTCTCGAGGAGTTCGAGGACGACCTGGTGCGGGGAGCAGGGGATGGGGAGCTCACCCGTGAAGAAGCCGCGGGTGAGGTTGATGAAGAGCAGCTTGTCCGCAGCGATCTGCTCGACGCCGAAGTCGCCGAACGTGGCGCTGATGACCTGCGACGTGGCGTGGTCCTGCTCCGACCCCTCGGCCAGTTCGGCGCTCGCCCGACCGTGGTTGCGGAAGAGCAGCTCGTAGGCCACGAGCTGACGGTCCCGGTCGTAGATCCCCTGGCGGCCGACGCGTACGGGCGCGACGGACCCCGGCAGGTCGTCTGCGTCTGCAGGCGGGGAGGGCCAGTGGCTGCTGGCGGCTTCCCCGTGCGTCGTCACCACGGGCTTCACCTGAGTGTCAACGGCTCGTGCGGCCCGCTCCTGAAGCCCCCGACCGCGAACCTTGGGCCGAACGAGCGCGTGATCTTCAGCTCCTCGACCCGGTGACGGTGTCAGCTCGCGATCTCGACCGCTCCCACGGCCGTCGTGCGCCCGGCGCCGTGGGTCTCGAACCAGGCCTCGACGACGTCGCGCGCGGACTGGTCGTCGCCGACCAGGAGGGTCGTGCGGCCCAGGGGGCCGGCGGCCAGGGCGTCGACGAGGTGACCGCTCAGGCCCGGCGCCAGCAGGAGGTCCTGCGCGGGCAGACCGCGCTGGAGCGACTCGACGGCCACGGCGGCGGCCGTCCCGAAGCGATCGGCACCCGCGGCGCGGTGCGGCGTCGGCAGGGTGGCGAGAGCCTCCGGGAGGACGCCTCCGGGTCCGCCGACCACGGTCGTCGACGTGGCGCCGCGCGCCCGCAGGGCCGCACCGGTGGGGACCGGGTCGGCGTCGTCGACGAGGACCAGGGCCTCGCCCAGTCGTGCCGCCGGGCCGGCCGCCGCGAGGGCGTCGACGAGGTGCGCGTCCTCGCCCGAGGCGGCCCAGGCGTGCGTCGCCGCGGGCATGAACGCGGCGACGGCTCGCGAGGTCGCGTACCGGTCGGCGCCGGCGATCCGCTGCACGTCGTCGATCCCCAGCGCCCGCAACCGGTCCGGGGTCGAGGCGGACAGGGCGTCCTCGCCCCCGACGAGCAGGACGGAACGCACCGCGTGCTCGCGCAGGTAGCCGGCCGTGGCGGCGGGGACCTCGTCGCGGGTGGCGAGCAGGACCGGCGCCGCGAGGCTGCGAGTCAGCGGCCCGGCGGACAACGCGTCGACGAGGTGGCGGTCCGCCCCGCTCACGAGGACGACGACGTCGGCCTCGGGGAACCCGTGCTCGGCCACCGCGACGGCCGTCGCGAACCGGTCCGCGCCGGCGAGGCGGACGACCTCGTCGGGGATCCCGCTGGGCAGCGGGGCGCCCCGGTGGGCCGTGCCGCAGCCCGGGTGCTGCACCGGCGGAGCCGGGGAGCACAGCGGGGTGAGCGTCTCGGAACCGGCCGGGGGCGCCGCGGTGGCCGGAGCCGGTCCCGCGGTCAGGGCGAGCGCCGCGAGCAGGGCGACCGGCAGGGCCCGTGCGGTCCGGGAGCGGTGGGTCGGCGTGCGGGTCACGGGGCTCTCCAGGGTGCGGTCGCAGATCCGACCGCGGCGTCGTCGGGTGTGACCAGTGTGGCAGTTGTGACTCGCTCAGATCGGGGTGCGGTGGAAGTTCTGCGCCGACCGGCTCGGCGTCGGACCGCGCTGACCCTGGTAGTGCGAGCCCGAGCTGCTGCTGCCGTACGGGGTCTCGGCGGGGGAGGACAGCTGGAAGAAGCAGAGCTGCCCGATCTTCATGCCCGGCCACAACGTGATGGGCAGCGTCGCGACGTTGGAGAGCTCCAGCGTCACGTGCCCGGAGAACCCCGCGTCGATGAAGCCCGCCGTGGAGTGCGTCAGCAGTCCCAGCCGCCCGAGGCTGCTCTTGCCCTCCAGCCGGGCCGAGATGTCGTCGGGCAGCGACACGACCTCGTACGTCGAGCCGAGCACGAACTCGCCCGGGTGCAGGATGAACGGGTCCTCCGCGGGGACCTCGACCAGACGGGTGAGGTCGGGCTGCTCCTGCGCCGGATCGATGACGGAGTACTTGTGGTTGTCGAAGAGCCGGAAGTAGCGGTCCAGGCGCACGTCGACGCTGCTCGGCTGGACCATCGAGGGCTCGGACGGTTCGAGGACCACGCGGCCGGAGGCGAGCTGGGCGCGGATGTCGCGGTCGGAGAGCAGCACGGCGTCACGCTACCGTCGGTTGGACCACCTCCCGGTGTCCGTTACGATGGCTGTGCCCGGTCCTCGTGACCGTGTTCGCGGGTGTAGTTCAATGGTAGAACTTCAGCTTCCCAAGCTGATAGTGCGAGTTCGATTCTCGTCACCCGCTCCACCGTGAAGGCCCAGGTCCGCGACGCGAGCGCCGACCTGGGCCTTCGTCGTTCTCCCGGATCGCAGTGGGAGGACGGTCCTGTCGTCGGCTCAGCGGGAACGCTCGGGACTCCTCGCGCCCCGCACCTCCTGCGCCACGAGGTCCCCGGACTCACCCGTTCGTGTGCGCAGTGGCCACGGGCCCGCCGAGCTGTCGGACACTCGGGGACGTGAACGGCGGTCCTCGATCGGTACGACGACAGCAGAGGCGTGCGGTCCTCGCGGCCTGGCGGGCGGTTCCCCTCCGCCGCCGTCTCGAGGTCACGAAGTGGGCGAAGGCGGGGAGGCGGCATCCGGACGAGGAAGCTGTTCGGGCGGCGCAGGAGTTCGCCGTGTTCTGCCTCCACCCCGGGGGAGACCGGACTCGCAGCCCTCGTGTCCGCCGCCTGGCCGTGTGGGCGGCGCTGCCCCTGGGCCTCGTGCTCGCCGCGGAGGCCTTGCTCCTCCGTCGACTCGACTCTCCGACGGTCGTCGTCGTGACCTTCTTCGGCGTGGCGATCGCGACCGTCGTCTACGGCATCTTCTGGATCGACCTGCTGCGCGAGAGTCGGCGGTTGCTGGCGCTTCCGGGTGCTGGTGCGGTCCCGGCCCAGGGCGCCGACGCCTCGAAGACCTGACCCGCCGACCCGTCCTGAGGGCTCAGGGAACCTGCCCGCCGTTGAGGACGTCGTCCTCCCGCGGCTTCGCACCCGCCGTGGCGAGCACGGCCCACGTCGTCTTCCCCGCACCGGTGGCGCCCGGGGACGTCACCGCGGTCACGCCCCAGCGCAGGGACAACGCGTCGACCAGGGCCAAGCCGCGTCCGGAGGTCGCGTCGTCGGCCGCCTCGCGGGGGTGGGGTCTGGAGGAGCCCGCGTCGGTCACGGACACCGCGAGCACCGGTGCGGACGCGGGCCGGGTGTCGCCCGTCAGCAACGACAGGAACGGGGTCGAGGCGTCGACCGTGAGGACGATCCCGCCGCGTCCGTGCCGGACGGCGTTGCCGACCATCTCGGCCGTCACGAGTTCGACCGCGTCCTGCGTGGGGGTGTCGAGACCGCGTCGCCCGCAGACGTCCACGACCCAGTGACGGGCCGTCGTCACCGCCCGGGGGTGCTGCTCGAGTGTCAGGAACTCCACGCCTCGCACCTCTTCGTCCTCGCCCACGCAGCGCTTCGGAGCGGGCGGGGGCGTGGATGGGTGGAACGCGGCGGCGAAGGGGTCGAGAGGGTGACGTGAGGGACCCGTCCCCTCGGCTCATCGGCGAGGACGCGCAGCGAGGTGGAAGGACCACTCAAACACGCCGGCGCCGGACCGGAGGCGTAACCTCCCCGACGGACGAGGAAGTCGAGACACGGAGAGAGAACCCCCATGGCGTTGCGCGTGCTGTTCATCGGCGGTACCGGGATCATCAGTTCGGCGTGCGCGACGCTCGCCGTCGAACGCGGGATCGACCTCACGATCCTCAACCGGGGCAGCGGTCGGCGGGAGGTTCCTGCCGACGCGAAGGTCCTCACGGCCGACGTCCGCGATCCGGCGGCCGTGCGGGAGGTGCTGGGGGACAGCGAGTTCGACGTCGTCGTCGACTTCGTCGCCTTCACCCCCGACCACGTCCGCGCCGACGTCGAGCAGTTCCGCGGCAAGACCGGGCAGTACGTCTTCATCTCCAGCGCGAGCGCCTACCAGAAACCCGTCGCGCACCTCCCGATCACGGAGTCGACGCCGCTGCACAACCCGTTCTGGCAGTACTCCCGCGACAAGATCGCCTGCGAGGAACTGCTGACCCGGGCCTACCGCGAGGAAGGTTTCCCCGCGTTCGTCGTGCGCCCCAGCCACACCTACGACCGGGCGTCCATCCCGCTCGACGACGGCTGGACGGCCATCGACCGGATGCGTCGCGGGAAGCCCGTCGTCGTGCACGGGGACGGCACGTCGACGTGGGTGCTGACCCACCACACCGACCTCGCGAAAGGTCTCGTCCCGCTCCTCGGGGAACCCGCCGTCGTCGGCGACGCGGTGCACATCACCGGTGACGAGGTCCTCACCTGGGACGGGATCGCGCGCCGGCTGGCGACCGCGGCGGGCGTGCCCGAACCCCGGATCGTGCACGTGCCGAGCGACGTCATCGCGCGGGAGGCGCCGGAACAGGGTGCGGGTCTGCTGGGGGACAAGGCGCACTCGGTGGTCTTCGACAACACCAAGCTCAAGCGTCTCGTGCCGGGTTTCGCGGCGACGACGTCGTTCGCGGACGGGGCCCGCGAGATCATCGCCCACCACGACGCGAACCCGGCCCTGCGGGTCGTCGACGACACCGTCGAGACCCGGCAGGACCGGCTCGTGGAACTGTTCGGCTGAGGATCAGTCCTTGAAGGCGTCCTTGACGTGCTCGCCGCGCTGCTTCAGGTCGGCGGCGGCCTGGTCCTTCTGACCCTCGTGGCGCAGGGCGTCGTCGTCCTTCGCCCCGCCGGCCGCTTCCTTCGCCTTGCCGGCGACGTCCTGGGCGGCGTTCTTGATCTTGTCCGCAGCGCTCACGGTTCCTCCTCCAGAACACCGGGGAGGTGACGGATCGGAGATCCGCTCAGGCCCGTTCCCGGTGCGGTCACATCGCAGCACGCGCGTGACGTGACCGCACCCGGGAGGTCAGGAGTTGGCCTTCACCGCTCCGTCGTCGCCCGGGCCGAGACCCGGGGGCAGCTCACCGAAGCTCTTGCGGTACCAGACCGCGGCCTGGCGCTCCACGATCAGGCGGGTGACGCCGATGATCGCGCCGGAGGCCAGCGCCCAGATCAGCGCCTCCTTCCACGCGACGTCCGGGTCCTCCGGGTTGTCCGGCGGCGGCGACTTGGTCACCGCGACCCAGGCCTTCTTCGTGACGCGGCTCGCGACAGCCGTCGCGATGATGCCGGCACCGGGGCCGACCAGCTTCCAGACGATCGAACTCATGGCCCGAACCCTGCCCTACAGCAGGTCCAGGAGCCAGCCCAGGACCGGCGTGAGGGCGGCGGCGCTCGCCCCGAGGACCGCGATCACGACGATCAGGGTCATCAGCCGGACCGCCCGGGAGGGGCCGCCGTCGGGTCCACGCATCATCCGGAGCACCCGGCCATCGTCGCAGCACCCCACCCGTGGTCCCGCGGGGAATCCCGGCGAGATCACGGGCGGGGGTGGGGAGCGGGGGTAGTAGGGTCGTGGGACAACGACAGGGGAGCGCCGGGTGGCGCTGAGAGTGCGGGTTCCCGCAGACCCTCGAACCTGATCCGGGTCACACCGGCGTAGGGAGTCGGGACGTCCTCGACCCGCGGCCACGGTGGCGGCGGGTCCCCCTCCTGGACCACAGGAGGACCACCATGAGCACCACCCTCACCCGCTCGCGCGGGACCGCGCACTGGCGCACCGTCGACCTCGTCACCGCCGCCGTCCTCGGCGTCGCGTTCGGCGTCGTCTTCTGGGGCTGGGACGTGCTGTACCTCGCCATCGAACCGCTGTTCGCGGCGCTGCCGCCGCTCAAGGGCCTCGTCGCCGGGGTCTGGCTGCTGCCCGCCGTCGTCGCAGCCCTCGTGGTCCGCCGCCCGGGCGCCGCGCTGCTCGCCGAGATGGTCGCCGCGACCGTCGAGGCGCTGCTCGGCAACTACTGGGGCATCACGACCCTGGTCTCGGGCGCGATCCAGGGCGTCGGGGTCGAGATCGCCGTCGCGCTGTTCGCCTGGCGCCGCTTCGGACCGCCCGTCGCCGTCCTCGGCGGGATCCTCGCCGGGGTCCTGGAAGGGCTCTTCGAGCAGTTCTACCGCTACGACGGGACCTGGGACCTGGGCTGGCGCCTGTTCTACGTGGGCACCTTCGCCGTCTCCGGCGCCGTCGTCGCCGGCTTCGGCGGCTGGCTGCTGGTGCGGGGACTGGCACGTTCCGGCGCGCTCGGTGCCTTCGCCGCCGGCCGCGAGCACCACGGCCGCGCCCGCGACCGTGGCTGACCTGACCCTGCGCGGCCTGACGGTCACCCCCGCGGGGTCCCGTCGACCCGTGGTGGCCGACGTGGACCTCGACCTCCGGCACGGGGAACGGGTCCTGCTCGTGGGGCCCAGCGGGGCGGGGAAGTCGACCGTCCTGCGGGCGCTCGCGGGACTCCTCGAGGACGACGTCGACGCGAGCGGCGAGGTCCTGCTCGATGGTCAGGCCCCGCGCGCCGGGGAGGTCGGGCTGCTGGTCCAGGACCCCCTCGACGCCGTCGTCGCCGAGCTCGCCGGCCGGGACACCGCGTTCGGGCCCGAGAACGCCGGCTTGGACCGGTCGCTGATCTGGCAGCGGGTGGCCCGCGCCCACGCGGCCGCCCGCTACACCGCCGGTCGCGACCGCGAGGTCGTCACGCTGTCCGGCGGGGAACGCCAACGGCTCGCCCTCGCCGGGACGCTGGCCGCCGACCCCGCCGTGCTGCTGCTGGACGAACCCACCTCGATGCTCGACGCCCCCACCGCCCGGGCCGTGCGCGCCGCGGTGCTCGAGGCCGCCCGCGACCGCGGGCTCGTCGTCGTCGACCACGACCTCGCCGGGTGGGCCCCGCACGTCGACCGCGTCGTCGTCCTCGGCCGCGACGGCCGGGTCCGTGCCGACGGCCCCCCGGACCGGGTCCTCGCCGACCCGGCCCTGCTGGCCGACGGGCTCTGGCTGCCGGGGGCCCCCGCCCCGCAGCCGCTGGACCTCCCGGCCGGGCTGCTCCGCCCGGAGCTGCACGTCGTGGGAGACGTGCTGCGCGGCAACGGGCTGGGACTGGTCCGCCGCCGCCGTGGACTGCGCCCGACCCCACCCGTCGCCGTGCTGCACGACGTGGACGTCACCCTCCGCGCCGGCGTCACGACCCCCCTGACCGGCGACAGCGGGTCGGGGAAGTCCAGCCTGCTGGCCGTTCTCGGCGGGCTCGAACGTCCCACCGGCGACCTCGTCGCCGCGAGCGGGTTCGCCCCCCCGGGACGTCCCGCACCGCACACCTGGCGCTCGCGCGACCTGGCCGCCCGGACCGGGTGGGTCCCGCAGTCCCCGGAGCACTCCTTCCTCGCCACCGACGTCCGGGCCGAGGTCCGGGCGACCCCCCGGGTCCTCGGCCGGGACACCGCCCGGGCCGACGCCCTGCTCGACGTCCTCGGCCTGCACGACCGCGCCGACGTCAACCCCTTCCGGCTCTCCGGGGGCGAACAACGACGACTGGCGCTCGCGGCCGCCCTGGCCGCCGGCCCGGCGCTGCTGCTCGCCGACGAACCGAGCGTCGGGCAGGACCGGGGTACCTGGGCCGTCGTCGCGGGACTGCTCGCGGGCGCGGCCCGGGACGGTGCCGCCGTCGCCGTCAGCACGCACGACGCCGGTCTGGTCCACGCCGTCGCCCCGGGCGCCGGGGTCCACCTCGTCGCCGGTCGCAGCTCACGCGGGGCGGCGGCGGCGTGAAGGACGGAGAAGTCCTCCACAGCGATGTCCACAGGACTGTGCACACACCTGTGGACAAGGTTGTGGGACTGCACCCCGCACCTGTGGACGACGGGGTCCCGCCGACGGCCGCGCAACGTCGCAGCGCCGGTCCCGGGCCTCTCGTGCGGCACTGCGGACCCCTCCCGCTGCTGGCCGTCGGGGTGCTCTGCGCCGTCGGTGCCTTCGCCGTCCAGGAGTGGTGGCAGGCGGCCGGAGCCCTTGCCGTGCAACTGCTCTGCCTCCCGCTCGTCGTCGGTGACCGGCGCGCGTTCCTGGTGCGGTCGTTGCCGCTGCTGGTCGCCGCGGTCTCCGTCGGGTGGTCCACGGTCGTCGCCGGCAGCAGCCCCGAACCCCTGTGGACGGCGTTGACGGCGTCCCTGCGCCTGCTCGTGCTCGTCCTCCCCGGTGCGCTCCTGCTCGGCTGGATCGACCCGGCCGAGGCCGGCGACCACCTCGCCCAGCGGCTCCGGCTACCCGGACGCGTCGTCGTGGCCGTCGTGACCGCCCTCGGTCAGCTCGACACCCTCGCCGCGTCCTGGGCGCAGATCGCCGCCGCCCGCCGGGTCCGCGGGTTCGGCCCCGGACGGGGCCCGCTGTCGCGCCTGCGGTGGTCGGCCTCGACGGCGTTCGGGTTGCTCGTCGACGCGGTGCGGCGGGCGGGACGGACGTCCGTCGCGATGGACGCCCGGGGGTTCGCCGGCGACACGGCGCTGCGTCGCAGCTGGGCGCTGCCCGCTCCCTGGCGACGCGCGGACACCGTCCTGCTGCTCGTCGGGGTGGTCGTCGCCGCCCTGCCGCTGGTGCTCCGGCTGGCGGGGGGAGCGTTCGTCGCGTCGGTGGGCTGAGCCTCAGGTGAGGTCCCACAGGTCGGCGAGCATCCCGCCGTCGGGGGTGTGTCGCTGCGGCGCGGGGGAGTCGAGGACGACCAGCAGTTGCCCGCCGGTCCCGGTGACGTCGGCGGGGAGGAGGGTGATCCCCTCGGGGTGGTCCTCACCCTGGCCGTGCGGGAGGTCCAGGACCACCGGGAGCTCCGCGGCCCGGACGACGTCGGCGGCCTCGGTGACGCACCCGCCGACCCAGCGGTGCACGCGCACCGGCCCCGAGAGACCCATCGAGGGGCCGCTGAGCACGAGCAGGTCGTCCCCGTCCGGGCAGAGGTCGCGGATGCCGAGGCCCCGCAGGTCGAGCAGGTGCAGCCGGTAGGTCGCGCCGTCCGCGAACTCCTCGAGGACGAGGCGGCCCGGGTTCCTGCGGTGGGTGCGGGGGCGCAGTTCCAGCAGGACCGCCCAGCCGCGCAGCACCGGCCCGCGCAGACCGACCCAGAGCCGGTCGCCGTCGGGGGAGTGGTGGACGGCGATGCCCTCGACGTCGAGGCCGTTGTCCTTCGAGGGGATCGCGAGGAACGGGGCGATGAGGTCGTCGTCGGCGAGGTGGGTGCTCAGGTCGTCGTCGTGGGCCCCGAGGACGGCCGCGGTGCGGGTCTCGCCGTCGACGTCGACCTCGCGGGCGGGGAGGCCGGTCGCCGGGTCGATCGGTAGCCGGACGAGGACGAACCGGTTGGGTTCGCGCACGACCCGGCCGAGGCGCCGGCGGGCCTTGTCGTCGGGGTCGTGGTCGCGGATCCGCTTGCGCTTCAGGCTGTGCGAACCGACGGCCCACAGCCAGGGACCGCTGCGGGCCAGGCCCTCGACGTCGGCCTCCTCGTCGTGCGGTCCGGGCAGGTCGACGAGCTCGGCCAGGGGAACGCTGACCTGACGGTCGTAGCCCTGGACCCGACCGTCCTCGACGACGGCCGTCAGCCGTTCGACCGTGGCGGTCTCGTCGCCCGCCACCCAGAGGTGGGGGCCGTCGGCGCGGACGGCGGAGAGGTTCACGTGGGTCATCCCGGCCCTCGACGCCTCGTCGAAGTGCAGGGGCAGCCGGCGCACGGGTTCCACGTCCTGAGAGCGAACGGCTCCCCTCCCGAGTTCCCCCGGGTTCCCCCGTCGGGAACAAGACCCCCTCCTCGCGAGTTGAGCCCATCAGACTCAAGTTGCCGACGTTCCGGCTTGACAGATCCGGGGCGCTGGGCAAACTTGAGTGGAGAACGCTCAACACTCACCAAGCGCAGGAAGAGGGCCTCAAGCCATGGCACGTGCGGTCGGCATCGACCTCGGGACCACCAACTCCGTCGTCTCCGTCCTGGAGGGCGGCGAACCGACGGTCATCGCGAACGCCGAGGGTGGGCGCACCACGCCCTCCGTCGTCGCCTTCGCCAAGAACGGTGAGGTGCTGGTCGGCGAGATCGCCAAGCGCCAGGCCGTCACCAACATCGACCGCACCGTCCGCTCGGTCAAGCGTGAGGTCGGCACCAACTGGACGACCACGATCGACGACAAGAAGTACACCCCGCAGGAGATCAGCGCCCGCGTGCTGCAGAAGCTCAAGCGCGACGCGGAGAGCTACCTCGGCGAGGCCGTCACCGACGCCGTCATCACCGTCCCCGCGTACTTCAACGACGCGCAGCGCCAGGCCACCAAGGAGGCCGGTGAGATCGCGGGCCTCAACGTCCTGCGCATCATCAACGAGCCCACCGCCGCCGCTCTCGCCTACGGGCTCGAGAAGGGCAAGGAGGACGAGCTCATCCTCGTCTTCGACCTCGGTGGCGGCACCTTCGACGTCTCCCTCCTCGAGGTCGGCAAGGACGAGGACGGGTTCTCCACCATCCAGGTCCGCGCCACCTCCGGTGACAACCACCTCGGTGGGGACGACTGGGACCAGCGCGTCGTCGACCACCTGCTCAAGAAGGTCTCCAGCGCCTACGGCATCGACCTGTCCAAGGACAAGATCGCGATGCAGCGTCTGCGCGAGTCCGCCGAGCAGGCCAAGAAGGAACTCTCGACGGCCACCAGCACCGGCATCTCCCTGCAGTACCTCTCGATGAGCGAGAACGGCCCCGTCCACCTGGACGAGACGCTGACCCGCGCCCAGTTCGAGCAGATGACCCAGGACCTGCTGGACCGCACCAAGAAGCCGTTCCACGACGTCATCAAGGACGCCGACGTCAAGCTCGCCGACATCCACCACGTCGTGCTCGTCGGTGGTTCCACCCGCATGCCGGCCGTGACCAACGCCGTCAAGGAACTGCTCGGCGGCAAGGAGCCCAACAAGGGCGTCAACCCGGACGAGGTCGTCGCCATCGGCGCCGCGCTGCAGGCCGGTGTCCTCAAGGGCGAGCGCAAGGACGTCCTGCTCATCGACGTCACCCCGCTCTCCCTGGGCATCGAGACCAAGGGCGGGATCATGACCAAGCTCATCGAGCGCAACACCGCGATCCCGACCAAGCGCTCCGAGGTGTTCACCACCGCCGACGACAACCAGCCCTCGGTCCTCATCCAGGTGTTCCAGGGTGAGCGCGAACTGGCCCGCGACAACAAGCCGCTCGGCACGTTCGAGCTGACCGGCATCGCCCCCGCCCCGCGCGGTGTGCCGCAGGTCGAGGTCACCTTCGACATCGACGCCAACGGCATCGTGCACGTGAACGCGAAGGACCGCGGCACGGGCAAGGAGCAGTCGATGACCATCTCCGGCGGCAGCGCGCTGTCGAAGGAGGACATCGACCGCATGGTCAAGGACGCCGAGGCGCACGCGAACGAGGACAAGCAGCGCCGCGAGGAGGCCGAGGCCCGCAACCAGGCCGAGGGTCTCGTCTACCAGACCGAGAAGTTCGTCGCGGACAACTCCGACAAGCTCCCCGAGGACGGCAAGGCGAAGGTCGAAGCCGCTGTGGCGGAACTGAAGACCGCCCTCGCCGGCACCGACGCGGCCGAGATCAAGGCCAAGTCCGACGTCGTCGCGCAGGCCTCGCAGGAACTCGGCTCCGCGATGTACGCGGCCGCCCAGTCCGAGGGTTCCGCCGACGCGGGCGCCTCCGCCCAGGGGTCGTCGTCCTCCAACGACGAGGACGTGGTGGACGCCGAGGTCGTCGACGACGAGAAGGACAAGTGATGGCGGAGGACCACCCGCAGGACGAACCCGTCGTGGTCCGCGACAACCGCAGGCTCGACCCGGAGACGGGTGAGGTCCGGGGCGCACCCGCGGCCGGACCCGCTCCGGCCGCGCCCACCGTGGGCGGCCCGAACGACGGCGCGGCCGAGGCCGACCTCGACGCGGCGCAGGGCCTCGCCGCCCAGCGGCTCGACGAGCTCCAGCGGCTGAACGCGGAGTACGCGAACTACCGCAAGCGCGTCGAACGCGACCGCGACGTCGCCAAGAACACGGCGCTCGCGGGCGTGGCCGAGTCGCTGCTGCCGGTCCTCGACGACGTCCACCTCGCGCGGCAGCACGGCGACCTCACCGGTCCGTTCGTCGCCATCGCCGACAAGCTCGAGGCGACGCTCACGCGTTTCGGCCTCGAGCGCTACGGCGAGGCCGGGGAACCGTTCGACCCGGCCGTCCACGAGGCGCTCATGCACAGCCACTCCGACGAGTACGAGGTCGCGACGTGCGTCCAGATCCTCCAGCCGGGGTACCGGTTCGCGGAACGGGTGCTGCGTCCGGCCCGCGTCGCGGTGGCCGACCCGCAGGGATGAACTCGACCAGGTCTGAGGAGGGGGGACGTTCGTGAGCATGCAGGACTGGGCGGAGAAGGACTTCTACGCCGTTCTCGGCGTCGCCCACGACGCGGACACGGCAGAGATCAAGAAGGCCTACCGCAAGAAGGCCCGGACGCTGCACCCGGACGCCAACCCGGGGGACGCGGCCGCCGAGGCGAGGTTCAAGGAGGTCGGGGAGGCGTACGCGATCCTCTCCGACCCCGAGCAGCGCCGGCAGTACGACGGTGTCCGCGCGATGGTCGGCGGCGGGGCCAGGTTCTCCTCCGGGGGTTCCGGGCCCGGCGCGGCCGGTGGCGGCGCGGGGTTCGAGGACCTCCTCGGCGGCCTGTTCAACCAGGGCGGCGGGCGTGCCCCCGGCGGGGTGCGCTTCGGCACCCCCGGTGGGGGTTCCGCGGGTGGTTTCGAGGACCTGCTCGGGGGGTTGTTCGGTCAGGGCGGTGGTGCGGGTTTCCCGGGCGGTCAGGCTCCGCCGCAGCGCGGTCAGGACCTCGAGGCCTCGGCCCGGGTGTCCTTCCGCGACGCCCTCGACGGCAAGACCGTGTCGCTGCGGGTCCCCGACCCGCGCGGCGGCCCGGCCCGCAACGTCAACGTCCGGTTGCCCCAGGGCGTCCGGGACGGGCAGAAGGTCCGCCTGCGCGGCAAGGGGATGCCCGGCCCCGGCGGGACGGCGGGCGACCTGCTGGTCGCCGTGAACGTCGAACCGCACCCGGTGTTCAAGCGGGACGGCGACGACCTGCGGATGACCCTGCCGGTCTCCTTCGACGAGGCCGTGCTGGGCGCGACCGTCGAGGTTCCGACCCTGGACGGCGCGGCCGTCAAGGTGAAGGTTCCGGCGGGAACCCCGTCGGGACGGTCGTTGCGGCTCAAGGGCCGCGGCGTCAAGCGGTCACGCACGGACGACGACCGGGGCGACCTGTTCGTCACCCTCGACGTCGTCGTGCCGCAACGTGTCGACGGGGCGGTGCGCGAGGCCGTCGAGGCGTTCGCCGCGGCCACCGCCGGCGAGGACCCGCGGGCCGGTCTCGCCGACCGCGCCCGCAGCTGACCCACCCCGTCCCACCCGTGATCCCGCTGGGAAACCCAGCGGGATCACGGGTCGGGAGGGCCGAGACGAGAGGAGAGGGAGTGTGTACGACGACGACACCGCGTTGTTCGTGATCTCGGTGGCGGCCGAACTCGCGGGCATGCACCCGCAGACGCTGCGCCAGTACGACCGCCTCGGCCTCGTCTCGCCCAGCCGGGCGCGGGGCCGCGGTCGGCGCTACTCCGCCCGCGACGTCGCGCAACTGCGCGAGGTGCAACGGCTGTCCCAGGAGGACGGCGTGAACCTCGCGGGCATCAAACGCATCATGGACCTGGAGAACCACGTGCTGGCCCTCGGTCAGCGGGTCGAGGAGCTCGAGGCCGAGGTGGCGCTCGTGCGGTCCCAGGCGCGGCGGATCTTCGCGGCCGGGATGGCCGGGGACATCGTCGCGACCCCGATGGGTCGTCGCCCTGAGTCACAGCGTTCCAACGCCCTGGTGGTGTGGCGGCCCGAACCCCGCCGTTGACCCGACCCCCGTCCTCGGTGTGGGGCATGATCTGGCCGTGACGTCATCGCCGACCGGTTCCACGGTCCTCGCCATCGGGTCCTACACCTCCGCCACCGGGGGCCGCGGTCAGGGCATCACGCTGGTGCCGCGCGACCCGTCCTCCGGCCGGCTCGGCCGTCCCGGCCACGTCGCGGACTGCGCTTCACCCTCCTTCCTCGCGACCGGAGCGCCCGGTCTCGTGCACGCGGCCCACGAGGTCGACGAGGGTTTCGTCTCCACCCGCCGCTACGACGGCGACCGCTGGGAACTGCTCGGTGAACAGCCCAGCGGCGGTTCCTCGCCCTGCCACCTGACCGTGACGCCCGACGTCGTGCTCGTCGCGAACTACGGCGGGGGCGTCGGGGTCCTCGGTCTGACCGGGGGAGTCGTCACCGGCCTGCGAAAGACGTTGCACGGCAACGGTTCCGGGCCGGACCGCGAACGCCAGGAGGCGTCGCACCCGCACTCCACGCGACTGCTGGCGCCGGACGCGTTCGCCGTCCTCGACCTCGGGACCGACGAGGTCCGGGTCCACACCCTCGGCCCGGACGGCGCCTCGCCCGACCCGGTGCAGGTCGTCGACCTGGCGCCGGGAACCGGGCCGCGGCACGCCGTCGTCGACGCCGGCCGGGTCCACGTCGCGGGTGAACTCGACGCGAGCGTCACCTCGTTCACGCTGCAGGACGGCCGGTTGTCCGACCCCGTCCGCACCTCCGCGCTGGTCGGCTCCGTCGACGAACCCGTGTACCCCTCCGAGATCGCGCTCGCGCCGTGGGGTCTCGTCGTCGCCAACCGCCGCGCCGACGTCATCACCTTGTTCGAGGTCGTCGACGGTGTCCCCCGTGCCGTGCGCGACGTGACGATCGGCGCCGCGAACCCCCGCCACGTCCTGGTGATCGGCCACCACGTCTACGTCGCGGCCCAGGACTCCGACGCCGTCGTGCACCTCACGCTGGACGACGACCTGACCGTCGTCGACCGTTCGGTCGTGGAGGTCGGCTCGCCGACGTACGTGCTGCCCCTCTGAGCCCACTGGACCGCGCCCGTCCGCAGCGGCAGGCTGGCGCGCAACGAGAGGGGGTTCCGGTGGCGTCGGACGAGGAAGTGCTCACCGGTGGTGGGGTCAACGAGGTGGTCCGCACGGGGGACGCCGTACGTCGTCCCACCGGCCCCCACACCCCGAGGGTCCACGAGTTGTTGCGTCGTCTCGAGGGCTTCGCCCCCGTTCCCCGGGTCCGCGGGCTCGTCGACGGTTTCGAGTTCCTCGACTTCCTGCCGGGGACCGTCCCGAACTACCCGGTCGGTGACGAGGCGGCCTCCCGGGCGGCCCTCCTCAGCGCCGCGGAACTCCTGCGCGACTACCACCGGGCGACGGCGGTCTTCGCCGCGGAACTCCCGCGCGACGGGTGGCTGTTCCCCGCGCAGGACCCCGTCGAGGTCGTCTGCCACGGCGACTTCGCCCCGTACAACTGCGTGCTGCAGGGGGAACGCGTCACCGCGCTGATCGACTTCGACACCGCACGACCGGGTCCACGACGCACCGACCTCGGCGTCGCCGTCTACCGCTGGGTGCCGCTCTCGGACCCCGGCCACGACGGCGTCCGCCCCGGTACCGCGGAACAGGCCTCCCGGCTGGCGGAGTTCTGCGACGCCTACGGGGCGACGGCGGTGGACCGGGCCGGCGTCGTCGACGCCGTGCTCGAACACCTCGACCTGCTCGTGCGGTACATGCACGAGCAGGCCGCCGCAGGCAGCGCCGCGTTCGCGTCCCACATCGCCGACGGCCACGACCGGCTCTACGTCCGGGACGCCGCCCACGTGCGGGCGAACCGGTCAGCGTTCGAGACCGCGATCCTGCGCTGACGTGGGCGGCAGCGCGTCGGAGATCCGGGCGGGGGTGGACGTCAGGCGATGGCCTGCGCGAACAGCGGCACCGCGTGGTCGAGGGCGTAGCCGAGGCCCAGGGTGGTCCCGCTGGAGAACGCGTTGGCCTGGGTGGTGTCGTCGAACACCACGATGCGCCCGTCCCGGGTGGCCTGCAGGTTCTGGATCCCCGGGTTCGCGGTGATCTCCGCCGCCGTGGCGCCGATGGGGAACACGACGACGAGGTCGGCCTCGAGCTGGTCGAGCTGCTCGTCGGAGAGCGAGACGTAGAAGCTGGCGTCGGTGGAGAGCGCCTGCACCGTCGGGCTCTGGGTGAACCCGAGTTCGGTCATGAAGTCGACGCGGCTGTCGCCGGTGACGTAGGCGCCGAAGGCACCGGAGAAGAACGCGGCGACCGAGACGGTCCTGCCCGCGAACCCGGGGTTCGCCGCCGCGACGTCCTTGAACTTCGCCTCGAGGTCGGCGATCAACTTCGCGCCCGCGTCGCTCGTGCCGAGGGCGGCGGAGACGAGTTCCACCTGGTCCTGCCAGGAGGTGCCGTACGTGACCTTCTGGCCGGGCGGCGGACCGACCGTGGGGGCGATCTGCTTCAGCTCGTCCTGCTGGGCCTGGGCGTTGCTCTGCCGGGTGTTGAGGATGACGTCGGGGGTCAGCGCGGCGACGGCCTCGTAGCTGAGTTCGGTGGTGCCCAGCACCTCGGGGGTCTGCTTCACCAGGTCCTTCGCCCAGGGACCGACGCCGTCACCCCCGAAGGCCAGCCAATCGGAGGTGCCGACGACCTGACCCCCCAGGGCCAGCACGGTCTCCATGTCGCCCCAGCCGAGCGCGACGACGTTCTTCGGGTTCGCGGGCACCTCCACGGTGCCGAAGAGGGTGTCGATCGAGGTGGTCGAGGACGCCGCCCCGGAGCTGTTCGCGGAGGCGCCCGCGTCGTCGGACGAGCCGCAGGCGGCGAGGGCGGAGAGACCCGCGACGGACGTGCCGGCGAGCAGGGTGCGGCGGGACAGCGACGGCACGGAGGCTCCGATCGGGGGACCACCTCAGCGGATGCGACTGAGGACAGCCTGACCATACCCGACCGGCACCCCGTCGGCAGAGCGTGCGGGCCACCCCGGCGGGTGGCCCGCACGCTCGTCGTCAGTGCGCCCCGAGGACCGCGGCCACCTCGGGGATGCGGTCGACGTAGCCGTCGAGGAGCTTGCGCCCGACCGTCACCGAGTCCACGAGCGGGTGCAGGGCGAACGCCTGCAGCGCTTCGTTCCGGTCGCCGGTCAGGGCGGCCGCGATGGTGTGCCGTTCGACGGCCTTCACCTGCTGCATGAGGCCCAGCTGGTGCAGGGAGGGGGCGGACGTGGTCAGCGGGTGGACCCCGTTGGCGTCGACCGTGGTCGGGACCTCGACGACCGCGTCGTCGGGCATCCCGGCGATGGTTCCCCGGTTGCGGACGTTGAGGATCATCGTCGCGCGCTCGTTGCGGGTGATGGCGGCCATCACGCCCAGCGCGACGCCGGCGTAGCCCTGGTGCGAGGGGTCGGTCTCGACCTGGTCGGTGTGCGCGGGTTTCCCCTGCTCGCCGCCCTTGGCCTCGGCCATGTAGCTGGCGCTGCGCGCGGTCACGGTCTCGCGCCAGAACGCCGCGGCGTCGGCGCCCTTGGACCGGACCTCGCGGTAGAAGTCGTCCTGGGTCTCGAGCAGGAACTCCCCGCGGGTCGTGCCCGAGTCGACGATCGCCCGCACCGCGTCACGGTTGAAGTAGTAGTAGTAGAGGTACTCGTTCGGGATGAGGCCCATGGTGCGCAGCCACTCCGGCCCGAAGACGATGCCCTCCTCGAGGACCGAGAGCTTCTCGTCGTCGGCGAGCAGGGTCGGGAGCACGTCCACCCCGTCGTACAGGACCCGGCGCATCCACCCGAGGTGGTTCAGGCCGACGTAGTCCATCTGGACGCGGCGGTGGTCCAGGCCGAGGACACCCGCCACGCGACGTCCCAGACCCGACGGGGTGTCGCAGATCCCGAGGACCCGGTCACCCAGGACGCCCTGCATGGCCTCCGTGATGATCCCGGCCGGGTTCGTGAAGTTCAGGAAGTAGGCGTTCGGAGCCAGTTCGCGGACCTTGTGCGCGATGTCGACCATGAACGGGACGGTCCGCAGGGCGTAGGCCAACCCGCCCGGACCGGTCGTCTCCTGACCGATGACGTTCAGGTCCAACGCGACCCGCTCGTCGCAGCAGCGGGCGGCGAGACCGCCCACACGCACTGCGGCGAAGATGAAGTCGCTCCCCGCCAGCGCCTGGTCCAGGGAGGTCGTCGGCACCAGTCGAGGCGCGTCGGGGAACTCCCGGGCGAACTGGGACAGGACGAGGACCATGCCGTCGAGGCGGTCCTGGTCGGTGTCGTACAGGGCCACCTCCTCCACCCGCGGGGTTCCCTGGTCGCGCAGGAGGGCCTGGTAGACGTAGGGGGTTCGGAACCCGCCGCCGCCGAGGATGCAGAGCTTCACGTGATGATCACCTTTCCGCCGGCGTCGCGGCAGAGTTGGAGGGGGGCGGGGTCGGCGCCCTCGGTCGTGATGAGGACGTCGACCTCGCTGACGGAGCACAGCCGCAGGGAGCCGGTGCCCGGGAACTTGGTCTCGGTGGCCAGGAGGACGACCTTCTCGGCGGCCTCGATCATGGCGCGTTTGATCGGCTCCTCGACCGCCATGTTGTCCACCACGCGACCGTTGTTGCGCACTCCCGTGCAACTCAGGAGGACGGTGTCCGCGTTGAGGTGGCTCAGCACCTGGCCGGTCACCGAGCCGACGAGGCTCTGGTAGTTGCGCCGCACGACGCCGCCGAGCAGGACGAGCCGGACGGCGTCGTCGTCGCGCAGGACGTCGAAGACGGCGAGGTTGGAGGTGATGACGGTGAGATCGCGCCCCCGGAGGAGTTCGGCCACCAGTGGGGTCGTCGTCCCGATGTCGAGGATGACGACGTCGCCGTCGTCGATGGAGGCCGCGGCCGCGGTGGCGACGCGTTCCTTCAGGGGGCGGTCGGTCGTGGCGACGAGGTCGAAGGGGCGTTCGCGGTTCTCGCTGCCCCCCTCGAAGGACGCGTCGCCGGTCGCCGGCTGGGGCCGCAGGACCTCCGCCCGCAGAGCCTCGCCCGCGGTCCGGTCCTCGAGGGCGATGGCGCCGCCGTAGGTGCGGACGAGTTCGCCGTCCTTGTCGAGCACCTGCAGGTCACGGCGGATCGTGGACTCGCTCACCTCCATCCGCTCGGCGAGGTCCCGCACGGTCGTCGCGCCCTCGTGGTGCACCGCGTGGAGGATGCGTCGGCGCCGCTCAGCGGAGATCACCGGTCCAGAGTAGGACTTTCGCGCGGAGTTGACCAGAGTCGAGCAGAGACGGCCGAATTTACCGAGCTGTAACCCCAGGACCGGTGCGGTCTCTTGCGTGACTCTGCGCACGATGCTCATACTCGGCGGATCGTGGGCGCTACCGCCCTCGTCCCCTCGCCCTAGCCCCACCGCACGCTGAGGAGCGTCCGTGCCTCCCACCGTCCCCGCGTCGCCCGGACCGGTCGTCGAGACCGACGTCGTGTTCGGCGGCACCGTCTTCTGCGACCTGGTCCTCTCGGGCACTCCGTTGCCCGGTCCGGGTGAGGAGGTCTTCGCCGACGGGTTCGCGCTGGTGGCCGGCGGTACCGCGAACCGCGCGGTCGCGACCGCACGGCTGGGCATGCGCACCGGGATCCTCGCCGTGCTGGGGACCGACGTCCTGGGCGAGCACCTGCACGACCTCCTGGCGCGTGAACCGGGACTCGACCTGCGGTGGCTGCAGCGCACCTCCAGGTACCGGACCCCCGTCACCGTGGCCGTGACCAACGAGCACGACCGGGGTTTCATCACCTACCTGGAGGACGGCGCGGAGGTGCCGCGGCAGTGGCCCGGGCCGCTGCCCGTGGTGAAGGCGGCCCACACCGGGATCGCCTTCGGCGTCCCCGGCTGGATCGCGGACCTGCGCCGGGCCGGGACGACGGTCTTCGGCGGCGTCGGCTGGGACGGTTCCGGGCTCTGGTCCGAAGAGGTCCTGCACCGCGCGGAGGAGGTGGACGTCTTCGTCCTCAACGAGGTCGAGGCCCTCAGCTACACCCGCACCGACTCCGTCGAAGCGGCCGCGGAGGTGCTCACCCGCCACGTCCGCTCGGTCGTCATCACCCGGGGCGCGGAGGGTGTCACCGCCGTGGACGCCGGCTCCGCGGGTGTCGGGTCCTGGGTCCACGTGCCCGCCGTGCCCGTCCGGGCCGTCGACCCCACGGGGGCCGGTGACGTGTTCACCGCCGGACTGATGACCGGTTCCGTCCTCGGCTGGGACCTGCGGACCCGCGTCGCGTTCGCCGGCCTCGTCGCGACCCTCTCGGTCCGCTCGCTCGGGGGTTCCGCCAGTGCTCCCCGCCCCGCGGAGGTCGCGGAGTTCCTCGCCTCGCGACGCCCCGAGGGGGACTGGACCACCGTCCTCGACTGGGCCGCCCGGCAGCCGGCCACCCCGTCCTGAGACCACCACGTCCTGAGACCACCACGCACGCAGTTCGCGACCACCTTCCCGACCCACCCGTAGGAGACCCCGTGGACACGACCCGAGACTTTCCCCTCCCTCGCCGAGGCGTTCTCGCCCTCGCGCTGAGCGCCACGGCCCTGGTGGCCGCGGCGTGCGCACCCGGCGGTTCCGGTTCCGACGCCGCCCCCACCAGTTCCGAACCCGTCACCACCGACGCCGCGTCCCTGGGGAACGTGACCCTCACCGTCTGGGACCAGAACACCGACGGTGGCATCGACGACGCCCAGACCAAGCTCAACGACCAGTTCGCGGCCGCCTACCCGAACATCAAGGTCGAACGCGTGTCGCGGTCGTTCGCCGACCTCAAGACGACCCTGAAGCTCGCCCTCTCCGGTGACGACGCGCCCGACGTGGTCCAGGCCAACCAGGGCTACCCGGACATGGGGGCGTTCGTGCAGGCCGGTCTGCTGCAGCCGGTCGACGCGTGGGCGGAGGTCTACGGCTGGACGACCCGCTACCCCGAGGACCTGCTCAGCCTGAACAAGTTCTCCTCCGACGGTGCCACCTGGCGCGACGGGAACCTCTACGGCGTCTCGCAGACCGGGGAGATCGTCGGGCTGTACTACAACAAGGAACAACTGTCGCAGGCCGGTCTGACCGCGCCCGTCACCTTCGCGGACTTCGAGGCGGCCCTGCCGGTGCTGCAGGCCGCCGGTCTGCAGCCGATGCAGTACGGCGACGCGGACAAGAGCCCCGGGATCCACCTCTTCGGTGCGACCCTCTCGGCCGTCGCCGGGGTGAAGGCCGCCAGCGACCTCGTGTCCGGCAGCGGGGGCGCCTGGACCGACGACACCTCCGTCCAGGCGGCGACGAAGCTCTCCGAGTGGTCCACGAAGAAGTACCTGCCGGAAGGCCACAACGGCGTCGGCAAGGACCAGGCCGTCACCGACTTCGGGCAGGGCAAGGGGACGTTCCTCTTCACGGGGACCTGGCAGCAGGCGACGCTGCAGGAGGCCATGGGCGACAACGTCGGTTTCGTCGCGCTCTCCGGCGTCGACGACAAGGCCGAGACCCTGGGTGGTGTCGGGCTCGCCTGGGCGATCACCTCGAAGGCGTCCAACGCCAACGCGGCCGCGGCCTACATCGAGTTCATCACCAACGCCGCCGCCAGCCAGGTCCTGGTCGACACGGGGAACCTGCCCGTCGTCCTCCCCGAGGGGTACCAGGCCGCCACCGGCACCCTCGCGGGCGACATCGCCGGGCAGTGGAACGACGTGAGCCAGCAGAACGGGCTCGTCCCGTACCTCGACTACGCCACCCCGACGTTCTACGACACCCTCACGGCCGGGGTCCAGCAGTTGACCGGCGGGCAGTTCACCCCGGAGGAGTTCACCGAGTCGCTCCAGAAGGACTACTCGGCCTTCCTCCAGGACCGCTGATGCCCGCGGTGTCCCCCCGGAGCAGTCGTCCGGACCAGGAGGCGGCCCCGGCCCCGGGCACCCCGGTCGTGACCTCCAGCCGGCCGGAGCGGCAGTGGAAGGCATTCCTCTACCTGGCCCCCGCTCTCGTCGTCCTCGTCGCCTTCATCGTCGTGCCGCTGGCGCAGGGGGCGTGGTACTCCCTCTACGACTGGAACGGCCTGTCCGCGGCGACCTGGGTGGGCCCGCAGAACTACGTGGACATCGTCACCGACCCGGCGCTGCGCGCGGCGTTCGGTCACGCGCTCGTGCTCGTGCTCTTCTTCGCCGTCCTCCCCGTCGTGGTCGCCCTGTTCCTCACCGCGGTGATGTCCCGGGCGCCCCGGCTGCGGGGACTGGGCTTCTTCCGCGTGGTCCTCTTCCTGCCGCAGGTCATCGCGTCGGTGGTCGTGGCGACGTCGTGGCTGGCGATCTACGCCCCCGACGGCCTGCTCAACCGGCTGCTGCGACTCGTCGGCCTGGGCCTGGTCACCCGCGCCTGGCTGGGGGACTTCTCCACCGCGCTGCCGGCCGTCGGGTTCGTCGGCAGCTGGGTGGGCATCGGGTTGTGCCTGGTGCTCTTCCTGTCCGGGGTCGGCCAGATCGACCCGGAACTCTTCGAGGCGGCCCGACTCGACGGGGCGGGGCTGTTCCGGGAGTTCTTCGCCATCACGCTCCCGGGACTGCGCGGCCAGATCACCGTCGCCCTCACCCTGACCGTCGTCGCGGCCCTGAAGAGCTTCGACCTGATCTACGTGACGACGCGCGGCGGACCGGGGGACTCCACCACGGTGCCGTCCTACCTCGCCTACGAACGGGCCTTCCAGACCAACCAGGTGGGGTCCGCCTGCGCGGTCGGCATCACCCTCGCCGTGGTGATCGTGCTCGTCACGGTCCTCATCTCCAAGCTGCAGCCGCGGGAGTCCTGACATGCGCATCAGCCGCTTCGAGACGAGCGTGAACTACGTCCTCCTGGGCGTCTTCGCGCTCTTCGCGGTGGTCCCCCTCGTGGGGGTCCTGATCTCCGCCTTCACCCCCGTCGACGAGTCCCGCTCCGGTTTCCAGCTGCCGTCGCGGTTCGCGCTGG
Source organism: Kineococcus sp. GCM10028916 (assembly GCF_042674865.1). NCBI lineage: Bacteria > Bacillati > Actinomycetota > Actinomycetes > Kineosporiales > Kineosporiaceae > Kineococcus > Kineococcus sp. GCM10028916. Next base: position 5,101 of record NZ_JBHTFM010000020.1, on the reverse strand, counting down.
AGAACTTCGGCGAGGCCTGGCGGCGCGGGCACTTCGGCGACTACATGGTGAACAGCGTGCTGGTGACCGTGGGCGTCGTCGCGTTGACGATCCTGTTGTCGGTGCTGGCGGGGTACGCGTTCGCGACCATGCGCTTCCCCGGCCGGACGGTCCTGTTCTACGTCATGCTGCTCGGGCTGATGCTGCCGGTGGAGTCCTTCGTCATCCCGCTCTACTACGACCTCCGCGGCGTGGGACTGACCGACACCTACTGGGCCCTGCTGCTGCCCCAGACCGCGCAGTCACTGGCCTTCGGCGTCTTCTGGATGCGGAACTACTTCCTCAGCTTCCCCGACAGCGTCCTGGAGGCGGGACGCATGGACGGTGCCGGCGACCGGGCCCTGCTGTGGCGCGTCCTCGTCCCCAGCGCGGGACCGGCGGTCATGACGATGGGTCTGCTCATCGGCATGTGGACGTGGAACGAGTTCCTGCTGCCGCTCATCATGATCTCCGGGGAGGGGCTGCGCACGGCACCGCTCGGGCTGGCGTTCTTCCAGGGACAGCACGCGACCGAGCAGTCCCTGCTCGCCGCGGCCGCCACCATCGTGGCCCTGCCGATCGTCGTGGTGTACCTGTTCCTGCAGCGTCGCTTCATCGCCGGGATGCTCGGCGGAGCCGTCAAGGGGTGATCTCCTCGGCGTCCTGTCGCCGGACCGTGTCTCGAACCTCGAAACCTCGCCAGGAGTCCCGCGCGATGGAAGTCGTCATCACCCCCACCCCCCGGCACGCGGCCGAGCTGGCCGCGGACGCGGTCTGCCGCCTCCTGGAGGACGATCCCCGGTCGGTCCTGGGTCTGGCCACCGGATCGTCGCCGCTGGCCCTCTACCGGGCCCTCATCGACCGGCACCGGGCCGGCCAGGTGAGTTTCGGGCGGGCCCGCGCGTTCACCCTGGACGAGTACGTGGGGTTGCCCCGGGGGCACGCCGAGAGCTACCGGGAGGTGATCCGGCGCGAACTCGAGGACCACGTCGACTTCCCCGCGGGCGCGGTCACCGGACCCGACGGCCACGCGGAGGACCTCGCCCGGGCCGGACGGGACTACGAGGAGGCGATCGTGTCGGCCGGGGGTGTCGACCTGCAGGTCCTCGGCCTCGGCGGCAACGGGCACATCGCCTTCAACGAGCCGGGTTCGTCGTTGAACTCCCTCACCCGCGTCAAGGCCCTCACCCGCCGGACCCGGTCGGACAACGCCCGGTTCTTCGGCGGGAACGCCGAGGAGGTCCCGTCGCTCTGCCTCACCCAGGGGCTGGGCACGATCCGGCGGGCGCGGCACCTCGTCCTGATCGCCACCGGCGAGGCCAAGGCCCCGGCCGTCGCGGCGATGGTGGAGGGGCCCGTCTCGGCGTCCTGCCCGGCGTCCGTGCTGCAACTGCACCCGCACGTGACGGTCCTGCTCGACGGGCCGGCCGCCTCGGACCTGCAGCACCGGGACGACTACGCGGCGGCCTGGGCGGTGAAGCCCGCCGGGCAGGGGTTGTGACCCTCCCGGCAGACGTCCGGACCGCTGTTCACCTCGACGCCGGAGGGCCGGGACGACCCCGTCCCGGCCCTCCGGCGTTCGCCGTGCGTGACGGGCTCAGCGCTCGATCTTCTCCAGCTTCAGCATCTTGGTGATGACGCTGTCGAGTTCCTCGTCGCGGAAGATCTTCTTCCAGTCGTCCTTGACGATCGACTCCCGGCCGTAGTCCATGGCGATGAGGCACGCGTCGGAGAACGGGTTCGACCCGCGCAGGCTGTTGGTCAGCGCGATCTGGACGTGACCGAAGAGCATCGCCTTGGCGGCCTCCTCGGGGACGCCCACGGTGTGGACGGTCTCGTGCAGGGCTTCCTTGAGCAGGGCGCCGATCATGCAGGCGATGGTCTCGACCAGGGTCGGTTCGAGGACGGCGAGCTGCTTCACGGTGACCCAGTGCACGGTGTCGACGGGGCCGTACATGATCCGGATGACGTCCTCGGCGATGTCGCGCTTGCTGAGGTCGTCGCTCTCGAACGCGGCGACGACGTTCTGCAGCGCGCCTTCCCCGCCGAAGTTGTCGGCGTACTCCTCGGGCCGGGTGCGCTCGAGGAACACCGACGGGTGGCAGGGGTGGGCGACGGCCTGGAGGACGTCCTCGCGCTGGGCGAGGAGGTTGGCGTAGGCGGCGGCCGGGTCGAGGGTGAGCAGGATCGAGCCCGGCTTCATGGCCGGGACGACGGACTTCGAGACGACGCCGAGCACGGTGTCGGGGACGGCGAGGATGACGACGTCGGCGCCGTCGACGGCCTCCTCGGTGGACACGGCGGTGCGCCCCTCGGCGGCCATGCGTTCCTTGCCGGCCGAGGAGTTCTCGGCGTAGCGCAGGGTGTGGCCGGACTTCATGAGGTTGCGGGAGACCCGCATGCCCATCTTGCCGCCCGCGCCGACGACGGCGACGGTGATAGTGGGGGCTTCGGTCGTTGCGGTCATGGTGTTCGACTCCTCGGGTTTCTCAGGCGGTGGTGGTCTGGGGGGAGGGTTCCTCGAGCGCGGCCCGGCTGCGCCGGGACATGACGAGGAGGATGACGGCCGACAGCACGAGGAAGCCGCCGGTGATCATGAGAGGGATCTTCTCGTCACCCGTGAGGTCCTTCAGCCACCCGGTGACGTAAGGGGCGGAGAACCCGCCGACGTTGCCCAGGGTGTTGATGAAGGCGATGCCCGCGGCGGCGGCGGCACCGGTGAGGAACTGCGGCGGCAGCGACCAGAAGTTCGGCAGCGCCATGAAGATCCCGCAGGCCGTGACGGCGATGACGAGGATCGTCAGGTACGGCGAGTTCATGTACAGCGCGACCGGGACGCTCAGGCCGGCGACCAGGGTCGGCAGCGCGATGTGCCAGCTCTTGAAGCCGTTCTTCGCGATGTGGCGCGACCACAGGAACAGGGCGATCGCCGCGGGGACGTAGGGGACCGCGTTGACGAGGCCCTTCTCGAAGACCGAGAACGTCGTGCCGAAGCGCTCCTGGAACCCGGAGATGATCGTGGGCAGGAAGAACGCCAGCGAGTACAGGCCGTAGATGAGACCGAAGTAGGCCAGGGCCAGCGCCCAGACGCGGCCCTCCCTGAGGATGCGGCGCGCGGGGACGTGCCCGCGGTTCTCGCTCTCGGTCTGCTCGGCGTCGAGTTCACGGCGCAGCCAGGTGCGCTCGGTCGCGCTCAGCCACTTCGCGTCCTCGGGCTTGTCGGTGAGGTAGAACCAGCACGCGATGCCCATGACGATCGCGGGGATGCCGACGCAGAGGAACATGAAGCGCCAGCCCTCGAGACCGAGGACGCCGTGACCCTGCTGCATGAGCAGACCTGCGAGCGGGGCGCCGATGACCGTGGTCAGCGGCTGCGCCAGGTAGAAACCCGCGAGCGCCTTGCGGCGGTACTCGCGCGGGAACCACAGGGTGAGGAACAGGATGGCGCCGGGGAAGAACCCCGCCTCGGTGACGCCGAGGAGGAACCGCAGGGCGTAGAGCTGTTCGGTGTTCTGCACCCAGGTGAACAGCGTCGCGACGATGCCCCAGGTGATCATGATGCGGGCCAGCCACTTGCGGGCCCCGAAGCGGTGCAGGGCCAGGTTGCTGGGGACCTCGAGGAAGATGTACCCGAGGAAGAAGATCCCCGACGCGAACCCGAACTGGGCCGCGGTGAGGCCGAGGTCGTCGCCCATGCCGTTGGGCTCGGCAAAACCGATCGCCGTCCGGTCGAGGTAGTTGATGAAGAACATCACCGCGACGAAGGGGATGAGCCGGACCGCGGCCTTGCGCAGCGCGGTGCTACCGGCGGTGGGGGAGGTGCTGGTGTCCATGGGAAGGCGTGCTCCCTTGCACGGGTGGTGGTCGTGGTCGCCGTCGTGGTCGCCGTCGTGGTCGCCGTCGTGGTCGGACCGGTCGGCTCGAGGAAACTGTCGCACCGTCGTGCAGATTGGTCAACCGGTTGTGCGCATCAGTCGCCCGTCTGGTAGCTCGCCAGCGTCGTCAGCGATCGGGCGGTCCAGTCGGCCTCGACCGCACGCGTCGTCTCGGCGTCACCCTGCGGCACCAGCCAGTGCTCGAGGACCTGGTGGACCGTGGCCGGGTCGGGCTGGACGACGGCGAGCAGGTCGCGGAAGTCGAGCTGTCCCTCGCCGAGGGGGCAGCTGGCCAGGGTGAAGCCCGCCCACCCGTCACGCCGCGTGAACGTGAAGTCCTTCACGTGGATGTTGACCACGCGGGGGGCGAGTCGGCGCACGACGTCGCGGGGGTGCTCGAGGTTGGCGACGCAGTTGGCCGGGTCGAGCACGATGCCCAGGTGCGGGGAGTCGACCTCGTCGACGATCGCGAGCAGGTCGGTGGTCGGGATCTGCTCGTAGGTCTCCAGGCCCAGCGTGACGCCGGCGGCCGCGTACTCCGGGACGACCTCGCGCAGGCGGTCCACGGTCTCGCCGGCGGTGGGTCGGTCGCTCACCCCGCCGTGCTCGGAGTAGACCATCGAGCGGACCGTCCGCACCCCCAGGGCGAGGGCGTGCGCGAGGTGCGTGCGCAGGTGCTCGACCCCGGTTCCGCGGGTGCCCGTCTCGAGGATCAGACCGCGTTCCGCGGCGGCCGTGCGCAGCGTGGCCGCGAGCTCGGGGGTGAGGGCCTCGAGGTCGGGGTGGTCGCAGACCTGGAACACCTGCCCGCCCAGATCGGCGATCTCGTGCAGCATCTCCACGAGGGAGATCGGCTGCGGTGCAGCCGGGTTCCAGCGGTGGCTGTACGCGTAGGTGGACACTCCGACGGCCACGATGCCTCCTTGGGCGCCCCGGGTCCCCGGAGCTCGATTGGTCAACCGGTTGCAGAGTATCGCTCCGGAGGGGGCGGACGCGAGGAACAAGACGACGCCCGATCCGCTTGAACCCGGTGAGTGCGGACTGCGCGCCCGTGCGGGGCCTCCACCGCTGCGACGCCGCGGGAGCCGCCCCCGGCCCTGGTCACCCGGACCACCGCCGCCGAGCATCGAGGGAGAATCTGGACATGACTGATCTGCAGTGGCGTGTGGTGCTGGCCGCCGACGAGGCCGGTGTCTCCTACAAGGACG
>NZ_JBHTFM010000019.1:0-6312 GCF_042674865.1 Kineococcus sp. GCM10028916 | reverse complement strand
CGCCTTGCGATCACCAGCCACCGCACCAGCATGCCCGACATGGACCCACATCTGAAACAGTCACTTGGTGATGAGCTGGGTCACGGATCCGATCGCCCGTGGCGTGACCCGTATCGTCCGTCGCCGGCGAGGCAGCGAAAGCTGACCACGCGCGACTCGCGAGATGACTCTGCGCTGCGCGCGTACCGCGGGATGACCGTACGTTCGGTCCGGGCGTTCTTTTAGTGTCGGCAGGTGCTGGAGCTGACGACGGAGCGGCTGCTGCTGAGGAACTTCGCCCCCGACGACGTCGAGGCGGTGCATGCATATGCCGGCGACCCGGAGGTGTGCCGCTACACCGACTGGGGACCGAATACCTCGACTCAGTCGCGGGCCTTTATCGAGGAGATGCTCGCTGCCTCCGCTGCTGAGCAGCCTGACTCGATGACTTGGGCGGTAACCATCGCGGGTGCGGGTGCGGGTGCGGGTGCGGGTGCGGGTGCGGGTGCGGGTACCAGGGACGTGGTGGGGGCGTGCTCGGTGACGGTCACCAGCCGTGAGCACCAGCGGGGAGTGATGGGCTACGTCCTGACCCGGGCTCACTGGAGCCAGGGCTACGCCACCGAGGCCGCCGCCGCTGTGCTGCGCTTCGCTCGTGAGGAGCTGGGGCTGAAGCGGGTGGAGGCGACGTGCCGCCCGGGCAATGTGGCCTCGCAGCGGGTGCTGACCAAGATTGGGATGCAGCAGGAGGGGCTACTGCGTTCCCACATGCTCATCCGCGGCCGCCGTGAGGACAGCCTGCTGTTCGCTGCGGTCGACTGAGCGAACGACCGCAACGCGGGATTACCGTGCGGTCGAGAGTCGATGGCTGCTTCTGCCGGGTTGAGCAGGTGGTGACGTCGGTGGTCGGGGCGTCCGGCAATCCGGCGGGGACGACCAGCGAGGCTGTCTGCAGCGAGGATGGGGATCGTGAGCCGCTGCGCAACGTTGGAGGAGATCACCGCGCTGGAAGCGCGCTACACCGCAGGTGCCAGCAAGACCCTCGCCCCGGCTCGGGCTCAGCTGGCTGGACGGTGGCGGGCGGGCGAGCGTGATCGTGAGACAGCGCTGCGCTTGGCGTTCTTGGACTGGTACTCCTGCTCCGAACCGCAGTTTCTGACGGGGCTATCCGATTTATCCAGCTCCCAAGCGGTGGAAGAGGGCTTCTTCCTGCCAACCTGCGAGCACTTGCTGGCGGCTCACCCGGGCGATGTCGAGGTGCTCTTCGCCCTCGGATGGATGCTCACCTCCCATCCCTGGTGCGCTGGCGGTGCGTCGACGAGCGACGTCGAGGCCCGCGGGCGCGTGGTGTGGACGGCCTACCTCACCTCCCCGATCGAGCTCGGCGATGCGGTCTTCACCGATCGCGGCACTTACGGGATCTACTTCGCGCATATCCAGGCGACTCAGCGCCAGTGAGCGTCGCTGCGGCGCAGCGTGAGGTCGTGCTTCTTCAGGTACTTGAGGCATCGTCCGCTTCTCGCCATGCCCGAGACGTCGCCGGCCTCTGGCAACGGTCCGGAGAGCGGGATGACCGTGCGCTGCGCGCACCGCGGGGATATGTGGGTAATTCCTGCTGAACGGCTTCCACCCGGACATCGCCACGACCGCGAAGTCGTCGGGCGCGGGCGACAGCGCGCGCACCGTGGAATGACCGTACGTTTCGGCCGCTGAGCGAGATGGAGCACCGTGACGAGCCGATTGCCGTTCAAGCGGCCGCCACGGACACAAGGCACGGTGAGTCCATGCTGAGAGTGGACATCGGAGTGCTCCGGGAGGGACTGCTCGAACTCAGCGATGAAGCCTTCCAGCGTCGGGTGTGGACCAACTCAGCTGGTGATGACGTCATGTCGTCGCTGGTCGAGTGCTTGGCCTCCGTCTTCGATGACAGTGGGCTCACGGACGCTCTGGACAGGGGCGACGTCGGCTTCAACGACGACCTGGGCGCCAGCTTGCGACGCCTGGATTCGATCACTGCTGCGATCGATCAACGTGCGCCGGTGGAGCAGCTGCTGGACGACCCCGCACTGCGTCGCGCCCGTGAGGAGGCGGCTCACACGCTGAGACTGCTGGACGAGTCCGCCGGTTGATGGGTCTGCGGTCGGGGTGCCGCTGTCGAGGCCGCGCTCCGCTGGTTCGTTCGCTCTTCGGCTGCTCGTTCGCTGACCCTGTGGCAACGGCTCGGCCATGACCGCACGCACCGCGCGATCGTCGACACGACCGCGACGTCGCCGGCAGCTCGGGACCGCGCACAACACGGGATGACCGTGCGGACGCGCACCGCGGGATGGTCGTGACGTCTGTGCCGCGCACGCTGACCGGCGGCGTCATCTCTAAGTCAGATCACCCGAGGGGCAGGCGCGGTACCTGGAGATCGACGAGGACTGCTCTCTCGACGGCGCGTCTGACTGCGCCCAGGGCTGCTGGCGAGGGGGTGACCGACTGCCCTCGGGGACGTGATCGTGAGCGCGTGAGGACGCCGAGCTGGGGTGCCGACGTTCGACCTCGCCGGGTCGGACGCGGGTCATCGAGGGCGGATTGCCGTCCACTCCGGGACGTCGTCACGTTGGAGGTCCTGGAACTCGTCCCAAAATTCGCCCCAGTTACGCATCCGCTTCACTGCGGTGGCGTAGCGCAGGTAGGGAACCTTCGCGCCCTGTGCGCGCAGCGTGCGCATGACCTCCGAACTGATCTGTTCGGTGAGGACCAGCGAGTGTCCGTGCAGCGAGCCACGTACCTCGGTGGCGATCCGGCGGGCGAAGTCCTCCACCACTTTCTTGTCCGGGTGGAAGGAACGGGCCGCGATCTGGATGCTGCGCTCCAGTTTGCCCTGGTCCCACGGCACGGGCTCGAAGCGGCCTCTTTTGCGCACCGTGACTTCGCCGGACGTCGCGTGTTCTAGCGGGTTGGGATCGTGGCTGGGCCAGTTTGCGGGATCCTGCAACCAGTCGCCGAGGTCGCTCATTCTGGTCAACCGCAGAAATCCGATGGCGAAGCGGATGCGGTTGACGGCGAAGATGATCGTGTCGCGCTTGAGTTCCTCGAGCACGATCGTGCCGATCTCGTGGGTCGTCACCGTACGGCCGCGACGGGGTTGGGCCTGGTGCACCACTCCCCGGACGATGCGGTCCACGACGGACTGTGGAACTTCGCCGATGCTCTTGTCCAAGGCTGCCACGATCCCGTCGCGCACCTTGGACTCCTTGAACGCTTCGGGTTCGCGGTGTGGGCGGAGGACGTTCGCGACGTCGTCTTCGGCTACGTCCACGTACTCGATCGTTCGGACGGTGCGTTCGCAGCGTTGGCACTCGCGGTAGCGGACGACTGAGGCACCTTCTTCCTTGCTGTACCGGGCACGGGTGGTGGTGACTCGCGTTTCGCCGCCGCAGGTGCCGACCGTACAGATCATCGTTGGATCCTCTCCGTCTCTTCCAGGATGACCACATCTGTAACCGAGGGCAAGAGGTCGAGGCCGAGAATCCGTCACATGGCGTTAGGTCTCGTGCCGGACTATCGCGGATAGTGAGGATCACCCACACGGGCGAACCCTCGCCCCGACGGAGGGAGTGGATGATGACCACCGAACTCGCTCGCCAGGAACCCCAGAACCTGAAGCTCCGGATCAGACGTGGACGTTCAGCTACCGCCGCTCTGACGCTCGCCCTCGCGGTGGGCCCTGCCGGTCCCGCCGGGGCTGCGGCGCTTCCCACGAGCAGCACCGACGCGGCGCCGGGAACCGGGATGAGCTTCTTGTTGCTCCTCTTCGGGGCACTCTCGATCGTCGCGCTCTTGGCTGGGCCCGGGGCCCTGCGGATGGTGCGCTCGGTGATCTTTCCCAGCGATCCGGAGCCCGCGGACGCCGAACTCACCCTGACCCGCTCCGCCGACGAACCGCCGAGTTCCCCGAACGAGAGGCCGGCCGATGACCAGTGACACGAACTCCGTCTCGATCCACCACGTCCCGACGCCGGACCCGACCCCGGACCCGGTGACGACGAGTCTCCCGGCCCTGGATGACGAGGTCCGGCCTGCATTCGACTCCTCCGACGAGACCACCACCCCCTACCCGGCGTCCACCGAAGCGGTTGGGCCCTCTAGGGCTCGGCTCATCGCGACGGTGGTCCTGATCGCCCTGCTGGTCCTGGGGTTGCTGCTGTGGTGGGGCCACCACGACGCGGACTCGGTCTGGCTGCCGGTGGCCCGTCTGGGTGCTCGCATCGGGGCGGTCGTGGCTGTCGGTCTGTTCCTGGTCTTGTGGTTGCTGCCGCAGGAGGACCGGGAGGTGTTGGGCCCGCGGGGTCCGCAGGTCGTGATGCGGTGGGCCACCTGCGCCACCATCGTGTGGTCGCTCAGCGCGACGGCCGAACTCCTCCTGCGCTACCAGGACGCGGTGAAGGCCCCGATCTGGCGCGACGTCACCGGGGCCGGCACGTTCCTGCTGGGCAGCGGGGAGGGGGCTCTGCACACCGCCCACGTCGTACTGACGCTGCTGTTGCTGGTCCTGGCCCTTCGCACGCCCGATACGCGGGGGGTGTCGCGCTTCCTGGCCATGGCCGTCGTGGCGATCGGTACCTTGCCGTTCATCTTGGTCTACCCGCAGAAGGGGCATCTGCTGCCGCCCAGCGCCGCCCTCGGCGACGCCGCGCACGTGCTCGGCGCGCTGCTGTGGACGGGGGGCCTGATCGGACTCGTCGTCGTCCTCGTTCTGGTGGACCGGGCGGGAACGCTGCCGCCCTCGACGACCGACGGAAACGTCGGCGGATGGGGACCCTGCGAACAGCGGAGGTTGGACTCGCTGACCCGGGCCGTGGACGCCTACTCCCTGCTCGCGCTGGTGGCTGCGCTGGTGGTCACGCTTAGCGGCGTTCTGATGGCCTGGGCGACGATCGGTTCGTGGTGGCCGCTCCGGCCGCCCGGGCAGGGTGTACCGGAAACGTACCTGGGGCTCGTCGTGGCGAAGGTGGTCGGCACGCTGGTCCTGCTGGCCGCGGGGTACCGGCACCGGACCAGGACGATGCCCCGGTTGCGGCGCAACGAGCGCAAGGCGTTCATGCGGCTCGCGGTGGGCGAGGTCGGGCTCATGGTCGCGGTCATGAGCCTCGGAGTCTTGCTGAGCTTCGCCCACTGACGCGCAGTTCTTCGGTGACGTCCCACCCCCGCACATCGGGTGGGGCGTCGCCGTACGTCCGGGCGCGGAGTTCACCGTCCAGGATCGAAGCTGTCGCCGGGGAATCGTCCTCGGTGCTGACCCCCGTTGGCCCTTGACAGAAACCGCAGCAGCGCCTTGGCGTTAGGGAAGGTCCGGACCACGTCGATGCGGCGCTTGCCCCCCCGGTTCAGCAGTTCCAGCGGATTCGCCGACAGGACTTTGCACTCGTGCGCCACGCGAAACACCGCGAACCCCGTGACCTCCTAGCCTGGCCTCTATTGGTCGTGTGGGCGTTGTGGCTGGCCCGCGGTGCTCGCGAGCGCCGCGGGGGTGGGGGGTCGCGGGTAGGCCGTTGAAGTTGCTGGTCTCGCGCAGCGAGCCGAGGACGGTTTCGCAGTGCCCGCCTGCGGCGGTGGCCAGGGTGTTGGCCAGCGAGGACTTGCCGACGCCGGGGTGGCCCATGAGCAGGGGGACGACGTTGGGTGCGGGTGGCGGCGTCGATGATCCGCAGGAGGGTCGTGTCGGCGGCGGCGGCGGTAACCGAGGCGGTGGAGGTGGTTGTGGTCATGGTCGGGTTCTCCTGATCGGTGGGAGGGGGCGGCGGTCGGCCGCTGGGGGGGCGGGATGCGTTGCGGCGCGGTGTACCGGGGAGGGGAAGGGAATGTTTCCGCTGTTGTTTTCCCCTTTATCCGGTTCCGGCCAGGGGGGTTCGCGACGCTAGCCGGCGGTGCCCCTCGGCGGCCTTGGAGGCCGGTGGGGCCCGGGTGGTGGGATGCCGCTGCAGGGCAGGGGTTCTGAGGATTCTACGGGCTTCCTCAGGGCCGGAGGGTGACGGTTCCGCGGTCGCCCGAACCCTGATCGTCAGGGCGTAGTTTCTCGGGTTCTGCGTTCGGTGCGGTACGAGTTCCGACCTGGGCCGCCAGGCCCCGTCGGCACCTGTGTCGTGGTGAGCGCGAAGCGCGACGATAGTTGTTCCCTGTAACTTGAAACCCTCGAACTCAGCGGGTTTCGATCCGCGCTAGCGGAGCGAGACACGCTGCGCAACCACTTACGAAACTTTAGGCCGCGCCAGCGGCCAGTGGTGCATTGCTCGCGCGCCAGCGCGAGGGCACGAGGCGGCGCGCCAGCGCCGCCTCGCTGCCCCC
>NZ_JBHTFM010000018.1:0-306707 GCF_042674865.1 Kineococcus sp. GCM10028916 | reverse complement strand
GCTCCCAGGAACCACACAGCGGTCTGCACGTCCGGATCGCTCAACGTGGGTCGCAGGTCCTGGATCTCCGACTGAGTCATCGTTCTCCTCCATCCGTGGTTCCGGGGGGCAGCGATCCCGTTCCCGCCGCCCCCGCTCACCCGGCACAGACGGGCTGCACGGGTCGTCGACGGGGCTGGCGCCGGGATCGGTCCGTCGCTGTGGTGGCGTGAGCATGCAGCGCCGAGGCCTGTCACGTCCAAGGCCGAACCGGCATGGATCATCCCTCCAGCAGCATGGTCCCAGGTCAGTGGCGTGGACTCCCAGGACGTCGCCCAGCACTTCGTCGCTCGAGAGCTGCACGGAACGGGGTTCCCTCGGCAGGGAGCCCTGCGCGAGAAGCAGCCGGGTACCGGGCAGCGGGATCTGCTGCACTGATCAGTGACGGTCTGGTGCGGCCACCCGCCAGCCAGCTCCAGGAGGTGCCCGCTCTCGGGTTGGCCGAGGACGCTCCCCCGCCGGTCTGCTTCCGCCTGAGATCACCTGCCTGGGGTGGAGCCGGTGGGTGGAGAGCGTCGCCGGTCGTGTCTCCTGGGACACCACGCGGTCCGCACCGCGTCCGGCGGCCGCCGAACAGCTGGCGGCGCTCCTTCCCGTCGACGGGGGAGGTGACGCCCAGGAGCAGCCCCCGCGTGGCGGCGTGCGCGTTCCGCTCCTCATGCCGGCACCAGCAGTGTGCCGTTGAGTGCGCCGCGGGCGGTGCGGGTCGCGACGAGGAGCCAGGCCAGCAGGAGCACCACGTAGAGGCCTGCCGCGGTCACGGTGAACAGGTGCAGGCCCGTGCGGGCGGCCAAGCCACTGGTGCCGGTGACCACCGTTCCGACGGGGAAGGTGAAGCTCCACCAGGTGAGGCTGAACGGCAGACCGCTGCGGAGGGTGCGCAGGGTGAGAGCGGTGGCCACGGCGAACCACAGCACCGCGAAACCCCACGTCCCCAGTCCGTACAACAGCGCGAAGCCGTTGGTCGCCTGGACCTCGGTGGCCGGCAGGACACCGGCGGCGGCCTTGCTGAGCAGACCGGCCGCGGTGATCGACTGGCCCAGCGGGCCCAGGACGATCCACAGCGTGGGAACCGCCGCGGCTGCGCCCACCTTGTGCTGCATCAGGCGGCCCCAGATCAAGGTGATGATGACGAGGCTGGCCAGCAGCGAGAAGCCGAACAGGCTGTAGCAGCCCAGCAGCAGCGTGGTGCGCCATTGCCCCGGCGCGGTGTGCGGCACCAGGAGTGCCCCGGTGCTGGCCGAGACCATGGGCGGCACGATCGGCATCAACCACCCCCCGAACGGGCTGGCCGGCTCGTACCGGTGGCGGGTGAAGGCGTAGTAGGGCACAACCACAGCGCTGATCAGACCGGTGAGGGTTCCCGCGACCCACAAGACCGCGTCGATGAGGACCGCGGTGTGGGCCCCGACCACATCACGGCCTACGAGCAGGGCCCCGGCGCCGACGGTGAGCATCGCCATCGGCGGTGCGCCGTAGAAGTGGCTGATGACCGGGTGGCTGATGTGTGCGCGGGCCTGCTGGGGGTGGCGGACCCAGTGCACTGCGGTGGCGGTCAGCAGTACCGCCAGGAGGACGGCGTCGGCGACCCAGACGGTGGTGGCGAAGGTGCGCTGACCGGGGACCTGCACCGGCAGGGTCGCTGCTGCGGTGGCGACGATGCCGGTACCCATGGCCGCGGCGAACCAGTTCGGGGGGAAGTACCCCGAGGAACGCCTCACCGGAAGCCGGGCGCCGTCTTCCTGGCGCGGGCGGCCGGCGCTGGACGGGTTGTGCCGGGTCTCGGCCCGGGGCCGAACCCGGGGACGGGTCCAGGGGTGGTGGGCGGGCTTGGGCAGCGGCGGGGGAACGGTGGTTGGTGCGGACATGAGCACTCCCAGGCGAGAAGTTCGTCCGGGCAACTCCGGACGCATCCAGGTTCATCGCGCCCGGCGGCGGTCAGTAGGGGCCTTCTCGTTGTGCACTCATAACACTGCATTGTGGGACGCGAGATGCGCGGGCTAGGGTTCCCCGGTGTTGTCCGCGCACGTACCCGACCTCAGCGCCCTGGAGCTGCTGCTGGCGGTGGCCACCACCGGCAGCCTGGGCAAGGCCGCCGCCCAGCGCAGCGTCAGTCAGGCCGCAGCCAGCACTCGCCTGCAGCGGATGGAGCAGCTGGTGGGCTTTCCCCTGCTCGAACGCGGAGCCCGCGGCTCGACCCTGACCCGGGAGGGGGCGCTGCTGCTGGAGTGGGCCCGTGAGGTCCTGGCCGCCGCGGCGGACCTGGACGCAGGCATCACCTCCCTGCGCATCGACCGATCCTCCCGGCTGCGGGTGGCAGCCAGCTTGACGGTGGCCGAGCACCTCCTGCCGCGCTGGCTGGTGCAGCTCGCCGGCGAACACCCGGACACCGCGGTGGCCCTGGACGCGGTCAACAGCGCCGAGGTGGCCCAGCGGGTGCTGGCCGCCCAGGCCGACCTGGGGTTCATCGAGGGCCCAGACCTGCCGAGTGGTCTGGACGGGCGCACCGTGGCCTGGGACCGGCTGCAGGTCGTCGTCCCACCCCGGCACCCGTGGACACGTCGTCGCCGCCCGCTGACCGCCGCGGAACTGAGCAGCACACGACTGGTGCACCGCGAACCCACCTCAGGCACCCGCACCTTCCTGCAGGCAGCCGTCGGCGCCCCGGCTCAGCCGTTGCTGGAGCTGTCTTCGACCGCCGCGGTGCGCTCAGCGGTTCTGGCCGGTGCCGGGCCGGCGGTGTTGAGCAGCCTGGCCGTCGCCGAGGACGTCCGGGCCGGGCGCCTGGTGGTGGTCCCGCTCGCTGACCTGGACCTGGCGCGCGAGCTGCGGGCGGTGTGGCCGCACGGGCAACGCCCCACCGGCCCGGCGCGCGCGCTGCTCGCTGTGGCCGCCCGTCCCCTCGGCGACCCCGACCCTGCCCCCTGAGACAGCCCCCGAGGAGTTCCCCGTGACCACGAAACCGACCCAGCGCTCGATCCCGCCCGCCCCGGTCCGTTCCCGACTGGCCGGGGTGCGTTCCTCCCCCGTCCGCGACCTGCTGGCCCTGGTCGGCGACGAGGACGTCATCTCCTTCGCCGGCGGTCTGCCCGCGGCGGAACTCTTCGACGTCGACGGCCTGCGCGAGTCCTTCGTCCGTGCGTTGTCCGGTCCGGCGGGACGGCGGAACCTGCAGTACGCGGCCACCGAGGGTGATCCCGGTCTGCGGGAACTCATCGCCGCCCGACTGACCCGCCGGGGAGTGCCCACCGGTCCCGACGACCTGCTGGTCACGACGGGTTCGCAGCAGGCCCTCACGTTGCTCACGACCGCCCTGCTGGAACCCGGCAGCGTCGTCGCCGTCGAGGAACCGAGCTACCTCGCTGCGCTGCAGACGTTCTCGTTGGCCGGCGCCCGCGTCGTGGGCGTCGCCTCCGACGAGGACGGCGCGATCCCGGAGTCGGTCGAGGAGGTCTTCCGGGCGCACCGCCCGAGCGTCCTGTACCTCGTCCCGAACTTCGCGAACCCGACCGGTCGCACCCTGTCGGCGTCGCGCCGGTCCCGGATCGCGGAACTCGCCGCGGAGCACGGGACGTGGATCGTCGAGGACGACCCCTACGGCGAACTCCGCTACTCCGGTGAGCACGTGGCCGCGCTGGCCGCCGACCCCCTGCTGGCGGACCGGTGCGTGCACCTCGGCAGCTTCTCCAAGATCGGGGCGCCGGGATTGCGCCTGGGCTGGGCCCGGATCCCGCGGGCGTTGCGCCCGGCGGTCGTCGTCGCGAAGCAGGCGGCCGACCTGCAGACCTCCACCATCGACCAGGCCGCCGCGGCGGACTACCTGCTGCGCACCGACCTCGACGCCCACGTCGCGACGGTCGTCACCGCCTACCGCGAGCGCCGCGACGCCCTGCTGGCCGCCCTGGCGGTTGAACTCCCGGCCGGGAGTTCCTGGTCGCGCCCGGACGGCGGGATGTTCACCTGGGTCCGCCTCCCGGACCCCGGCGCGAGCCTGGACACGGCGACGCTGCTGCCCGCGGCGCTGGCGGCGGGGGTGGCGTTCGTGCCGGGGGCCTCGTTCTTCGCCGGGGCGCCCGACCGGGCGACGTTGCGGATGTCGTTCACGACCCACGCGCCGGACCGGATCGCCGCGGGGGTCGCCCGACTGGGGGCGGTGCTACGCGCCGAGGATCCCCACCGGTAGCAGCGAGGCGTCCACGGGCCGCCCGAAGAGGTAGCCCTGGCCGCGGTCGCACCCCATGTCCTGCAGCATGGTCGCCTGGAGCTCGGTCTCCACGCCTTCGGCCGTGACGACCATGCCGTGGGCGTGGGCGAGGCTGATGAGCGCCCGGACGACGGCCTCGGCGCGGTCGGAGGTCCCCAGCGGTCGGACGAAGCTCATGTCGATCTTGAGGAAGCTGAGCGGGAACCGGTCCAGGTAGGACAGCGAGGAGTACCCCGTACCGAAGTCGTCGAGGCCGACGCGCGCGCCCATGCTGCGCAGTTCCCCGAGGCTGGCCCGGGTCGTGCTGGAGAGGTCGATGAGGGTCCGCTCGGTGACCTCGCAGAGCAGGGACGTGCCGGCGGCACCGGTGGACTCGACGCTGTGGGCGAGGCGGTGCGCGAACGCGGGGTGCTCGAGGGTCTTGCCGGAGACGTTGAAGGAGACCTGGAGGTCGACGTCGGCGCGACGCCACTCCCGCAGCTGCCGCAGCGCCTCACCGAGGACCCAGGTGTCGACGTCGACGATGAGGCCGGTGTCCTCGGCGGTGTCGACGAAGTGCTTGGGCTCCAGCAGTCCCTCGACCGGGTCCTCGAGGCGGACGAGGGCCTCGGCGGCGACGAGCTTGCGGTTGTCGCGCAGGTCGACGATGGGTTGCCAGACCACCCGCAGCCCGTCGGTGCGCAGGGCCCGGCGGACGCGGTGCTCGGCGTCGCGGCGGGCCTGCGCCTGCTCCCGCATGGCGGAGTCGTAGACGGCGACGCGGTCCCGGCCGCCGTCCTTGGCGCGGTAGAGGGCCATGTCCGCGCTGCGGAACAGGTCGTCGGCGGTGCCCTGGTGCCCGACGGCGATCCCGGCGCTGGAGGTGCACACGAAGGGTTCCGGCAACCCGGGCAGCAGCATGGGCGAACGGAGTCGGCGGAGCAGGTCGCGGGCCATGATCGAGGCGGCCTCGGGACGGGTGATCCCCGGGACCATCACGACGAACTCGTCGCCCCCGAGGCGGGCCAGGGTCGCCCCGGGCGGGGCGGCGTCCTCGAGGCGCACGGCGACCTGGCGCAGCAGGGCGTCGCCGATCTGGTGCCCGAGGGTGTCGTTGACGAGCTTGAAGCGGTCGAGGTCGAGCAGGACGAGGGCGACGGCGTCGACGGCGGTCGCCTTCTCCAGGGCCTCCGCGAGGCGGATGTCCATGACGGAGCGGTTGGCCAGGCCCGTGAGGGAGTCGCACTGGGCGAGCCGGACGAGTTCCCCGGTCGACTTCTCCCCGGCCGAGACGTCCAGGACGAGACCCTGCACGACGCTGGAACTCGTCGTGGCCAGGGGGACGCTCATCCCGAGGAACGTGCGTTCGGTGCCGTCGGTGGAGCGGACGCGGAAGGGGTAGGGCGCGGAGGTCCCGGCGTGCGCGGCGGGGTCCTCGACCCCGGTGAAGGGGCCGCGGTCGTCGGGGTGGACGCCGGCCCGCCAGGTCTCGAGGTCGGGGTCCGGGTCGGAGGCGCTGCGCCCCAGCATCTCCCGCAACCGGTCGTCGAGGCGGAGGACCCCCGTCACGGGGTCCCACGACCAGGAGCCGAGCCCGGCGAGGCGCAGCGCTCCGGACAGCAGCAACTGCGCGCTGGTGGACTCGCGGTCGGCGCGCTGGGCGTCGGCGGTGGCGACGAGCGCCCGCCAGGAGGCCCCGCCGGCGGCGGCGAGCACCTCGAGCGTGGGCGTGGTGGTGTCGGCCACCCCCCAGACCGCGAGCCGCGGGGCCGACGGGTGACCGGGGACGAGTTCGACGACGGCGGACGGTGACATCCGAGTGAGGTCGCTCCCGGTGATCCGGCGGCCCTGGACGAGCAGGATGTCCCCGCGCGCGGCGAGCACCTCGAGTTCGCGGTGGCGGGAGCGGGCGACGGTCTCCAGCAGCAGGACGCGCTGGTGGCCGCAGCGGTGGACCTCGGAGACGAGCTCCTCGGCCAGGGAGGTGAGGTCCCGGGACTCCGCGAAGCGGCGCTGGGCGCGCAGCAGGGCGGCTCCGGCGTTGAGGTGGGTCGTGACCGTCGTCCGCACGACCAGGTCGGGTTCGTCGTCGAGGTCGAGGTGCACGGAGCCGTCGTCACGCGCGTGCTGCGCTGCGACGGCTGCCGCGGCACGCTCCAGGGCCCGTCGTGCTCTGCGGGTGGCCGAGGCCGCCGGGGATCCACTCACTCGTCCGCTCCACCCTCCGCGCCACGGGACAGGAACGCCCGTTAGACCGCTACGCAACGTCACCGACTCTAACGCGCCGTAGGCCCCTGCGGAAGCTCGAGGAGATTCTCACAGGTCCGCCAACCAACTGGTTGCCGTTGGTAATTAGCCACCCTAACGACTAAGCTCGGCGTCGTGCCTGCCGCCCGTACCGATCCGAACCCCACCGCCCTCGACCAGCTCGCCGTGGACCTGCGGGTCTCGCTGCTGCGGACGGCCCGGCGGTTGCGGGCGCAGAAGAGCGTCGACGAACTCTCCGACGCGCAGTTCTCGGTGCTGGCGCACCTGTTCACGCAGGGTCCGCGCACGCCCGGGGAACTCGCCGAGGCCGAGCACGTGCGGCCCCCCTCGATGACCCGCACGATCGCCGGTCTCGTCGAGCAGGGCCTGGTCACCCGCACCGACCACCCCGACGACGGTCGCCAGGTCCTGATCTCGGTCACGGACCGCGGCCGTGAGGTGGTCGAGGAGACGCGGGCCCGGCGCGCGGCCTGGCTGAGCCGGCGGCTCGAGAGCCTGACCGAGGCGGAACGCGCCACCCTCGCCGAGGCCGCCCGCATCCTGCGCACGGTGATCAGCGAGTGAACCAGACCTTCCGCTCGCTGCGGCACCGCGACTACCGGCTGTGGGCCGGTGGCGCCGTCATCTCCAACACCGGCACCTGGATGCAGCGCGTCGCCCAGGACTGGCTCGTCATCCAGGTCCTCACCCACGGGTCGGGCACCGCGGGCGGGATCACCACCGGCCTGCAGTTCGGTCCGATCCTGGTGCTCGCGCCCATCGCGGGGACCATCGCCGACCGCTTCCCGCAGCGCCGCACGCTGATGGCGACGCAGGCGGCGATGGGCTTCCTCGGACTCGTCATGGCCGCCCTCGTGCTGTCCGGGCGGGCCGAGCTCTGGCACGTCTACGTCCTGGCCGTGCTCCTCGGCTGCGTCTCCGCGATCGACGGGCCGGTGCGCCAGACCTTCGTCAGCCAGCTCGTCCCGCGCGAGGACCTGCCGAACGCGATCGGCCTGAACTCCGCCTCGTTCAACTCCGCCCGGCTGATCGGCCCCGCCCTCGCGGGCGTCCTGATCGCCTGGATCGGGACGGGTCCGGTGTTCCTCCTCAACGCGCTGTCCTTCATCGCCCCGATGTTCATGCTGCACCTGATGCGCCCCGCCCACCCCGTCCCGCGGGAGCGGCCCGCCAAGGGGACGGGAGGCATGAAGGAGGGGCTGGCCTACGTCCGGGCCCGTCCCGACCTGCTGGCGATCTTCGCCCTCGTCGGGGTCATCGGGACGTTCGGGTTGAACTTCCAGCTGACCAGCGCGCTGATGACGAGCGTGAAGTTCCACACCGACTCCGCCGGGTTCGGCCTCGCGGGGACGGTGCTGGCGGTCGGCTCGCTGGCCGGCGCCCTCGTCGCCGCACGCCGCGAACGTCCCCGCTACCGGCTGGTGATCGGGGCCGCGTTCCTGTTCGGGGTGCTCGCCTCGGTGGCCGCCCTGATGCCGACCTACGCGCTCTACCTGCTCGTGCTGCCGTTCATGGGCCTGGCCTCGCTCACCCTCATGACGTCCGCCAACGCGACCGTGCAGATGAGCACCGAACCCCGCATGCGGGGTCGCGTGATGGCGATGTACATGTCGCTCATGCAGGGCGGCACCGTGATCGGCGGCCCCGTCGTCGGCTGGATGGGCACGCGCTACGGACCGTCGTGGTCGATCCTCGTCGGCTCGATCCCCTCGATGCTCATCGCGATCGCCGTCGGGATCTACCTGCTGCGCCGCGCCAAGGTCCGGGTCAGCTACTCGCTGAAGAACACCCCGCACCTGCGGGTCGTCCCGATCGACGCCGGCACCCGCGACGCCGCCGCGGCCTGACGCTCGCCCGGCCCTGCGCGTGGTGCGCGCCTCCCCGCGTCCAGCAGGGAGTCGCGCACCACCCGTCCGTGTGGTCCGGGAGCTGCGACCGGGCCGGCCTGCCCCCGGAACGACCTCAGCTGTGCGGCTGGTTGAAGTACGAGCTCTGGATCTCGGAGACCCACGCGGCCTGCACAGCCGGGTCGCTGTCGAGGTTGTAGTCGGCGCTGGCGCGGTTGAAGTACAGGACCGCCTTGATCTTGGGCAATGCCGCGGCCGCCTCGGCCATCCCGTTCACCCACGTCACCCGGCACGAACCGGGTTGGGTCCCCTTGCCGACGCCGGTCTCGAACAGGCCGTAGCTCTTGCTCTTGGCGCCCGTTCCCAGCAAGCCGTTCTCGACCCGGGTGTAGAAGGGTTTCCAGGTGTTCAGGACCCCCGACTTGGTGCACTTGAAGTCGTAGGGGTCCCAGGCGATCCAGTCGACGTAGGCGTCCCCGGGGTAGGTCCGCTGGTAGACGCTGTCCTCGGCCCGGAAACCGGCGTAGTCCATCGCGAACACCACGTTGGTCGCGCCCTGGGCCTTCAACCGGTCCACCCAGTGCTGGAACGCCGCCCGGTAGGTCGTCTCCCACCAGTCCCGCAGGGTGAGTCCGCCGTACGCGGCCACGGGGGTCGTGTCGTCCATCTCGTTGGTGATGGTGTCGACCTCGGGCATGAGGTCCAGGACGAACCGCAGACCTGTCGCCTTGATCCGGGCCGCCTCGGCGTCGATGACAGGATCGAGGGCACCGCTGGTGATCTGCTGCGGGGTCCAGTAGGAACCCGCGAAGTCTTTGGCGTTCTCCGCGGTCAGCGTCAGCCCCGGCGCGGGGATCGCGCGACCGTTCACGCTGGTGGGACACGTGCCCTGCTTGGGGAAGCACTTGGACGTCACCGAGGCGAAGAGCACTCGACGGCTGGAGTCGGCCTTGGCGATGGTGACGTCGGCGGCGGTCGGCCAGCCCCCGAGGTCCGAGAGGGAGTAGTAGCGCCGGAAGGCGTCGCCCTGCCGCCCGTAGGTGGACTCCTTCGTCCGGGGGTCGCCGTTGCCTGACAGGTACCAGCCCAGCCAGCTGCCGGTGGCCGGGGACAGGTCCGGTTGCACCCCGGCCTTCGCCGTCCGCACGACGAGGACGGGGCCGTGGCCGCCGGTGTCCTCGCGGGACCAGACGTGACCCGACCCGGCGTCCGTGGCCTGGACCACCAACGAGAGCGCACCGCCGGTGTACCCCTTCAGCGTGACGTCGCTGATGGCGCCCACGGCCGCGGGAGCCGCCGTCCCGCTGACGAGGGCGCCGGCGGCCGGGCGGTCGGCGTAGGTGAGCGTCGTCTCCGACCAGCTCGTGCTGGTGTCGGCGACCTTCACGGCCGGGGCCTTGGTGTACCCCGAACTCACGGCCTTGGTCGTGAACCGCAGGTGCGCCTCCACGATCCGCTCCCCCGCGGGGACGACGGGGGCGGCGAAGCGGACGTACCAGGGCCGGTCGGCGCTGGCCGAGTGGTCGATTCGGGCGGTGGTGCTGGTCCCCCAGTTCGTCGTGGGCTGACCGCTGAAGACCCCGGCGTCGGCCGCCGCCTTCAGGGTCTGCGTGCCGACGGCCGCCGCGGGTGCGGCACCGGTGACCAGCGAGGTCGCGCTCATCGTGGTCACGACCAGGGCCGCGAGGACGGCACCGACGGCGCGGTGCGGGAGGATCTTCGGGAGCGAGGGCGTGCGGGGCACCGGGAACGACATCTTCGGACTCCTTCATCAGGTCCTGCGGGCGCGAGCTGGACCCTCCGAGGGTTGCGTCGGCGCAGGTGGTGGAGCCTTTGTACGCAGGACTCGTCCCCGCCGACCAGGAACTACGCAGGACTGCGCAACCCCGCCACTTCGGCTGCGCGCAGGGCACCCCTCGTGCTATTGGCCGTCGTGGTCGTCGAGCGGGGCGAGAATGGGGGCGTGCCCACCGAGCTCTCCTCCGCCCTCGCCGACGTCCGCGCCCTGCTGCTCGACACCGAGCAGCTCGCCCGGGCCGTCGCGGCAGGGCGTCGCAAGGGGCTGGAACCGCCGGCGGCGGAGCGGGTCGAGGTCCGGCCGGTGCAGCTGAAGAACGGGCCGCACCTGCAGTTCACGGCCCGCACCGGTCCCGTCGTGAGCACCCGCAACGTCGCGGTGGCCGACGCGGGGGCGGCGGTGGACGAGCTCCTGGGACAGGCCTACGGCAACCTGCACGTGGAGACGGCGGACGAGGTCGTCCAGGTCCGGATCACCAAGAAGGGCGACGCCCAGGTGCACCGCGCCCCGGCCCGGCAGGCCGCCGGACCGCAGCAGCACGACCGGAGCAAGCAGCGCCTCGTCGACCCCGACGACCCGCTGTTCCGCGTCCTCGGCGCCGGCGGCGACAAGCGGCGGCAGGTCGAGGCCTTCGTCCGCCAGCTCGCGCCGCTCACCCCCGCGGTGGTCGAGCGGTCCGGGCCGGTGCTGCGCGCGGTCGACCTCGGCTGCGGCAACGCCTACCTGACCTTCGCCGCGCACCGCTGGCTCAGCGGACAGGCGCACGCGAGCGAGCGGGAGCTCGTGACGGTCGGGGTCGACGTCCGCGAGGACGTCGTCGCCACGGGCCGCAAGGCGGCCGCCGACGCGGGCCTGCCGGGGCTGGAGTTCGCGGTCGGGTCCATCGAGGGCGCCACCCCGTTCCCCGACGCGACCCCGGACGTCGTGATGGCCCTGCACGCGTGCGACACCGCCACCGACGAGGCCCTGGCCCGCGCCGTGCGCTGGGACGCCCCCCTGGTGCTGGCCGCGCCGTGCTGCCACCGCGACGTGCAGCGTCAGATCGCTGGCCACGCCTCGCCGCTGGTGCGGCACGCGATCCTGCGCGAGCGGTTCGCCGACGTGCTCACCGACACCCTGCGCAGCCTCGTGCTGCAACTGCTCGGCTACCGCGTCGAGGTCGTCGAGTTCATCGACTCCGCGCACACCCCGCGCAACGCGATGATCCGCGCGGTGCGCGCCGGCCGTCCGCAGGGTTCACGGCTGGCCGAGCTGCTGGACGAGTTCGACGCGCTGACCGGCGCCTGGGGCGTGGAACCCGCCCTGGCCCGGATGCTGGCCCCGGAACTCGCGGGAGTCCGTCAGACGCTCGCGTAGGTGAGGCACTTCGTCGCACCCGAGGCCTCGGTGCCCACCTCGATGGTCGCGGCGGTGCAGCTGAGGTCGGAGTTGTGCGAGCAGTCGCTCAGCTGGCACGCCCCGACGTGGCCCTCGGCCGTCGAACCGTGCTTGGCCGGGATGCCGAGGAAGGTCCCGCAGTGGTTCGCGCCGTGGTCGCCCACGGTGATCGTCGGGGCGTGGCAGGAGACGTCAGCGTTGAACGTGCAGCCGCTGGCGGAGCACTGGTGGATCGGGGTCAGGTCCAGGTTCACGGTCGCCATGCGTCGAACGTAGCCACGCACCCGGCGCGTGACTAGGCAGGACTGCCTGTCCTCAGCACCGGCACGACGTGGTCCACGCACCGCGTCAGGGCGCGCACGTCCTCCGGGTCGACCGCCGGGAACATCCCGATCCGCAGCTGGTTGCGCCCCAGGCTCCGGTAGGGGAAGACGTCGACGATCCCGTTGCTGCGCAGCACCTCCTGCACGGCGTTCGCGTCGATCGACGCGTCCAGGTCGATCGTCGCGACGACGTTGCTGCGTGCCGCCGGCTCGGTCACGAAGGGCTGCGCCCACTCCCGGGAGCCCGCCCAGTCGTAGACGATCCCCGCCGATTCCGCGGACCGGCCCGCCGCCCACGCCAGTCCGCCCTGCGCGAGCATCCACTCGACCTGGTCGGCGAGCATCACCAGCGTCGCGACCGCGGGGGTGTTGTAGGTCTGGTCCTTGCGGGAGTTCTCCACCGCGATCTGCAGGTCCAGCGACGCCGGGGTCCAGCGCCCCGACGCACCGGTCTCGTGGACCCGGTCCAGCGCGGCGGGCGAGAGCAGCGCGATCCAGAGCCCACCGTCGGAGGCGAAGGACTTCTGCGGCGCGAAGTAGTAGGCGTCGGTCTGCGAGACGTCGACGGCGAGGCCGCCGGCCCCGGAGGTCGCGTCGACGACGACGAGCGGACCACCCTGCGCGGGGGTCGGGCCCTCGGGGCGCAGCACGGGGGCCATCACCCCGGTGGAGGTCTCGTTGTGCGGCCAGGCGAGCACGTCGACGCCGTCGGCGACCTCCCCCAGCCGGGGCAGGGTCCCCGGTTCACCGCGCACGACGACGGGTTCGGCGAGGAAGGGCGCTGCCGCGACTGCCGCGGCGAACTTCGAGGAGAACTCTCCCAGCACCAGGTGCTGGGAACGCTCCCGGACCAGGCACAGCGCCGCGACGTCCCAGAACGCGGTGCTGCCGCCGTTGCCGAGGACGACCTCGTAGCCGTCGGGCAGCGCGAACAGCTCCGCCAGACCGCTGCGCACCCGGCGCACCAGCGACTTCACCGGCTCCTGGCGGTGGGAGGTCCCGAGGACCCCCGGGCCGGCGGCGACGAGGGCGGCCACCTGCCCGGCCCGCACCTTGGAGGGCCCGGAGCCGAACCGGCCGTCGCCGGGGAGCAGCTCGGAGGGGATGCGCAGCGCGGGGTCGTCCAGGTTCACGACGCGATCCTCCCGCACGCGCGGACCCGGCCGCGCAGGGACACCATGGCGGAGTGGACCTCGAACGCTTCGTCGCCGCCTCCGACGCCACCCACGACCGGGCCCTCGCGGAACTGCGGGCCGGGCGCAAGACCTCGCACTGGATGTGGTGGGAGTTCCCGCAGCTGCTGCTGGGGAGTTCCCCGACCTCGGTGGAGTTCGCGCTCTCGGGCCGGGAGGAGGCCCGCGCCTACCTCGCCCACCCGGTGCTCGGGGCGAGGCTGCGGGAGAACTGCCAGGTCCTGCTCGACGGTGCGGCCGACGACGCCCGCGCGGTCTTCGGAGCGGTCGACGAGGTGAAGCTGCGCAGTTCCCTGACCCTCTTCGCCGCCTGCTCCGACGAGGACCTGTTCGACCGGGTCCTGACGAAGTTCTTCGGGGGCGAGACTGACCCCGCGACCGAGCGGTTGCTGGGCTCCGCAGGCTGAGCGGCGACGCTCAGACGAACTCCTCGAACCGCTTGCGGGCCGTGCGGACGACGTCGTCGGGGTCCTCGGCCCACCAGCGGGAGGAGAGGATCTCGACCTCCACGGGTCCGTCGTAGCCGGCCGCGGCGACCAGTCCCGACAGCCGCGGCAGGTCGATCACGCCGTCCCCCATCATCCCGCGGTCCAGCAGCAGGTCGGTGGTCCGCGGCAGCCAGTCGGAGACGTGGTAGCCCCGGACGCGACCGTGGGCCCGGGCGAGCTGCGCGTCGAGGTCCGGGTCCCACCAGACGTGGTACGCGTCGACCACGACCCCCACCCCGTCGCCGAGGTCGTCGCAGAGGTCGAGGGCCTGGCGCAGCGTCACGACGACCGAGCGTTCGGCGATCATCATGGGGTGCAACGGTTCGACGGCCAGGGGGACGCCCCGGTCGCGGGCGTAGGGAAGCAGGTCGGCGATGCCGTCGCGCACCCGGCCCCGCGCGGCGGCGAGGTCGCGGTCGGTCAGGGGACCGCAGACCAGGACGAGGGCGTCCGCGCCCAGCGCCGCCGCCTCGTCCACGGCGGCGCGGTTGTCGGCCCGGACGTCGGCGGGGTCACCGGTGGTGAACATCCCCCCGCGGCAGACGGAACTGACGTGGACCCCGGAGTCGGCGACGAGTCCCCCGGCCCGGTCGAGGCCGACGGCGGCGATCTTGTCGCGCCAGAGCGCCACGGCGCCGACGTCGTGGCGGACGCAGGCGTCGAGGGTCTCGGGCAGGCCGAGGGAGTTCACGGTGATCTGGTTCAGGCTGAGCCGCGCGGGGTCCATCGTCACTCCGTCGTCGATGCTGGAATGCGCTTTCCCGATCAGCCTGGCACAGGGTCTCGCGCAGGGTCAACGTCACAGCCCTTCCCTGTGACGACACGCGACCCCGGGCCTTCCGGACGCCCACCCCGGGGAGGAGGCTGAGGTGGTGCTCCGTGTCTCGTCCCGTTCCGTCGTGCGCCCCCTGGTGCCCGGCCTGCTCGTCATCGCCGCCGCCACCGCGATCGCCTTCGGGGTCGAGGGGGTCCTGCCCGCGCTGACGGCCTCGACGGTGGCCGTGGCGCTGGGGGCCCTGCTGCGCAGCACGGGAACGTTCCGCTCGCAGTGGCGCCCTGCGACGGGGTTCGCCTCCCGGCGCCTGCTGCGCATCGCGGTGGTGCTGCTCGGCCTGCAACTGCCGCTAGCGGGGATCGCGGCGCTGGGCTTCGGCGGGATCGCCCTCATCCTCGGCGTCGTCGTCGTGACGTTCTTCGGGACCCAGCTCATCGGCCGCGCCCTCGGGCTCCCCCCGGCCCGGTCCCTGCTGGTGGCGACGGGCTTCTCCATCTGCGGCGCCTCCGCCATCGCCGCCGTCCGTCCCGCGACCGATGCCGACGACGAGGACACCAGCACCGCGATCGCCCTGGTGACCCTCTGCGGGACGCTGGCGATCGTCTTCCTGCCGCTGCTGCGCCAGCCCTTCGGCCTGGACGTCCAGGAGTTCGGGGCCTGGGCGGGCGCCAGCGTCCACGACGTCGGTCAGGCCGTCGCCACCGGTGACCGCGTCCCCGGCGCGCTCGCCACGGTGGTCGTCGTCAAGCTCTCCCGCGTGCTGCTGCTGGCCCCGCTCGTCGCCCTCGTCGCCCTGCGCCGTCGGCGGACCGTCGGGGCCGACACCGCGCAGCGGCCCCCGGTGCTGCCGTTCTTCGTCGCCGCCTTCGTGGTGGCCGTCGCCGTGCGTGCCACCGGCGTCGTCCCCGACGCCGTGCTGGGCGACGCCCAGCGGATCCAGTCGATCCTGCTGGTCGCCGCCCTCTTCGCCCTCGGCACCGGCATCGACGTCCCGCACCTGGTGCGCACCGGTGGCCGGTCCCTCGTCCTCGGGCTCAGCTCCTGGGTGCTGGTCGCCGGGATCGCGCTGGCCGGCGTGAAGCTCCTGCACGTCGGCTGAGCACGCTCAGAACAGGTCGGAGAAACCCATCGCGACGAGGTTGTCGTGGGAGGTCTGCAGCGCCTCCCAGACCGTGCGGCCGTAGAGCAGGTCCTGCTCGACGAGCAGGAACTCCGCGCCGCTGGCGACGGCGACCGGGACGATCGAGGGGAAGTCGAGGTTCCCCTCCCCCACCTCCGCGAACTGCACGACCTCGCTGAACTCGCGCATGAAGGCCGCGCGGTCGCCCGCGGCGAGGGCCTCGAAGGCCGCGGGCCGGATCTCGCCGATCCGGTAGTCCTTGAGGTGCACCATCCGGACCCGGCCGGCGTACTGCTGGATGACCGCGACCGGGTTCACCCCACCGCGCTGCAGCCAGTGCACGTCGAGTTCGAGCCCCACGTTCGGCGCCCGGTCGGCGATGACGTCGAGCATGAAGCGACCGTCGAACTTCAGGAACTCGATGTGGTGGTTGTGGTAGTAGAGCCGGATGCCGCTCTCCTGCAGACGTGCCGCGGCCGCCTCGGCGCGGTCGCAGAAGTCCAGGACCTTGTCCAGCTCCGTCATGCAGTCGAAGGGCAGCATCCCGATCCGGACCATCTCGCTGCCCAGACGGCGGCAGTCGGCGACGATCTTCTCGAGGTCGCCCTCGAGCGCGTCGTTGGCCCCACCGGGCTGCGGGGTCAACCCGGCCGACAGGGCCGCGATCTCGATCCCCAGTTCGTCCCGGGCCTTCTCGAGCTGGGCCACGTTGTCCTCGGTCATCGGGATCTGCGAGACCTCGATCGCCCCGTAGCCGATCTCGCGGACCCGGCGCAGCGTCTCGAACGCACCGATCTCGGCCACGCTCTCGCGCAGCATCATCGCCTGCACACCGATCTTCGCCATGTCCTGCTCCCTCTCGGTCGATCGGATCGTTCAGTCGCGTGTGACGCACGCCTCGACCGGGGTCACCGGCCGGTGTCCCGGGCCGGGAAGAGGCCCTCCTCGGTGATGCGCTCGTTGAGCAGCTTCAGGAAGAGGTCGTCGTCGAAGTCGAGGCCGACCTCCTGCCCGGTCCAGCTCGAGAGGTGCACGGCGTTGGCCAGTCGCACCCCGAGCAGTCCGTCCGCACCGGGCGCCAGCAGCGGTTCGTCGTGCAGGACGGCGGCCGCGAAGTTCGCGAGGACGCCGACGTGCTGCTCGCCCCACTGCGAGGCGAACTCGATGGTCTCCTGGGTGTGGAACTGCGTGGAGTCCAGCTGCCCCCGGAACAGCTGCCGGACCTGGTCCATCCCCAGGCCGGCGGACAGGTCGCGTTCGGGTTCGCGCAGCCGGGTCACGGTGGCGACCTTGCTGCCCTCGACGACGATCTTCCCCGCGTCGCCCTGGATCTCCAGCCGGTCCGTGCCCACGAGGTCGTGCGTCGCGGTGACGAACACCCCGGTGGAACCCCCGCCGAAGTCGGCGAGGACGGTCACCTCGTCCTCGACGGCGATGTCGCGCTGCAGTCCGTAGGACACCTTGGCGAAGACCGACTCCGGCACCCCGCAGATCCACTGCCACAGGTCGAGCTGGTGCGGAGCCTGGTTCACCAGGACACCGCCGCCCTCCCCGCCCCAGGTGGCGCGCCAGGCGCTCTGGTCGTAGTAGCCCTGCGGCCGCCACCACGTGGTGATGATCCAGTTCGAACGGATGATGCGGCCGATCTCACCGGCCTCGACGATCTCCTTCAGCCGACGGTAGAGCGGGTTGTTGCGCTGGTTGAACATCACGCCGAAACGCAGTTCCGGGTGGGCCGCGGCGACGGCGTTCATCTGCTCGACCTGCCGGCCGTAGACGCCGGCGGGCTTCTCGACGAGCACGTGGACGCCGCGCTCCATCGCCGCGATCGCGAGCTCCGGGTGCAGGTAGTGCGGCACGGTCGTCACGACCGCGTCGACGTCACCGCTGTCGAGCATGGCGATCACGTCCTCGTACGACGGCACGTCCGGGAAGTCGGTGCCGGCGACGGCGCGCCGGGCCGGGTCGACGTCGGCGACCGCGCCCAGGCTCATCCCCTCGACGCGGCCCTCGGCCACGAACTTCGCGTACATCGACCCCTGGGTGCCGAACCCGGCGATCCCGATCCTGACGGTGGTGCTCATGCGGACGTCCTCCTGTGCGAGCTGGTCGTGGGTGTCGGGGGTCTCACGCCGGCGGCGGGAGGGGAGCGTCGCGCAGGCGGTACAGGACCTCGCCGGCGTGCGGTTCCACGAACGTCTCCGGGTCGGCGAGGAACTCCGCGACGTCCACGCCCGCCGGGTCGAGGTAGCCGAGGTTCACCGCCCGGGCCACCTCCTCGGGGATGCCCGTCGCCAGCGTCACGGTGACGCGGTTGCGTTCGCCGTGCGCGGCGTCCCAGGTCCCCTGCCCGCGCAGGTGGGTGGAGTGCGCGAGGTCACCCCACGGCTGGTCGGAGAACCTCTCCCACTGCCCCGTGAAGTAGTCGCGGTTGTGGTACCCGATCTC
Organism: Kineococcus sp. GCM10028916; assembly: GCF_042674865.1. NCBI lineage: Bacteria > Bacillati > Actinomycetota > Actinomycetes > Kineosporiales > Kineosporiaceae > Kineococcus > Kineococcus sp. GCM10028916. The sequence continues at coordinate 288,848 of NZ_JBHTFM010000018.1, read as the reverse complement.
GGTGATGTGCGGGTGCATGACCGACACCTGCGTGATGTGCGGCGCGTAGAGGATGAGTTCGCCCCCGTCGGCCACGACGGGTTCGAGCTTGTAGAAACCCTTCGCGGCGGTCCAGAGGTCCTCGTACTTCTCGGGCACGATCGAGAGGACGCGCCGGAACGGCCGGTCCAGGTAGGTGACGTGGGTCTGCGTGGAGACCTCGGCGCAGGCGGCCCAGGCGTCCTCGGGCGTGCCGAAGGCCGCGGCGTGCAGCACGTCGGTGCCGGACGCGACGACGAGGCACAGGGCCAGACGCTGGGCGGGGACCATCGCCGCGGCCTCGTTGATCAGGGCGCGCACGGGGGTGACCCCGCGGCTGCCGATCATCGCGGCGCTGGTGATGAGCGCCCCCACCCAGTGCGAGACGTCGATGACCTGCTGCCCCGACACCCCGGGGAAGAAGTACTTGTTGCCGCCGGAGAACCCCACGACCTCGTGCGGGAACACCGGCCCCACGACGAGCGCGACGTCGGCCTCGGCGACGAGGCGGTTGATCGCCACCTCGACGTCCGGCCCCGTCAACAACCCCCCGGTGAGTTCGGCCAGGCGCTGCGCGGGGATCGTGCCGAGGGTGGTGAAGGTCGCCGGGTCCCACGAGGCGTGGTTGACGACGTTCCACCCCGGGTAGACCGCCCCCGGGTCACCGACCGGGTGGCCGAGGTGGCGGGCGAGCTGCTCCTCGCTCATGCCCTGGTGGGTGCCGAGGGCGATCACGACGTCGACGCTGCTCGCCCGACCGGCCAGGCCCGCGTGCACGGCCCGCAGCAGCTGCGGCAGCGGACAGCTGCGGGTGGCGTCGGGGACGACGAGGCAGACCCGCTTCCCGTCGACGGCGGTGCGGGTGACGACGTCGCGGACGAAGGCGTCGACGGCGGCGGGGTCGAGGCGTTCGCCCGGGCCGCCGATGACGTCGGCGCGGGTGGGATCACCCGGATCGGTGCCGTAGCTGTCCGCCCACTCTGGTCTCGCGGTGACGTTCACCCGCCGAGCCTGGATCTCGGCACCCGGGGCTGTCGAGGGGGGACGCCCTGCGGTGGCAACTCCCGGCAACTAGTGGCCCGCGGCGCGGCGACCGGGCTCAGGTTGACCCATGTCGTCGCCCACGCCCGCTGCGCCGCTGCAGCTCGACCCCGACCGCCTGCTGCCCGCGGACCCCGTCCGCCGGGAGATCGCGCGGCGGCTGCACGCCCAGGTCTCGGGGTTGCCCATCCTCTCCCCCCACGGCCACGTGCCGGCGGCGTGGCTCGCCCACGACACCCCCTTCGGGGACCCGACGTCGCTGCTCATCACCCCCGACCACTACGTGACGCGGATGCTGCACGCCCAGGGCGTCCACCTCGGCGACCTGGGGGTGGGCACCACCCTGGACGCCGACGGGTCCCGCCGGGCGTTCCGGTTGCTCTGCGAGAACTGGTCCGCCTACCGCGGGACCCCGGTGCGCTACTGGATGCAGGTCCAGCTGGTGGAACTCTTCGGCGTCGACGTCCGCCCCTCGGCCGACACCGCCGACGAGATCCACGACCGCATCGCCGCGACGCTGGCGACCCCGCAGTTCCGGCCCCGGGCCCTGTTCGAGCGGTTCGGCGTCGAGGTCCTGGCCACGACGGACGACCCGTGCGACGACCTCGCCGACCACCGGCTGCTGGCGCAGGACCCGACGTTCACCGGCCGGGTGGTCCCGACGTTCCGGCCCGACCGCTACCTCGAGGTCGGTGCACCCGACTGGAACGACCACGCCGACCGCCTGCACGAGGTGTCCGGGATCGACACCGGCGACTTCCGGGGGTTCCTCGCGGCGCTGCAGGACCGGCGCGACCACTTCCGCGCCCACGGTGCCGTGTCGGCCGACCACAGCCACGTCGACGTCCGCACCGACAAGCTCGACGCGGGCACGGCCGCCGACCTCTACGCGCTGGCCCGCAAGGGCGAACTGCGGGAGGCCGAGGCCACGACGCTGCGCCGGCACCTGCTCTGGGAGATGGCGCGGATGTCGTCGGAGGACGGTCTCGTCATGACCCTTCACCCGGGGGTGTGCCGCGACCACCACGGCCCGACCGCGCGGGAGTTCGGCAAGGACGTCGGCGCCGACATCCCCGTCCAGGTCGAGTTCACCCGCGCGCTGCGGCCGGTGCTGGAGGACTTCGGGACGAACCCCGGGTTCCAGCTGGTCCTGTTCACCCTGGACGAGACGACGTTCTCCCGCGAGATCGCCCCGCTGGCCGGTTTCTACCCCGCGGTGCACGTGGGGGCGCCGTGGTGGTTCCTCGACGCCCCCGACGCGATCGGGCGGGCCCGTGCTGCGGTCACCGAGACGGCGGGGTTCTCCAAGTCGTCGGGGTTCATCGACGACACCCGCGCGTTCTGCTCGATCCCCGCCCGCCACGACATGGCGCGCCGTCTCGACGCCGTCCACCTCTCCACCCTCGTCGCCGACGGCCGGCTCGAGGAGGACGAGGCGGCCGAGACGATCGTCGACCTCGTGACCCGCAACCCGCGGAAGGCGTTCCGACTGTGACCCGCACCCAGACCGGCTCCCAGACCGTGCGCCTGTCCCGCGACCTGCCCGGGACCCCGCCCGCGCCCCCGGTGCGCATCGTGCACCTGGGGCTGGGGAACTTCCACCGCGCTCACCAGGCCTGGTACACCGCGCACGCCACCGACGCCGCGGAGTGGGGCATCGCCGCGTTCACCGGCCGTCGTCCCGACGCCGCGGTCCGTCTCGACCGCCAGGACGGGCTCTACACGCTGCTCGTGCGCGGGGCCGACGGCGACCACGCCGAGGTGATCGGGTCGCTCGCGCAGGTGCACCCCAGCACCGACCACGAGGCCTACCTGGACCTGCTGCGCCGCCGCGAGACGGCGATCGTCACGATCACGGCGACCGAGGCCGCCTACCTGCGCACGGGCGACGGGCACCTCGACGTCGACCGCTCCGACGTCGTCACCGACCTGCAGGCCCTGCGCACCGACGTCACCGCTCCGGTGAGCACCCTGCCGGGGCGTCTCGTCGCGGGTCTCGCCGCCCGCCGGGAGTCCGGAGCGGGCCCGGTCACGGTGCTCTCCTGCGACAACCTCGCGCACAACGGGGCGGTGACGGCGACGGTCGTGCTGGAGCTGGCGGAACTCCTCGACCCCGCGCTGCACGCGTGGATCGGGGCGGAGGTCGACTTCGCCGACTCCATGGTCGACCGGATCACGCCCGCGACGACCGAGGAGGTGCTCGCCACCGTGACCGCGCTGACCGGGACCACCGACGAGGCGCCCGTCCCGACGGAGCCGTTCTCGGAGTGGGTCGTCAGCGGACGCTTCCCCGCCGGCCGCCCGGCCTGGGAGAGCGCCGGGGTGACCTTCGTCGACGACGTGACCCCCTACGAGCGGCGCAAGCTCTGGCTGCTCAACGGGTCGCACTCGCTGCTGGCCTACGCCGCGAGCGTGCGGGGCCACCGCACCATCGCCGACGCCGTCGCCGATCCGGAGTGCCGGGGCTGGGTCGAGGAGTTCTGGGACGAGGCCTGCCGTCACCTCGACCTCCCGGCCGAGGAGCTCACCGCGTACCGGGCGGCGTTGCTGGAGCGCTACGCGAACCCCGGGGTGCGGCACCTGCTCGCGCAGATCGCCGCCGGCGGTTCGCTCAAGCTGCCGTTGCGGATCGTCCCCGCGCTGCTGGCCGAACGCGCTGGCGGCCGGTCCCCGGTGGGCTGCGCGACCGCGATCGCGGCGTGGGTCCTGCACCTGCGGGGCGTCGGGGCGCCCGTCGACGACCCGTCGGCGGACCGGGCGGGGCACGCTGCGGCGCAAGGGGTCCCAGACGTCCTGGACCTGCTGCACCCCGGGCTCGGGAAGGACCGCGAGCTCGTGGAGCTCGTCGCGTCACGCCTCGCGGCGCTGACCCCGAGGGACTGAGGTCGCCGGGCGCCGGCCGGGACGTGAGCCGGCGTGGGGGCCGGTGGACCCGCGCACGACGAGCCAGGCCGGCAGCAGGACGGGTTCGCCGGTGAGTCCGTCGAGAGCACCACCGACGGGCCGGACGCTGCCGGAGGCCACGTGCGCGACCCCGGTCGCGCCGATGTCCACCAGCGGGGCCGCGATCGAGGTCAGCCCGACGAGTTCGGCGTCCACGATGTTGTCGAACCCGATGACGCTGACGTCCTGCGGGACACGGCGCCCGCCCGCGGTCACCGCCTTGAGGAACCCGATGGCCATGAGGTCGTTGTAGGCGATGACCGCGGTGGTCGGGCGCCTCCCCCAGACCCGCGCGGCCTCGGCCCCCCCGCGCAGGGTGGGCAGGTTCGCGCCGATGCGGACGACCCGCAGGTCCAGCTCCAGACCCGCCTCCTGCAGACCGCGCCAGCGGGTCCCGTCCGCGTAGGAGTTCTCGGGCCCGGCGAGGTAGGCGATGGAGGAGTGTCCCCGCTCCACGAGGTGCTCGGCGGCCTTCTCGACGGCCCGGACGTTGTCGCTGAGCACCGAGGTGACCGACCCGACGGAACGGTTCAGCACGACGACCGGCCGGCGCTTCGCCACCGCCCGGATCGCCTGGTCGCTCAGCCGGGAGGAGGCCAGGACGAAACCGTCCACCGTCGCCTCCAGACGGGCCAGGGCCTGCGCCTCGGCGTGCTCGGACTCCTGCGTCTCGACGATCGCCAGGGTGAGGTCGTTGCGGGCCGCGGCGCGCTCGGCCCCGCGGATCATCCCGACGAACACCGGGTTGGCGATGTCGGCCACCACGAAGGCGAGCACGCCCGTCCCGCGGGCGGACATCGGCAGCAGCGTCCGCGAGGACCGGTACCCCAGCCCGGTGGCCACCCGGCGGACGTGTTCGGCGGTGCGGAAGCTCACCCGCCCGGGTTTCGACAGCGCCCGCGAGACGGTCGAGGCGGACACCCCGGCGGCCGCCGCGACGTCGTAGATGGTGACGCCGGCGTCGCGGGCCGGCTCGGGAGGTTCGGGGGAGACCCCGGGCGCGATCTCGTCCACGTCCCCACCTCCGGTCCCCCGTCGCCCCGTCGCACCGCGGTTGCGGGCGACCGTAGCAACTCCTGGCAACCGTGGTGGTCCCCGCTGTCCCGGGTGGCTTGAATGGGGTGCAGGACCGTGCGCGTGCGGTCGCCCGAGCGAACCGGAAGGAACCGCGATGCCCAGCTCGTCACCCGTCCCCCCCGACCGGGACGGGGTGCCCGGCCCGCTGGCGCGCTGCTTCGAGGGCATCGAGCGGCTCGGCGTCGCGTTCTCCGGCGGGGTCGACTCCTCCGTCGTGCTGGCGGCCGCGGCGCGCACGCTGGGAGCGTCGCGGGTGACCGCCGTCCTCGGGGTGTCCCCGAGCCTGCCCGCGAGCGAACGGGTCGCGGCCCACGACGTCGCCGCCCACGTCGGGGTCCGGGTGCTGGAGGTCGCGACCCGCGAGGGCGACAACCCCGCCTACCGCGCCAACGGCCCGGACCGCTGCTTCCACTGCAAGGACGAGCTGTTCCAGCGGATCGACGACGACGTCGTGCAGGCGCACGGGCTGGACGCCGTCGCCTACGGCGAGAACGCCGACGACGCCCGGCGCCCCGACCGTCCGGGGTCGAGAGCGGCTGCGGCGCACCGGGTCCTGCGGCCACTGGCCGACGCCGGCATGGACAAGGCGCAGGTCCGCGCGCTCGCCCGGGCCTGGGCCCTGCCCTGCGCCGACAAACCCGCCGCGCCGTGCCTCGCGTCGCGCATCCCGCACCACCAGGAGGTCACCCCGGCCAAGCTCGCCCAGGTCGAGTCCGCCGAGGCGGCGCTGCACGCGCTGGGGTTGCCGGACGTCCGGGTCCGCCACCACGGCGAGATCGCCCGGCTGGAGCTGCACCCCGAGGACCTGCTGCGCGCGGCCGGCGAGCTGCGCCCGGAGGTGCTGAGCGCCGTGCGCGGGGCGGGGTTCCGCTGGGCGACCCTCGACCTCGCCGGGATGCAGTCCGGGGCGTTCACCCTGGAGGTGCTGCAGCGTGGCTGAGCCGCTCCCCGACCCGCTGGCCGGGATCGCCGAGCTCGACCTGGACCGCGGAGCGCGGCGCGGCTACCCCGAGGCGGTCTACTGCGCCGGCAAGACCCCCGAGCAGGTGCGGCGCATCGCGACCGCGCTTGCCGGGCGTCCCGACGTCACGACGTTGTTCACCCGGGCCGGTGCCGGGCACGCCGCCGCCGTCCTGGACGTCCTGCCCGACGCGTTCCACGACGAGAGCGCCGGGCTGCTGGCCTGGCCGCCGACGCGGCCGGAACCGCGGGGCGGCCTCGTCGTCGTCCTCGCCGCGGGGACCTCCGACCTGCCCGCCGCGCGGGAGGCGCACCTCACCGCGGGCTACCTGGGCCGGCGCAGCGAACTCGTCGTCGACGTCGGCGTCGCCGGGCTGCACCGCGTGCTCGCCCGCCTCGACCTGCTCCGCCGGGCCCGGGTGATCGTCGTGGCCGCCGGGATGGACGGCGCGCTGCCCAGCGTCGTCGCCGGGCTGGTGAGCGCCCCGGTCGTCGGGTTGCCGACCTCCGTCGGCTACGGCGCGGCGTTCGGCGGGCTCGCGCCGCTGCTGACCATGCTGAACTCGTGCGCGCCGGGGGTGAGCGTCGTGAACATCGACAACGGTTACGGCGCAGGCCACCTGGCCGCGCAGATCGCCGCACCCCAGGAGGACGGGGCATGACGCACGCGTGGATCGACGTCTCCGCCGGCATCGCCGGGGACATGCTGCTCGGCGCCCTGCTGGACGCGGGCGCGTCGCTGGACGCCGTCCGGGTCGCCGTGGCCGCGGTCGTGGGGGACGCCGTGGCGATCTCGACGGCGACCGTCACCCGGGCCGGGCTGCGGGCCACGAAGGCGGAGGTGGGACTGCTCGACGACGACCCGCCGCACCGCAGCTGGTCGAGCATCGAGGCGATGCTGACCGGCGCGGGCCTCGCGGACCGGGTGCGCGACGACGCCACCGCGGTGTTCGCGCTGCTGGCCCGGGCCGAGGGCCACGTCCACGGGGTGCCCGCGGCCGACGTGCACTTCCACGAGGTCGGCGCGCTCGACTCGATCGCCGACGTCGTCGGGGTCTGCGCCGCGCTGCACGACCTCGGGATCACCACCGTGAGCTCGGGAGCCGTGGCCCTCGGCTCAGGACGGGTCCGGGCCGCGCACGGCTCGATCCCCGTCCCCGTCCCCGCCGTCGTGGAACTCTCCCGGGGCCGGCGGGTGCTGGCCGGCGGCGAGGGCGAACTCACCACCCCCACCGGGATGGCCCTCCTCGCGGCGCTCGGCGAGGACGAGGACCTGCCCGGGCTGCGGGTCACGGGGTCGGGCACCGGGGCGGGGACGCGCGACGTCGCCGGGCGTCCGAACGTGACCCGGGTGGTCGTCGGGACGCGCACGGCCGCAGCGGTTCCGCGCCGCAGCGGGGTCCAGCTCGAGGCGAACGTCGACGACCTCGACCCCCGGTTGTGGCCGGGGGTCCTCGCGGGGTTGCTCGCCGCCGGCGCCGACGACGCGTGGCTCGTCCCCGTCCTCATGAAGAAGGGCCGCCCGGCGCACGTCCTCACCGTGCTGGCCGCGCCCGAACGCGCCGACGCGCTCGAGGCGGAGGTGGTCGCGAGCACGTCGACGCTGGGCGTGCGCCGCAGCGACTGCACCCGGTTCGCGCTGCCGCGGGGCTGGGTCGACGTGGCGGTCGAGGGCGGGAGCGTCGCGGTGAAGGTCGGCCACGCCGACGGGATCGTCCGGCAGGTGATGCCGGAGTTCGACACCGTCGCCGCGCTGGCCCGGGCGAGCGGCCGGCCGGAACGCACCACCCTGACCGCTGCGCTCGCCGCCGCGGCCGACGCCGGGTGGGTGGTCGGCGCTCCCCCACCCCCCGGCGCCGTCCTGCGGGACACGCCCTGATCAGGCCCGGGCGAGGCGGAGGGTGAGGATCTGGAAGGGGCGCAGCGAGACGCTCGCCCCGCCGTCCTGCACGCTCGTCACGCCTTCCTCCCGCGGGCGTTCGAGCAGGTCGACCTCGGACACCGACGCGACCGGGAAACCCCAGGTGAGCCGGGCGCGCTCGCGTGCCCCCAGGGACTCGTAGAGCCGGACGACGACGTCGCCCGACCCGTCCTCGGCGAGCTTCACGGCCTCCACCACCACGCCCGGGACGTCGACGGCGACGAGTGGTGCGACCGGACCGGCGCCGGTGACGACCCGTTCCGGCAGGTTCTGCCGGTACCCCTCGCGCACGGCGTCGGCGATGTCCGCCCCCACCACGAGGGAGTACTCCAGGACGTGACGGCCCTGGTCGGTCTCCGGGTCCGGCGAGAGCGGGGCCCGCAGCAGCGACAACCGCACCGTGGTGCCGGGGCGGCCGTCGGCCACGACCGAGCGGGTCACGTCGTGACCGTAGGTGGCGGAGTTCGTCACCGCGACGCCGTACCCGGCCTCCGCGACGTGCAGCCAGCGGTGCGCGCAGATCTCGAACCGGGCAGCGTCCCAGCTGGTGTTCTCGTGGGTCGCCCGGAACACGTGACCGAACTGGATCTCGGAGGCGGAGCGGTCGGCGTGGACGTCGAGGCCGAAGGCCGCCTTGAGCATCGCCTCGCGCTCGTGCCAGTCGACGTCGAGGGTGTAGGCGATGCGGGACTCCCCGCGCGGCAACCGGACCGTCTGGACGAGGGTGCTCGCACCGGTGGACCGGGTGACGACGACGCTCGCCCCCTCCCCCTCGTCGGCGTGCAGCTCGACGGAGTCGGCCTCGACGAGGTCGCGCACGACGTGGCGGTAGTGCGCGTCGACGTCCCAGGCGTCCCACTTGTTGGGGGTGTCGCGGTGCAGCTGCAGCAGACCGGCGTGCGTCCCCGGCAGCAGCACCTCCCGGTCGGCGGTGAGGTCGAGGACGGAGGTGACGTTGCCGGCCGCGTCGACGCGCACCCGCAGCACCCCGTTGTCCAGGACGGTGTCGGGGCCGTCGGAGGTGGACGTCACGACGGCGGCGGAGGGTTCCGCGACGCCGAGACCGAGCGCGGGCACCCCGGTGCGCGGGTGCGGGGTGGGGTTGGCGACGAGCGCGGTCGTGCCCTCCCCCGCCACCGTCGCCAACGAGGTCGTGATGAGCCCCTCGAGTTCCGCGCCGACCCGGGCGTGGGTGGCCGCGGCCTCGCGGTGCACCCACGCGATCGAGGAACCGGGCAGGATGTCGTGGAACTGGTGCAGCAGCACCGTCCGCCACAACTCCTGCAACCTCGCCGCGGGGTACTCCGCTCCGTGCCGGACGCTCGCCGTGGTGGCCCAGAGCTCGGCCTCGCGCAGCAGGTGCTCGTTGCGCCGGTTGCCCTGCTTGGTCTTCGCCTGCGAGGTGTACGTGCCGCGGTGCAGCTCCAGGTACAGCTCGCCGGACCAGACGGGCCGGTCGGGGTAGTCCGCCTCGGCCGTGGTGAAGAACTCGCGGGGTGAGTGCAGGGAGACCCTCGTCGAGCCCTCCAGGTCCCCGAGGCGGTCGGCGCGGGAGAGCATCTCGCGGGTGGGGCCACCGCCACCGTCGCCCCAGCCGAACGGGACGAGGGACCAGCCGGCGCGGCCCTTCTCCTGGTAGTTCCGGGCGGCGTGCGCGAGTTCCTTCGCCGAGAGCTCGGAGTTGTAGGTGTCGACGGGCGGGAAGTGGGTGAAGATCCGGGTGCCGTCGATGCCCTCCCAGTCGAAGGTGTGGTGCGGGAACTTGTTGTCGGTGTTCCAGGAGATCTTCTGGGTGAGGAACCAGCGGACCCCGGCGAGCTTCATGATCTGCGGCAACGCCGCCGAGTACCCGAAGGAGTCGGGGAGCCACGCCTCCTCGGTGTCGATCCCGTACTCGCGGGCGAAGTACCCCTTGCCCTCGAGGAACTGGCGGACCATGGCCTCGGACCCGACCATGTTGGTGTCGGACTCGACCCACATGCTGCCGACGGGGACGAAACGTCCCTCGGCGATGCGCCGCTTCACCTTCGCGTGCACCTCGGGGCGGTGCTCGGCGATCCAGGCGAACTGCTGGGCGGAACTCATGGCGTAGACGAAGGAGGGGTGCACGTCCATCAGCTGGGTGACGTTCGCCGCCGTCCGCGCGACCTTGCGGACCGTCTCGCGCAGGGGCCAGAGCCACGCGGAGTCGATGTGCGCGTGGCCGACGGCGCTGACGCGGTGCGCCGAGGCGCGGGCCTTCGCGGCGAACAACGGAGCGAGCACCGCCCGCGTCCGGGCGGCGGAGCCGGCCACGTCGTGCGGGTCGAGGGCGTCGAGCGCCAGGTCGATGCCCCGCAGGAGTTCGTGGCGCCGGGCGTCCTCGAGCGGGAGTTCCACCATCAGCCCGCCGAGGACCTCGAGGTCGCTCAGCAGTTCGGCGACCTCGACGTCGCGCACGCAGAGGTCGGCGCGGGCCAGGACGTAGAGCGGGTCCCTCGGGGCGGTCAGCACGTCACCCATCGGGGAGGGGTCGAACGCCCGCCCGCCGCCACCGAGCACGTCGGGGTTGGCCGCGGCCTCGACGAAGAACTCGAACGTCGTCGTCCCGGCCGGCACCGGGATCCAGGTCGAGAGCGGGTTGATGGACTTCACCGGTTCGCCCGCCGGCGTGTAGACGAGCCCCTCGGCCTGGAACCCCACGTTGCGGGCGTCGGTGCCCAGGTCGAACACGACCTCGACCTCACGTCCGGCCCAGTCCGCCGGGACCTCCCCGCGCAACCGGAACCAGGTGGTGCTCCAGGGCGGTCCCCAGGCCTGCCCCACGGCGAACTCGCCGTACGTCGCGCCGAGGCCCTCCTCGATCGGGACGGGTTCACCCGGTGCGGGCCAGGCGGCCACCTCCAGGGGCAGGGACCGGGTGTGCACGGCGGGCGCGATGCGTTGCACGACCGCTCGTTCCAGACGGGCTTCGGTGACCTGACGCTGGTCGTGCACGACGTCCTCCTCGACGGTCCTTCTTCAGCTGCCGAACTCCGCGAGTTCGACCGGAACGGTGATGCGACGTGGGGCGGACGTCTCGCCGGACAGCCGCTCGGTGAGCAGCCTCGCCGCCCGGCGACCGACGTCGACGGGATCGTAGGTCACGAGGGCGACCCGGTCCACGAGGACCTCGGCGAGTTCCACGGTGTCGAAACCCGCGAGGACGACGTCGGCCCGCGCCCGGTGGACGGCGAGCAGCGCACCGACCGTCATCCGGTTGTTGTCGCAGAACAGCGCGGTGGGCGGTCGCGACAGCGCGAGGAGCCCGTTCGTCGCGGTCCTGGCCTCGTCGCTGCTGTGGTGACCGAACCGGAGCAGTTCGGGCTCCTCGCCGATCCCCGCCGCCTTGAGCGCCGCGCGGAACCCCGCGTACCGGCGGGATCCCGGACCGGACCGCTGGTCGCCGCCGACGTAACCGATCCGGCGGTGCCCCCGCTCCAGCAACCACGTCGTGAGACGCCGGCTGCCGCCGGAGTTGTCCAGCAGGACGACGTCACCCCGGACCCCGCGCGGGAGGCGGTCGACGAAGACGACGGGGGCGCGCTCGGCCAGCGCGGCGTAGTGGCCGTCCGCGTCGTCGGCCCCCGGGACGATCAGGACGCCGTCCACCCGGCGGCTCAGCAGTTCGGCGACGATCTCGCGTTCCCGGGCCCGGTCCCGGTCGCCGTTCGCGTCGCGACCGGTCGAGAGCAGCAGCATCACGTACCCCGCGCCGGCCGCGACGAGTTCGACCCCGTGGGCCAGGTCGGCGGAGAAGGGGTTCGTGAGGTCCTCGACGACGAGGGCGATGGTCGCGGTGCGCTGCCCCGGCCGGAGCGTGCGGGCGCTCTCGTTGCGCAGGAACCCCAGGCTCGCGACGGACGCCTCGACCTTCTCGCGCGTCCCCGGGTCGACGTACCTCTCGGCGTTGACGACCCGCGAGACGGTGCTGACGCTGACCCCGGCGTGCGCTGCGACGTCACGCATCGTGGGCGGACGACCTGGACCCACCACGACCTCCCTGCTGCCCTGCGAACGTTTCCAGAGCCTTCGGCGACAAGGTAGCCGATGGTCGTCCGCGCGTCAGCGGGTTCGCGGTGCCCTGTCCCACCCGCACCGGGGCCCGCCCCCGCGCGAGCCGCCCGTGCGGCATCCTGGACGGGTGGAGGTCGACGACGTGTCCCTGCCCGGCGAACGGGCGTCCCGTCCCGGTCCGGGAACCGACGCCGAGGACGAGCGACCGGGCGGTGCCACGACGCACGGCGGGGTGACGGGGTGACGGGGTGATGGCGTGACGGTCCACCTCGGCGGCGGCGGGGACGAGCACGACGAAGCACTGCTGTGGGACGAGGTGTTCCTGCCGGGTCGCCGCGTCGCCCTCTGGCCGTTCGCGATGGCTCCTGGGGCACAGCGCGACGGCAGCGTCCGCTGGTTCCGCGCCGCCCTGGCCGCCCGGGGCGAGTTCACGGTGCAGGCCTGGGGCGTGGGCGAGGACGACGAGGACGACGGGGACGGTGACCTGACCGGGGTGGACGTGGTGGCCGTCCCGGGCGGCAACACCTTCGACCTGGCTCGGGAGATCCGGCAGCGCGGCCTCTGGCCACCGTTGCGGACGTTCCTCGACGGCGGCGGGCTGGTCTACGGCGGGAGCGCGGGAGCCGTCCTGCTCGGCGCGGACATCGCGATCGCGGAGGGACTGGACCCGAACCACGCCGGCGTCACCGACACCCTCGGGTTCGACCGCGTCGCCGGGGCCGTCCTCCGGCCGCACCACGAACCCTCGCTCACGGCGGAACTCCGGCACTGGTCCCGCAGCCGCGGTCGCGTCGTGATCGGCCTCCCCGAGCGCAGCGGTCTGGTCAGCGACGGGACGCGGGCCCGCGCGGTCGGTCCGGAGCCGCTGCACCTCTTCACGCCCGACGGCGCGGACCGTGAGCTCCCCGCGGGAACCACCTGGCGGCTGACGGGCGGCTGAGCCGCGGGGATACCGTGGTCCCGTGGAAGACCCCGCTGCCCGTCGTGTCGACTACGGCACCACCTCCTTCGACGAGTCGACCCTCGCCGCGACACCGCTCGCGCAGTTCCAGGACTGGTACTCGGCCGCCGTGGCCGCCGACGTGGTCGAACCCAACGCGATGGTCGTGGCGACGGTGGACGCCGACGGCGTCTCGGCCCGCACCGTCCTGCTCAAGGCGGTCGACGGCCGGGGGTTCGTGTTCTTCACCAACCAGCGTTCCCGCAAGGCCCGCGGGATCGCCCACGACCCGCGGGTCTCGCTGCTCTTCGGCTGGCACGGCCTGCACCGTCAGGTCTCCGTCCGTGGTGTGGCCGAGGAGGTCCCCCGGGCCGAGACCGAGGCCTACTTCGTCAGCCGGCCCCACGGTTCCCGCATCGGGGCCTGGACGAGCGAGCAGTCGCAGACCGTCCCCTCCGCCGCCGCCCTGCACGCGCGCGAGGCGGAACTGCGGGAACGCTGGCCGGACACCGGTTCCGCGGACGACGTGCCGGTGCCCCCGCACTGGGGCGGGTACCTCGTGCGGGCCCGGGAGGTGGAGTTCTGGCAGGGCCGGACCTCCCGGTTGCACGACCGGTTGGTCTTCGTGGCCGACGCCGGTCCGGCCCCCCTGGACGACGCCGGGCCCTGGCGGGTCGAACGTCGCCAACCCTGAACTCCGCGGGGGGACTGCGGGTAGCGTTGCGGCATGGAGAGGACGTTGCACACCCGCCTGCACGAGGACGCGGTCGAGGACTACGACCGGTTGCACGCGAGGGTTCCCGACGACCTCCTGCAGGCCCTGGCCGAGGCCGGGGTGCGCGACTGGCGGATCTGGCGCGACGGCTGCGACGTCTTCCACTGGCTCGACGTCGAGGACTACCAGGTGATGCGCGAACACCTCCGGGAGCACCCCGCGAACCTGGCCTGGCAGGCGCGGGTGACTCCCCTGCAGTCGGCGGCCGACGACTACTCCGGCGGGGACGACGGTCTGCCGTTCGTGTGGAGCTTCCGGGACCAGCAGCGCGGGAACGGCTGACGTGGCGCTCACCGACGAGGCCATCGAGCAGATCAAGCAGATGATCCTCGGCGGGGAGCTCCGCCCGGGTGACCGGCTGCCCCGCGAGGCGGAACTCAGCGCCGCCCTCGGGCTGTCCCGCAACTCGCTGCGCGAAGCGGTCCGGGCGCTGGCCCTCATCAACGTCCTCGACGTCCGGCAGGGGGACGGCACCTACGTCTCCAGCCTCGAACCCGGGGTGATGCTGGACGCGGTGACGTTCGTCGTGGACGTCCAGCGCGACGACTCGCTGCTGGAGTTCCTCGAGGTCCGGCGGCTCCTCGAACCCGCCGCGACGTCGATGGCGACGACCCGCATGGACGACGCCGAGATCGCCGGACTCGCCGACCTGCTCGACGAGCTGGGTCCCGACCCCACCGTGGAGGACCTGGTCGCCAACGACCAGGAGTTCCACCGACGGATCGCCCTGGGGTCGGGGAACTCCGTCCTCGCCTCCCTCATCGAGAGCTTCTCCGGCCCGCTGCACCGGGCCCGCGTGTGGCGCGGGCTGACCCAGGAGTCCGCGACGACCCGGACCCTCGACGAGCACCGCGCCATCCAGCAGGCGATGGCCACGCGCCGCCACGACGTGGCCCGGGCCTGGGCCGAGGTCCACGTCGCGGGTGTCGAGCAGTGGTTGCGATCGGTCAGTGCCGACCGCGGTGGCGGCGGACCGCTCCCGCCCGCCTGACCGTCACGCCAGGTCGAGGTCCACCACGACCGGACCGGGCACCGTCGTGGTGGGGACCTCGAGCACGACCCGGCCGTCCTCCTCCCGCGCCGGCACCGGGGTGCCGTCGGGCAGCCGGGCCGAGGCGGGCGAGAGCGCCCCGGCGGGGACGTCGAGGGTCACCGGGCCGCTCGCGTCGACGACGGCGTGCACCACGTCACCGCTGCGGGTGAAGCGGACCCACGGATCCTCCGCGGCGGAACCCTCCGCCCACGTCGTCGTCCCGTGCACCGCGGAGGAGTTGACCTCCATCCAGTCCCCGACCTGTTCGAGGCAGCGCCGCTGCAGTTCCGGGATGCGGCCCGCCTCGTCGGGGCCGACGTTGAGCAGGAAGTTCCCGCCGCGGGAGACGACGTCCAGCAGGTGGCGCACGGCGCCCGGTCCGTCGAGGTAGTGCGAGGCGTCCTCGACCTGGTTGTAGCCGAAGGAGTAGCCGATCCCGCGGCAGTTCTCCCACACGCCCTGCGACTCGGCGTCGCGACCGGCCTGGTACTCGCTCGTCCGGAAGTCCCAGTGCGTCAGGCCCCAGCGGTCGTTGACCACCCCGTCGGGCACGGCGGCGTAGTACTGCTCGAGGATGCGGGCGAAGCTCTCCGGGCCGTCGGGTTTGCCGGCGTCGGGCCACTCGATGTCACCCCAGAGGACGTCCGGGGCGTACTTCGCGATGAGGTCGGCGACGTGGGCGAAGGCGTAGGAGTTGTACGCCGCGTCCACCGGGCGGTTCTCCAGCAGCGGGTCGCCGTCGTGCGGGGCCAGGTCGGTGAAGTGCCAGTCGAGACCGCCGGAGTAGTAGGTGCCGAACTTCATCCCGGCGGCGCGTGCGGCCGCCGCGAACTCGGCGACGATGTCCCGCCGCGGACCGCGGGCCACGGTGTTGCGGGTTCCCGTGCCCGGGGCGTCCCACAGCGTGATGCCGTCGTGGTGCTTGGTGGTCGGGACGAGGTACCCCGCACCCGCGCGCCGGAAGAGCGCCACCAGGTCGGCCGGGTCGAACTCCGACGCGGACCACTCGTCGAGGAACTCGTCGTAGGGCTTCCCGCCGTGCACCTCCGTGTGGTGCTGCTGGGCGGGGGACCCGTCGAGGCGGATGGTGTTGGCGTACCACTCGGCGTAGGGGTTGTGCTTCATCCACTCGTGGGGGTCGATCGTGCCGAGCTCACCGATGGGTTCGGCCCAGGCCGGCACCGAGTAGGCGCCCCAGTGGACGAAGATGCCGAACTTGACGTCCCGGTACCACTGCGGGACCTCGCGTTCGAACTTCCGGTACAACTCGGGACGCTGCGGGGCGTCGGTGAACATGGCCACGGCGTGGTCCTCTCAGAGGGGTTGCAGCTGGTAGGTGGAGACGGCGTTCCCGGCCAGGACGGCGTCGCGTTCGCTGCTCGAGAACCCGCTCAGGAGTTCCCGGGTGCGGGCCACGACGTCGGCGTACTCGCGGGCGAGGGTGCTGACCGGCCAGTCGGTCCCGAAGACCAGCCGGTCCGGGCCGAGGACGTCGATCAGGTGGGCGACGGCGTCGGGGAGGAGTTCCTGGTGGTCCAGGGTGAAGAGGCCGGAGAGCTTGCCGACGACCTGCGGGCGGCGGGCGAGCTCGCGGACGCCCGCCTTCCAGACGCCGTAGTCCTCGGTACCCATCGGGGGTTTGGCCCCGTGGTCGAGGACGAAACGACCGTCGGGCACCGCGTCCACGAGCCTGGCCGCGGACGCGAGCTGGTCGAAGCGCACGAGGAGGTCGGTCACCAACCCCGCGCCGGCGGCCGACCGCGCACCGTCCACCACCCCGGGACGGGCGAACCAGTCCGGGTCGGCCTCGTCCTCGACCTGGTGGCGGACCCCGACGAGGAGGTCGCCCCCCGGCCCGTCCCGGAGTTCCGCGATCTGCCCCGCGACGTCGCCGGTCGGTTCCACCCAGCCGACGACGCCGGCGACGAGCCCCTGCGACGCGGCCGCGGTCGCGAGGAACTCCCGCGTCTCGGCGAGGTCGGAGACGGTCTGGACGAGCACGGTGCGGTCCACCCCGGCCGACGCCGTCACCTGCCGCAGGTCCTCGAGGGTGAAGGGTCTCGCCAGCTCGTCCACCATCCACGGGTACGCGCGGACCGCGGGGTCCCAGAGGTGGTGGTGGGCGTCGATCACCGACGTCACGCGCCGGCCTCCGTCGGTACCGGCATCCCCTCGGGCAGCAGGCGTTCCCGCTGCAACGCCTCCCAGGCCTCCGGGGGCACCGGGCTGTCGAAGAGCGCCGCGTTGCGGGTGACCTCCGCCGGGGAACGCATCCCCAGCACGAGCGAGGCGACGCCCGGGTGCGCGGAAGCGGCCTGCACGGCCACCGCCGGCAACGTCGTCCCGTGCTCGCGGGCGACCACCGCGATCCGCCGCGCCCGCTCCAGCAGTTCCGCCGGTGCCGGTGCGTAGGCGTAGGTGGCCTCGGCCGGCGGGTCGTCGTGGGCGAGGATCCCGGAGGCGAACACGCCGCCGAGGACGACGGCCGTTCCCCGGCGCACCGCGGTCGGCAACAGCTCCGTCAGCGCGCTGGCGTCGAGCAGGTGGTAGCGCCCGGCGATGAGGACGACGTCGAGGTCGAACTCCTCGATGAACCGGGTCGGGAGTTCCGTCTGGTTCATCCCGGCGCCGACGGCGGCGATCAGTCCCTCCTCGCGCATCCGCAGGAGTTCCGGGAACGCCCCGGCCCGGGCCTGCTCGACGTGGTCGTCGGGGTCGTGCACGAGCGCGACGTCGATGTGGTCCAGCCCGAGACGTTCCAGGCTCTCCTCCACCGACCTCCGCACCCCCGCCGCGGAGAAGTCCCAGACCCGCTCGAAGGCCGCCGGGACGTCGAACCCGCCCTCGTCGTCGCGCCCGCGAGCGGGCACCGGTCGTAGGAGTCGCCCCACCTTGGTCTCCAACACGAACTCACCGCGCGGCCGCTCGCGCAACGCCGCACCCACCCGCTGCTCCGACAGCCCGAGCCCGTAGTGCGGCGCGGTGTCGACGTAGCGGATCCCGGCGTCCCAGCAGGCGTCGACGGTCGCCCGGGCGGTGTCGTCGTCGACGGCCGTGTAGAGGTTCCCGAGGGCGGCCGCGCCCAGTCCCCAGCGCCCGAGGTCCAGCACGTCACACGCTCCGGGCGGGGAGACGGAGCGTGTGCATGCCACCGTCCACCGCCAGCGCGACGCCGGTGGTGGCCGAGGACCGCGGGTCGGCGAGGTGGACGATCGCGTGCGCGACCTCCGCCGCGCTCACCAGGCGTCCGGTGGGCTGCCGGGCCTGCAGCGCAGCCCGTTCGGCCGCCGGGTCGGCGCTGGCGTCGAGGAGGCGCTGCACCCACGGCGTGTCCGCCGTCCCCGGGTTCACGCAGTTGACCCGGATCCCGTCGGCCAGGTGGTCGGCGGCCATCGCGAGGGTGAGCGCCTGCACGGCGCCCTTGGTGGCGGAGTAGACGGCGCGCTGCGGCAGTCCCGTCCACGCCGCGATGGAGCACGTGTTCACCACGGCCGCGTGCTCGGAGGCGCGCAGGGCCGGCAGCGCGGCCCGGGTGGTGCGCACGATGCCCAGCACGTTGACGTCGAACACGCGGTGCCACTCCTCGTCGTCGTTGTCGGCGACGCTCCCGGCGGCGCCGATCCCCGCGTTGTTGACCAGGACGTCGAGCCCGCCGAGGGTCTCGACGGCCTCGGCGACCGCCGCCCGGACGGAGGCGTCGTCGGAGAGGTCGGCCACCACCGAGGTGAACCCCTCGGCGGGGTCGCGGTCGAGCACGACGACCCGCGCCCCCTCCTCCTCGAAGCGCGCGGCCGTGGCCGCGCCGATCCCCGAGGCGCCCCCGGTCACCAGCACCCGCAGTCCGTCCATCCCGCTCACGCCGGTACCTCCGTCGTGACGGGGCGCCACTCGGCGCCGTCCGGGAAGGCGAAGTGCTGCAGGGTCCCCGGGTGGATCTCCGCGCTGAAACCGGGGTTCCGCGGTGCGTGGTAGCACCCGCCGGAGACGTCGACGGGGTCGACGAAGTGCTCGTGCAGGTGGTCGACGTACTCGATCACCCGGTCCTGCGTGGTTCCCGCGACGGCGACGAAGTCGAACATCGACAGGTGCTGCACGAGTTCGCACAACCCCACGCCACCCGCGTGCGGGCAGACCGGGACGCCGAACTTCGCGGCGAGCAGCAGGATCGCCACGTTCTCGTTGACCCCCGCGACGCGGGCCGCGTCGATCTGCAGCACGTCGAGGGAACCGGCCTGCAGGAGCTGCTTGAACACGATCCGGTTCTGCACGTGCTCACCCGTGGCGATCTTCACGGGGCTCACGGCCCGGCGGATCGCGGCGTGACCGAGGACGTCGTCGGGGCTCGTCGGTTCCTCCACCCACCACGGGTCGAACGGCGCGAGCGCTCCGATCCACTCGATCGCGGGGCCGACGTCCCAGCGCTGGTTGGCGTCGACGGCGATCCGCACGTCCGGTCCGACGGCCTCCCGCGCGATGCGCATCCTCCGCACGTCGTCCTCGACGTTCGCGCCGACCTTCAGCTTGATCTGGGTGAAACCCTCCGTGACGGCCTCGTGCGCGAGCCGCACGAGCTTCTCGTCGGAGTAGCCGAGCCAGCCGGGCGTCGTCGTGTAGGCGGGAAAACCACTGCGCAGCAGCTCTTCCCGGCGGTCAGCCCGTCCCGGTTCCGCGGCGCGCAGGATCTGCAGCGCGTCGTCGCGGGTCAGCGCGTCGGTCAGGTAGCGGAAGTCGACGAGCGCGACGAGCTCCTCCGGGGACATGCGCCCCAGCAGGTCCCACAACGGCAACCCCGCCCGTTTGGCCCGCAGGTCCCAGAGCGCGTTGACGACCGCGGAGATCGCCATGTGCATGACGCCCTTCTCGGGACCGAGCCAGCGCAGCTGGGAGTCGTCGACGAAGGACTTCCACGTGGCGCCCATGTCGTCGAGCACCGCGTCGACGTCACGGCCGAGGAGGTGGCCGGCGAGGGCTTCGATGGCCGCGACCTGCACGTCGTTGCCGCGGCCGATGGTGAACGCGAAACCGTGCCCCTGCAACCCGTCGGCGGCGTCGGTGCCGACGACGAGGTAGGCGGCGGAGTAGTCCGGGTCGGGGTTCATCGCGTCGGAGCCGTCGAGGTCGCGCGAGGTCGGGAAGCGCACGTCGTGCGTCGTGAACGTCGTGAACCGGGCCATCAGGCCGCCCCCACCGTCTGCCGCATGCGGCCGAGGCCGTCGATCTCGCACTCCACGACCTGCCCGGCCCGCAGGTACGGTTTCGGGTCGGGCCGACCCAGGGCCACCCCCGCCGGGGTCCCGGTGTTGATGACGTCACCGGCCTCCAGCACCATGAACCGGCTGAGGTAGCGGACGAGTTCACCGATCCCGAACACCAGGTCCTTCGTCGTACCGTCCTGACGGAGTTCACCGTCGACCCAGCACCGCAGGCCCAGCGACGTCGGGTCGGGCACCTCGTCGGCCGTGACGAACCACGGACCGAGCGGGTTGAACGTCTCGCAGTTCTTCCCCTTGTCCCAGGTACCGCCCCGTTCGAGCTGGAACTCCCGTTCCGAGACGTCGTGCGACACGACGTAGCCCGCGACGGCGGCCAGCCCCTCCTCGGCGGAGTCCAGGTAGCGGACCCGGCGGCCGAGGACGACCCCGAGTTCGACCTCGTAGTCGGTCTTCACGCTGCCCCGCGGGACGAGGACCTCGTCGAAGGGGCCGATCACGGTCGAGGGGACCTTGAGGAAGACGACGGGTTCTCCGGGCACCTGCGCACCGGTCTCGGCCGCGTGGTCGCGGTAGTTCAGCCCGATGCAGACGACGGCGCCCGGTCGGGGGATCGGGCTGCCCACCCGCTGCCCCGCGACGTCGGTCGGGGCGGCGTCCGCGAGGGCCGCGCGGGCCCGGTCGAGGTCCTGCTCGGTCCACGCCGTGCGCGGGTCGAGCACCTCCGAGAGGTCCACGTGGCGACCGTCCCCGAGCAGGGCCACGGGCCGTTCCGAACCCGGTGCTCCGATGCGCATGATCTTCATGGTTCTCCTAGGCGTTGGTGGTTCAGCGGCCGCCGGGGCCGGACAACGCGGTAGCGCGCAGGGTGGGCGACGTCGGTGTCACCGCGGCACGGACCGCACCGAGCCGCGCAGAAGACCTCGGATGTCTGAAGCCTCCCCTCGGCGCCTGACCGTGTCAAGGCGCTCCCAGTCCCGGTATTCGTCACTGGACATCGGATGTCTCACCTGCTCGGTCGACGCGGAGCCGGAACGACACCGAGCGCAGGACGTCGTAGAGGAGGGTCAGCGCCTTCCAGCGCCACCGTTCACCGAAGCGGTAGTCCGCCGCGGGCACCAGCCGCAGCGCCAGGTCCGGCCGCTGCTGGAGGAGGTAGCGGCGGGCGCGCAACGCGTGCAGCGGGGAGGAGGCGATGGCCACCCGTCCGCCCTGCTGCAGCTCCCCCAGGGTGAGCTCGACGTTCTCCCAGGTGGTGCGGGCGGCGGTCTCGAGCACGATCCGGTCGGGCGGGACGGCGAGGTCGTCCCGGGCGTGCTCGGCCATGACCGCGGCCTCGCTGCGCCCCTGGTTCCCCGCGAAACCGGAGAACACCAGACGCGCAGCGGGTGCGGTCCGGACGGCGATCTCGGTGCGCCAGCGCTGCAGGGGGTGCAGCGAGCCGTCGCGGCGGGACGGGCAGCCGAGGACGAGGACGACGTCGGGTGCGCCGCCTCCCCCGCCCGCCGGGAACCCCCGCCGCGAGGCGACCCGGTGGGCGGCCTCGACGACGAGGAACACGCCGGCACCGAGGCCGGCCGCCGTCAGCGCTGCCTGGCGCAGGACAGGACCACCGCCCCGCGGTCGAACGTGCTGACCGGGAAGGAGTCGGACTCACCCGCGGGCCCGGCGACGGACCCGTCGAGGGTCGTCCCGACGTGGTGGGTGAGGCGTCGCACCCGACCACCCTCTCCTGATCACGCAAGGACGGCAAGGAGGGCAGGGACGGCCCTCACCCCTCCTGCCGGGCCAGCACCCGCCCGAGGATCGCGAGCCCCTCGCCGAACCGCTCCGGTTCGGGCCCGGAGTAGTTCACCCGCACGAACGGTCCCGACGGTTCGGCCGGGAACCACTCGTCGCCCGCCGCGACCACCACGCCCTCCGCTTCGCACTCGCGCACCAGGCGCTGGACGTCGGTGCCCTCGGGCAACCGGGCCCACAGGTTGAGGCCACCGGCGGGGACCAGCGCCAGGTGCGCCGAGGGGACCCGGCGCTGCAGTTCCTCGACCATCAGGTCACGACGGGCCCGCAGGTTCCCCCGCATCGTCCGCAGGTGGGTGCGCCAGCCGGGAGCCGTCACGACCTCCAGGGCCACGGCCTGCAGGAAGGCGCTGACGTAGACCGACTCGGCGAGGCGGTCGGTGAGGATGCGCTCGCGGGCCGGTCCGCGGGCCACCAGCGCTCCCACCCGCACGGCCGGCGACACGCTCTTGGTCAGCGACCGCAGGTAGACGACGTGACCCGCGTCGTCCCGGGCGGCGACCGGCGACACCTCACCCTCGACGGCGAAGTCGTGCGCCCAGTCGTCCTCGACGAGGAAGGCGTCGTGGGCGCGCACCACGTCGAGGACCTGGTCGGCCCGTTCCGCGCTCCACCACGCTCCGGTGGGGTTCGCGAACGTGGGCTGGGCGTAGAACGCGCGGGCGCCGGTCTCGGTGAAGGCGCGGGCCAGGTCGGCCGGGTCCGGCCCGTCGGGGCCACCCCGGACCGGGACGACGTCCACCCCCGCCTGGGCCGCGGCCAGCAGGGCACCCCAGTAGGTCGGGGACTCCACCAGCACCGGGTGCCCGGAACCCACGAGCGCCCGGAACACCGAGCTGAGTCCGCTCTGGGTTCCCGGCAGGACGACGACGTCGCGCGCCGCGGGCGGGGTGGTCCCGGCCGCGGTGACCGCCGCGAGCTCCCCGGCGAACCAGGACCGCAGGTCGGGGTCACCCGCCACCGACGACCGCGTCCACCCCGACTCGCTCCGGCCCACCCGGGCGAAGGCGTTGCGCAACAGCCGTTCCGGCAGCAGGTCGCGGGCCGGGTAGCCGGAGTGCAGCGCAATGGCGTCCGGGTCGGCGGAACGCATCGGCGCCGACACGGTCGGCGGTCGGGTGTGCGGAGCCCGCAGGGCCGCCGTCTGCCAGCCGTAGTCCGCCGGCCGCACGGCGGGTCGGGCCCGGACGAAGGTGCCGACCCCCGGCCGGGTCTCGATGAGGCCGGCGGTGGTCAACTGCCGGAACGCCTTCTGGACGGTCACGGGGCTCACCCCGAACCGTGCAACGAGCTCGCGGTTCGACGGCAGCCGCGACCCGGGGGAGGCGGTCGCCACCCACGCGCGCAGGCTGTCGGCCACCGTGACGGTGCTATCGTCGACCATGAGCAGACAGAGTAACGCTATCGGGGTTCCGCGCCAGGTGTTACCGCCTGCGCCGGCCGCCGGTGGACTGCTCTGGGGCGGCCTCGGCGTGCTCGCCTTCTCCTTCACCGTCCCCCTCACCCGCATCGCGGTGGGCGGGCTGGCCCCGTTGTTCATCGGTTCCGGGCGCGCCGTCGTGGCGACGGTGCCCGCCGCCCTGGCCCTGCGGGTGACCCGGGCCGCGCGCCCGACCTCTCGGCAGTGGCTGCGCCTCGCGGTCGTCGCGGGCGGGGTGGTGGCCGGGTTCCCGTTGCTCACCTCCTTCGCCCTGACGAGCACCCCCGCCGTCCACGGTGCCGTGGTCATCGCCGTGCTGCCGGCCGCGACCGCGGTGACGGCCGTCCTGCGCACCGGCGAGCGACCGCCGACGACCTTCTGGGTCACCGCGGCGATCGGAGCGGCCGCCGCCGTCGGCTTCGCGGCCGTGCAGGGCGGTGGGGCAGGCGGGTTGCACCACGCCGACCTGCTCCTCCTGGGGGCCGTCGCGGCCGCGGCGATCGGCTACGCCGAGGGCGGGCTGCTGGCGCGGGAACTCGGGTCGTGGCAGACGATCTCCTGGGCCCTCGTGCTGGCCTCACCGGTGATGCTCGCACTGACCCTCGCCTCCGCGGTGAGCACTCCCCCGGCCGCCACGGCCGGGCAGTGGGCCGCCTTCGGCTACCTCGCCGTGGTCAGCACGTTCCTCGGGTTCTTCGCCTGGTACCGCGGTCTGGGCATCGGCCCGATGACCCGGGTCAGCCAGGTGCAACTGGTGCAACCCGTCCTGACCATCACCTGGGCGGCCCTGCTGCTCGGGGAACCCCTGACCGCGACGACGGCCGTGGGCGGACTCCTCGTCATCGGGTCCGCCGCCCTCGCCGTCCGCTCGCGGACCCGATCGTGACAAGCTGTCACGAGCCGATGACCGACCCGTCCACGGAACCCAGAACAGGCGCGACGATGAACTTCGAGCAGTCCGACAAACTCGCGAACGTCCTCTACGACGTGCGCGGGCCGGCCCTCAGCCGCGCGCAGCAGCTCGAGGACGCCGGACACCGGATCCTCAAGCTGAACATCGGCAACCCGGCCCCGTTCGGGTTCGAGGCTCCCGACGAACTGCTCCAGGACATGATCGCCAACCTCCCCGTCGCGCAGGGCTACAGCGACAGCAAGGGCATCCCCTCGGCCCGCCGCGCGGTCGTCCAGTCCAGCCAGCTCAAGGGCGTCCCGAACGTCGGCGTGGGCGACGTCTACATGGGCAACGGGGTCAGCGAACTCATCGTCATGGCGATGCAGGCGCTGCTCAACGACGGCGACGAGGTCCTCGTCCCCGCCCCCGACTACCCGCTGTGGACGGCGGCGGTCAGCCTCGCCGGCGGTCGCGCGGTGCACTACCTCTGCGACGAGTCGGCCGGCTGGGAACCCGACCTCGACCACCTGCGCGCGCAGGTCACCCCCCACACCAAGGCCCTCGTCGTCATCAACCCGAACAACCCCACCGGTGCGGTGTACGGGCGACCCGTCCTCGAGGGGATGCTGCAGGTGGCCCGCGAGTTCGGCCTGCTCGTCCTCTCCGACGAGATCTACGACAAGATCCTCTACGACGACGCCGTGCACGTCTCGACGGCCTCGCTCGCCCCCGACCTGTTGTGCATCACGTTCAACGGGTTGTCCAAGGCGTACCGGGTCGCGGGTTTCCGGTCCGGCTGGATGTACCTGTCGGGACCCAAGCGGCACGCACGGGGCTTCATCGAGGGACTCGACCTGCTGGCCAACATGCGCCTGTGCGCCAACGTCCCCGCGCAGTACGTCGTGCAGGCCGCGCTGTCCGGGCACCAGTCGATCAACGACCTCGTCCTGCCCGGTGGTCGCCTCGCCGAACAGGCGCACCGCACGTGGGAACTCCTCAACGAGATCCCGGGGGTGAGCTGCGTGAAACCCCGCGGCGCGCTCTACTGCTTCCCCCGCCTCGACCCGGAGGTCCACGAGGTGAAGGACGACTACCAGCTCATCGTGGACCTGCTGGAGTCCCAGCACGTCCTCGTCGTGCAGGGCACCGGGTTCAACTGGCCCAAACCCGACCACTTCCGGATCGTCACCCTCCCCCGGGTCGAGGACCTGGAGAGCGCCATCGGGCGGATCGGCACGTTCCTCACCGACCGGTTGTCCTCGATGGCGTGACCGCCCCCCGACGAACCGCCCGGCCCGGCGCGCGGGTCAGCCCCCCGTGCGCTGCCGCCAGGCCGTGAGGGCGAGCAGCAGGACGACCGCCTGGTCGGGCACGGTCACGTCGAGCCCCGTGCACTCGGTGATGCGCCGGAGCCGGTTGAGCACGGTGTTGCGGTGGCAGAACGTCCGCTCCGCCGTCACCGCGACGGAACCCGTCGCGGTGAAGGTGTCGAGGGTCTCCAGTAGCCGGTCGCGCTCGGGTGGGGTGAGGGCGAGCAGGTCGTGCAGCACGTCGTCGGCCACGTCGTCGCGGATCGCCCCCAGCGCGCGGGCCGCGACGGCCAGCGCGTTGTCCGCGGGCCGCACCGGTCCGGTCGCCCCGGCCGGCAGCGCCCCCGCGACCTGCTGGGCCACCCGGACCGCCCGCGGCAGGCGAGCCAGTCCACGGGCCAGCGGGCCGACCCCGCACGGCACCGAGCGCAGCACCGCGGGGACGGCGGCCCGCCCCGCGGCGACCTCGTCGGCGGGCCAGGTCCCCCGGGGCCGCGTCGCCAGGACGACGGTCCCGCCGCGCCACTCGTGCAGTCGCACACCGGCGGAGTTCCCGACGAGCCCGGCCACGGCCGTGCGGGAGGGCACGAACGCGCAGAAGACGTCGTCGCCGACCCCGGCGCCCAGCACCGCGGCGGCCCGGGCCAGCAGCTCCCCGTCCTCACCGTCGGAGTCCAGGAAGGCCTCGACGATGCGCCGGCGGTCCCGGTCGCGTTCGTAGGCCAGGGCGGTCGCCGCCTCGTGGTAACCGATCTGCACGTCGTTGGAGTGCTCCTCGACGGCCTGCCACAACTGCACCGGCAACGTGACCGCGGCGACCAGCGCCTCGGGCGTCAACCGGTCGGCGAGTTCCTCCCACACGACGCGGAAGTGCAACCGCGTCCCGGTGGTGACGGCCGAGAGCGGGACGTCGATCTGCGCCCGGTGCCGGCCCACCGCGTGGGAGAGCTCCACCAGACGGTCCGGGACGGGCAGGTCCACGAGCCGTCGCAGCACCCGTTCGTAGGTGTTGACCCCGTCGTCGAGGAGCCGGGCGCGCTCGACGGCGCCGTCGGCGTAGGGCACGACCTCCATCAGCTGGGTGACGAAGCGTTCGGCCAGCGCGTCGACGTCGCCGAGCAGTTCCAGCAGGACCGAGCGCACGGCCGCCGTTTCGGCCGCGTTTCCGGTGCTGTGCATGTGCACACCCTAGCGAGGTGAAACCGTGTCGCGACGTTCTTGTGGGACATCGGCCCGGAGGGGAATCCTCTGAACCCAGACGTTCCCCCTCGAGCAGAAGGAGCGGTGCCATGACGACGCTGCGCGTCGCACTGGTCCAGGCCGCCTGGACCGGCGACAAGGAGAGCATGATCGAGGCGCACGAGGAGTACGCGCGCCAGGCCGCCGACGCCGGTGCGCAGATCGTGTGCTTCCAGGAACTCTTCTACGGTCCGTACTTCGGGATCACCCAGGACAGCAAGTACTACGACTACGCCGAGTCCGTCCCGGGCCCCACGGTCAAGCGGTTCCAGGCGCTGGCCGCGGAACTCGGCCTCGTGATGGTCCTGCCCGTCTACGAGGAGGAACAACCCGGCGTCCTCTACAACACCGCGGCCGTGCTCGACTCCGACGGGAAGTACCTCGGCAAGTACCGCAAGCACCACATCCCGCACCTGGACCGGTTCTGGGAGAAGTTCTACTTCCGTCCCGGCAACCTCGGCTACCCCGTCTTCGAGACCTCCGTCGGCAAGGTCGGGGTCTACATCTGCTACGACCGGCACTTCCCCGAGGGCTGGCGCGCCCTGGGCCTGGCCGGCGCCGAGATCGTCTTCAACCCCAACGCCTCCAAGCCCTCGCTGTCCAACCGGCTCTGGGAACTCGAGCAGCCCACCGCGGCCGCCGCCAACGGGTACTTCGTCGCCGTCCCGAACCGGGTCGGGGCCGAGACCGGTGAGTTCGGGGACGACGCGGTGCCGTTCTACGGGACCAGCTACATCGCCGACCCGATGGGGAACTTCGTGGGCGAGAAGGCCGGCAGCGAGAACCCGGAACTGCTGATCCGCGACCTCGACATGGACCTCATCCGCACGGCCCGCACCGACTGGCAGTTCTACCGCGACCGTCGCCCCGACTCCTACGGCGACCTGGTCCGGCCGTGACCACGGGACGGAGGACTCTCGTCGAGAACGGCACCCTGGTCTCCTCGACGGGTGCCGTCCCCACCGACGTGCTGATCGAGGGCGAGACCGTCGTCGCCCTGCTGGCCCCCGGGTCCTTCGCGTTCGAGGTGGACACCCGCATCGACGCGACGGGCTGCTACGTCCTGCCCGGTGGGGTCGACGTGCACACCCACATGGAGATGCCCTTCGGCGGGACCGAGGCGAGCGACACGTTCGCGACGGGAACCCGCGCCGCGGCCTGGGGCGGCACCACGACGATCGTCGACTTCGTCGTCCAGCGCACCGGTGAGGTCGTCGAGCGGGCGCTGGAGACCTGGCACGCCAAGGCCGCCGGGAACTCCGCGATCGACTACGGGTTCCACGTGATCCTCGGTGGGGTGGACGACGACTCGCTCACGGCGATGGACTCCCTCGTCACCCACGAGGGCATCACCAGCTTCAAGCTCTTCATGGCCTACCCGGGGGTGTTCTACTCCGACGACGGCCAGATCCTGCGGGCCATGCAACGCGCCACCGACAACGGCGCCACGATCATGATGCACGCCGAGAACGGCACCGCCATCGACGTCCTCGTCCAGCAGGCCCTGGCCCGCGGCGACACCGACCCCGTGTTCCACGGCACCACCCGCCCCGCCGCGCTCGAGGCGGAGGCCGTCAACCGGGCCATCGCCCTCGCCGACGTCGCCGGCGGAACCCCCCTCTACGTCGTGCACGTCTCGGCCTCCCAGGCGCTGGAACGCATCGCGACCGAACGCGCGAAGGGTGCGAACGTCTTCGCCGAGACGTGCCCGCAGTACCTCTACCTGACGCTCGAGGACCACCTGGGAGCCGGGGGACCGGGGAGCTTCGAGGGCGCCAAGTACGCCTGCTCCACCCCCCTGCGCTCCAGGCACGAACCGCACGCCGCGGACCTGTGGAGGGGCCTGCGCACCGACGACCTCGCGGTGGTCTCCACCGACCACTGCCCGTTCTGCTTCAAGGACCAGAAGCAACTGGGCCGGGGGGACTTCTCGAAGATCCCCAACGGCATGGGCGGGGTGGAGCACCGGATGGACCTCGTCCACCAGGGCGTCGTCGACGGGCACCTGTCGTTGCAGCGCTGGGTCGAGACCTGCTCCACCACGCCGGCCCGGATGTTCGGGATGTACCCGCGCAAGGGCACCGTGTCCCCCGGTTCGGACGCCGACGTCGTGGTCTACGACCCGGCCGCGACCACCCGGATCTCGGCCGAGACCCACCACATGAACATCGACTACTCCGCCTTCGAGGGTTTCGAGCTGACCGGTTCCGTCCGCACCGTCCTGTCCCGCGGTGCGGTGATCGTCGACCGCGGGACGTACTCGGGCAGCCCGGGCCACGGGAGGTTCGTCCCCCGCGGCCTGTCCCAGTACCTGCGCTGAAAGGAGAACGCGATGGACTTCGGCGTCGTGCTGCAGACCACCCCACCCGCCTCCCGGGTGGTCGAACTGTCCCGGACCGCGGAGACCTACGGGTTCTCCCACGTCTGGACGTTCGACTCCCACGTCCTGTGGGAGGAGCCCTACGTCATCCACTCCGCGATCCTGCAGGCCACCCGCAAGGTGGTCGTGGGACCGATGGTCACCAACCCGGCCACCCGCGAGTGGTCGGTGACGGCCTCGACCTACGCGACGTTGAACGAGATGTACGGGCCGCGGACGATCTGCGGCATCGGGCGGGGAGACTCCGCCGTGCGGACGTTGTCGGGGAAACCCACGACGCTGGCGACACTGCGCGAGTCGGTCCACGTGATCCGGGAACTGTCCAACGGCCGGCCCGTCGAGCACCGCGGCCAGACCGTGCGGTTCCCGTGGGCGACCGACCACGGAGCCGGCCGGCAGACCGAGGTGTGGGTGGCCGCCTACGGCCCCAAGGCGTTGCAGCTCACCGGGGAGGTCGCCGACGGGTTCATCCTGCAGCTCGCCGATCCCGACATCACCGCCTGGACCATCAGGACGGTGAAGGACGCGGCGGCGGCCGCGGGCCGTGACCCCGAGACCGTGAAGATCTGCGTCGCCGCCCCCGCCTACGTCACCGACGGCAGCCAGGTCGGCCTGGACCACGCCCGGGAGCAGTGCCGCTGGTTCGGCGGGATGGTCGGCAACCACGTCGCCGACATCGTCGAGCGCTACGGCAGCGACAGCGACGTGCCCGCAGCGTTGACGGACTACATCGCGGGCCGCGAGGGCTACGACTACAACCAGCACGGGCAGGTCGGCAACACCCACGCCGACTTCGTACCCGACGAGATCGTCGACCGGTTCTGCCTGCTCGGCTCCCCCGCCGAGCAGATCGCCCGGCTGCGGGACCTGGAGGACCTCGGGGTGGACCAGTTCGCCCTGTACCTGCAGCACGACGCCAAGGAACAGACGCTGCGCGCCTACGGCGACCTCGTCCTGCCGGCCCTGGCCGAGACCGTGACGGCGGTCTCGTGACCGGACTCCTGGCCACGACGGCGGCCACCGCGGAAGCTCCCGTCCCCGGTCGGCCCACGGACCGGGTCCGGGCCGGGCTGCGGCGCACCGGGATGGCTCTGCTCGGCGTCGTCGTGCTCCTGGCGTTGTGGGAGCTCTACCGAGCCGTCGGCCCGGTGCAGGGGGTCGAGGTCGGCGGGCAACGCGTCCTGCCCCGCGCCGACCCCCGGTCGATGCCCGGGGTCCTCGACGTGCTCGCCACCCTCGACCAGCAGGAGGTGTCCGTCCCGGGCTCGCGCACCGTGGCGGTCGCCGTGGTGGCCTCGGCCTGGCGGACGTTCACGATGGCCGTCGGGGGCTGGCTGCTCGGCGGCCTCGTGGGGGTCGTGCTGGCCGTCCTCATGCAGCGCTCCCGCCTCGCCGAACGGGGACTGCTGCCCTACGTCGTCCTCAGCCAGACCGTCCCGATCATCGCCATCGCCCCGCTCATCGCCGGCTGGGGCGGCAAGCTCCAGCTGACCCCGACACTGGCCTGGCAACCCTGGATGTCCGTCGTCGTCATCTCCGGCTACCTGGCGTTCTGCCCGGTGGCACTGGGCATGCTGCGCGGTCTGCAGGCGCCCACGAGCGCCTCGGAGGAACTGTTCACGAGCTTCGCCGCGACCCACCGCCAGACGTTGCTGCGGTTGCGGTTCCCGGCCAGCGTGCCGCACCTCGTCCCCGCGCTGCGCCTCGCCGCGGCGCAGGCCGTCGTCGGCGCGATCGTCGCGGAGATCTCCACCGGCACCCGCGGCGGGATCGGCCGGCTGATCCTCCAGTACGCCCAGCAGGCCACCTCGGCCCCCGGCCGCCTCTACGCGGCCATCCTCGGCGCGGCCCTGCTGGGGTTGCTCGCCGCCGGGCTCGTCTCGCTGCTCGACCTGTTGCTCCTGCGTCACGGAGGCAAACGATGACCCCCGCGGCCCCCGCCGTCCAGATCTCGCACCTCGACCAGCGCTTCACCACCGCCCGCGGCGAGGTCCACGCCCTCTCCGGCATCGACCTCACGATCGAACCCGGCGCGTTCGTCTCGCTCATCGGACCCTCCGGGTGCGGCAAGTCGACGTTGCTGCGCTGCATCGCGGACCTCGTCACCCCGACCGCGGGTGAGGTCCTCGTCGGCGGGGTGTCCGCGCACCGGGCGCGACTCGCCCACGGCTACGGGATCGCCTTCCAGCAGGCGGGACTCCTCGAGTGGCGCACCGTGCAGCGCAACGTGGAGCTCCCGCTGGAACTGCACGGGGTCGGCAAGGCCGAACGGGCCGAACGCGCCCGCCACCTCCTCGACCTCGTCGGGCTCGCCGACTTCGCCCGCATGAAACCCGCGGAACTCTCCGGCGGCATGCAGCAACGCGTCGCGATCGCCCGGTCGCTGGCGGAGGAACCCCCGCTGCTGCTCATGGACGAACCCTTCGGCGCCCTCGACGAGATGACCCGCGAACGCATGCAGGCGGAACTCCTCGCCATCCGGGAACGCACCGGGACGACCGTCGTGTTCGTGACCCACTCCATCCCCGAGGCGGTGTTCCTCTCGACGCAGGTCGTCGTGATGTCACCGCGGCCGGGTCGCATCGTCCGGGTCGTCGAGGTGGACCTCCCCGCCCGGGACGAGGACGCACGCGAGCACCCCGCGTTCTTCGCCGGGATCACCGCCGTCCGCGAGGCCCTGCGGGGCAGGGAGTCACCGGCGGCGGCGCTGCACGGGGACGACCGGTGACGCGGTTCCCGAGGACCCTGGCCCCACCGGTCGTCGTCGGGGTCGCGGTCCTGCTGCTCTGGCAGTCCGTCGTCGTGGCCGGCCGGATCGCGACGTTCGTGCTGCCGTCCCCGGTCGCGATCGCGCAGGCGTTCGGCACCGTCGCGGGAGACGTCGTCCAGGCCGCCACCGCCACGGGGACGACCGCGTTCACCGGCCTCGTGGCGGGTTCCCTGGCCGGGGTCGTCGCCGCCCTGCTGGCGGCCCGGTTGCGCCTGTTCGACGAGGTGCTCAGTCCGTTGTCGGCCGCGGCGAACGCCATGCCGATCATCGCGCTGGCCCCGGTGTTCAACGCGATGTTCGGGTCCACCAGCCCGGTCCCCCGCCGCCTCGTCGTGGCCGTCGCGGTGTTCTTCCCGTTGTTCGTGAACACCGCGCGAGGGTTGCGCCGCATCGACCCGGTGCACGCGGAACTCATGCGCTCGCTGGCCGTCTCCGGGTGGGCCGTCACCCGGTACGTGCGGTTGCCCGGCGCGGTGCCGTTCGCGTTCACCGGGTTGCGCCTGGCGTCCTCGTTGTCGGTCATCGCGGCGGTCGTCGCCGAGTACTTCGGTGGTCGCCAGGACGGACTGGGTTCGCGCATCACCTCGGCCGCCAGTGCCACCGCCTACCCGCGGGCCTGGTCCTACGTCCTGGGGGCTGTGGCCCTCGGCCTCGTGTTCTACCTGGTCGCCCTGCTCCTGGAGCGACTGCTGTCCCCCACCACTCTCACCAGGAGGCCCTCGTGAACCACCCCACCCGCCGTTCCGCCCTGCTCGCCGGGGCCGGTGCCGCGACCGCCGTCGGGCTCGCCGCCTGCGGGAGCGCCGACCAGGAGACGTCGTCCGGTACCGCCGCGAGTTCCGGGGGTTCCGGGACGACCACGGTCAAGCTGCAACTGCAGTGGGTCACCCAGGGACAGTTCGCCGGGTACTTCGCGGCGCTCGACCAGGGCTACTACTCCGACGAGGGGCTGGACGTCCAGATCCTCGAGGGCGGGTCCGACATCGTGCCGCAGACCGTCCTCGCCCAGGGCCAGGCCGACTACGCCATCGCCTGGGTCCCCAAGGCCCTCGCCTCCCGCGAACAGGGTGCGGCCATCACCAACGTCGCCCAGATCTACCAGCGGTCGGGGACCCTGCAGGTCTCCTTCACGAAGACCGGCATCACCGCGGTCGAGGGCCTCAAGGGCAAGAAGGTGGGGAACTGGGGCTTCGGCAACGAGTACGAACTCTTCGCCGCGATGACCGCGGCCGGACTCGACCCGAGCTCGGACGTGGAGCTGGTGCAGCAGCAGTTCGACATGCTCGGTCTGCTGCAGGGTGACATCGACGCGGCGCAGGCCATGACGTACAACGAGTTCGCCCAGCTCCTCGAGGCGGAGAACCCGGACACGGGTTCCCTCTTCACCGCGGCCGACTTCAACGTCCTGAACTGGAACGACGTCGGCACCGCGATGCTGCAGGACGCGGTCTGGGCCAGCACCGAGAAGCTGGCCGACACCGCCTACCAGCAGCAGACCGTCAAGTTCCTCAAGGCTTCGATCAAGGGCTGGGTCTTCGCCCGGGACAACCCCGAGGAGGCGCGGGACATCGTCGTGGCCAAGGGGTCGACGCTCGGGGCGAGCCACCAGTTGTGGCAGGTCAACGAGGTCAACAAGCTGGTCTGGCCGGCGGCCGGCGGGGCCGGGCTCATCGATGCGACCGCCTGGGAGCAGACCGTCCAGATTGCCATGGACACCAAGAACGCCGAGGGCCAGACCGTCATCACCGAGGAACCCGACGAGGACGCCTGGACCAACGACTACGTCCAGCAGGCCCTCGACGAGCTGACCTCCGCGGGCGTCGACGTCAAGGGCGCGGCGTTCGCCCCCGAGACGGTGACGCTGGCCGCCGGCGGCGCCTGAGCCCCTCCTCCCGACGGGGACCGGGAGGCGAGGACCACGTGTTCCAGGCCCGGTCGGTCCGGCGCCTCCCGCACCTCCGCCACGGTGAACCCGTGGCGGAGGAGGGAGGAGCGCAGCTCGGCCGGGCCGCGGAAGCGCAGCGTCGACTCGGAGGTCAACCGCTCCCCGTCCGCGAAGGTGAACACGGTGCGGAAGGTCACCAGCGGCGGCGTGGCCGCCAGCAGCTCGAACTCCGTGCGGACGGTCCCCTCCCCGGGGACCGTCCGCACCTGCGGCGGTCCTGACCAGGTCCGCCAGTCCTCGGCCTCCGGGCGCCTGGTCTCGAAGACCAGGTGGCCGCCGGGCCGCACCGCCCGGGCGAGTCCTCGCAGCGCCGCGTCCCAGTCCTCGTCGGTGACGAACACCTGGGCCACGTTGCCGGTCATCACGGCCAGGTCGCACCCGAGCGCGGGAAGCTGCGCCGCCTCCACGGGCAGCCACGTCACGGCCGCGGTCCCCGGTCGGGCCCGGGCGACGTCCAGGCTCGCGAGCGCCGGGTCAGCGCCGGTCACCTCGTACCCCGCGGCCACCAGCAGGGCGGCCAGGACACCCGTCCCGCACCCCACGTCCAGGACGTGGTGCCCGCCGAGCTCGTCCGCGAGGGCGACGTAGGGCACCAGGTCGGGGCGGGGGTGGTCGAAGACGTCGTAGAGGGCGGCCAGGCGGGGGTGGGCGAAGACCGGGTCCGGCACGCTCCGAGCCTGGCGCGGTCGACTCCGCGCCCGCACCGGGTTTTCGGTGGAAGCCGCGCCCACCCCGTGGCAGGGTCCGGGTACCGATCGGGAGGAGCCGGCCGTGGCCGTCGCGCGTTTCAAGGACCTCTGCCTCGACGCCCGGGACCACCAGGCGCAGGCCGACTGGTGGTGCGCCGTCCTGGGCTACGTCCGGCACGAGTCCGGCGACGGCCCGCGGGATCCGACGTGGCCGGTCCCGTTGCGCGACCCTTCCGGTGCGGGCCCGTTCCTCTGGGTCAACCCCGTCGCGGAGCCCAAGACGGTGAAGAACCGGATGCACCTCGACGTCGTCGGGGACCTCGCCGGCCTCCTCGCGGCCGGGGCCACGATGGTGCGGCCTCGCGCCGAGGACCGCCCGTGGGACGTGCTGGCCGACCCCGAGGGC
Source organism: Kineococcus sp. GCM10028916 (assembly GCF_042674865.1). Lineage (NCBI taxonomy): Bacteria > Bacillati > Actinomycetota > Actinomycetes > Kineosporiales > Kineosporiaceae > Kineococcus > Kineococcus sp. GCM10028916. The sequence continues at coordinate 254,044 of NZ_JBHTFM010000018.1, read as the reverse complement.
AACGAGTTCTGCGCCTTCCGCCCCGAGGCGTAGTCGCGCCCGGACGTGCGGTGGTGGCGGGGCGGGGATAGGCAGGGGGCATGGACGCCAAGGACATCCTGCTGGACGGCTACGGCCGCATCCCCCCGCTCGTGCACGCAGCGGTCGACGGCCTGGACGAGGACGCGCTGAGCGCCCGCTTCGACCCGGGGGCGAACTCGATCGCGTGGCTGGTGTGGCACCTGGCCCGGGTGCAGGACGACCACGTCAGTGACGTCGCCGGGCACGAGCAGACCTGGACGGCGGACGGCTGGGCGGAGCGCTTCGCCCTGGCGTTCGGACCGAGTGAGACGGGGTACGGCTTCGACGCGGACCAGGTGGGTCAGGTGCGGGTGGGCGCCGAACTGCTCACGGGGTACCTCGACGCGGTGCAGGCACGGACGGTCGACTTCCTGGGCGGACTCTCCGAGGCTGACCTGGACCGGGTCGTCGACGACGCGTGGGACCCGCCGGTGACGTTGGGGGTCCGCCTGGTCAGCGTGCTGGACGACGACCTCGAGCACGCGGCGCAGGCGGCCTTCGTGCGCGGGGTGCTGGAGCGACGCTGAAGCTACCGGAACGCAACGATCCCCGCCCCAGCCGAAGCTGGGACGGGGATCGTAGGACGGTCAGACCGTCAGCGTCTGAAGATCAGAGACGCGTGACGTTCGAGGCCTGGGGGCCCTTGGCGCCCTGGGTCACCTCGTACTCGACCTGGTCGTTCTCTTCCAGGTTGCGGAAGCCGTTACCGGCGATCGCGGAGTAGTGGACGAAGACGTCCGGGCCACCGTCGGTCGGGGCGATGAAGCCAAAGCCCTTTTCGCCGTTGAACCACTTGACAGTTCCCTGAGCCATGATGGCCTCCTCAAGGTGTACGCCCCACCGTAGTGGAGCTCGTCGCCGAGGGGCTGACCTGGTCTGGAAAGCGTGCTGGACCCTCGAGTGAATCCCGGGGCGCAAAAGCACGTCGAGAAACTGCGACTAGGAAGAACTTAGCACGATCGGGCCTGATGTCCAGTCCCCGTGCTGCGCTCTCCTCAGTTGGCGCGCAGCTGCGACACGAGCGGGCACCGGAACGGGTCGCGAGCGGCCAGGCCCACGTCGTTGAGGTACGCGACGATGTCCTTGAGGGCCTGCGGCAGCGAGGTCTCGGTGTAGTCGATGCCGTGCTCGGCGCAGAAGCGGCGCACGAACGGCTGGACGGCGCGCAGGTTGGGCCGGGGCATCGAGGGGAACAGGTGGTGCTCCACCTGGAAGTTGAGACCACCCATGAAGAGGTCGACGAACCAGCCGCCGGAGATGTTGCGGGACATCAGCACCTGGCGACGGATGAAGTCGACCTTGGTCTCGCGCGCCACGATCGGCATGCCGACGTGGTTCGGCGCGAAGGCGCCGCCCATCGAGACGCCGAAGGCCGCCATGTGGACGCCGAAGAACGCGGCACCGCGAGCCGGCCCGAGCAGCAGCACGAGCGCGGCCAGGTAGACGCCCCAGTGGACGACGATGAGGGAGGCGTCGATCCAGCGCTTCTTGGCCCGGCGGCCGCTGATCAGCGACTTCGTGGAGTCGACGTGCAGGTTGAGCCCGGCCAGCAGCAGCAGCGGGTAGAACCAGTAGCCCTGCTTGGCCGTGGCCCAGCGCAGGACGCCCCGACGACCGGCGGCGGCCTCCTCGTGGAACGAGACGACCTCGGACTCGATGTCGGTGTCGATCCCCCGGGCGTTGGGGGCCTGGTGGTGCTTGGTGTGCTTGCCCATCCACCAGCCGTAGCTGAGACCCGTCAGCAACGCGGCGAAGATCCGGGCCGCCCACTCGTTGCCGCGGTGCGAGGCGAAGATCTGCTTGTGCGCCCCGTCGTGGCCGAGGAAGGCGAACTGGGTGAGGACCAGGGCGAGCGGTGCGGCGACCAGCAGCACCAGCCAGGAGTCCCGGAGGAGGAACGCCCCCGCGACGACGGCGAGGAAGGCGACCGTGGTGAACGCGATGCGCCACCAGTAGTGCCCCGTCCGCCGGCGCATGAGGCCCGCGTCCTGGACGGCCGCGGTGAGTGTCGCGTACGGGGTGCTGCGGCGCGCCCGTGCGGGCGGCGGCTGCACCGGGTCGGACACGGACTCGGTCGTGGGCATGGTCGTCACTGGTCTCCTCGCGGGCGTTCAGAGGGGCACCGGGCGGCGCGTCCTCGCGCAGTGCCCGGGATGCGGACCCGTGACAGACACAGCGGTGTGGCTCGTTCAGCGCTGCGACCTCCCGCAGCGAGCCCCACGGTAGGCCAACGAGTGGAACCCCCCATCGGTGCCCACGCCGACGCCTTTAGGCTTCTGCGGTGCCGTTTGCGAGCCCTCGCGACTGTGACGGCACGCAGGGCACCGCGCACAGGAGAGAGCCGCACCAGTGAGCCAGTCCACCGAGCCCGACGCGTCGACCCCGGCCGAGGAGGCGACGAGGGAACAGGTCGCCCTCGAGGACGCTCACGTCGGGACGCTCTACGACCGGCTCGACGTCCTGCGCGCCCAGACCGCCGAGCAGCTCGCCGACGTCCGGCGCACCCTCGCGACCGGCACCCACCAGAGCCGCTTCGAGCGCGACGCCTTCGCGACCCTCTACGAGGACCGCCTCTCCCAGCTGTGGTCGGTGGAGAACCGGCTCTGCTTCGGGCGCCTCGACCTGCAGCCCGGCACCGAGGACCCGCGCCGCTACGTCGGCCGGCTCGGCCTCGCCGACGACCGGGGCAACCAGGTGCTCGTCGACTGGCGGGCGCCCGCGGCGCAGGACTTCTACCAGGCCACCGCGGCCGCTCCCCGCGACGTCGTCCGGCGCCGGCACCTGCTCACGGCGGGCCGCCACGTCACGGGCGTCGACGACGAGGTGCTCATCGCGGCCGAGGGTGAGCGCACCACGGGTGACGCGGCCCTGCTGGCCGCCGTCACCGCCCCCCGCACCGGGCGCATGGGCGACATCGTCGCCACCATCCAGGCCGAGCAGGACCGGGTCATCCGCGCCTCCGAGCGCGGGGTCCTCGTCGTCCAGGGCGGTCCGGGGACCGGCAAGACCGCCGTGGCCCTGCACCGGACGGCCTTCCTGCTCTACACCCACCGCGACCGCCTCGCCCGCAGCGGCGTCCTGCTGCTCGGCCCCAGCCCGGTGTTCCTGCGCTACGTGGAGCAGGTCCTGCCCGCGCTGGGCGAGACGGGCGTGGTGACCGCGACGCTGGCCGAGCTGTTCCCCGGGGTGCTCGCCCGGGGCGGGGACTCCGCCGCCGCGGCCCGGGTCAAGGGCTCGCTGCGGATGGCCGAGGTCCTCGACGCGGCCGTCGCCGACCGGCAGCGGGTCCCCGCCCGGCCGCTGCGCTTCGACCTCGACGGCACCCGGATCATGCTGCGTCCCGACGCCGTCGCCTCGGCCCGCGCCCGCGCCCGGCGCGGTCGCAAACCGCACAACCTCGCCCGGGTGACCTTCGTGCGCGAGGTCCTGAACACGCTGGTCAACTCCCTCGCCCGCGCCCGCGGCGCCGACCTGGGCGAGGAGCGCGACGACCTCGTCACCGAGCTGCGCGAGCACGTCGACGTCCGGCGCGAGGTCAACCTCTGCTGGATGCCGTTGACCCCGCAGAAGGTGCTCGCCGGTCTCTACCGCGACCCCGGCCTGCTGGAACGCATCGCGCCGCAGTTGTCGGCCACCGACCGCGCGGCCCTGCACCGCGAGGACGCGAGCGCCTGGAGCGAGGCCGACGTGCCCCTGCTCGACGAGCTCGCCGAACTCCTCGGCCCGCTGGAGGAGTCCGCGAACCAGGCCCGCCGCGACGCCGACCGCGAGGAGCAGGTCGCCTACGCGCGCAAGGTGCTCGAGGACTTCGAGGCCTCCGGGGTCGGCAACCCCCTGGTCAGCCCGGAACTGCTCGCCGACCGCTTCTCCACCGACGGACCGGTGGGCACCGTGGCCGAACGGGCCGCGCTGGACCGGACCTGGGCCTACGGCCACGTCGTGGTCGACGAGGCGCAGGAACTCTCCCCGATGGCCTGGCGCCTCGTCGAACGCCGCTGCCCGTCGCGCTCGATGACCCTGGTCGGCGACGTCGCCCAGACGTCGAACCCCGCCGGCGCGCGCAGCTGGGCGCAGGCCCTGAAACCCGTCGTCGACGACCGCTGGCGGCTGGAGGAACTCACCGTCAACTACCGCACGCCCGCGAAGATCTCCCGGGTCGCCGCCGACGTGCTGCGCTCCGCGGGGATCTCGGCGAACCCGCCGACCCCCGTCCGCGAGGGCGACCACGACCCCGTCGCGATCCCGCTGACCTCCGGGGCGGACGTCGTCGAGGTCGTCCGGGCCCGCTTCGCCGACCTGGACGAGGGGCGGGTCGCCGTCATCACCGCCGAGGTCGACGGAGCTCTGGGCTCGGACGCGCTGCGCGCGGCGATCTCCGCGGTGCTGCCCCGGGGTGCGGTCGCCGCCTCCCCCGACGACCTCGACGCCGCGGTGTCGGTGCTCGACGTGCACCGCGCCAAGGGCCTGGAGTTCGACGTCGTCGTGCTCGTCGAACCCGCGGCGGTCCTGCGCCGTCCCCGCGGCGCCAACGACCTCTACGTCGCCCTGACCCGCGCGACCCAGGAACTCCACGTCCTGCACGCCGAACCCCTCCCGGCCGGCATGGAGTCCCTCGCCTGACCGGCGGGGTGGGCCATGATCGCGGCATGAGCGACAAGCCCAGGGTGGCCGTCCTGCTGACCGGTGGAACCATCGGCAGCGGTGGTCACGACGACCTCGACCGCCTCGACTACGTCGACCTCGGGCACGTCCTCACCGACGAGGAGGCGCTGCCGCTCTACCGCTTCCCCGACGACGTGGACGTCTCCCCGCGCCGGGTCCGGCGGATCCCGAGCACGGCCGCCGACGAGGGGTTCTGGGCGGAACTGCGCACCGCGGTGCTGACCATCGCGCGGGAGGAACCCGACGTCGCCGGGGTCGTCATCACGCACGGCACCGCGACCCTGGAGGAGACCGCCTACGTGCTGCAGCTCACGCTGGCGAGCGAGCTCCCCGTGGTGCTCGTCGGGGCGCAGCGCCCACCGACGGCAGTCGGTTCCGACGCGCAGGTGGGGCTCGCCAACGCGATCCGCGTCGCGGCCTCCCCGTCCTCGCGCGAGCACGGGGTGCTGGTCGTCATGGACGACCGGATCCTGTCCGCGCGCGACGTCCTCAAGACGTCGAACTCGGGGCTGGACACCTTCCGCGCCCGCGACCACGGTGCCCTCGGTGACGTGGACCCCTACGGCGGGGTCTGGTTCTACCGCAAGCTGCTGCGCCGCCACACCACGTCGTCGCGCTTCGCCGCGCAGGCCCACCCGGTGTGGCCGCGGGTGGAGATCGTGCCCGTCTGGGCCGGCGCCGACGCCCGGGTGCTGGAGCGTCCCGTCGCCGACGGCGCTCGCGGGCTCGTGGTCGCCTCGCTGCCGCCGAGCATGAACCCGCCCGCCGTCGAGGTCGCGATCCAGCAGGCCGTCACCGCCGGGGTCGTCGTGGTCGCGAGCAGCCGCGCGATCACCGGCCGCGTCACGCAGCGGCACGCCTTCGACGAGCGCGGACTCGTCGGCAGCGACACGCTCTCCCCCCAGCAGGCCCGCATCCTGCTCGCGCTGTGCCTGGCGGCGGGACTGGGGCACGAGGAGATCGTCGAGGCGTTCGCCACGTACTGAACCCACCCCGCGGGTCGTAACCTCTCCGAGTGCCGAAAACCCCCACCCCGGCCACGACGACCGCGGACGGGTCGGTCGGCTGGTCACGTCCCCTCGCGCTCGTCGTGGCCCTGGCGTTCTTCATGGAGAACCTCGACGCGACGATCCTCACCACCGCGACGCCCTCGATCGCGAGGGCCTTCGACGTCCTCCCGGCCGACCTCGGGCTCGCGGTCACGGCGTACCTGGTCGCGGTGGCGGCGTTCATCCCGCTCGGCTCGTGGGCGGCGGACCGGCTCGGGGCACGGCCCGTGTTCCTGGTCTCGATCGTGGTGTTCACCCTGGCGTCGGTGCTGTGCGCGGCCTCCGACTCCGTCGCGACCCTCACAGCCGCCAGGGTCCTGCAGGGCATCGCCGGCAGCATGCTCGTCCCGATCGGGCGGCTGGTGGTCCTCAGCGGAACGGCCAAGTCGGACCTCGTGCGCGCGATCGCCTACCTCACGTGGCCCGCTCTCGTCGCCCCGGTCATCGCCCCGCTGCTCGGCGGGATCCTCACCGAGTACGCGGGCTGGCCGTGGATCTTCTGGGTGAACGTCCCCGTCGGGATCGTGCTGGCCCTGGCCGCGTGGCGGATCGTGCCGCAGGTCCCCCGCCGGCGGCGCCCGCTGGACGGTGTCGGGCTCGTGCTGCTGGTGGTGGCCGTGAGCGCGCTGGTCCTCGGGATGGAGTTCGTGGCCGACGCGTCGACGACGGTCGCAGGAGCCGGTCTGCTCGTCGGGTCGGTGCTCGTGGGAACCCTCGCGGTGTTCTGGTTCCGGCGCGCCGCGCACCCGGTGCTCGACCTGCGCCCCCTGCGCATCCCGACGTTCCGCGCCTCGAACTCGGCCGGTTCGGTCTACCGCGGGGTCGTCAGCGCGGCCCCGTTCCTGCTGCCGCTGCTGCTGCAGGAGGGTTTCGGGTGGAGTCCCGTGCGGGCCGGGGCGATGGTGATGGCGGTGTTCGCGGGGAACCTCGGGATCAAACCCGCGACGACCCCGTTGGTGCGCCGGTTCCGCCTGGTACCCATCATCGTGGTCGCGACCTGCGTGCTGGCCGCGTCGTTCGTGGCGGCGGCGCTGCTGCGTCCGGGCACCCCGGAGATCGTCGTGGCGCTGGTGTTCCTCGTGTCCGGCGCGGCCCGCTCGGTGGGTTTCACCGCCTACAACACCCTGCAGTTCGCCGACGTCCCCGGCGCCCAGATGAGTCCCGCCAACGCGGTGGCCTCGATCAGCAGCCAGCTCGCGACGGGGGTCGGGATCGCCGTGGCGGCCCTGCTCGTGCGGGCGGCGGCCGGCCTCGCCCCCGACGGCGACGCCGCCTCCGCCTACCGCGCCGCGCTGGTGGGGATGGCCGTCCTGGGCCTGCTCAGCATCGTCGAGTCGGCGTCGCTGCCCCGCGGTGCGGGTGACGCCGTCCGCGCGGGACGGCGCTGATCAGCCGCCGGAGGACGCGCGTCCGCCGAGGGCGTCGTCGAGGAGACCGGCGAGACCGGCGGGGACGACCGTCTCGGAGGTGTAGCGCAGGTCCGCGGCGCTCCACCAGCGGTGCCCGCGGTGGTGCTCGACCTCCCAGTCGGTGAGTCCCGCCGCGATCGCACCGCGTGGGCTCCGGGCGGCGAAGACGTGCTCCTGCGCACCGCCGGGGAGGTCGCCGGGGAGCGGGACGACCTCGACGTCCACGACGGAGGCCTGTTCGCGCAGGTGCCGGACGGCCGCCGCCGCAGGGCCCTCGTCGGCGCCGACGTCGCCGCCGGGCGTCGTCCAGACGTGACCTCCCCCGGGCTGCGCCGTCCGCAGCAGGAGGACCCGCCCGTCGTCGTCGACGAGCAGCACCCGGGTGGTTCGTGCGTGGCCCACCCGGGCAGCCTACGAAACCTGGCCGACGCCGGGCCGTCAGCGCGTGACGAACAACCGCACGGCCAACGCCAACCCGGCCACGGCGATGACGGTCCGCAGCACCCGAGGGTCGAGGCGGCGCACGATGACCGGCCCGATCCGGCCCCCCACGACGCACCCGACGCCGAGGAGCAGCGCCGCCCACCAGTCCACCGGCCCGAACACCGCGAAACCGACGGCGGCGACGGTGTTCGCGGCCCCGGTGAGCATGTTCTTCAGCGCGTTGTTGCGGGCGAGGGACTGGGCGTGCAGCACCTCGGAGAGCGCGAGCATCAACACCCCGGCGGCGGCGCCGAAGTAGCCGCCGTAGATCCCGACGAGGAAGATCGCGACGAGGGCGGCGGGGTTGTTCGGGGAGAGCCGACCGGGCTGCAGCTGCTTGATCCGCGGTTGCAGCAGGATCGTCACCGAGGCTCCGCCCACGAGGAACGGGACGACCACCTCGAACGCGTCCGGTGGGAGGGCGAGCAGCAGCACGCAGCCCACGGCGCCGCCCGCCGCGGCGATCGGCAGCAGCCGCTTCAGCCGGGCGCCCTGACCGGAGAGCTCAGGTCGGGAACCGGCCGCCGTGCCGGCCGTGACCCCGAGCAGGGCCATCGAGTTGGTGACGTTGGCGGCCAGCGGGGACAGCCCCGTCAGCAGCAGCGCCGGGTAGGAGACGAGCGAGGCGAGCCCCGCCGTGCTGCCGACGAGCCCCGCCAGCACCCCGGCCAGCAGGAGCAGCGGGATCTCGACGGGCGACACGTTGCCCGATCCAACCAGTGCGTCCGGGTCCACCGGACCTCGGTGCCTGCGGGGCCTCCCCCGGTGTCGGTGGTCTGTGCTGTGCTGAGCGCGTGACGACCTCCGACAGCGCCGTTGACGTCTCAGCCCACCCGACGCTCACCGCCGCGGAACTCGAACCCCGCCTCGCCGCGCACCGCTCCGAGCTCCGGGGCTACTGCTACCGGATGCTCGGTTCCGCCTTCGACGCCGAGGACGCCGTCCAGGACACGATGGTCCGGGCGTGGAAGAGCATCGACGGCTACGCGGGCCGGTCGGGCCTGCGGTCCTGGCTGTACCGGATCGCCACCAACGTCTGCCTCACCATGCTCGAGAACCGGAAGCGGCGCGCCCGGCCGATGGACCTCTCGGCCACCGCGTGGGAGCCGGTCGAGGCGTCGCTGCAGCGCAGCCAGCCGGAGGACACCTGGCTGGAGCCGATGGTCGACGACCGGGTGCTGCCGGAAGCCGGCGACCCGGCTGACATCGCCGTGGCCCGGGAGTCGATCCGCCTCGCCTTCGTCGCGGCGCTGCAGCACCTGCCCCCGCGTCAGCGTTCGGTCCTCATCCTGCGCGACGTCCTGCGCTGGAGGGCGGAGGAGGTCGCGCACCTGCTCGACACGACGACGGCGTCGGTGAACAGCGCCTTGCAGCGGGCCCGGGCGACGCTGGCCGAACGCCCCGACGTGGAACGCACCGAGCCCCTCGACGACAGCCACCGCACGTTGCTGGAGGACTACGTCCGGGCCTTCGAGGCCTACGACATGGACGCCTTCGTGAAGCTCCTCGCGGCCGACGTCACGCAGAACATGCCGCCGTTCGACCTGTGGCTGGAGGGCGCGCAGGACATCACCGCCTGGATGCTCGGCCCCGGCCACCAGTGCCGCGGGTCGAAGCTGGTCCCGGTGACGATGAACGGGTCCCCCGCCTACGTCCACTACAAGCCGATCGGGGCGAACGGCGAGCTCGTGCCGTTCGCCGTGCAGGCCCTGGAGCTGGCCGAGGGGAAGATCGTGCGGATCACGTCGTTCCTGGACACCCGGCTCTTCGACCTCTTCGGCTTCCCGCAGGAGCCCCCGGCCTGATCAGCCCATCGACTTCCGGCCGTCGACGGCCTCACGCAGGAGGTCCGCGTGGCCGGCGTGCTGGGCGACCTCGGCGAGCACGTGGAGGACCACGCGTCGGACGCTCCACCGCCCCGGCTCGAACCAGGGTGCCTCCGGCAGGTCGTGCGCGAGGTCGAGGTCGAGGGTCCGCACGAGCTCGTCGGTGCGGGCGGCGACGGCCGCGTAGTCGGCCAGCACGCCGGCGGCGGTCTCCCCGGGGAGCATCCGGAAGGAGTCGGCCCGCGCCTGGAAGTCGGTGTCCGCGAAGGACGGCAGCCCACCGGCCCCGTGCACGGCGAAGTCCGCCCACTGGGCCTCGGTCTGCGCGACGTGCTTGACCAGGCCCCCGAGGCACAACTCGCTCACGGTGGTCCGGGCCGCCGCCTGCTCGTCGCTCAGGTCGGTGAGGGTCTGGGTGAAGAGCCACCGGTGCTCGCTCAGGGCGGACAGGAGGTCGCCCCGTTCGCCACCGGGAGCCGGAGTCCGTGCGGAGTCGCTGGTCATGGCGGCACGGTAGGGCCGGGGTCCGACACCACGCCTAGACTTCGCCCGATGCCTACGGCCCCTGCTCCGCGCACCCTCGCCGAGGACCTGCGCTCGCGCGCGGACGAGGACCTGGTGGTCCTGTTCTCGCAGCGACCCGACCTCGCCGCGCCCCTGCCCACGTCCTCGACGGCCCTGGCGACCCGGGCGACGACGCGGGCGAGCACCCAGCGTGCGCTGGAACGCCTGGACACCCCGGCCCTGCAGGTCGCCGAGGTGCTCGCGGTGCTGCCGGACCCGACGAGCGTCACCGCGGTCTCGAAGGCGTGGGGGGCGCGCGCCAACGACGTCGTCGCGCACCTGCGCCGCACCGCGCTGCTCTGGGGACCCGACCGCCGCCTGCACCTGGTCTCGGCCGTGCGCGAGCTCCTAGGACCGCACCCGGCGGGACTCGGCCCGACGCTGGCCGACGCCCTGGGCCGTCGCTCCCCGCAGCGGCTGGCGGAACTGCTCGAGGACCTCGGTCTCGAGGTCAGCCACGACCCCGAGGTGGCCCTCACCCGCCTCGGGGAGCACCTCGGCGCTCCCGGCACGGTCGAGCAGTTGCTCACCGACGCTCCCGAGGGGGTCAGGACGGTCCTGGACAAGCTGACCTGGGGACCGCCGACGGGCGCCGTCGAACGCGCCGACCGCCAGGTCCGGACGGCGACGTCGACGGGGCCGGTGGACTGGTTGCTGTCGCGTGGGCTGCTGGCCGTGTCCGGCCCGGGAACCGTCGTGCTCCCCCGCGAGGTCGGCCTCGCGCTGCGTGGAGGTCGTGTGCACCGCACCCCCGACCGACGCCCGCCCGAGCTGAGCACGACGACGCGACGCCACGAGGTCGTGCTCGCCGGTGGGGCCGAGGCCGCCGCGGAGGCGTGCCGCCTCGTCGACGAACTGGGCCGGTTGTGGGGTGCCGCGGGTCCGTCGGTGCTGCGCGCCGGTGGTCTCGGCGTGCGCGAGCTGCGACGGACGGCGAGCGCCCTCGAGGTCGACGAGTCCACGGCCGCGCTGGTCGTCGAGACGGCCTGGGTCGCCGGGCTCGTCGCCGACGACGGCGAGGTCGAGCCGCGGTGGCTGCCGACGCCGGCCTACGACACCTGGGTGGAGGAGGACCTGCCCTACCGCTGGGTGCACCTGGCCAGCTGCTGGCTGGCGAGCACCCGGGTGCCCGCGATGGTCGGCAGCCGCGACGCCAAGGACGCCGCCCGCAACGCGCTGGGCCCGGACCTCGACCGCGCCTCCGCCCTCGTGGTGCGGCGCGCCGTGCTGAGCGAGCTCGCCGCGCTGGCGCAGGACGAGGTGGCGGCGCCGGAGACGTTGGCGGCGCGGTTGCGCTGGCAGTCCCCGCGGCGGGCGACGAAGCTGCGCGACGACCTCGTGGGCTGGACCGTCCGGGACGCGTCCTGGCTGGGGGTCCTGGGGGCCGGTGCCCTCTCCCCCGCGGGCCGGGCCCTCCTGGTGGACGACGAGGAGGGGGCCGCGGCGGCGCTGGCGGCGGCCTTGCCGACGCCGGTGCGCGAGGTGCTGCTGCAGGCGGACCTGACCGCGGTGGCCCCCGGTCCCCTGGAGACCCACCTGTCCCGGCGGCTGGAGTCGCTGGCCCGGGTGGAGAGCCGGGGCGGCGCGACGGTCTACCGCTTCGACCCGACGTCGGTGCGCCACGGCCTCGACGACGGTCAGACGGCCGACGAGGCCCTGGCCTTCCTCGCCGCGTTGTCCTCCACGGGTGTCCCGCAGCCGCTGGAGTACCTGGTCCGCGACGTCGCCCGCCGCCACGGCCGGGTCCGGGTCGGGCGTGCGGGATCCTACGTGCGCGCCGAGGACCCGGCCCTGCTCGCGGAGCTCGTCGCCGACAAGCGCTGCGCGGCGATCGGGTTGCGGATGCTGGCCCCGACCGTCCTGGCCAGCCCGGCCGATCCGGACGAGGTCCTGTCCGTGCTGCGTCAGGTCGGGGTGGCCCCGGCGGCCGAGGGACCCGACGGCGAACTCCTGGTGCGGCGGGCGACGGCGATGCGCTCGGGCCCGCGCCCCTCGCCCCGACCCGTGACGGGTGAACCGCCCGCCCCGGGCGCCGCGCTGCTCGCCGCGGCCGTGCAGACCGTCCGCGCCGGGGACGAGGACGTGGCGGAGCTGGAGCGTCGCCGCGAGCGCACCCGGGACGCCCCGCCGCTGCCGCCGATGGACCCGACGACGTCGCTGGCCGTGCTGCGCGACGCGGTCGGACGCCGACGGCCGGTGTGGATCGGCTACGTCGACGCGTCCGGCTCCACGAGCCGGCACCTCGTCGAGCCCCTGGGGGTGGAGGGCGGCCGGATCACCGCCTTCGACCACGAGCAGCGTTCGGTCCGTTCCTACTCGGTGCACCGGGTCACCGGTGTGGCCGAGGCTCAGGCCTGAGCGGAGGCTCGTGTCGGAGAGGTGAGCTAGCGTCGTAGCGCACGACGACCAGATCGAGGACACCCCACGGGAGCGCGAACCAGCATGAGCGACAGCGGTCAGGGCGACGGACAGCGTTCCTGGTGGGAGAAGCCCGACCAGGAGCCCCCGGCGCAGGACCCCTACCGGGCGGGCGCCACCCCGTCCTCCGCTGAGGACGCGCACGACCCGTACCGGTCGACGCCGCCGGCCGCGGACGCCCCGACGCAGGCGCACCCGACCGCGCCGCCGACGGAGAGCCTCCCGCGCTACGGGCAGCCGAGCAGCCCCTACGGGGAGCCGGGTCAGCCGTCCTCGCCCTGGTCGCAGCAGTCCCCGCCGCAGTCCTCGCCCTACGGGCAGCAGAACGGCCAGCCCACGGGCTACGGGCAGAACCAGCAGTACCCCTCGGGCTACCCGGGCCAGCAGCAGTACCCGAACCAGCCCTACCCGAACCAGCAGTACCCGAACCAGTACGGCAGCTACGGCGCCCCGCAGCAGGCGCCGGTCGCGGGCATGGCGCACGCCGTCCTGTGGACCGCCGTCGGCGGGCTGGTGCTCATGTTCACGTTCGTCGGCTGGATCGCGGCGATCGTCGCGCTGGCCCTGATCCCCCGGGCCCGTCGCGAGATCATGGAGGCCAACGGCGCCAAGCGCGGTCTGGGGTTCCTGCTCGCGGGGAAGATCTGCGCGTGGGTGAACATCGGTCTGACGGTCCTGGGCCTGATCGGGCTCGCGATCATCATCGGGATCGGCACCAACGGCGGGTTCGACAGCAGCTCGACGTTCGACTCCAACTCCGTGAGCGTCCTGTTCACGCACTGACCGGAAGTACCAGACCCCCTGCGGAGTTGACCACCAGGTGACCGACGGACCCCTCATCGTCCAGAGCGACAAGACCCTGCTGCTCGAGGTCGACCACCCGCGCGCGAGTGCGTGCCGGGCGGCGATCGCCCCCTTCGCCGAACTGGAACGTGCCCCTGAGCACGTCCACACCTACCGGTTGACGCCGCTGGGGCTGTGGAACGCCCGCGCCGCGGGCCACGACGCCGAACAGGTCGTCGACACTCTGCTGGAGTTCTCCCGCTACTCCGTCCCGCACGCGTTGCTGGTCGACGTGGCGGAGACGATGGCCCGCTACGGCCGGCTGCAGCTGGTGAAGGACGAGGAGCACGGCCTCGTCCTGCGCTCCCTCGACGCCCCGGTGCTCGAGGAGATCCTGCGCAGCAAGAAGGCCTCGCCGCTGCTGGGGACCCGCATCGCCCCGGACACCGTCCTGGTGCACCCGAGCGAACGTGGGAACCTCAAGCAGGTGCTGCTGAAGCTGGGCTGGCCGGCCGAGGACCTCGCCGGCTACGTCGACGGTGAGGCGCACGCGATCGACCTGGCCGAGGACGGCTGGACCCTGCGGCCCTACCAGGCCGACGCGGTGGACAACTTCTGGCACGGCGGGTCCGGGGTGGTCGTGCTGCCCTGCGGGGCCGGCAAGACCCTCGTGGGCGCGGCCGCGATGGCCAAGGCCCGCGCGACGACGCTGATCCTCGTGACCAACACCGTCTCGGCCCGGCAGTGGCGCGACGAGCTGCTCAAGCGCACCTCGCTGACCGAGGACGAGATCGGCGAGTACTCCGGGGCCCGCAAGGAGATCCGTCCGGTGACGATCGCGACGTACCAGGTCGTCACGACGAAGCGGAAGGGTGTCTACCCCCACCTGGAGCTCTTCGACGCCCGCGACTGGGGACTCATCCTCTACGACGAGGTCCACCTGCTGCCGGCGCCGATCTTCCGGATGACCGCCGACCTGCAGGCCCGTCGCCGCCTCGGGCTGACGGCGACGCTGGTGCGCGAGGACGGCCGCGAGGGCGACGTGTTCTCCCTCATCGGTCCCAAGCGCTACGACGCCCCGTGGAAGGACATCGAGGCGCAGGGCTACATCGCGCCCGCCGACTGCGTCGAGGTGCGCGTCACCCTCCCCGACTCCGAACGCCTGGCCTACGCCACGGCCGAGGACGACGAGAAGTACCGGTTGTGCTCGACGTCCGCGTCGAAGTCCCGGGTGGTGGAGAAGCTCGTCGCCCAGCACAAGGGTGAGCCGACGCTGGTCATCGGTCAGTACATCGACCAGCTCGACGACCTCGGGAGGCGTCTCGACGCGCCCGTGATCAAGGGCGAGACGACGGTCAAGGAACGTCAGCGGCTGTTCGAGGCGTTCCGGCACGGCGAGATCACGACCCTCGTCGTGAGCAAGGTCGCGAACTTCTCGATCGACCTGCCGGAGGCCAAGGTCGCGATCCAGGTGTCGGGCTCGTTCGGGTCGCGCCAGGAGGAGGCCCAGCGCCTCGGCCGGGTGCTGCGGCCCAAGGGTGACCACGGCTCGGCGCGGTTCTACACCGTCGTCTCCCGCGACACCAAGGACCAGGACTACGCCGCCCACCGGCAGCGCTTCCTGGCCGAGCAGGGCTACGCGTACCGGATCGTGGACGCCGACGACATCGACGGTGGCGTCCCCGACGCCGACGGGGTCCTGCCCGGGAACTGAGGCGCGCGGCTAGAGCGGAGCCAGGCGCGGGGCGGGTGCCACCGAGGCCACCGGGTCCGCCGCCGGGGGCGGTACGAGGGCCGGGACCGCGCGCCCGCGCTGGGCCAGGGCGGCCAGCAGCAGGTCCGCGGGCTCGGGGCGGGCGTCCTGCCGCGCCTCGAGCCAGCCCAGGAGCCCGTCCGGACGGTTGGTGATGACGCCGTCGACCCCGGCCTCGACCAGCACCCGCCAGAGCGCCGCCTCGTTCACGGTCCACGGCCACACCGCCAGGCCGGCGGCGTGCAGTTCGGCCACCGCGGCGGGCCGGGCGGCCAGGCAGGTCACGGACGGGTTGCAGGCGATCACGCCGAGGTCACGGCGCAGGGCGCGTCCGTGGGCAAGGGCGTCGGCGTCGAGGTCGTCGAGCAGGATCGCGCGGCGCACCTGCGGCGCCACCTGCTGCACGGTCATCAGCGTGCCCACCTCGAAGCTCTGCAGCACGACCTGCTCGAGGGCGCCGCTGCGGCGCACGTCCCGCAGCACTCCCTCGACCTCCGCACGGCCCCAAACGCCCTTCAGCTCCAGCAGCAGCTGGGCGCCGGGGTGCTCGGCGAGCAGGTTCAGCAGGTCCGCCAGCAGGGGGACGCGCTGGCCGCGGTAGGCGGTGGAGAACCAGGAACCGGCGTCGAGTCGGGCCAGCTCGGCGGGGCCGAGGTCGGACACCCGGCCGCTGCCCCCGGTGGTGGCGTCGACGTCGTCGTCGTGGATGAGGACGGCCGTGCCGTCGGCCGCGGGGTGCAGGTCGGTCTCGACCATGTGGGCACCGCACCGCAGAGCAGCCTCGAACGCGGCGAGGGTGTTCTCCGGCGCCACGGCGGAGTACCCGCGGTGGGCGATCACGAGGGGCAGGGCCGGCGAGGGGGCGTCGACCGGGAAGCGGCTGTCGAGGGTCACCAGGGGTCTCCGCCCTGCTGGGAGCGAGCACCGAGGGGTTGCCCGGCGCGTGTTCGAGGAGCCTTCGGCACGCCCGTGGGGGACCTGAAGCCGCGCCGGGGCCACCTCACCCGTCCGCAGGAACGGACCTGCGCCGGGTGAGGTACCCCTGTCGGGACGTCAGGCGGAGACGCCGGAACCCTGGCTCGCGACGTCGATGAGGACCTTCCCGACGGCGTCGCCCTCGACCGCCTCGTGGGCGGCGGCCGTCTGCGCCAGCGGGAAGCGCAGCAGGGGCAGACCGTGCTCCTCCCCCACCGGCAGCGCGCCGTCGCGCAGGGCGGCGGTGACGTCCTCGGCCGCGGCGGCCAGCGCCTGCGCGCCCATCGTGTACATGAGGATGAACTGCAGCCGGGTGTTGAGGACCATGTTCGCGCGGATGTCGACGCGGACGTCGTCGCCGCCGTTGTTCGCGTAGCCGGCGATCGAGGCGCGTGGACGGACGACGGCCTGGTCCAGCTCGAGGTTCGGCGCGAGGGCGACCTCGACGACGAGGTCGACCCCGTCGGGGGCGATCGCGCGGATCTCCGCGGCGGGATCCCCCTCGCGGTAGTTGACGACGTGGTGGGCACCGGCGGCGGTGGCCAGTCGCGCCTTCTCGGGTCCGCTGACGGTGGTGATCACCGTGGCCCCGGCCCAGCGGGCGAGCTGGATCGCCGCGTGCCCGACGGCACCGGCGCCGCCGGAGACGAGCACGACCCGCCCGTCGAGCGCTCCGGGAGCCAGCCGTCGCGGGCCGTCCTCGGCCACGGTCAGGGCCCGGTGCGCGGTGACGGCCGGCACCCCCAGCGACGCGCCCACGTCGAAGGAGACCCCCTCGGGCAGCGGGGCCACCCGCTCGGCGGGCAGCACCGTGAACTCCTGCGCGGTACCCGTGGGGCGGTCCTGCGCGGCCATGCACGTCCACACCCGGTCGCCCACGGCGAAGCCGGTCACGCCCGGGCCGACGGCGTCGACGATCCCGGCACCGTCCTGGTTCGGGGTGGTCTCGGCGAAGGCGAGGGGCTGCCCGTCGCCGCCGCCGCGCCGGGACTTCCAGTCGGTGGGGTTGACCCCGGACACCACGACACGCACCCGGACCTCGCCGGCGCCGGGCTCGGGGACGGGGCGCTCCTCCAGGCGCAGGACGGAGGCGGGACCGGTCTCGGAGTACACGATGGACTTCACCTCGAGGCGAACCCCGCCCGGCCGCTCACTGTTCCGCTCAGGGTTCCGCTCAGGCCTGTTCCAGGCCCCGCCGCCGCAGCAGCGGGGCGAGGTCGGCGTCGCGGCCGCGGAACTCCCGGTAGGCCTGCAGCGGGTCGACGCTGCCGCCGCGGGACAGGACGGTCGCCCGGAAGTGCTCGCCGTTCTCCCGGCGCAGCCCGCCGTTCTCGGCGAACCACTCCACCGTGTCGGCGTCGAGGACCTCGCTCCACACGTAGGAGTAGTAGGCCGCGGCGTACCCGCCGCCGAAGACGTGGTGGAAGTAGGTGCTGCGGTAGCGCGGCGGGACGGTGTCCAGGGCGACCCCGGCGTCCTGCAGCGCGCGGGCCTCGAACGCGCCGACGTCGTCCGGGGTCGCGTCATCGAGGGCGCCGGGGGCGACGCGGTGCCAGGCCTGGTCCAGCAACGAGGCGGCGAGGTACTCGGTGGTCCCGAACCCCTGGCCGTAGCCGCGAGCGGCCCGCAGACCGTCCACCGCTCCCTCCGGGAGGGGTTCGCCGGTCTCGACGTGGCGGGCGTAGCGGGCGATGACGTCGGGTTCGAAACCCCAGAACTCGTTGACCTGGGACGGGAACTCCACGAAGTCGCGCGGGACGCTGGTCCCGGAGAACCGCGGGAAGTGCACGTCGGAGAGCAACCCGTGCAGGGTGTGCCCGAACTCGTGGAAGAGGGTCTCGACCTCGTCGACGCTCAGCAGCACCGGGTCGCCCGGAGCGGGTTTCGCCACGTTGAGGCAGTTCACGACGACGGGACGCTGCCCCAGCAACCGGGACTGCTCGACGAAGGAACTCATCCACGCCCCACCGCGCTTCGACGCCCGTGCGTAGGGGTCGAACAGGTACAGGCCCAGCGGGCCGTTCTCGTCGGAGACCTCGAAGGCCCGCACGTCGGGGGAGAACACCGGGACGTCGGTGCGTTCGGTGAAGGTCAGCCCGTAGAGCGCCGTGGCCGTGGCGAACACCCCGTCGACGAGGACCCGTTCGAGGTCGAACCACGGCCGCAACGCCTCGGCGTCGACGGCGAAGCGCTCGCGCCGCAACCGTTCCGCGTAGTAGGCCCAGTCCCAGGGCTGCAACGGCCCCGCCTCGCCGTCGGCGAGCAGCAGGTCGGTGAGTTCGGCCTCCTCGCGGCGGGCGTTCGCGACGGCAGCGGGAGCGAGGCGGCGCAGCATCCCGACGGCGGCCTCGACGTCGCCCGCGGTCTCGTCCGCGACGACCCAGGAGGCGTGGTCGGGGTAGCCGAGCAACGCCGCCCGTTCGGCGCGCACCGCCGCGATGCGCACCAGGACCGCCCGGGTGTCGTGCGCACCGCCGCGGCCACCGCGCTGCACCGAGGCCTCGTGGACGAGTCGACGGGTCTCCCTGCGGCGCAGGGACTCCAGCACGGGCTGACCGGTCGGGAGGACGAGCGGTACGAGGTAGCCGCCCCGCTCCCCCGCCGCGCTCGCGGCGCGGGCCAGTTCGCTCGGGGCCAGCCCGTCGAGCGCGTCGGCGTCGGTGAGGTGGACGGCGAGCGCGTTGGTGTCGGCGAGCAGTTCGACGTCGAACCGCGTGGTGAGCCGGGACAGTTCCTCGTTGAGCTCCCGCAACCGGGCGGCGTCGGCCTCCTCGAGCAGTGCCCCGGAGCGGGCGGCGTCGCGGTGCAGCTTCTCCAGCAACCGGCGCGGCTCCCCGTCGAGGTCGAGGGAGGTGTCCTCGTGCATCTCGCGGACGCGGGCGACGAGACGCGGGTCGAGGCGGACGGCGTCGTGGTGGGCGGAGAGCCGCGGCGAGAACTCCTCCTGCACCGCCCGCAGCGCGTCGTCGGCGTCGGTCCCGACGAGGTTGAAGAACACCGCCTCGACGCGGCCCAGCAACTGCCCGGCCGATTCCAGCGCGTCGAGGAACTGCGCCGGGCTCAGGTCGGCGGCGAGCAGCGCGTCGACCTCGCCGAGGTGCTCGGTCATGCCGGCCTCGAAGGCCGGGGCGTAGTGCTCGACGCGGATCCGGTCGAAGGGCGGCACCGCGAACGGCAGGTCGCTGGGGGCGGCGAACGGGTTCTGCGGATCGAGGGCCATGCACCGATCCTCCCCGATCACCTCCGCGGCGCCACCAGGGACGTCACGAGGCGGTCGAGTTCGGCGGCGGGGTCGGGGGTCAGGCCGCAGTGCACGGGTGAGGTCTGCAGCACGGTCGAGCGGGGGGCGACGAGCCAGCGGAACCGGGCACCCTTGGCCTCGGTCGTGGGGGCCCCGCCGCGGGGGTCCCCGGCGCAGACGGCCTCGAGCGCCGCGAGGTGGCGGGTGACGGCCTCGACGTCGAGGTCGGGGGCCAGCGCCCGGGCCCGGTCCACGTCGAAGGCGGTGCGGGCCTGCAGGTGTTCCAGCGCACGGCACCACAGCACGACGCCGGCGTTGACGAACTCGGCCCGCTCGACGCGGGGCACGACGCGGACGACGGCGTACTCGTAGACCTCCAGTGCGGGGACCTCCAGCTCAGCCACGGGGCACCTCCGCCTGGACCCGGGCCAGTTCCGAGACCCAGGTGGGGCCGGCGAGGCGGGCGGTGAACCAGTCGAGGTAAGCACCGCGCAGGTCCTCGACGGAGTCGAAACCGGGTTCGTCCTCGAGCCAGCCGTCGGGGACCTCGTCGACGGCGGCGCGCAGGACGTCCGGGGACAACGCCGCGGCGCAGCGCCCGGCGACGTCGGTCACCGCCGCCGCGGCGCGCAGGAGCAGGTGGTCCTCGGCGTGGCGCAGCGGCCGGTCGGTGCTCGCGGCGGCGCGCGGCCAGTCGTGGTGGAAGTAGAGGGAGGCACCGTGGTCGATGAGCCAGGGCCGGGCACCCCACCACAACGAGTTCGGGTTGCGCCAGGAGCGGTCGACGTTGAGGACGAAGGCGTCGAACCACAGGACGCGCGCGGCCCAGTCGGGGTCGACGGGATCCACCGCGGGGTCGAAGGAGAGCGCACCGGGCAGGAAGTCCATCCCCAGGTTCTCGCCCGGGGAACGCAGCAGCAGGTCCTGGACCTCCTCGTCGGGCTCACCCCGTCCGATGACCGGGTCGACGACGGCGACGACGAGTTCGGGGACGGCCAGGCCGAGCGCACCGGCGAGGTGCGCGGCGAGGACCTCGGCCACCAGCACCCGCCGGCCCTGCCCCGCGCCGTGGAACTTCACGACGTAGGTCCCCAGGTCGTCGGCCTCGCAGAGCCCGGGGAGGCTCCCGCCCTCCCGCAACGGCGCGACGTAGCGCGTCGCGGTCACCTTCCTCAGCACCCACAGATCTTCGCACCCCGACGCGCACGAGGCTCCGGGCGAGTCCCCAGGTCCCTCCCAGGGTTCGGGCGCAGAATCGTGACCGTGAGATCTACGAGTTCCGCCCCGGAGGCCCGCCTGCTGGTGGTCGACGACGAGCCGAGCATCCGCGAGCTGCTGGCCACCAGCCTCCGCTTCGCCGGCTTCGAGGTCGCCTCGGCGGGTGACGGTGCCGAGGCACTGAAGCTGGCCGAGGACTTCCGCCCGGACCTCGTGGTCCTCGACGTCATGCTGCCCGACGTCGACGGCTTCACCGTGACGCGCAAGCTGCGCGAACGGGGACGCCTCGTCCCGGTGCTGTTCCTCACCGCCCGGGACGACACCGCCGACAAGGTGGCGGGGCTCACCGTCGGCGGCGACGACTACGTGACGAAGCCCTTCAGCCTGGAGGAGGTCGTGGCCCGGATCCGGGCCGTGCTGCGCCGCACCGGCGGGGCCGAGGGCGCCGACACGGGGCGCCTGGTCTTCCACGACCTGGAACTCGAGGAGGACTCCCACGAGGTCCGCCGCGGCGGCCGCGAGGTGGAGCTCTCCCCCACCGAGTTCAAGCTGCTGCGCTACCTCATGCTCAACCCGAACCGGGTGCTCTCCAAGGCGCAGATCCTCGACCACGTGTGGGACTACGACTTCAACGGTGAGGCGGGGATCGTGGAGAGCTACATCTCCTACCTGCGCCGCAAGCTGGACACCGAGGGTCTGGAACCGCTGATCCACACCAAGCGGGGCGTCGGGTACGTCCTGCGCGTCGCGCAGACGGTGGGATGAGGTCGCCCGGGAACCGGGTCAGGGCGGCGAGGGGCAGGATCCTCGCCGCCGAGGCGCACCTGCCGTTGCGGGTGCGCCTGCTCTGCATCGTGGTGCTGCTCCTCCTGATGGCGATGTCGGTGACGAGCCTGGTGTCGTTGCAGCTGCTGCGGAACAACCTGCGCAGCCAGGTCGACGACCAGCTCATCCAGACCGGGAAGGTGGCGATCAACCGGGCCTTCCCCGCGCTGAACCAGTCCGCGACGCAGAACCTCATGTTCTCGGAGTACTGGGTCGAGTTCGCCGACACCGACGGGACGAACTCCCAGGACGTCTGTGCGCGGACGCAGTCCGGCGGTGCCTGCACCGAGGAGCCGGACCTGTCCCCCCTGACCTCGGCCTTCGTCGCAGCCCACCAGGGCAAGGCGTTCACGGTGCCCGACTCCCAGGACGGTGACCCGTGGCGCGTGCTCGTCTTCCCCGCCGAGATCAGTGGATCGGGCACGCCCATCAACATCGCGGTCGCCCTGCCCCTCTCGGGCGCCAACCGCACGCTGTCCGACTTCCGCACCGTGGCCCTCAGCGTCTCGATCGCCGTCCTCGTCCTCGGCGGGTTCGCCGCCGCGCTGGCGATCCGGCGCAGCTTCCAGCCCCTCGACGACATCGAGCGCACCGCGTCGGCCATCGCGGTCGGGGACCTGTCGCAACGCGTTCCCCAGCACCCGGCGGGTACCGAGATCGGCCGCCTGTCCACGGCGCTGAACACGATGCTGACCCAGATCGAGGCGCTCTTCCGCTCCCAGCAACGCTCCGAGGAGCAGATGCGGCGCTTCGTCGCCGACGCCAGCCACGAACTCCGCACGCCCCTGGCCGCCATCCGTGGTTTCGCCGAGCTGTACCGGCAGGGCGCGGTGCGCGAACCCGACGACGTCGCCCACGTGATGGAACGCATCGAGGGCGAGTCGACGCGACTCGGTCACCTCGTGGAGGACCTGCTGCGCCTGGCCCGGCTCGACGAGGCGCAGCGGCGCCAGAGCGCGACCCGGGAACCCGTCGACCTCGCGGTGGTCGCCTCCGACGCCGTGCACGACGCCCGGGGGCTGGCGTCGGACCGTTCGGTGCGTCTGGTGGGGCTCGAGGACGGCGTGGGCCCGAACTCCGCGATCGTGCTGGCCGACGAGTCCGGGATGCGCCAGGTCCTGACGAACCTGCTGGGCAACGCCCTGCACCACACTCCCGCCGGGACGCCGGTCGAGGTGGCCGTGGGCCGGCTGATGGGCCCGTCGGGTCCGGAGTCGGTGGTGGAGGTGCGCGACCACGGGCAGGGGCTGACCCCGGAGCAGGCGGACCGGGTCTTCGAGCGCTTCTACCGGGTCGACTCCTCGCGGCGTCGCGGGACGGGTGGCGGGTCCGGGTTGGGCCTGGCGATCGTCTCGACGATCGTGGAGGTCCACGGCGGGACGGTGGCCGTCGCGCCCACGGAGGGTGGTGGGGCGACTTTCCGGGTACGGTTCCGCGCCGACAGCCCTACCAGCACCGTCCCGCCCGAGGAACCGGTCGAGGACGACCCTGCACCCCCGATCATTCACAGCTAGGTTCCAGCTGACTCCGGGTTCACCTGCAGCCCGGTGTCCGTTACTAGAGGTGCGAGCGCGGACCCCGCGCCCGGAACGACCAGCAGACGCCCGACTCGCAGAGGTGAATCAGGATGAACGGCTCCGACGAACGCCAGACCCCCGACGGCAAC
Organism: Kineococcus sp. GCM10028916; assembly: GCF_042674865.1. Classification (NCBI taxonomy): domain Bacteria; kingdom Bacillati; phylum Actinomycetota; class Actinomycetes; order Kineosporiales; family Kineosporiaceae; genus Kineococcus; species Kineococcus sp. GCM10028916. The sequence goes on along the minus strand of NZ_JBHTFM010000018.1, from coordinate 231,112 downwards.
GGTCACGCCCCGTCCGGCGTGGCGACCGGCGGAGCCTTCCCCGGCACTGTCGTCACCACCCAGGCCCGCGGCAGCGACGAGAACCGCGGCTGGGGCGAGAACTCCCCCACCCAGCCCCAGCAGTGGGACTGGAACCAGGCCGGCTACGGCCAGCCCGCCCAGGGTGAGCAGTCCGGCCACCAGTACGGGCAGCGCGACCCGTGGACGACCCCCGGCGGTCCGACCCCGCCCAACGGCAACGGCGGTGACGACCACGGCCGGGGCGGGGGCGGTGGCGGGCGCGGCCCGCGTCGTTCCCCGGGCTGGTTCGGGGTGGCCGGGGCCGCGCTGGCCGGTGCCGTCGCCGCGAGCCTGCTGACCGCGGCCGCGGTCGGGGCCTTCGGCCAGGACACCTCTGCCGTCGGCTCGGGCTCGTCCAGCTCCTCGTCGAGCTCCGCCCAGATCCAGGGCGTCAGCGAGACGACCGTGAACTGGCAGGCCGTCGTGAGCGCGGTCGCGCCGAGCGTCGTGGCCGTCACCGTCGAGGGTTCCGCGGGCACGGCCGAGGGGTCCGGCATCGTCTACGACGCCTCCGGCTACATCGTCACCAACAACCACGTCGTGTCGGGTCTGGGCACGGGGGCGACGATCACCGTCACCCTCTCCGACGGCCGCGAGTACAAGGCGACCATCAAGGGGACGGACACGGCGACCGACCTCGCCGTCATCCAGCTGAGCGACCCGCCGAGCGACCTCAAGGCCGCGACGTTCGCCGACTCCGACGACGTCGTCGCCGGCCAGGCCGTGATGGCGCTGGGCAACCCGTTGGGCCTGTCCGGCAGCGCGACGACGGGCATCGTCTCGGCCCTGGACCGCCCGGTGCTCACCCAGGCCGAGGACGAGAGCCAGTCGCAGAGCCCCTTCGGTCAGCAGCAGCAGCAGACGACCGGTGAGACCGCGGCCACCAACGCCATCCAGACCGACGCCGCGATCAACCCGGGCAACTCCGGCGGGGCGCTGCTGGACTCCTCCGGCAAGGTCATCGGGATCAACTCCTCGATCGCCTCGTTGAGCTCGAGCTCCAGCGCGACGCAGTCCGGCAGCATCGGTCTGGGCTTCGCCATCCCCTCCAACGAGGTCAAGATGATCGCTGACCAGCTCGTGAAGTCCGGGACGGCGCAGCACGCCTGGCTGGGGGTCAGCCTCTCCGAGAACCCCGCCACGGTCACCGTCGGTGACGTGACCCGCGAGGGTGCGGAGGTGGCCGACGTGACCAGCGGCGCCCCCGCCGCCGACGCGGGCGTGCAGAAGGGTGACGTCATCACCGCGGTCGACGGGCAGACCGTCGACGGCTTCGAGTCCCTCACCGCGACGATCCGTGGCAAGGCCGTGGGCAGCTCCGTCGAGCTGACCGTGGTGCGCAACGGCGCCGAGCAGAAGCTCACCGCGACGCTGACGGCGCGCGCCGAGAACTGATCCCCGAACGACGAAGGCCCCGCTCCCGGACACCCGGGGGCGGGGCCTCTTCACGTCAGGCGTCGGGTGCGACCAACGGTGACCACCAGCGGTCCGCCGGGACGACCAGGACGCCCTCCCCGACGCCCTCCCCGACGCAGACCCCGTCGTGGACGACGACGGTCCCGGCCTGCGTCCGGCTCCAGCGGCGGCGGAAGCCCCGCACCCGGCCGGTGAGCTGCGTGACCTCCACCAGGTCCGGGCCGGTGACGAGGTAGTGGGTGCCGTGCGGGAGCGGGACGACGTCGGCGCGGACGACGTCCACGCGCACCCCGTCCTCCACCCCGCTGGCGAGGACCTTCTCGCCCCGTCGCTTCGGGGTGCGCAGGCCAGCGGACTGCAGGCGGCGCAACAGCTCCCGGGTGCTGACCCGGGTGGCGCCGGCGGCGACGGCCTCCTCGACGCGCTCCTCGGGGACGTCGTAGTGGTCGCCCTCGAAGGCTCGGCGGGGGATCCCGAGGCGGGCCGCGAACGCGTGCAGCTCCTCGGTGGAGGTGTCGCTGGCGAGGTGGGCCCACCACCGGCCGTGGCCGGGGAAGCGCGCGGTGTCGACGAGGACGGTCACGCGCGGGCCGTCCGTGCGTGCACAGGGTGCGACGACTGCTGGACGAGGCGCGGATCTGTGGACAACGCGGCGGTGCTCCCCCGGTGGCGACCTACGTTCCTCGTGCGCCGGGTCGTCCGGTCGTTCACGAGTCCGCGGGCGTGTCCCGCGGGGAGGAGGATCCCATGAGCCGGTTCGAGGTCGACAGTGCACGCGTCCAGCAGGCGAGCGCCGCCGTCGCCGTCTCCTCGGGCAACGTCGCCACCGAGGTCGAGGGCATGATGCGGCACCTGCTGGACCTCGAGTCGTGCTGGAAGGGCAGTGCGGCGTCGAGCTTCCAGGCCCTGACGCAGCGGTGGCGCCTCACCCAGGACCAGGTGCGGACCACGCTGGAGGAGATCCAGCAGGCGCTGGCGCGGGCTGCGCAGCAGTACGCCGACGTGGAGTCGGCCAACGCCCGGATGTTCACGGCCTGACGCAGCGGAGGCCCCGCGCTCGGTGCGCGGGGCCTACCGGTGGTGCGCCTCGATCAGGCGGCGTGCGAGAGCGGCGTCATCTGCGCTCCGGGGACGCTCCAGCGCATCTCCAGGTGCCGACGGCCCGACGCATCGCGGACCTCGATCCAGTGCGCGGTGGGCGTAGCACCCGTGGTCAACGTGGCCTTGGTCTGAGTGTTGTTCATGTGCCACCTCCTGTTCATCTTCCGTTCACTTTACCGGTCGATGGAGGATCGGCAAGCCACGCTAGAACTTCACACGTAGTGACCTGTCCCACACGAACGATCACCTCCCCCCGGGAACGGGTCCGCCCGCGCGCCCCGCCTTACCCTTGGTGGGTGACCCCTGTCGATCTCGGTGTGCCCCGCCTGCGGCGCAGCCCGAGCACGGACGCCGACGCCCCGCGCTTCGCGACGGGGGCCCTGGTCGACCAGCACGGCCGGACGGCGCGCGACCTCCGGGTCTCCCTCACCGACCGCTGCAACCTGCGCTGCCACTACTGCATGCCTCCCGAGGGCCTGCCGTGGCTCGAACGCAGCCGGGTGCTGGACGACGAGGAGACCATCCGGTTGATCCAGGTCGCGGTGCGTGACCTGGGCGTCCACGAGGTGCGCTTCACCGGCGGGGAACCGTTGCTGCGCAAGGGTCTGGAGCGGATCGTGGCCGCGACCACCGTGCTGCGCACCGACACCGGGGAGCCCGTCCGCACGTCGCTGACCACCAACGGCATCGGTCTGCACCGGCGGGCAGCGGCCCTGGCCGAGGCGGGACTGACCCGGGTGAACGTCTCCCTGGACACCCTGCGCCCCGACCGCTTCGCCGAGATCACCCGGCGCGACCGCCTCGCCGACGTCCTGGCCGGCATCAGCGCGGCCGCCGCCGCCGGCCTGACCCCCGTCAAGGTGAACGCCGTGCTGCTGCGCGGGACCAACGACGACGAGGCCGCCGACCTGCTCCGCTGGGCCCTGGACGGCGGCTACCGGCTGCGCTTCATCGAGCAGATGCCGCTCGACCCGCACGGCACCTGGCGCCGCGAGGACATGATCACGGCCGAGGAGATCCTGGCCGCCCTGCAGGCGGAGTTCACCCTGCTGCCCCGTCCGGACAGCGCGCGGGGTGCGGCACCGGCCGAGACCTGGGACGTCGTCGGGGCCGACGGCCTGCTGGGCGACGTCGGGATCATCGCCTCGGTCACCCGGCCGTTCTGCGGGGACTGCGACCGGACGCGGCTGACCGCCGACGGCCAGGTGCGGACCTGCCTGTTCTCCAGCACGGAGACGGACCTGCGCGACGCGATGCGCTCCGGTGCGGACGACGCGAGCCTGGCCGCGACGTGGCGGGCGGCGATGTGGGGCAAGCTCCCGGGTCACGACATCGACGACCCGGCCTTCCTGCACCCCACCCGGCCGATGAGTGCGATCGGTGGCTGAGTCGGTGGCTGAGGAGGTGGACGGGATCTCGGTGCTGCTGCGCTTCTTCGCCGGTGCGGCCGCGGCCGCGGGGGTGGAGGAGGAGAAGGTGGTCGTCCCGGCCGGGGCCACGGTCGGCTCCCTCGTCGAGACCCTCGCGCTCCGCGGCCCCGAACTGGCCCGGGTGCTGGCCGCCTCCAGCTTCCTGGTCGAGGCCGTCTCGGCCCGCGCGGAGGACGCCCTCGCCGACGGCGTGACCCTCGACGTCCTGCCCCCCTTCGCCGGGGGCTGAGCTCAGCGGCCGAGCCGGGCGATCGAGCCGGCCAGGTGCACCCGCATCGCCGCGCGAGCGGTCTCGGCGTCACCGCGTTCGAGCGCGCCCAGCACCGCCTCGTGCTCGGACACCACCTGCTCCAGCGATCCCGGTTCACCGGCCAGCCGTGCGCTGGGCATCGCGATCATCGGCTCGCCCAACGTGCCCACCAGGTCGGCCAGGTACCGGTTCCCGGACGCGACGGCGATCGCGCTGTGGAAGTGGAAGTCCGCGCCGACGGCGTCCGCCGCGCGGTCCTGGGCGGCCGCGAACGACCTCGCCGCGCGGCGCACGACGGCGAGCTGCTCCTCGCTGCGCCGGGTGGCGGCCAGGGCGGCCGCCTCGGTCTCCACCCCGAGGCGGAACTCCAGCAGCTGGACGCGGTCGGCCCGGGAGCCACCGATCTCAGGCGCGAACGTCCGCCCGCTCGGCCGGGCCAGCACGAACGACCCGCGTCCCTGCTGGGTCTCGACCAGGCCGGCGGCCTGCAACCGCGACATCGCCTCGCGCACCACCGTGCGCGACACCGAGAACTCCCCGACGAGCTCGCTCTCGGAGGGGACGGGCCGTCCCGGGGCGAGGTCGCCGTCGACGATCCGGGCGCGCAGGACGTCGACGAGGGCCTGGGTGCGGGTGGTCACGAGACGCCGAACTCCACGGAGTCGGTCGTCCACGCCCGGGCCTGGTCGGTGAGGGTGAAACCCAGCCCCGGGCGGTCCGGGACGATCATGCGCCCGTCGACGGTCTCGAGCCGTTCCTCGAAGAGCGGGTTCAGCCACTCGAAGTGCTCCACCCACGGCTCCCGCGGGTAGGTCGCCGCGAGGTGCAGGTGGATCTCCATCGCGAAGTGCGGCGCGAGCTGCAGCCCCGCCTGGTCGGCGAGGGCGGCGAGGCGCAGGAACGGGGTGATGCCGCCGATGCGGGGTGCGTCGGGCTGGATGACGTCGGCGGCGCCGTGCTCGATGAGGGCGATGTGCTCACCGACGCTGGAGAGCATCTCCCCCGTCGCGATCGGGGTGTCGAGCGCGCGGGCGAGGTCGGCGTGACCGACGGCGTCGTAGGCGTCGAGGGGTTCCTCGATCCAGACCAGGTCGAACTCCTCCAGCGCGCGCCCCATCCGCAGCGCGGCGGGCCGGTCCCACTGCTGGTTGGCGTCGACCATGAGCGGGACGTCAGCCCCGAGGTGCTCGCGCACGGCGGCGACCCGGCGCAGGTCCTCGCGCTGGTCGGGCTGGCCGACCTTGATCTTGATGCCGCCGATCCCGGCCGCGAGCGACTCGTCGGCGCGGGCCTGCACCTGCGCCAGCGGGGCGTGCAGGAACCCGCCGGAGGTGTTGTAGGCGCGGACGGAGTCGCGGTGGGCGCCGAGCAGCTTCGCCAGCGGCAGCCCGGCGCGCTTGGCCTTGAGGTCGTAGAGGGCGATGTCCAGCGCCGCGATGGCCTGCGTCGCGACGCCGCTGCGCCCGACGGAGGCTCCGGACCAGAGGAGCTTCGTGTAGACCCTGGCGATGTCGTTGGGGTCCTCGCCGAGCAGGTCGGCGGCGACCTCGCGGGCGTGGGCGTACTGCGCCGGCCCGCCGGCGCGCTTCGAGTAGCTGAACCCCGTCCCGGAGAAGCCCTGGTCGGTGCTGATCTCGGCGAAGAGGAACACGATCTCGGTCATCGGCTTCTGCCGGCCGGTGAGGACCTTGGCGTCGCTGATGGGCGTCGGGAGCGGCAGGGTCGCCGTCGAGAGCTTCACGTGGCGGATGCGGTCGGGGACGTAGTGCGCCTGGACCCGCGGTGCGGGTTCGTCGACGAGGGTCACGGAACTCAGCTCCTTCGCTGTCGGTCCACTCATCGTACGAGTCGATCGACTCGTACGACAAGCCGTCAGCCCAGGAAGGGTTCGGGGTCGAACGTGCCGTTGCGACGCCGGAACTCCCCCGCCGTGTCCGGCCACAGCAGCGTCAGCCGGCCGCTGCGCTGATCGACGTACCAGCTCGAGCACCCGCCCCGCAGCCACACCGAACGCGCCGCCATCGCGTCGACGTCGGCGGTGTAGGCCCGCTGCGCGGCCCGGGAGACCTCCAGCGGGCGGTCGTGGGTCCCGAGGTGGTCGAGGGCACCCAGCAGGTAGCCGAGCTGGCTCTCGATGACGTGCAGGGCCGAGTTGTGCCCCAGGCTCGCGTTCGGGCCGTCGAGGACGAACAGGTTCGGGAACCCGTGCACGACGGTCGAGGCGTGCGACACCATCCCCTCCGCCCACGCCTCGTCCAGCGTCAGCCCGTCCCGCCCGACCACGCGGCGCGCGTAGGGCTGACGGGTCGCGTGGAACCCCGTCGCCAGCACGACGACGTCGAGGTCGTGGCGGGAACCGTCCACGGCGAGCGCGCTGCGCCCCTCGTAGCCGGCCAGGGCGGGCGCCAGCGTGACGTCGTCGCGACCCAGCGCGGGGTAGAAGTCGTCGGAGAGCAGGACGCGTTTGCACCCCACCTCGTAGTCGGGGGTCAGCGCCGCGCGCAACGCCTCGTCCGGCACCTGCGCCGCGAGGTGGTCGAGCGCCCTGCGCCGCAACGGCTCCAGCGCGGACGAGACCAGTCGTCGGGCGGCCAGACCACGCTCCATGTCGCTGAACGTCTCCTCCCGCACCGCCGCCGGGACCCGCGGGTCGGCCGTGAACTCCGCGAGCTCCGCGGCGCTGTAGGCCCGGTCCCCGCGCGGCACGACGTAGGGGGCGCTGCGCTGGAACACCGTCAGGTGCGCCGCGGCGGCGGCGAGGCGCGGCACCACCTGCACCGCCGAGGCTCCCGTCCCGACGACCCCGACCCGGGCGCCCGCGAGGTCGAGGGAGTGGTCCCAGCGCGCGGTGTGGAAAACCGGCCCGTCGAAGGCGTCGAGGCCGGCGGGCACCCGGGGTTCGGTGAGCCGGCCCGCCGCCAGCACGAGGACCCGGGCGCGCACGGTCCCGGTGCTCGTCGCGAGCACCCAGTGGTCCTCCTCCCACCGGGCCCGGAGGACCTCGGTCCGCAGCCGGACGTGGTCGGCGACCTCGCGGGCGCAGGCCCGCAGGTACTCCTGGATCTCGGCGCCGGGGGCGAAGACGCGCGACCAGTCGGGTTTCGGGGCGAAGGAGTAGGAGTACAGGTGCGACGGGACGTCGCAGGCGACCCCCGGGTAGGTGTTGTCGCGCCAGGTCCCGCCCACCTCCTCGCCCCGTTCCAGCACGACGAAGCTCTCCCGGCCGCGGCGGGACAGCTGCAGGGCGGCACCGAGACCGGCGAACCCCGCCCCGACGATCGCCACGTCGATCCTGGCGTCGATCCGGACGTCGGTCATGGACGGACAGGGTCCCCGTAGCGCGTGGTGCGTTGCCGCAGCGGACGTCCCAGCCGCTCCGCCAGCGCCGCGGCGTCCGGCCGGGTCAACGTCGTGCCCTGTTCCTGGCCGGCCGAGGGGTCCAGCGAACCGTCCAGCAGCAACCCGCCGAGGTCGTCGGCGCCGCCCCGCAGCAGCTGCTCGGTGAGGTCCAGGCCGTGCTTGGGCCACGCGGCCTGGACGTGGTCGATGCGGCCGTCGAGCAGCAACCGCGCGACCGCGTGCAACGCCCGGACCGCCCGCGGCGAGGGGCCCGCCGGCGAGGGCATGGCGATGAACTCGGTGAACCCGTGGGTGCGCGCGGCGGTGTCGGCCAGCAGCCGGAGGTGGGCGACCTGCTGGGCCGGGGTCTCCGGGCCGCCGTGGACCAGCGTGCTCGTCGAGCTCAGTCCGACCTCGTGGGCGGTGGTGACGACCTCCAGCCAGCGGGCGACCGGCAGGTCCGCGACCCCGCCGTTCAGCACGGTCCGCACGTCGTCGTCGAGGACCTTCGCGGCCGTCCCGGGTACCGAGCCGAGCCCGGCGTCGCGGGCGGCGAGCAGGAACTCGCGGACGCCGGAACCCCGGCGCCTCGCGGCGTCGAGGACCTCCGGGACCCGGAAGGCGTGCAGGTGGATCCCGGGCGCGGCGGCCACGACCGCCTCGACGAGACGGAGGTACCCCTCGGCCCCGGCGGCGGCGGGCACCGCGCCCTGGAGGCAGACCTCGGTCGCCCCCAGCGCGGCGGCCTCCTGCACCAGGTCGCGCACGTGCCCGGGATCCGCGCCGACGAGGGTGCCGTCGAGGTTGCGGTTCACCACGAACGTCAGCGCGTCACCCAGCCGGTCGCGCCGGACCGCGTCGGCGAGCGCGGCGAGTTCCTCGAGGTCCTCGCCGTCGGCGGCCAGCAGGGCCACGGCCTCGGCGTCGGTCAGCGCGTGGTGGTCGCGCGCGGCTCCCGCGAGCGCCGCACGGACCGAGACATCGGGAACGGGCACCGCAGGAGGCTAACCGCCGCCGGGAGCCTCAGGGACAGGCGACCCACTCGGAGGTCCCGTCGGTGAAGTGCTGGTGCTTCCAGACCGGCAACCGGTCCTTGACCTCGTCGACGAGACGCGCGCACACCGCGAACGCCTCCCCGCGGTGCGCGGCGGAGACCGCGACGGCGAGGGCGACGTCACCGATGGCGAGGTGGCCGAGGCGGTGGCTCACCGCGACGGCGTCGACGGGGCTGTCGGCGACGACCTCGGCGACCACCGCGGCGAGCACGTCGGCGGCGGTGGGGTGCCCCACGTACTCGAGCTCGCGCACCGGGGCACCGTGGTCGTGGTCGCGGACCACGCCGGCGAAGGTGACGACCGCCCCGGCGGCGCGGTCCCCCACGAGGCGGGCGTGCTCGTCGACGTCGAGGGGCTCGGTGCTGACGGCGGTCCGCACGACCCGACGGGCCGGGACGGACAGCCGCGACGCGTCGGGCCGCGCGCCAGGAGTCGATGCGGTGCTCACGAGAACGAGGGTAGGTGTTTCGCGACCCGGCACCGTGGGAGAGACTCCCCCGGTGACGCACGTGAGCGGTTGGCGGGTCGTCGTCCCCGTCAAGGGCGGAGGTGAGGCGAAGTCCCGCCTCGCCCTGCCCGGTCCCGCACGCCGGTCCCTGGCCCTCGCGATGGCGCTGGACTGCCTCGCCGCCTGCCTCGGGACACCCGGGGTCGGCCTGGTCGTCTGCGTCAGCGACGACCCCGACGTCACCGCCGCCGCCCGCGCGACGGGGGCGGTCACCGTCTCCGCGGGTCGTCCCGGGTTGGGGGCCGCGATCGAGGCCGGTGTCGCCTGCCTGGACCGGGGCCCCACCGCCGTCCTGCTCGGCGACCTGCCCGCCCTGCGCCCGGAGGACCTCGCCGCCGCCCTGGCGGAGGCGCTCGCCCTCCCCGGACCGGCACTGGTCACCGACGCCGACGGCCGGGGCAGCGTCCTGCTGGCCGACCGGGACGGCGCGCCCCCGCACCGCTTCGGCCCGGACTCGGCCCGGGCCCACCGGGCGGCCGGCGCCCGCGCGCTGACCGCGCCCTACCCGTCGTTGCGGCGCGACGTCGACACCGTCGACGACCTGACCGAGGCCCTCGCCCTGGGGGTCGGCCCCCGCACCGCCGCCGTCCTCGCCTCCGCAGCGATTTCCCTGCCCTGAACCCGCCGACCTGAACCCGCCGACCTGAACCGCAGCACCGGAAAGGCACCATGAGCAACCCCCTGCCGTCCCCGCGCCGCCGCCACGCGGCGCCGGTCAGCGCCGCCCCCACGGCCGCCGAGATCACGGACGCCCTCGCCGTCGCCGCCCGCGGCGAGCTCGACGCCGGGCACGCCGAGGTCCTGCTGCACGCCCGCGGTGACGACCTGCAGGCCCTGTGCGACCTCGCCGGGCCCGTGCGCGACGAAGCCATGGCCCGGGCCGGACGCCCCGGGGTCGTCACCTACTCCCGCAAGGTGTTCGTCCCCATCACCCGGTTGTGCCGGGACCGCTGCCACTACTGCACCTTCGCCACCGTCCCCGGTCGGCTGCCCGTGCTGTTCCTCTCCGAGGACGACGTGCTGGAGATCGCCCGCGACGGTGCGGCGATGGGCTGCAAGGAGGCGCTGTTCACCCTCGGGGACGCCCCCGAGGACCGCTGGCCCGCGGCCCGCGCGTGGCTGACCCAGCGGGGTTTCTCCTCCACGCTCGACTACGTCCAGCACCTGGCGCGTCGCGTCCTCGACGAGACGGGACTGCTGCCGCACCTCAACCCCGGCGTCATGTCCTACGAGACCCTGCTCGCCGCCAAACCGCTCGCCCCCTCGATGGGGATGATGCTCGAGACGACGTCGAGCCGGTTGTGGACCGAACCGGGGCAGGTGCACTACGGCTCCCCCGACAAGGACCCGGCCCTGCGGATGCGGGTCCTGCGCGACGCCGGCCGGGCGGGGGTGCCGTTCACGACGGGGATCCTCGTCGGCATCGGCGAGACCCTCGCCGAACGCGTCGACTCGATCCTGGCGATCAGGGACGTCATCGCGGAGTTCGACGGGATCCAGGAGGTCATCGTCCAGAACTTCCGCGCCAAGGACGACACCGCGATGCGCGGGGAGGAGGACCTCGGCCACGGCGAGTACCTCGCCACGATCGCCGTTTCCCGGCTGCTGCTCGGGCCGGGCGTCTCGCTGCAGTCCCCGCCGAACCTGTCCGACCCGGGCCAGCGCGAACAGCTCCTCGCCGCCGGTGTCGACGACTGGGGCGGGGTGTCCCCGCTGACCCCCGACCACGTGAACCCCGAACGTCCCTGGCCGCAGCTCGACGACCTCGCCGAGACCACCCGGGCCGCGGGTTTCCGCCTCGCCGAACGGCTCACCGCCCACCCGCGGTTCGTCCTCGACGCCCTCGCCGGCGGGACGCGCTGGATCTCCCCGGAACTCCTGCCGATCCTCGCGGCGCTCGCGGACCCGGAGACCGGTCTCGCCGTGGAGTCGGCGAGACCCGTGGGAAGGTTGGCCGCGTGACGTTGGAGATCCCGCCCCCCACCGACGCCGAGGTCGCGATGGCCCGGTTCGTCGGGGCCCAGCTCGTCCCCGACGGCCGACCCCAGGTCGAGGAGTTCCTCAACCGCGAGGAGACGCAGTCCCTCGACGTGCTGACCGCGCACGACTGCCCGTCGCCGGGTTTCACCTCGGTGTCGACGATCTCGCTGCACCGTTCGCCGAACCTGGTGAACGGCAACGACATCCGGGTCGAGCTCGTCACCGTCCTGGAGGGGGTCGAACCCCGCCTCGCGACGGGGTTGCTCGTCGCGTCGTCCTTCACGGCGATGGGGGAACCCTGGCCGCTCTCGCCCGGGGTCGTCTTCCCCGGCATCGTCGCGGACCTCCTCGGCGGCCGCACCGAGCACCTCGTGTTCACCGCCCCGGGGAACTTCCCCCGGTTGCAGCGCTGGAGGCTGGAGGCCGACGAGCTGCAGCCGGGGACGGACGTCTACTGGTTGCAGGCCGTCCCGATCCACGAGGTGGAGCGGAAGTACCTGCTGGCCCACGGCCTCGACGCGCTGGAGAACCGGTTCGCCGAGGCGGAGATCGCGTTCTACGACGTCGGACGCGACCCCGTCGCGCTCTGAGGCCCGCGGTCACCGGGGGGCGCTACCGGTCCGCCTCCGGCAGCAACCGCGACGGTGCCTTCGCGGCCCAGGCGTCCTGCAGGGCCTCCTCCAGGTCCGCGACGTCCACCGAGTCGAGGGCGACGAGGTAGGCGGCGTACCCGGCGAAGTGGGGGATGTCGAAGAACCCCACCCGCCCCTGCGCCAGCACGGACTCCTTCTCGCCCAGGTCCGCGCAGGCGATCGCCAGGACCGGGCCGGCGGGGACGGGGTCCGGGCCGAACCGCTTGACGTCGGCCTTGGTGAACGGCCGCTCCCAGGTGAAGCCCTGCCCGGCCACCGACCAGGCCCGGTGCCCGAAGCGCTGCCCCACCTCCACCTCGGGCAGGGCGGAGACCAGGCGGTGCACGTCGTCGTAGGTCGCCACGGGCCGGTCCTCCGGTCGCAAAGGGGTCAGGGGTGGGTGAGGCCGATCCGGTCGGTGTAGGCGTTCGCGAACTTCCGGCCGGGATCGTGGCTCGCGACGAGGGCGCGCATGTCGTCGAAGCGCGGGTAGAGGGTCGCGAGGCGGTCCGCGGAGGCCGCGAACAACTTGCCCCAGTGCGGGCGCACGTCGAACGGTGCCAGGGCCGCCTCGACCTCGGCGACGGCCGCGATGACCTCGGCCTGGCGCTGCTTGTAGGTGAAGTGGAACGCGACGGTGTCGCGCTGGTAGGCGCTGGAGAGCCACAGGTCGTCGGCGGCGACGGTGCGGATCTCGCACATGTGCAGCAGGGGGGCGATCGAGGGGCCGAGGTCGCGCAGGGCTGCGATCACCCCGAGCGCGTTCTCCCGGGCCACGAGGTACTCGACCTGCAGTTCCTCGCCGTTGCTCGGGGCGAAGCTGAACCGGAAGTGCGGCAGCCGTTCGTGCCACGGGCCGGGGATCCCGAGCTGCTCGGTGGCGTTGCGGACGTCGACCTCGGGCAGCGGGTGCAGGGGTTCGCTCGCCCGGTGGGCGCCGAGGAGTTCGGTCGGGGCGTCGGCGCTGTCGCTGACGCGGGTCTTCAGCCACACCTGGGTGGTGTCGCTGCCGATCCAGTTCGTGTAGACGCTGACGCTGTAGGCGGCGGAGGTGACCGCGTCGAAGTTCGCGGCGAACGCTTCGAACGACAGCCCCGAGTAGACGTCCTGGCGGACCTCGTAGGTCGGGAGCACGTCGAGCTCGAGGTGGGTCACGATCCCCAGCGAGCCGAGCGCCACGACGCTGCCGGGGAACTCCGCGTCGCCGCGTTCGACCCGTCGCACGTCGCCGTCCGCGGTCACCAGCTCCACGGCGCGGACCGCGCCGGCGAGGTTCTGCGTGCCGTCACCCGAGCCGTGCGTCGCGGTCGAGACACCCCCGGCGACGCTGATGTGCGGCAACGAGGCCATCGTCGCCAGCGCGGCCCCGGAGTCCTGCAACCGCTGGGCGAGCACGCCGTAGCTGGTGGCGGCGCTGACCCGGGCACTTCCCGCGGCGGAGTCGACCTCGACCTCGGTCGGGAGGTCCTCCAGGGTGACCATGTCGCCCGGGGAGTCCGCGATGTCGTTGAAGCAGTGCCGCGTCCCCACGGCCCGCACGCGCCCGGTCGACGCGACCACGGCGCGCAGCTCGTCGAGGGAGGTCGGGCGGTGCAGGGTGCCCGCGCTGTAGGCGTAGTTGCGGGCCCAGTTGACCCCGGGGGCGGTGGTGGACGACGTCGTCGTCGAGGTGCTCACGGGAAGACGGTAATCGATGGGACCCCGGCTGCCGACGTCACCGGACGACGTCGTAGACCAGCTTCGTGATGCCGTTGGGGTAGGTCTGCGACTCGCGGACGGTGAGCAGCTGCTTGTCCTTGTCGGTGGTGCTGAACAACCGCTTCCCGGCGCCGAGCAGGACGGGGAAGACGAGCAGGTGGTAGCGGTCGACGAGGCCCGCGTCGGCCAGGGAGGCCCCCAGGGTGGCGCTGCCGTGCACGGCGATCGGCCCGCCCGCGGTCTCCTTCAGCGCCGCGACGTCGTCGACCGAACGCAGGATCGTCGCGGGCCACCGCGCGTCGTCGTGCTCCAGCGTGGTGGAGACGACGTAGCGCGGCATGGCGTTGTACGCGGCGAAGTCGTCCATCGTCGGCCAGACCGGGGCGAAGGCCTCGTAGCTGGTGCGGCCCAGCAGCAGCGCGGTGGTCTCCCCCATCTCGCGGCCCTTGATCTCGTAGACCGCCGGGTCGAAGGCGATGTCCTGGAACGTCCAGCCGGCGTTGCGGTAGCCGGGCTCGCCGCCCGGGGCCTCCACGACGCCGTCGAGGGAGGTGAAGGCGGTGACGATGAGGGTGCGCATGGTTCTCCTGGGTCGCGTCCTGCGGTTCTGCCCATCTGACCGCACGCCGCCCCGGAAGTCATCGCCCCCCGCCGCCAGGCGCACCCATGGGTGTCACCACGTGAGGTACCTGATCGGTGTCCCGGAGTCGGCGCCAGGGCGCCCGCATCGTCGCACCGACACCTCCCTCCACGTGATGACACCGATGGGTGCGACAGGGCAGCACGGGAAACGCCACGAGGGCGGCCTCCCAGATCGGGAGACCGCCCTCGCGGGTGGTGCAGGTGCTACGGAGTGGCTGGACTCAGAAGTCCATGCCGCCCATGCCGCCGTCGCCACCGGCCGGGGCCGCAGAGGCCTTCTCCGGCTTGTCGGCGATGACGGCTTCGGTGGTGAGGAAGAGCGCCGCGATGGAGGCGGCGTTCTGCAGCGCGGAGCGCGTGACCTTCACCGGGTCGTTGATGCCCGCGTCGAGCAGGTCCACGTACTCGCCGGTCGCGGCGTTGAGGCCGTGTCCGGTGGGCAGGTTGCGGACCTTCTCCGCCACGACGCCGCCCTCGAGGCCGGCGTTGATGGCGATCTGCTTCAGCGGAGCCTCGATCGCGACCTTGACGATGTTCGCCCCGGTCGCCTCGTCACCGACGAGCTCGAGCTTCTCGAAGGCCAGCACGCCGGCCTGGATGAGGGCGACGCCACCACCGGCGACGATGCCCTCTTCGACGGCAGCCTTCGCGTTGCGGACGGCGTCCTCGATGCGGTGCTTGCGTTCCTTGAGCTCGACCTCGGTCGCCGCGCCGGCCTTGATGACGGCCACGCCGCCGGCCAGCTTGGCGAGACGCTCCTGGAGCTTCTCGCGGTCGTAGTCGGAGTCGCTGCGGTCGATCTCGGCGCGGATCTGGCCCACGCGACCGGCGATGGCGTCGGCGTCGCCGGCACCTTCGACGATGGTGGTCTCGTCCTTGGTGACGACGACCTTGCGGGCGCGGCCCAGCAGGTCGAGGTCAGCGGTGTCGAGCTTGAGGCCGACCTCCTCGGAGATGACCTGGCCACCGGTGAGGATGGCGATGTCGCCGAGCATGGCCTTGCGGCGGTCGCCGAAGCCCGGGGCCTTGACGGCAACGGACTTGAAGGTGCCGCGGATCTTGTTCACGACCAAGGTCGCGAGGGCTTCGCCCTCGACGTCCTCGGCCACGATCACGAGCGGCTTGCCCGACTGCATGACCTTCTCCAGCAGCGGGAGCAGGTCCTTCACGGTGGAGATCTTGGAGTTGAGGATGAGGATGTAGGGGTCCTCGAGCTCGGTCTCCTGACGCTCCGCGTCGGTGACGAAGTAGGGCGAGATGTAGCCCTTGTCGAAGCGCATGCCCTCGGTGAGCTCGAGCTCGAGCCCGAAGGTGTTGCTCTCCTCGACGGTGATGACACCTTCCTTGCCGACCTTGTCGAGCGCCTCGGCGATGAGCTCGCCGATCGAGGCGTCACCGGCGGAGATCCCGGCCGTGGCCGCGATCTGCTCCTTGGTGGTGACTTCCTTGGCGGCGGCGACGAGCTGCTCGGTGACAGCCTCGACAGCCTTCTCGATGCCGCGCTTGAGGCCCATCGGGTTCGCACCCGCGGCCACGTTGCGCAGACCCTCGCGGACGAGCGCCTGGGCGAGGACGGTCGCCGTCGTGGTGCCGTCGCCGGCCACGTCGTCCGTCTTCTTGGCGACTTCCTTGACGAGCTCGGCGCCGATCTTCTCGTACGGGTCCTCGAGCTCGATCTCCTTGGCGATGCTGACACCGTCGTTGGTGATCGTGGGGGCGCCCCACTTCTTCTCAAGGACGACGTTGCGGCCCTTGGGGCCGAGCGTCACCTTGACCGCGTCGGCGAGCTGGTTCATCCCGCGCTCGAGACCACGACGGGCCTCTTCGTCGAAGGCGATGATCTTGCTCATGCCTGGTGTTCCTCCCAGAAGACGGGCGGTGGGCGGTCGGTCGGGTGCCCGCGACGGACGGCCGACCTGAACCGGGGTCACGTCCCCCAGCGCCTGTCGACCTCACCGGACCGGCCAGGGAGCTTCGCTCCCGGGTCGAGTGCAGTTGTCACTCTCGACTCGAGAGTGCCAACGCCAATGTTGGCACTCTCACCCCTCGAGTGCAAACCCCCGGAGGCCTCGGACGGTGCGGGAGCGCGGGCGGGCTGGTGCCCGGCCTCCGGGAGGACCGGGGGCCGGGCACGGTCACGCCGGGGGGCGCCGCGCCGGGTCAGACGGCGCGGACGCTCTCGGCCTGGGGGCCCTTCTGGCCCTGCCCGACCTCGAACTCGACGCGCTGACCCTCCTCGAGGGAGCGGTAGCCGTCGGCCACGATCGCGGAGTAGTGGACGAACACGTCCGCCCCACCGTCGTCGACGGTGATGAAGCCGAAGCCCTTCTCGGAGTTGAACCACTTCACGGTGCCCTGAGCCATTGCCTTCTCCTGGTGGTGCAGCGAGCGGAAGAACGGCACCGGCGGGCACCGGAGCCGGGTCTCACGCTGCCCGCGGCGACGAGAGCCGAGGGCGACGCCCGACGTGCGCCCCCCGAGAGGACGTGTTCGTCGAACTGATCGACCGGGGCTCAGGTTAGTGCGGGGAGGGGCTGGTGGGACAGGGTTCGAGGAACCTCGTCTTCACGAAACGGTCACGTCGTCCTCACCGCGGCAGACACCCGAGAGGCGTCGCTCAGAGCACCCGGCCGGCGACGTCCAGCAGCGGACCGGCCACGGACCGGACCGCGACCGCGAGAGCGCCGACGACGAGGGCCGCGACCAGCAACCAGACCAGGACGAGCACGGCGACACCGACCGGTCCCCGACGGGTCCGGTGGGCCCCGCGTCGGGCGAGGAGGTGGGGCGAGCGCCCGCGACGAGCGCTCAGGGCTGCACGCCGAGACGGCGGGCCGAACGGGCGCGCTGCCGGCTGGTGCGCATCCGGCGCAGCCGCTTGACCAGCATCGGGTCGTGGGCGAGGGCGGCCGGGGAGTCGATGAGGGCGTTGAGCAGCTGGTAGTAGCGCGTGGGCGAGAGGTCGAAGAGCTCGCGGACGGCCTGTTCCTTGGCGCCGGCGTACTTCCACCACTGCCGTTCGAAGGCCAGGATCTCGGCGTCGCGGCGACTCAGCCCGTCGGGCAGCCCCCCGGGCTGCTCCTCGAGGGACGGGACGTCTCGCTCGATGCGCGCCGATGCGTCGTTCCGCTCCACGTCATGACCCCTCTCACCGCGGCCTCCGGAACCGGGGGCCGGGCAGGAGTCTAAGAGGGCATCACACCCGTGTCGTTCACCTCGGCGGGCGCGTCCGGGCTCGGTACCGTCCCGTGCGTGACTCCCGCCGCAGCGCCCCCACCCGCCCCTCGCTTCCCGCGCACGGACGACGATCCGGCCGGACTCGGCCTCGACGACCTCGACCCGGGCTGGGCCCGCGCCCTGGCGGGGGTCCGCGACGACCTGGTGCGGCTCTCCACCGCGCTGGCCGCCGAACCCGCGCCGTGGCTGCCCGCCCCCGAGAACGTGCTGCGGGCGTTCCGGGAGCCCTTCGACGGCGTCCGGGTGCTCCTGGTCGGGCAGGACCCCTACCCCACCCCCGGACACCCGATCGGGCTGAGCTTCGCCGTCGAGCCGCACGTCCGGCCCCTGCCGCGCAGCCTGGTCAACATCCACAAGGAGCTCCTCGCCGACACCGGCGTGCAGGCGCCCGGGCACGGCGACCTCTCCTCCTGGTCGCGGGCCGGGGTCCTGTTGCTGAACCGGGTGCTGACGGTGCGCGCGGGCGAGTCCGGGTCGCACCGCAGGCTCGGCTGGCAGGCCGTCACCGACGCGGCCGTCCGGGCCCTGGCCGCGCGGGGCGGACCGCTCGTGGCCCTGCTCTGGGGTCGCGACGCGCAGACGGTCGCTCCCCTGCTGGGCGGGGTGCCGGTCGTCACCGGGGTGCACCCCAGCCCGTTGTCGGCCTCGCGGGGGTTCTTCGGTTCCGCTCCGTTCAGCCGGGTCGACGAACTCCTGCGGGCCGAGGGCGGCGACGGGATCGACTGGCGGCTGACCTGAACCCCGGGGCGTGCGGCAGGATCGCGGCATGACCGCGACGTTGCACAGCACCCCCTTCGGCCGGACGCGACGCGGGGAACCCGTCGAGCGGTGGGAGCTGCGCCTGCCCTCCGGGGCGAGCGCCGCCGTCCTGACCCGCGGCGCGACCCTGCAGCAGGTCCGCGTCCCCGACGCCTCCGGCCGGATCGGTGACGTCGTCGTCGCCCTGCCCGACGTCGCGGCCTACGAGGCCGCCGACGGCTACCCCGGCGCCGTCGTCGGACGCGTCGCGAACCGCATCGCCGGCGGACGCTTCCGGGTCGACGGGGTGTCCTTCGCGGTCCCCGCCAACGACGGCGCGAACGCCCTGCACGGGGGTTCGGAGGGTTTCGACCAGCGCGTGTGGACCGCCACCGAGGTCTCCGTGGACGGGGTTGCCGGGGTGCGGATGTCGTTGCGCAGCAACGACGGTGACATGGGCTTCCCGGGGGCGCTGGACGCCTCGGTCACCTACTCCCTGCGTGAGGACGGCGGTTCGGTGACGTTGCGCCTGGACTACGTGGCGACCGCGGACGCCGCCACCCCGGTGAACCTCACGAACCACGCCTACTTCGCCCTCGACGGCGCGGGCCCGGTCGAGGACCACGTCGTGCGGCTGTCCGCGTCGCGCTACCTGCCGATCGACGCGAACCTCGTCCCGACCGGTGAACTCGCCCCCGTCGAGGGCACCCCGTTCGACTTCTCCACCCCGACCCGCATCGGTGAGCACCTCCGCGACGCGGACGAGCAGCTCCTCACCGCCGGCGGTTACGACCACTGCATGGTGCTGGACGGCCCCGGTTCCCTGCGGCCGGTGGCCACCGTCTCCGGCCCGCGCAGCGGACGTTCGCTCGAGGTCCGCACCGACCTGCCGGGCCTGCAGTTCTACACGGGGAACTTCCTGACCGGCGCGTGGCGGACGATCGAGGGCCGGCCCGTGCGGCAGGGCGACGCCCTCTGCCTGGAGACGCAGTTGCTGCCCGACGCGGTGAACCAGCCGCTGCTCGGGGATTCCGTGCTGCGCCCGGGTGCGGAGTTCACGACGACCACCGAGTACTCCTTCTCCGTGTGATCACCGCCGCCGCGGACCGGTGGCCCCCTAGAACGAGGCCAGCAGGTCCGCCACCGCCGGTCGTTCGTCGTCGGCGAGCGCCAGCAGCACGAGGCGCAGCGGGTCCAGCCCCCGCAACGGCACGAAGGCGATGTCGTCGGAGCGGTGGCCGGCGGCGACGACCTCCGCGGTGATGGCCATCGCCCGTCCGGAGGCGACGAGGGCGAGCATCTCCTCGACGTTCTGGGCGGGCGGACCCACGACCCGGGGGACCGCGCCGGAGGGGCGGGGCTCGACGAGCCACACCTCCCGGTCGTACCCCGCGTCGACGATGGGCTCGTCGTCGAGGTCGGCGATGTCGATCGAGGTCTCACCGGCCAGCCGGTGCCCGGCCGCGAACACCGCCACCCGCTGGGTGTCGGCGACGTGCACCGCACGCACCCGCGCGTCCAGCACCTCGTCCGGGCCGGCGTTGAGGAAGACCACGTCGACCCGGCCGTCGGCGAGGCTCGCGACCTCCTGCCCCCAGGGGACGTGGCGCAGCACGACGTCGAGGTCCGGGCTCTCCTGGGAGGCCTGCACCAGCCGGGTCGAGACCCAGCGCGGGGTCGAGGTGCCGATGCCGACGGCCAGCCGTTCGCGTTCGCCCTCCTCCGCGATGCGCCGCGCGCGCACCAGCGCCCGGTCCAGGAGTTCGGTGATCCGCGTCGCGTCGGCGACCAGCGCCTGCCCGGCGGGGGTCAGCGCGGACCCCTCGCGGGCCACGCCCCGCGCGTCGCGGAGCACCAGCCGGCCCCCGACGAGCTGCTCCGTGCGCGCGATCGCCTGACTCAGCGCGGGCTGGGAGACCTGCAGCGAGACAGCCGCTCCGGTGAAGCTGCGCTCCCGGGACACGGCGAGCAGGTAGCGCAACGAGCGCACGTCGAGCTCGCCGCCGCTGCGTCCTGCACCACGCTGATCCACGGGATGGATGCTCTCAGAAGGAACGCTTGTGCGACACGTGGCACGTTCGCCCCTACGTTGAGCAGGGTGCGTTCCCTGACCGCCCTGCCCAAGGTGCACGTGCACGCCCACCTCGACGGGTCCTACCCGCGCGAGGCCGTGCTGGCCCTCGCCCGCCGCCGTGGCGTCCCGCTCGACCTGCCCGTGCGGGGCGGTCCCGCCGCCACCGGGGAGGGCTGGTCCGACGTCTGGGCGTTCTTCGAGGCCTACGGCCGGGTGCCCGCCCTGGTGGCGGACCTCCACGACCTCGCCGGGCTGTGCCGCGCGCTCGTCGCCCAGGAGGCGGCCGAGGGCGTGGTCTACCTCGAACCCGCGATCGAACCCCAGCTCTACGCCCCCCGGCTGGGGAGCCTGCGCGAGGTGACCCGGGTCGTCGTCGACGCCCTCGGCGAGGCCGGGCGGGAGCACAGCGTGGAGGTCGGTTCGATCCTGACGCTGAACACCGACCAGGACGAGCCGATCGCCGCCGAGCTCGCCGCGGTCGCCGCCGAGTTCGCCGGCCGCGGGGTGACCGCGTTCGGGACGGCCGGGTTCGAGGAACCCTCGGGCCTGCAGCGCTTCACCGGGGCGGCCGCGACGGCCCGGGCAGCCGGTCTGCCGGTCGTCGCGCACGCCGGGCAGACGGGCGGCTGGGAGTGCGTCGCGGAAGCGATCGACGTCCTGGGCGCCACCCGCATCTCCCACGGCGTCCGCTCGGTCGAGAACCCGGCCTTCGTGCGCCGACTCGCCGACGAGGGCGTCGTCCTCGACGTCGCCCCCGTCTCCAACGTGGCGCTCGGCATCGTCCCCACGCTCGCCGCGCACCCCGCCCCGGTCCTGCACGCCGCAGGCGTGGGGGTCACCCTCAACGCCGACGACCAGCTCTGGTTCGGTCGCGGCGTCAGCGACCAGTACGCCGTGGCGCGCGAGGTGTGGAAGCTGAGCGACACCGAGCTCGCGGCCCTGGCCGGGCACGGTCTGCGGATCGAGGGCATGAGCCCGGCGACCCGGCACCGCCTCGGCGCGGGTCTCCTCGACTGGCTGGAGCGCAGCCCGGCGGGCGTCCCCACGTGAGGGAAGCGCACCACCTGCTGCTGAGCGCCTTCGAGGTCAACGGTCCCAACCTCACCAGCCAGGGGTTGTGGGCCCACCCGGAGCAGCACACCGACCGCTACCTCGACCTCGCGCACTGGACGTCGCTCGCCCGGCTCCTCGAGGACGGGGGTTTCGACCTGCTCTTCCTGGCCGACTCCCCCGGCTACCCCGTGCTCGAGGGCCGCACCCCGGCCGTGACCTTCGAGCAGGGGGTCGAGATGCCGACCAACGACCCCCTGCTGCTGGTCCCGGCGATGGCCGCGGTGACGAGCCGGCTCGGGTTCGCGGTGACGTCCTCGACGAGCCTGGAGGGCCCCTACCCGAACGCCCGGCGGTTCGCGACGCTGGACCACCTCACCCGCGGGCGCATCGGCTGGAACGTCGTGACGACGTCGGCGGGGGTGGTCAGCGCGCTGCACGGACGCGAACCGCTGCCCCGCCACGACGAGCGCTACGACATCGCCGACGAGCACCTCGACCTCAGCTACCGGTTGTTCGAGGGCAGCTGGGAGGACGCCGCCGTGCTGCACGACAAGGCGACGCGGCGCTACGCCGACGCGCGTCGCGTCCACGAGGTCCACCACCACGGCCGCTACTTCCGCTCCGACGGCTACTTCAAGGTCGAGCCCTCCCCGCAGCGCACCCCCGTCCTCTTCCAGGCCGGCGCCAGCGAACGCGGTCGGGAGTTCGCGGCCACCCACGCCGAGGTGGTGTTCCTGCAGGGCCGCGACGCCGGGACGCTGCGCCGCCAGGTCCTCGACCTGCACGCTCGGGCCGCCCGGCACGGACGCGGCCCGGGGTCGCTGCGCACCCTCGTCGGACTCACGGTCGTGCTGGGGCGCGACCGGGACCACGCCCGCTCCCGCCTCGAGGAGTACCTGTCCTGGGTCGATCCGGAGGCCGCCCGCGCCTACTACGCCTCGATGACCGGCATCGACCTCGCCGCCCTGGACCCCCGCGGGAACTTCTCCGACGTCCGCACCGAGGGCGGGCGGACCCAGGTGGAGCGCTACCGGGGTGAGACGGTGGCCGACGCGCGCGCCGACTTCCTGCGTTTCGGGATGCGGGAGTTCGTGTTCACCGGCACGGCGGGCGACGTGGCCGACGCCATGGAGGCGCTGGTGCGGGAGACGGGGATCGACGGGTTCAACTTCACCCCGTTCGTCGTACCGGGCTCCTACGTGGAGTTCTGCGAGCAGGTCGTCCCCGAACTGCGTCGGCGGGGCACGCTGGCGCCACCACCCGGTCGCGACGCCCCAGGCCGTACGCTGCGGGAGGTGGTCTTCGGTCCGGGCCGCACGAGGCTGCCCGCCGACCACCCCGCGGCCCGGTACCGCCATCCTCCCGAGGAGTCGACGTGAGCGAGATCCCCGCCACCCCCGAGACGAGGGTGGGCGGTGTCGACGTCGAACTGAACGGCATCAACACCGTCGCCGAGTCCGAACGCCACGGCAGGCCACGCGACCTGTTCTGGCCGTGGTTCGCCGCCAACGTGTCCGTCCTGGGGGTCAGCTACGGCTCGTTCGTCCTGGGTTTCGGGATCTCGTTCTGGCAGGCCACGGCCGTCTCGATCGCCGGGGTGTTCCTGTCCTACGTGATCGTCGGCCTCGTCGCGATCGCCGGGAAGCGCGGTTCGGCGCCCACGATGACGTTGTCCCGCGCGGCCTTCGGGGTCGACGGGAACCGCCTGCCCTCGTTGGTGTCCTGGCTGCTGACACTGGGCTGGGAGACGTCGCTGGCGGCCGTCGCGGTGCTCGCGACGGCGACCGTGCTGGACCGCCTCGGAGCCGGTGGGGGCACGGGCACGAAACTCGTCGCCCTCGTGATCGTCGTCGGGCTGATCGTGCTCGGCGGAACCCTCGGGTTCAGGGTCATCATGCGGATGCAGCGCTGGATCACGGTCGTCACCGCGGTGCTGACGGTCCTCTACATCGTCTTCGCGGCCGACTCCATCGACCTGGACGCCGTGAACGCGCTCCCGGCCGGGGACGCCGCGGCGGTCGTCGGGGCGTTCATCCTGGTGATGACGGGTTTCGGTCTCGGGTGGGCCAACGCCGCGGCGGACTACTCCCGCTACCTCCCGCGCGAGGCCTCCAGCGGCGGGGTCGTGTTCTGGACGACGCTGGGTTCCTCGCTCGGCCCGGGCGTGCTCCTCGTCTTCGGCGCGCTCGTCGCCGGGTCGTCGAAGGACCTCAGCGGCCGGATCGCGGCGGACCCCGTGGGGGCGCTCACGGACATCCTGCCGACGTGGTTCCTCGTCCCGTTCGTCGTCGTCGCCGTCCTCGGCCTCGTCGGCGGAGCGGTCATGGACATCTACTCCTCCGGCTTGGCCCTGCTGAACGTCGGACTCCGGGTCCCCCGGCCCGTGGCGGTCCTGATCGACGCCTGCCTGATGATCGCCGGGGCCGTCTACATCGCGTTCTTCTCGCAGGACTTCCTGACGCCGTTCCAGGGGTTCCTGATCACCCTCGGCGTCCCGATCGCCGCCTGGGCGGGGATCTTCCTCGCCGACCTCTCGCTGCGCCGCGGTGACTACGCGGAGGCGGAACTCCTCGACTCCCGCGGGCGCTACGGCTCGGTGCGCGGCCTGTCGGTGATCACCATGGTCGTCGCGACCCTCATCGGCTGGGGTCTGGTCTCGAGCTCGGTGTCGTGGCTGTCCTGGCAGGGCTACCTCCTCGCCCCGCTCGACCTGGCCCACTGGGTGCCGCCGACCGGTGGCGAGGACGGCTACTGGGACAGCAACTGGGCCTACGCCGGCCTCGGCGTGATCATCGCCTTCGTCCTCGGCTTCGTCGCCGTCGTCCTCGGCGGGCGCCGCGCCGTCGCCCTCCAGGAGGAGCGCGCCTGACGCTCGCCGTCGGGGATCGTTGACTCCCCGGTCCCGCCGAGTGGGACCGGGGAGTCAACGATCCCCCCCGGCAGGGCTCAGCCGCGCTGGACGGAGACCTTGGGCGGGGTCTGCAGGGTCTGGGCGATGACGCAGTAGCGCTCGGCCAGCGAGATCATCTTGGCCTCGGTCGCCTCGTCGGCGTCGGAGGTGAACGTGAAGGTCAGGGTGACGTCGGTGATGCCGACGGGCACCTCGCGCGAGACGCCGAGCGTGCCGCGGGCGTCCCAGTGCGCCTCGGCGGTCACCGACGCGTTGCGCAGCTCCACGCCCATGGCGGTGGCCACGCTGCGCAGGGTCACGCCGGCGCAGGCCGCGACGGCCTCGCAGAGCATGTCGGCGGAGCACGCCTCGGTCCCGTCGCCCCCGGCGGCGGGGTGCAGCCCGGCGCGGGTGGTGCCCGCGAACCCGTCGACCGACACGCCGATGGACTGCCCGTCCAGCACCGCCACGGCCTTCGCGGGGACCAGCGCCTTGGCCGGGTCCTCGCGGTAGGCGTCCTTCAACGGCTTCTGCAGGGCCCTCAGTTCGGTCGAATCCACCGGGCGAGCTTAGGCCCCCGCGGGGCCGGCCCCGCAACACCCGCGAAGATGCTGCCGTGAAGTGGACCACTGCCGTCAGCAAGCTCGCCGACGTCGCCCAGGGGTGCGAGCACGCGAACTCGTTGCCCGCCGAGCTGAACCTCTTCCGCGCCGAGGAGGCGTGGGTCTTCGGCGCCCTGCTCGGGCTGCAGCAGGACAGCGAGGACCCGGCGTTCGTCCGGGTCGCCGTCGTCGTCGACCTCCCCGAGGACGAGTGCGCGCTCTTCAGCCGACCGCAGGCCGGTGAGTTCTGGCTCAACGCGTCCGGACTGGCGAAGAGCCCCGTCCAGGTCCTCTTCCGGTCCGCGCAGGCCCCGGTGTGGAACCACCTGGTCGAACGGCCGGTGCGGTTCTGGGCCCGGGAGGAGGGCCTGGACCACGAGGCGCTCCTGCAGCTGCGCAACGGCGACGGCGAGGCACTGCGCCCCGAGGCGCCCACGGACGGGGAACTGCGCGAACGCCTCGACCGCGACCTGCGCGCGAGCCTCGAGGCCCTGCGCCGCACGACCACCGACTACGACGGGAAGCGCTGGGCCCGGGCCAACCACAAGAAGCTCGGCGACGCGCTGGCGGACGTCGCCCTGGGCCTGCTGAGCCTGCAGGACGCCCGCGACGCTCTGGGCGCGAATAGTCTGGACGCGTGAGCGACGAGAAGCTGACGTACCGGCTGCTGACCGGCCCCGACGACCGTTCCTTCTGCGAGAAGGTCACGGCGGCCCTGGCGGAGGGCTACGTGCTGTACGGCAGCCCGTCGGTGACGACGACGGACGGGCGCACCGTCGCCGCGCAGGCCGTCGTCCTCCCCCACGTCCTGATCCGACCCGGTGACGGCGGTGCGGCGTGACCGAACGCCTGCGCTGAGACGCGGGCGGTCCCGCGGCCGGGCTGATCACCGGCGCGCAGGGGCGATTTGACGGGCTCGACGACGGGAACCTACGGTTCCCCCACGGTCATGAGTGACAGCGACAAGCCCTGGCTCGCTGTCCGGCAACCCTCCCCCGCGGCGGGGTGCCCCAGGTGAAGACCAGGCCGGACGACCCCGTCCGGCAAGCGCGGAGCAACGCACGTCGTCGATCACGGGGTGCTGCGAGCCGCGCGCCCGCCGTTCGACCACCGGAGTGCCACCGTGTCCAGCCCCGCCCCCGCCCTGCCCGACAAGCCGAAGCGCCGCGGCCTCCTCATCGGGATCGTCGCCGCCGTCGTCGTCGTGGTCGTGGTGATCGTCGCCGTCGTCCTCGGGACCCGCAATGACGACACCGCGACGACCACCGCCGCCGGTTCCGCCCCGGCCCAGACCGTGAAGATCGGCGTGGCCGACAAGTCGCTGGACTACTGGAAGACGTACGTGGACCTGGCGAAGTCGAAGCTGAACGTGACCGTCGACCTGGTCAACTTCTCCGACTACAGCCTGCCGAACCCGGCGCTGTCGCAGGGCGAGATCGACCTGAACCAGTTCCAGCACATCCAGTACCTGGCGAACTACGACGTCACGGCCGGCGACGACATCCAGCCCATCGGTGGCACCGCCATCTACCCGCTGCCGCTGTACTCGACCACGGCGAAGAGCCCGTCCGAGCTCCCCGAGGGTGCGAAGGTCGCCATCCCGAACGACGACATCAACCAGGCCCGCGGCCTGCTGGTGCTGCAGTCGGCCGGTCTGCTGACCCTCAAGGACGGCGGCAACGCCTTCTCCTCCATCGACGACATCGAGACGAAGAAGGTCGACGTCACCGCCGTCGACGCCTCGCAGACCGCCGGCGCGCTGCAGAGCGGTTCGGTCGCCGCCGCGATCGTCAACGTGAACTACGCGACGAGCGCCAAGCTGCCGGAGACCGACATCATCGCCAAGGACGACCCGTCCGACCCCTCGGCCGCGCCCTACGTCAACATCTTCGCCGCGCGGGCGAAGGACAAGGACAACGAGACCTACCTGAAGCTCGCGGCCCTCTTCCAGGACCCCGCCGTGCAGACGGTGTTCACCAAGGACTACCCGAACGCGGTCGTCTCCGACCGCAGCGCCGCGGACCTGCAGGCCGACCTCGCCACCGTCGAGGCCGACGCGAAGGCCGCGAAGGGCAAGTGAGCGCCCTCGTCACGCTGGAGAACGTCTCCAAGCGCTTCGACCGCCGCGACGGCCAGTCCGTCGCGGCGGTCGACGACGTCTCCCTCGACGTCGAGGAGGGAGAGGTCCTCGCCGTCATCGGCTACTCCGGCGCCGGCAAGTCCACGCTCGTCCGCCTCGTCAACGCCCTCGAACTGCCGACCTCCGGCAGCGTCAGGGTCGGGGGGCAGGACCTGACGAAGCTCTCGCAGGGCGAGCTGCGCAAGGCCCGGTCGAAGATCGGGATGATCTTCCAGCAGTTCAACCTGTTCCGCTCGCGAACGGTCGCCGGGAACGTCGCCTACCCGCTGCGGGTCGCGAAGGTGCCCGCGAAGCAGCGGGACGCCCGCACCGCGGAACTCCTCGACTTCGTCGGTCTCCTCGACCGGGCGCACGCCTACCCGGAACAACTCTCGGGTGGGCAGAAGCAACGCGTCGGCATCGCCCGCGCGCTGGCCACCAGTCCCCCGCTGCTGCTGGCCGACGAGGCCACCAGCGCGCTGGACCCCGAGACCACGACCGAGGTCCTGTCGCTGCTGCGGCGGGTGAACACCGAACTCGGGGTGACGATCATCGTCATCACTCACGAGATGGACGCCGTGCGCCAGATCGCCGACCGCGTCGCCGTCATGGAGAACGGGCGCATCGTCGAGGTCGGGAACGTCTACGACGTCTTCTCCGACCCGCAGACGGCCGCGGCCCAGCGGTTCGTCCGCAGCGCCACCCACGACCGACCCCCGGCCGAGACCCTCGCCCGGCTGCGGACCCACCACCCCGGCCGCCTCGTGAGCGTCCGCATCACCGACGAACCCGGTCTGCAGCAGCGCATCGACTCGGTGTTCCGGAGAACCGGCGCGACCGCGGAACTGGTCTTCGGCGGTGTCTCGGAGATCCGCGAACGCCGGACCGGATCACTGACCTACGAACTCAGCGGCCCCGACGTGGACGGCACGCTCCGCGCTCTCGCCGCCGACGGCGTGCACGCCGAAGAGGAGGTCTGAGGTGGACTTCGACGGTTTCCTCTCCAGCGTCGACGTGTTCCGGACCGCGATCTGGCAGACCCTGTTCATGTCGGTCGTCTCCCTCGTGGTGTCCGGGGTCCTGGGCCTGGCCCTCGGTATCGCGCTGTACGCGACCCGACCGGGCAACCTCTTCGGCAGCCGGCTCGTCTTCGGGGTCCTCGGTTTCGTCGTGAACCTGGTGCGTCCCATCCCGTTCGTCATCTTCCTGGCGGCCATCAGCCCGCTGCAGCGCGAAGTCGTGGGCACGACGATCGGCACCACCGCGGTGACGTTCGCCATCTCCCTGGCGGCCGCGTTCGCGGTCTCCCGCATCGTCGAGCAGAGCCTCGTCGGGGTGGACCCCGGGGTCGTCGAGGCCGCGCGTGCGGTCGGCGCGTCGCGCTCCTCGATCCTGCTGAAGGTCGTGGTGCCGGAAGGCCTCGGGCCCCTCGTGCTCGGGTACACGTTCATCTTCGTCGGGATCGTCGACATGTCGGCGCAGGCCGGCCTCGTGGGCGGGGGCGGGCTGGGCGACTACGCGATCACCTACGGGTCGCAGCGCTACGACAACGGGATCATCTACGTCAGCGTCGCGGCGATCGTGATCATCGTGCAGGTCGGGCAGCTCCTGGGGAACCGGATCGCCCGCGGCGTCATGCGCCGCTAGTCCCCGGCTCCCCGGACCCCCGTCGTGATCGCACGGCGGGGGTCCTCCCGTTCAGGGGCAGACCACCTCGT
Organism: Kineococcus sp. GCM10028916; assembly: GCF_042674865.1. NCBI lineage: Bacteria > Bacillati > Actinomycetota > Actinomycetes > Kineosporiales > Kineosporiaceae > Kineococcus > Kineococcus sp. GCM10028916. The sequence continues at coordinate 202,570 of NZ_JBHTFM010000018.1, read as the reverse complement.
AGACGTCGGTGTGCATCTCGAACCGTTCGTAGCTCTGGTGGTCGGTGACCTCGCCGTCGGAGTTCAACCGGAACGTCCCGGACCCGGCGTCGATCTCGACGACCTTCCCGGTCGCGGTGACGACGTCCTGCCGCTCGACGTGGACCCCGCTGCGCAGCCCGGCGGCGAAGCCCAGGCGGGCGAGGGGACCGGTGGACTCGGAGACGACGACGTCGGCCAGGCCGTCGTGCGGGTCGGCGCCGGGGACCAGGGGGGCGCCGCCGCCGATGGTGCCGCCGATGCCGATGCCGACCATCAGGACGGGACGCTCCCCCGGCGACACGGTGGTTCCGTCGACGTCGACGCGCAGCCGGAACCCCTTGCCCGCGCTGACCCCGGCCCAGGCCGCACCGACCGGGTAGGCGCCGGCCCGGAGGAAGCGCTTCAGCCGCTGCGCCTTGGCCGTCGCCGACGCCCCGATGCCCGCGTGGACGGTGTTGACGGTGATCCGGTCGTGGGAGTCGACGAGGAGCTCCAGCCCCTTGGGACTCCCCTGGGCGACGACGCGGGCCGCGGCGACCGGGTCCAGCGGCAACCGCAGCGAGCGGGCCAGGTCGTTGCCGGTGCCGAGCGGGACGATGCCCAGCGGCCCCACCGAGCGGGTCGCCCCCGCGTTCCAGAGCAGTTGCAGCGCAGCGTGCAGGGAGCCGTCGCCGCCCAGGAGCACGACCCGGCGTCCGCCCGCCCCGAGCAGGGCGGTGCGCAGGTCGTCCAGGGAGCCCGTGCGGCGGAGCTCCACGTCACCGTGGCGGCGCAGCTCCCGCACGACGGCGTCGACCGCGCCGGCCCGCGCCGATCCCGCCCCCGCGTTGACGACGGCCAGGTACTGGTTCCCACTCACGTCCGCACAACGCACCGGGACGCCGACTCGTGCCGGACGTCCCGGACCTCACAGCGGACGCCAGGTCCCGTCCGCCTCGCGCACCTCGCCGACCCCGTCCCACCGGTAGACGGAGCGGCCGCCGCTGACCACGTGCACGGCGCGCGACATCACGTCGAGCGGGTCCCCGGACCAGACGGCGACGTCGCCGTCGAGACCGGGGGCCAGCGACCCGACACGGTCGTCGATCCCCAGGATCACGGCCGGGTTGAGGGTCAGGGCCCGTAGCGCCTCGTCGGGGTCGAGGCCCTCCTTGACGGCCAGGGTCGCGGAGAGGGCGAGGAACTGGATGGGGACGACGGGGTGGTCGGTGGTCAGTGCGATCCGCAGCCCCGCGCCGGCGAGGATCCCCGGCACGCTCAGCGATCGGTGGCGCAGTTCGGGCTTCGAGCGCGAGGTGAGCAGTGGGCCGACGACGGCCGGCAGCCCCTTCTCGACGAGCAGGTCGAGGACGCGGTGGCCTTCGGTGACGTGGTTCAGGACGAGCCGGTAGCCGAACTCCTCGGCGAGGCGGACCGCGGTCGCGATGTCGTCGGCGCGGTGGGCGTGCTGCTGCCAGACGAGTTCGCCGGTGAGGACCCGGGCGAGGACCTCGGCGTCGCGGTCCCGGTCGGTGGGTGGGTCGAGGGGTTCACCCTTCTCGGCGGCGCGCATCCGCTGGGCGCTGAACCGTTGCGCCGCAGCGAAGGCGTCGCGCAGGGCGGCCGCGATCCCCATGCGGGTCGAGGGGCCTCCGGAGTTCTTCCGGGGGTTCTCGCCGAGCGCGCTCTTCACCCCGATGGGCGCGCGCAGCAGCATCTGCTCGACCGTGGCCCCCCAGGTCTTCAGGGCTCCGGTCTGTCCCCCGACCACGTTGGCGGAACCCGGCAGGACGGCCACGGTGGTGACCCCTGCGCTCAGGGCGTCGGCGAAACCCTGGTCACGGGGGTCGACCCCGTCCCAGGACCGCAGCCGGGCGCCGCAAGGTTCACCCTTCTCGTTGACGTCGGCCCCGTGCCAGCCCTCCCCCTCGGCGTGGACGCCGAGGTGGGTGTGCGGGTCGACGAAGCCGGGCAGGACGAACCGGCCGGTCGCGTCGAGCACGGGGACGTCCGCGGGGACGGGCACGTGGGCGCCGACGGCGACGATCCGGCCGTCGCGGACGAGCACCGTGCCGGGTTCGCGCTCGCCGTGCCAGTCCGGGGTCAGCCGCAGCAGCGTCCCTCCCACGACGGCGACGTCTCGGGAGACCTGTTCACGGTGCGGTGCGGGCATCCGGCCACTCTCGCAGCCGTCAGGACGGGAGGGAACTCCTGGTCTGCGAGACGTCCACCGCGGCCGCCGGGGCGCCCTCACGGAGGCGGGCCTGGTGAGCGGTCGTGAAGCGACGTTCCACGAGGCGGTGGAACTCGTACCTGACGGCCAGGGCGAGCGGCAGGACGACCAGCAGCATCACGGCGAACCGGATGCCCACCCCCCAGGGGCGGTCGAGGGTCAGCAGGTTCCCGAGGCCGAGCAGCGGACCGTGCAGGAGGTGGAGGCTCAGGGTCGTGGTGCCGCGCTGGGAACTCCGGGGGCAGAGCGCGACAGATCGAGGGCGCGGGCGCTCGAGCGGGCGTGGTGACGTCGGCGCGCCCGGACGACGGGCCGCTCAACGAGGAACCAGCTGGCGGTCGCGACGCCGAGGCTCACCGCGGTGGCTCCCGCCGTCACGAGGAGCGTGGGGCGGTCCGCGAACACCGCCTCGGCCCAGACGACGATCGCGTAGTTCCAGAGGTAGACCGCGTAGGAGATCGTGCCGAGGCCGAGGAGCAGTCGTCCGGGGACGCCGCGGACGGTGTCGACGCGGAGTGCCGCGAGCACGAGGACGACGGCCGCCACCGCGATGACCGGGCCGCCGACGAGGTAGGTCAGGGGGTTCCCCTTGAGTTCGGGCCCGACGCAGAGCAGGGCGAGCACGACGACGGCGACCGCGAGCGCGGGACGACCTCCGAGCAGTGCGGTCAGCCGGTCCCGGCCGAGCGCGCGGGCGAGCCCGCCGATCGCGAGCGCGACGAACCAGGAGGTGGGCAGCGAGTAGGCGGCGACGGTGTCGTGACCGACGACGACGACGGTGAGCACCGCGGCGAGCCAGCACAGGAGGACCGCGATCCCCAGGGTGCGGCGGAGGTGACGACCCCGGGAGGCCACCACGATCAGGAGGGGCCAGACCAGGTAGAACTGCTCCTCCACCGAGAGCGTCCAGAGGTGGGTGGAGGCACTGCCCACCCACACCCCCAGGGGGAGGTCCGCGACGTAGGTCAGGGCCACCGGGACCGCGTAGCGCCAGGTCGGTCCCTGGCCGAGCGGGTCCGCGAGGATGCCGACCAGCGCGAGCACCACCACGAAGGCGATGAGGGCGGGGTAGAGGCGGAACACGCGGTTGAGGTAGAAGCGGCGGAAGTCGACGCGCCCGGTGCGTTCCACCTCACCCAGCAGGATCCCGGAGATGAGCCAGCCGGAGAGGGCGAAGAAGATCGTCACGCCGACGATGCCGGCGCCGCCGAAGACGTCCGGGGCGGCGTGGCGGAGGACGACGAGGCCGATGGCCACACCTCGCAGCACCGTCAGTCCGTCGATGCGGGCCGGGTGGGCGGTCGGGGAAGGCGGTCGGGCATCGCTCAAGGGTCGACCTCCGGCGGTGGTGGCCACGCACCGTCGCACGACGGGGTTCCCGCGGCGGCGTCCGGACGGGTCGTGGCGGAGAGGGGCGTGGGCGGCCGCGTCCGGCTCCGGGACGCGCAGGGGCATCCTTCTAGGATTCACTCTGCGCAGTCAAGCGTTACCCCACGTTGTCGTCAGCGGGAGGACCGCGGGCGGCCCGGCGCGGTGAAGAGCCACTCGACACCCCGCCACCGTGAGCGCGCCGACGCCAGGGCCGACGCCACCACCACGGCCGCGACGAGGGCGACCGGCTGCACCACGGGCGCGGGGAACTCCCCGAGCGCGGCCGCGACGTGCACGACGACGTAGATCACCGGGAAGTGCACGACGTAGAAGACCACCGAGTTCCGACCGACGAAGCGCAACGGCCGCAGCAGCGGCGCGCCGCCGCACCGGGCGGCGAGCGCTGCCGCCAGGCACGCTCCCGCGAGGGTGGCGAGGATCGACCGCGGACCGTACCCCCCGTCGGGAGCCCACAGGACGGCGGGGACGAGCAGCACCGCGGCGACGACGAGCACCCGGTACGAGCTCAGGACGGCTCGCAGTCGTGCCGGGTCCTCGGCGATCCACCAGCCCACGAGGAAGAGGGCCATGAGGTAGCAGGGGCGTTCGAGGTACTTGGTCCCGTCCGGCAGGAGTTCCGACACGAGCAGGAGACCGAGCGCGGCCGGGAGGCGCGGAACCCGTCGCAACGGCAGCGCGACGACGTAGAACACGAGGAGGAAGAAGAGGTACCAGAGGTAGGTGCCGCCACGGAGGAGCCCCGGCAGGTACCACGTGAGCGGTCCCGCTCCGCCGGGCCAGGTGAGCACGGCGTAGACCGCGGTCCAGAGCAGGTAGGGCCAGGCGATGGCCCGCCACTTCCCGAGGAGGTAGTCCCGGCTCCCCTTCCCGACGGACCGCGGCAGCAGGGTTCCGGAGAGCAGGACCAGCAACGGGATGCGGACGGGGGCCACCGCCGCGTCGAGGAGCTCCGCAGGACGCGGCACCGGGAGGTCGGCGTAGCGCAGCAGCGACGCGGAGTGGAAGACGAGGACCAGCAGCACGGCTGCACCCCGCAGCACGTCCATCCAGACGAGCCGCGACGGGCCCGGGGCGGGCACCACCACCGGCGACTCGCTGTTCGTGACACGCAGACCGGGCACCGGTGCTCCTCCGTCGGAGTGGAGCCGACGGTCCCGCCGGGCGCGCGTCGAACTACCGATCCCCTGGGCCACCGCCGAACGCCGCCCCGCGGATCACGGGCTGGAGATCCCGTGCGTGGACCCGCGCAGGACGCGGTCGACCACCGCGGACAGTTCCGGAACGTCCACGACGAGGTCGGCGTCGACGTCCGGGAAGCGCAACGGCCACGGCAGGCGGGGTTCGGTGCCGATCACCATGTGGTGGCCCACCTCCGCTGCCGCAGCGAGTTTGACGAACGTCGGGTACAGGAGGCCGCGCGGGGTCAACTCCACGACCGTCGCCCCGGGACGGCAGAACACCAGGTTCGTCAGCCCGGCGCCGTGGACGCCGACCACGAGGTCGGCCCCGGAGAACAGCGAGGCCTCCTCGGCCACGGTCATCCCCCCCGGGTCGACGACCTCGAAGCCCCGCCGGGTGAGCGCGTCCACGACCTCGGGTGCGTTGAGCAGGACCCGGCGGCGTTCTCCCTCCCGTTGGAGCAGGAGCCGCCGGCCGCCGGCGCCGGGGGGGACGTGGGCGACAGCGGCACGGACCTGCTCGACCGTCGAGGGCGAGACCCACCGGTTGCGTCCTGGCACGCTCGCCACGAGGAGTCGCTCGACGTCGAAGACCTGCCCTCGGGTCTCGACGCCCAGCCGGCGTTCCTCCGGGATGCCGAGGAGGTCGAGCCACTGCCTGATGTACCCCGGAGCGCCACTGGGGATCAACCACCGGTCGGCCTCCTCCCCCCGCTCGGCGAGGAGGTCGAGGATGCGCACGATCCGTGGGACGACCTGCACCGTCCAGTGGTAGTAGTTCGGCAACCACGGCTGCAGGAGGGAGACGGTGGTTCCCGGCAGCCGAACGGCGGAGTCCTGGCGCCACCGGGGCATCAGGGAACGGGCGGGAAAACCGTCCTCCTGCCAGATGCCCTCGACCAGGCGACCCCGGTGGAAGACCCAGCCCTCACGTCCCTGGAGAGTTGCCTCGGGCAGTTCCAGCGTGAACTGCTCCGGGACCGACGACACGTCGCGCTGGCGGAGGGCGGACCGGTCCTGGGGGTCCAGGTGGCCCGGTACCGACAACCTCACGTCACGGGAGGTTTCCGTGACGCGGTAGCGGGCTCCGAACGTCGTCAGGGCGGAGGCCGGCACGGTCCGGACGGCCGTCCCGCGGACCTCGCGCGCGAACTGATCCACGGTCCAGAGGCGGTACCTCGCAGCGCTCGCCGCGAGGTACCGCCGGCCGATGTGTCCATCCACCGCGAAAGGTTGACACCTCAACCGCCGTTTGACCAGCGGATCGGGAAGAGGCCCCGGATCAGCAGGCGGGGGCGACCTTGATCAGGTTGCCGGTGTCGACCCACCGGTCCTGCGTGAACGTCACGCCGGGGTTGGCGATGGCTGCCCCGTAGCGGTTGCCGTGCCCGTAGGCGTTGCCCCGGAACACCACGTTCGTGACGTTGGCCGAGCAGGACACGTTGACCGAGTAGGAACCACCGTTGAAGAAGTTCCCTTCGAAGAGGGCGTTCTCGAGGCGCTGGGGACCCGTCTCGGTGCCGAGCTGGACCGCGGAGTTCAGGAAGTCGTCCGACCCGTCCTGACGCGGGTCGAGGGTGTTGTGCCTCACCACGATGTTGGACCCCGAGGTCGACTGCATGGCGTCGGTGTGCACGCCGTCGTGACGCACGAGGCCGTGGACGTAGCTGTCGCTGATCGAGACGTCGTCCCCGAGGCGCGGACCGTCCTGGGTGCCGCGGATCTCGACCCGGCGCAGGGTGTACCCGCCCCAGCCGATCGCGACCTGCGCGCTGCCGTCGGAGACGATCTCGGAGTCCTCCATGACGAACCCGGGGGCGTCGGTGAGGCTGACGGCGCGCAGCGTCTCGTCGGTGCAGGTGATGCGGGAGTTCCGGACGGTGACGTCGGGGACGTGGACGGAGAGGCACCCCTGCACGTCGAGCCCGTCGAGCACCGCGCCCGGGGTCCAGACGTCGAGCGCAGCGGAGGGGGTCAGCGTGACCCAGGCCGGCACGCCGGTGGTGTCCGCCGTCGGGAAACCCACGGGGATGGTGTTCGTGACGATCGGGACGGCCCGCAGGTACTTGGTGACCGACTGCACCATGTACTTGCCGCTGTACAGCTTCGCGACGACCTTGACCGAACCGTAGAGACCCGTGAGGTCGACCTCGCCCTCACCGGCGTAGTAGTTCCCGGCGAGCGCGACGCCGCCGATCGAACCGCCCTGGACGACGTCGTTGACGTAGTAGGTCCCGCGGTCGAACTTCACGCCGGTCAGCGTCGAGATGTCGACGGTGGTGGCGGGGACGTTCGCACTGTTGACCGAACTCCCCTCGTAGGTCATGTAGGGGTTCACCCCGGCCTGCGCGGGGACGGCGGCGGAAACCCCGCCGACCACGAGGGCGGCCGCCGCGGCGACGCCGGCGAGGACGCGGGTGAAACGGCTGGACGTGCGGGTGGTGGTGCGGGGGTGCGGAGTTGCGAGGGCGCGTGGGGGGGTCACGGGAGCCTCCAGGTATCGAGAACGGGTGTGTCCTCAATGCTTCGGCGGTCCCCGGTGTCAACTGGGTCGTCCACTCCGGTGCGGCGATCGGGTGAACGGCGGTGACACTACTCTCCGTGGTCAGTTCGGGGTCGTCGGAGCCCCTGCCCGGCGCTGCAGGGTGACCGCGTCGTACAACTCGCGCCCGGAAACTCCGTGGCGACCGGCGGTGACCTTCACGGCGTCCTTCATCCGGTAACCGGACTGCACGAGTTCGGAGACCTCCTCCACCAGTTCCCCCACCTCGGGGACCCGTTGCGGGCCGGTGGAACCCGCGACGACCAGGCACACCTCGCCGCGGACCTCGCCCTGGGCCCAGACCGCGAGTTCGGCCAGCGTCCCGCGCACGACCTCCTCGTAGGTCTTGGTCAGTTCCCGGCACACCGCGGCCGGGCGGTCCGCCCCGAACGCCTCGGCCATCGCGGCGAGCGTGGCCCCGGTGCGGTGCGGGGACTCGAAGAAGAGCAGGGTCCGCGGGTCCTGGGCGAGGTCGGCGAAGACCCGGGCCCGCTCCCCCGGCTTGCGCGGGGCGAAGCCCTCGAAGGCGAACCGGTCGCTGGGCAGACCCGACACCGCGAGGGCCGTCAGCACCGCCGACGGTCCCGGGACGACCGTCACCGGGAGTCCCGCGTCCACGCACCCGCGCACCAGCCGGTAGCCCGGGTCGGACACCGAGGGCATGCCGGCGTCGGTCACCAGCGCGACGACCGAGCCCTGGCGCACGGCGTCGACGAGCTCCGGGGTCCGCTCGGTCTCGTTGTGCTCGTGGTAGCTCAGGATGCGACCGCGTGGGGTGATCTCCAGCGCCCCGGCCAGGCGGTGCAGCCGGCGGGTGTCCTCCGCGGCGATCACGTCGGCGGTCTCCAGCAGGTCGACCAGCCGCCGGGTCGCGTCCCCGGCGTTGCCGATCGGGGTCCCCGCGAGCACCAGTCGTCCCGTACCGCTGTCCCCGCTCACGGCACCATCGTGCCGCACTGTCGGGCTGCCACCGTGCCGCACTGTCGGGCTGCCACCGTGCCGCACTGTCGGGCTGCCACCGTGCCGCACTGTCGGGCCGCCATCGTGCCGTACCCACGGGCGCAGACCTGCGTGCCTACGATGGATCGGTGATCGCGAAGCAGCAGGCAGGTCCCGCGTGAGCGCGGTGGACACCGTCGCCACGCCCCGCACACCGGGTCCGGGTGATGCCCGCGAACGGCTGCTGGGAACCTCCTCGGAGATCACCGGGGAGTCCTGGCGTCGGGCCTGGCTGCCGCTGCTGCTGGTCACCGCGATCGGCGGCTTCCTCCGCTTCTTCCAGCTCGGCCGACCCCACCAGCTCGTCTTCGACGAGACGTACTACGTGAAGCAGGCGTACTCGCTGCTGCTGCACGGGGTGGAGCTGCGCAACGACTCGAGCATCGCGAAGCCGGACGAGCTCTTCACCCACGGCGCCCCGAACGTCTTCGGCACCGAGGGTGACTTCGTCGTCCACCCGCCGGTCGGGAAGTGGATGATCGCGTTCGGGGAGTGGCTGTTCGGCATCGACTCCTCCTTCGGCTGGCGCTTCTCCGCGGCGCTCGTCGGGACGCTGTCGATCCTGCTGATCGGCCGGATCGCGCGGCGCATGTTCCGCTCCACGCTGCTCGGGGTCACGGCCTCCGTCCTGCTGGCCGTGGACGGTGAGCACTTCGTCGAGAGCCGCACCAGCCTCCTCGACGTCTTCCTCATGTGGTGGGTGCTCGTCGCCTTCGCCCTGCTGCTGATCGACCGGGACCACGCGCGCGAGCGCCTCGCCCGGGCCGTCGCCGTCCACGGGGTGGACGGGCTCGGCCCGCGGATCGGCTTCCGCGGCTGGCGGCTGGCCGCCGGGGTGAGCCTGGGGCTCTCCTGCGGGGTGAAGTGGTCGGGCGTCTACGTGCTCGCGGTCTTCGGGGTCATGACCGTCTTCTGGGACGCCGGCGCCCGGCGGGCCGTGGGGGTGCGGCCCTGGTTGCCCGCCGCGCTCTGGCGGGACGGGATCGGCGCGTTCGTGCTGATGGTCCCGATCGCGGTCGCCACCTACCTGGCCTCGTGGGTGGGCTGGTTCCGCAGCGACGCCGGCTGGGACCGGCAGTGGGGCGAGGTGCACCCCTCCCGGGGGGCCGGCGGGATCGTTCCGGACGCCCTGCGGAGCCTGTGGCACTACCACCAGCAGGCCTACGCCTTCCACGTCGGTCTGGACTCCCCCCACCCCTACTCCGCCAACCCGTGGTCGTGGCTCGTGCAGGGACGTCCGACGTCCTTCTTCTACGAGGCCAAGACGTCGGGCGTGGAGGGCTGCACGGTCGACAACTGCTCGAAGGCCATCACCTCGCTGGGCAACCCCGTGATCTGGTGGGCCGGGCTCCTCGCGCTGCTCGTCCTCCTCTTCTGCTGGTTCTTCCGCCGCGACTGGCGGGCGGGGGCGATCCTCGCGGGGTACGCCGGCGCCTACCTGCCGTGGTTCCAGTACCAGCACCGGACGATCTTCACGTTCTACGCCGTCGTCTTCGTCCCGTTCGTGGTGCTGGCGGTGGTCCACGTCCTCGGGCTGGTCCTCGGCCCCGACCCCAGCACCGCCGTGCTGCGCCGGGGCGTCGCCGTCGAGGCGGCGTTGTGGCGGCGGCGCGGGGGCGCCGCGGTGGCGGGTGCGGTCGTGGTGCTCGCCGTCGCCTGCTTCGCCTTCTTCTGGCCGGTCTACACGGCCCAGGTCATCCCCTACGAGTCCTGGAGCCGGCGGATGTGGCTGCCGAGCTGGATCTGACCGGCCGCTTCGTCCCAGGGTTGCGGCAGGGCACCTGACCTGCGCTTCTCGAGGATCCGATCACGATCGGGCAACGACGATCGGCTCTTCGAGTGCGCACGGTACGGCGGAAGTGTGACGATCGCCTCCTAGCGGTCACGCTCAGCACTCGCTAGGGTGCGGTTCGTCACAGGTTCGCCCGTCCGGGCGACCGCGATCCCGAGGACGCCCATGACTGCACTTCTCGTGGCCAATGACGGCGGACACCTGGCTCAGCTCAAGTCGCTCGCCAAGCGGCTGCCCATCGCTGACGCCTTCCGCTGGGTCACGGTCCCCACCCCGCAGTCCCTGTCCCTCCTGGAGGGCGAGGACGTGCTGTGGGTGAAACCCGGACCGACCCGCGACCTGCGGGCCGCGCTGCACAACGCGGTCCTCGCCTCGTCGCTGTTCCGCCGCGGACGCATCTCCGCCGTCGTCAGCACCGGCTCCAGCCTCGCCGTCTCCGTCCTGCCGCAGGCCCGCCTGCACGGGACGAAGACCTACTACATCGAGAGCGCGACCCGCACCCACGGACCGAGCCTCAGCGGCCGGCTCCTGGCCCGGATCCCCGGCGTCGAGCTCTACACGCAGAACGCCTCCTGGGCCTCCAAGAAGTGGAAGTACGCCGGCTCGGTCTTCGACGGCTGGGAGCCGGAGCAGTTGCCGGAACGCCGCAAGGTGTCCAAGGTCGTGGTCTCCCTCGGGACCTCCCGGACCTACGGCTTCCGCCGTCTCGTCGAGAGCATCGCCCCCCTCCTGCAGGACCTGGGGGCCGAGGTCCTCTGGCAGACCGGGACCACCGACACCACCGGCCTGCCGGTGCTCGACCCCCGTCCCGCGGTTCCCGCCCAGGAACTGTCCGCGGCGATGCGCGAGGCCGACCTGGTCATCGCCCACGCCGGTACGGGTGTCGCCCTGGAGGCTCTCGGGGCCGGCAAGCTCCCGGTCCTCATCCCCCGGCGGGCCGAGTTCTCCGAGCACGTCGACGACCACCAGGAACAGATCGCCGACATGCTCAAGCACCGCGGCCTCGCCGTCGTGCGGGAGGCCGACGCGGTCACCCCGGAGGACCTGGTCCTGGCCGCCAGCAGTGTCGTGAACCTCCGTGAGGACGCCCGGCCGCTGGTGCTCTGAGTTCCACCGTGACGTCCGCGTCACCCGGGAACCGACCCGGAGGTCGATGACCCGCGGGGGGAACCGACCTCCGGGTCTCCCCTCACCTCGCGGTGGAGACCTTCTCGAGCAGCGGGGCCCACCAGGCCTCGTGGTCGCGGTACCACTGGACCGTCTCGGCCAGACCCTCGTCGAAGGAGTGCTGAGGGGTGTAGCCGAGTTCGGCCGAGATCTTCGAGATGTCGACCGAGTAGCGGCGGTCGTGACCCTTGCGGTCCTCGACCTCGCGGACGCGCTCCCAGCCGACCCCGAACGCCTCGAGGATCCGTTCGGTGAGTTCGCGGTTGGTGAGTTCCGTCCCCCCGCCGATGTTGTAGACCTCCCCGGGACGACCGCCGTCGACGACGAGCTGGATCCCGCGGCAGTGGTCGTCGACGTGCAACCAGTCGCGGACGTTGAGGCCGTCGCCGTACAGCGGAACCGTCCCGCCGCGCATCAGGTTCGTGATGAACAACGGCATGACCTTCTCGGGGAACTGGTACGGGCCGTAGTTGTTCGAGCAGCGGGTGATGCACGCCGGCAACCCGTGCGTGCGGTGGAACGACCGCACCAGCAGGTCGCTGGAGGCCTTCGAGGCCGAGTAGGGGCTGTTCGGTTCCAGCGGGTGGTCCTCGGGCCAGGAACCCTCGGGGATCGTGCCGTAGACCTCGTCGGTGGAGACGTGCACGAACTTGTCGACGTCGTGACGCACCGCGGCGTCCAGCAGGACCTGGGTCCCCACGACGTTCGTGTGGACGAAACCCGCTGCGCCGTCGATGGATCGGTCCACGTGGCTCTCGGCGGCGAAGTGCACGACGACGTCCGCGCGGGCCATCAGCGCGTCGACCGCGGCCGCGTCGGTGATGTCGGCCTCGACCAGTTCCAACCGGGGGTCACCGGCCACCGGGTCCAGGTTGCGCGGGTTGCCGGCGTAGGTGAGTTTGTCCAGGACGACGAGCGAATCGATCCCCGTGGCCCCGTGCACCCCCGTCAGGGCGGACCGCACGTAGTGGCTGCCGATGAAACCTGCACCGCCGGTGACCAGAAGTCTCATGGACCGACATACTACGGTGTCATGCGCGGAATAATCCTCGCCGGTGGATCCGGCACGCGACTGCACCCCATCACCCGGGGGGTCAGCAAGCAGCTCGTCCCGGTCTACGACAAACCGATGATCTACTACCCGCTCTCGACGTTGATGCTGGCCGGTGTGCAGGACGTCCTGGTCATCACCACCCCGCACGACGCCGACGGGTTCCGGCGGTTGCTGGGCGACGGTTCGCAGTTCGGCGTGAACCTCCAGTACGCCGTCCAGCCCTCTCCCGACGGTCTCGCCCAGGCGTTCGTCATCGGGGACGAGTTCGTGGGTTCCGACACCGTCGGACTGGTCCTGGGGGACAACATCTTCTACGGCCCCGGACTGGGCAACCAGCTCGGCCGCTTCGACGGCCTCACGGGCGGCGCGATCTTCGCGTACTGGGTGGGCGACCCCACCGCCTACGGCGTCGTGGAGTTCGACGACGCCGGGCAGGCGCTGTCGCTGGAGGAGAAGCCCACCGACCCCAAGAGCAACTTCGCCGTCCCCGGGCTCTACTTCTACGACTCCGAGGTCGTCGAGATCGCCAAGGCCCTGCGACCGTCCCCGCGCGGGGAACTCGAGATCACCGACGTGAACCGGACCTACCTCGAACGCGGTCAGCTCCAGGTCGAGGTGCTGCCGCGCGGGACGGCCTGGCTGGACACCGGGACGTTCGACCAGATGCTGGCCGCCGGGAACTACGTCAGCACGCTGGAGGCCCGTCAGGGGCTCAAGATCGGCTGCCCGGAGGAGGTCGCCTGGCGCCAGGGCTGGCTGGACGACGCCGAGCTCGAGGAACGCGCCCGCCCCATGGTCAAGAGCGGGTACGGCAGCTACCTGCTGGAACTGCTGGCCCGCGGCCGGCACGCCTGAGTCAGCGGCCGGTGCGGCGCCGCCGGGCGAGGTCGGTGAGCGCCCGGGTGGCGGCGTGGAAACCGCACATGCCGTGGACCCCGCCGCCGGGCGGGGTCGCGGAGGAGCACAGGTAGACCCCCTCCAGCGGCGTCGAGTACGGGTCCAGACCGAGGACCGGCCGGAAGACCTGCTGACGCAGGGTCAGCGCACCGCCCCCGACGTCGCCCCCGACCAGGTTGGCGTTCTGCTCCTCCAACGCCGCCGGCGTCGTCTCGACCCGGGCGAGGACCCGGTCGCGGAACCCCGGCGCGAAGCGCTCGAACTGGCGGTCGATCCGCTCCCCCGTGCCCGGGTCGGTCGACCCCTGCGGCGTGTGCCCGTAGGCCCACACCACGTGCTGCCCGGACGGTGCCCGGCCGGGATCGGCGACGTCCTGCTGGGCGACGAGCACGAAGGGCCGGTCCGGGTGGCGCCCGCGGGCGACGTCGTCCTCGGCCGCCGCGACCTGCGCCGCGCTCCCGCCGAGGTGCACCGTGACGGCTCCGGCGAGCCGCGGATCGCGCCACGGGACGGGCCCGTCGAGCAGGTAGTCGACCTTGTGCGCGCCCGCGCCGTAGGTCCAGCGCCGCATCTGCGCCGCGTAGCGGGGCGGCAACGCGGTGCCGGCGATGCGCAACAGCTGGCGCGGGGTCAGGTCGAGCAGCGTCACGTCCGCGGTCCCGGCGACCTCCAGGTCCCCCAGGGTCCGCACGGGGTGGTTCAGCAGGACGGTGCCCCCGTGCTCGGCGAGCTCGGCCGCGAGCGCGGTCGCGATGGCCTGGGCGCCCCCCTGGGGCACCGGCCACCCGGTGGCGTGGGCGGCGGCCCCGAAGAGCATCCCGAACGCCGCCGTGAGCGGGCGGCTCTGCGGCTGCAGGGCGTGCGCGGCCATCCCGGCGAACAGAGCCCGGGCCCGGTCCTCGCGGAAGAGCGTGCGGTTCACCAGGTTCGCCGGCCAGACCGACTTCACCCCGAACCCGCCGAGCACGAGCGGGTCGGCCGGCACCCGCAGCAACGGACCCATGACCTGGGGGACGAGGGACTCCCAGTGCTCCACGGGCCCGGCGAAGAGCGCCTTCCAGGCGGCGCCGTCCCGGCCGAGTTCCCGCGCCGTCGCGTCGAGGTCGCCCTCGAGCAGCCCGGCGGGGCCGTCGTCGAGGGGGTGGCCGAGGGGGTAGCGGCCGTGCAGCCACCGCAGCCCGTGCCGCTCCAGCGGCAGGCTCTGGAAGAACGGGCTCGCCACGCCGAAGGGGTGCACGGCGGACCCGAGGTCGCTGACGACCCCCGGGCCGAGGAGTTCCGCGCTGCGGACCCCACCGCCGATGCTGTCGGCGGCCTCGAGGACGGTGACCTCCAACCCGGCGCGGGCCAGCAGCACGGCCGCGGACAACCCGTTGGGTCCCGCCCCGACGACGGTCGCGCGTCCGATCACGGTCTGACTCCGGCGGATTCGTCCACGACGCTCACCGTACGGCCACCGCGGAGGCGACCGAACAGGTCCCTGGCCACGTGCACCAGGTACCAGAGCGCGAGCACCGCGCCCACCACGACGACGACCTGGTTGAGCCGCGGGACCGCCCACGCCTCCGGGCGCAGCACCGCGCCGACCCCCAGCGCCAGGGCGAGCACCCCGGCCGCGACGGGGGTGAGCCGGGCGGATCCGGGGCGGGCCGCCAGGCGCTGCGCCGCAGTGGCCCGGGGGACTTCCCGCCGCAGCAGCGGCGACCGTGCCCAGAGCACGAACGCGGCGTAGGTGACGACGTTGCCGGAGAACCCGATGTTCATCATCAGCAGCACGCCGAGGTGGAAGAGCGAGGCGATCGCGATCCCGACCCGCCAGCAGCGCCAGTTCAGGACGGTGAGCACGAGCAGGCCCTCGAGCAGCACGGTGGCGACGTCGACGGATTCCCAGAAGACCCCGTCGTGCAGACCGATGAAGTGCCCGGCGAGCAGGTCCGTCCGGTCGTTGACGTAGTACTGGGTGAACATGACCCCCTGCACCGCATGGGTTCGCGGGTCCAGCCAGCCGCTGAGCACCTTCGGGACGGCGGCCGTCAGGAACCCCAGGCCGACGAGCAGGGCGAGCAGGCGCAGCGGCCACTGCGGGGTCTCGGCGGCCGGAGCGCCCGCTCCCCGCCGCCGGGCGTCGACCGACACCGCGTCGCCCCAGCGCGCGAACGCGAGCAGCACCGGGACGATGACGAGGAAGATGGTGTGGTCGATCTTGCCCAGGCTGTAGACGGTCCCGTACCCGCCCACCAGGGCGAGGGCCAGCACGATCGAGGCGGTGCGGGTGAACAACCCCACCAGCAGGAACCCCGCGCAGGTCCCGACCAGGAGTTCCAGGCCCAGCAGCACACCGTCCGGGGGGACGCGGTGCAGCAACGCGAACGGTCCGGCCGGGCCGTTGACGAAGGAGTCGGGGAACTGGGAGACCCAGCGGAAGCTCGGGGGGGACAGCAGGATCAGCAGCGCGAAGACGATGCGGTAGATCCCCAGGTCGCGCGGGGTGGCGTCACCGCGGGAGACCCACCGGTCGAAGACCTCAGCGCCGCGGGACACGCCGCGGGACACGCTGCTCACCGGGTCCCCCCGAGGTCGACGTGCACGTGGCGGCCGTCGGAGAGGACGCGGCGGGAGCCGTCGGTGACGGAGTAACCGACCTGCTGCCACTGGACGTCGAAACCCGTGACCGGACCGCCGGGGTCGTCGGCGAAGCGTTCCCGCAACCACGCGACCGTCCGGGGGTCGTCGGCGGTGGCCTGGTCGCGGAAACCCCGGCTGAAGACGTAGCGCGGCAGGATCCCGGTGGGCGGCAACGCATCGGCCATGGACATCGCGCGGGTGCGTCCGTCGGCGTAGTCGAGCGTGACCACCGCGTCGGTGGTCGTCGCCTCGCCCCCCGTCAGGGGGACACCCCCGAACGAGGGCTGGTAGAGACCGGGGTAGGGCTCCCCCACGACCTCCCGGACCACCACCTGGACCGGGAGCGCGCACAGGGCGAGCACGAAGACGGTACGGACCGCGCGACGCCGGGTGGGCGACGCGGAGGGCGAGTTCGTCACGCGCCGACCATAGGACGCGACTGTGCGTCACGACCCGCTTTTCGGGAAGAAGTTCTAGAGAACTTCCCCGTCGGCCAGGACGGTCGCTGCGGCGACGTCCCAGCGCTCGCGCCAGTCCCCGATCGGCTCGACCCCCACCCCGGGCAGGTTCGCGGTGGACAGGACCGAGAACGACGGGCGGGGGGCGGGACGCACGAACTCCGCGCTCGTGGTGGGTTTCAGCTCCACGGCGTCGAGGCCGGCGGAGGCCAGCACCGCCCCGGCGAAGTCGAACCACGAACACCGACCCGCGGCCACCGCGTGGTACGTCCCCGCCGGGGCCTGCGCCGCCACGAGCCGCAGCAGCAGCTGCGCCACGTCCCGGGTCCAGGTCGGCTGCCCGACCTGGTCGTCGACCACCGACAGCGCCCCGCGGGCCCGCCCGACGGTGACCATGGTCTTGGGGAAGCACCCTCCGTGCTCGCCGTAGAGCCAGGCCGTCCGCACGACCAGGGCGTCGGCCCCGCTGGCCCGCACCGCCCACTCCCCCGCGGCCTTGGTGCGTCCGTAGGCTCCCCGCGGGGCCGGCAGCGCGTCGGGAGCGTAGGGCTCGTCGGCCTCGCCGTCGAAGACGTAGTCGGTGGAGACGTGCAGGAACCGGGCACCGGCGTCCCGTGCGGCCAGGGCCAGGTTCCGGGCTCCGACCGCGTTCACCGCGAACGCGGCACCCTCCTCGGACTCGGCCGCGTCGACGGCCGTGTGCGCGGTGCAGTTCACCAGGACGTCGACAGCCCCCACGGCCCCGACGACCCGACGGCAGGCCTCGACGTCGGTCACGTCGACCTCGGCCCGGGTGAGTCCGACGACCTCGTGCCCCGCCGCGCGCAGCACCTCCACGACGTCGGTGCCGAGCATCCCGCCCGCTCCCGCCACGATCCAGCGCACGCACTCCCCCGTTCCTGAGTTCGGAACGCCCGGCCCCGCGGGCGTTCTCGGGCGACACCCTACGGTGACCGTGATGTCACGCACAGCCCTCCGCCTGCTCCGGACGAGCGGATAGGGTCCGCCACGTGCAGACACGCGAACTGAACGTCCCCGGCGCCTGGGAGATCACCCCCCGCCAGTTCGGCGACGACCGGGGAACGTTCATGGAGTGGTTCAAGGAACCCGCCTTCACCGCCGCGCTCGGCCACGGCCTGAACCTCGCCCAGGCGAACTGCTCCGTCTCGGCGGCCGGGGTCCTGCGCGGTGTGCACTACGCCGATGTCCCTCCGGGGCAGGCGAAGTACGTGTTCTGCGCGGCCGGCGCGGTCCTCGACGTGATCGTCGACCTGCGGGTCGGGTCGCCGACGTTCGGCACGTGGGACTCCGTCCTGCTCGACGACGTCGACCGCCGCGCGGTCTACCTCTCCGAGGGGCTCGGGCACGCGTTCCTCTCCCTCGCGGACGGGTCGACGGTCGTCTACCTCTGCTCGGAGGGCTACGCCCCCGACCGCGAGCACGGCATCCACCCGCTGGACCCGGACCTCGCCATCGCGTGGCCGACCCAGGGGCGTGACGGCCGCCCGCTGGAGCTGACGCTGTCCGGCAAGGACGAGCAGGCCCCCTCGCTGGCGCAGGCGCTGGCCGCGGGTGCCCTGCCCCGGGCCGACGTCGTCGCCGACCACGTCGCCGGGCTGCGCGGCGAGGCGGTGGCCCGGTGACCGCCGAGCACCAGGGGCACAACGGGCACCACGGGCACCACGCGCAGCAGCCGCTGCGGGGCCTGCGGCTGGCCGTCCTCTTCCCCGGCGACGCCACCGACCCGACCGTGCGCTCGGGCACGCCCTACGGCGTGCTGCAGGGCCTGCGCGGCTGGGGGGTCGACGTCGTGCCCGTCGACGTCCGGCCCGGGGCGAAGGTCGAACGCTACGCGGCGGCCGCGCTGGCCCCGCTGCACCGCGGCGGCGGCGCCGGACGCCCTGCGCGCGAACGGTTCCAGCGCGGCTACAGCGCCGCCCTCGTCGGGGCGCACCTGGCCGCCGGGCGCACGGTCACCGGTCAGCGACGCCTCGACCGGCTCGAGGGCCTGCACGGCGTCGTCCAGCTCGGCGGCGGCTACGAGGTCCGGACCGCGCTGCCCCGGGTCGTCTACGACGACATGACCGTCGCGCAGGCGCTGCGCTACCCCTACGTCAACTGGGAGACGATGCGCCGCCGCGACGTCGACTCCCGCCTGGCGCTGCAG
The DNA here is from genome assembly GCF_042674865.1 of Kineococcus sp. GCM10028916. NCBI lineage: Bacteria > Bacillati > Actinomycetota > Actinomycetes > Kineosporiales > Kineosporiaceae > Kineococcus > Kineococcus sp. GCM10028916. The sequence goes on along the minus strand of NZ_JBHTFM010000018.1, from coordinate 184,066 downwards.
ACCCGCGTCTACCGCTCCGCGACGACGTGCTGCATGACCAGCAGCTGGGCCGCGGACTCCGCCGAGCAGGACTACGGCGTCCCCGCCGAGCACGTCCGCGTCGTCGGGGCGGGAACCCACGAACAGCCCCGGACGCCGGCGCGCGAGCAGACGCCCCCGCGCTACCTCTTCGTCGGGCTGGACTTCACCCGCAAGAACGGACCGCGCGTCCTCGAGGCGTTCGCGCGGGTCCAGGCGGTGCACCCCGACGCGACCCTCGACGTCGTCGGCGGGCACCCGCCGATCTCGGCCCCCGGGGTGCGCACGCACGGGAGGATCCCGCGCCGGGAACCCGCCGGGCGGGCCCGCCTGCAGCAGTTGTTCGACGACGCCACCTGCTTCGTGATGCCGTCGCTGTACGAACCCGCCGGGGTCGTGTTCACCGAGGCCGCCGCCGCAGGACTGCCCAGCATCGGCGGTTCCAACGGGGGGTCCGCGGACTTCATCGGCGACGGTGGGGTCGTCGTGGAACCCACCGACACCGACGCCGTCCACGCGGCCATGCTGCGCTTCGCCGACCCCGTGGTGGCGGCCGCGACGGGCGCCCGGGCCGCGGCCCGCTCGCCGCTGTTCACGTGGTCGGCGCTGGCCGCCCGGTTGGTGCGCGGTCTGGAACTGGGCGGACCGTTCGCCGCCGACGTGACGGACCTGCCCGACTTCCTGCCCCGTCACCCGCAGGCCGGCCACCCGGCCTGACCCGCGGGTCACGACGACGGGTCAGCGGGCGGTCTCCGCCACGATCTCCCGCAGCTGCGCCGCCCGGTCGTCCCAGGTGTTCGCCGCGGCGTAGGTCCGGCGTTCCGCGCGGGTCCGGGAGGGTTCCGCGAGCGCGGCCTCGACGAGCTTCGGCAGGTCGCGCGAGGGCAGCGAGAAGTGCACCAGCCCCTCCGGGAACTCCCCCAGCGCCGGGCAGCCCGTCGCCGCGATGGGGGTCCCGGCGCGCAGGTAGTCCCAGATCTTCAGCGGCGACGCGTACTGCTGCCACGGGTCGTCGACGTAGGGGACGGTGCTGCAGTCCAGCGCCTCGACCCAGGCGGGAACCTCCGTGTTCGGCACCGGCGGGAGCAGGTGGACGTTCGGGCGACGCAGCAGGGCGTCGAGCTCCGCGCGGTCGATCCGTTGGCTGACCGGGCCGATGAGCAGGACGGAACCCCCGGGGTTCCGGTCGGCGACCTCGGCCAGCGCGGCGTGGTCCCAGCGCGAGTCGACCCGGCCGACGGCCCCGATCAGCGGCCGCGGGAAACGTTCCAGGGGTTCGGGAACCGCCTGCGCCGCAGTCGATCCAAAACGTCCTGCGAGGGACCCGTGGCGCAGCAGGCGGGCCGTGACCCCCTCCTCGGCCAGTCGGGTGACCAGGCGCGTCGAGATCGCGCAGACCACGTCGGCGATCTCCCAGGTGCGTCGCTGGCGTTCGCGGATCACCTGCGCCGACAACCCCGTGAGGTGCGCACCGGCCTCCAGCCAGTCCTTGACGATGGCGACCTTCACCGCGCCGCGCGGGATCCAGGTGCTGTCGTCGAAGGCCGCCGCGGTCACCACGACGCCGACGTCGAGCCCGGCCGCCTTCACCGCACGCGCCACCTGCGCGCGTCGCCACGGCGCCGAGGCGCGGCGGACCAGGGCGTTCTCCTTCTTCGGCAGCGACGAGGTGCGCACGACCGTGACCTCACCCTCGGTCCGCGTCGGACGGGCCAGGAGTTCCACGACGCCGCGCACGGCCCGCACCCCGCGCCGGCGCTTCAGCACCGTCAGGACGCTGAACGCCGGGTCGACGAAGAGGACCCGGCCGTCGCGGCTCAACGCCTCGGCGAGGTAGTGCTCGGTGAGCCACGTCTCGTCCCAGGGACTGCTGCCGTAGAACACCACGTCCTGACCGCTCACCGGCCCACCTCCTGGGAGTTCACGACGGGTTCGGGGACCTCGACGCTGCGCGGTCCCGACCGGGGACGCAGACCGGTCGCGAGGTTCACCCCGACGAACAGGACACGCGCGGTGGAGTACGCCGCGACGTAGCGGAGCGTCGCGGCCGGGGTCGGGCGGAACTCCTTCGCCGCGACCGGACGGGCCAGGCCCACCACCCCGAGCCGGACGTGGGCCGCGGCGACACCGAGGAAGTGGCGACGGCCGCGGGAACGGGAGACGTCGACGTCGCGACGGCCCCGGGCCACCCGCAACGTCTTGCCGCACATCTCCTTCCACGTCGCGCGGGCCGGGTGGTCGACGACCGCGTCGTCGGCGTAGACCTGCTTCCCACCGCTGCGCGCGACCCGCTGGCCCCACTCCGCGTCACCGCGGGAGGCGAGGCGGGCGTCGAAACCCCCGACCTCCTCGAGGGTCGTGCGCCAGGTGAGGACGTTGGCGGTGACGGCGAAGTGCTGCTTGGCCAGGTAGTCGCGCTGCGGGAACGCGTGCGCCGCCTCGTAGACCTCCCAGGCCGTCACCGGGTGCCCCTCCCGGAACACCAGGTCGACGCGGCCGCCGACCATCGCGACGTCGGGCTGCGAACGCAGTGCGGCCACCCCTCGGGTGATCCAGTCCGGGTGCGGCCGGCAGTCGGCGTCGGTGAAGGCCACGACCTCCCCGCGGACGTGGGGCAGGGCGGCGTTGCGGGCCCGGTAGGAACCCGGGACCGGTTCGTGCAGCAGCCGGACCCGGGGGTCGGGCGGCAACGCGGCGGCGACGTCCTCGGTGGAGGCGTTGTCGACGACGAGGACCTCGATCAGGTCGCCCGGGTAGTCCTGCGCGAGGAGGGCCTGCACGCAGGTGCGCAGGAGGGCGGTGCCGTCGTGCACGGGCACGATGACGGAGACCCTCGGGAGGCCCCCGGGGAGACGGCCGGGTTCGGAGGGGTCACGGGTCGTCTGATCGGGCGGGGTCACGGCGCGAGGATGCTACGCCAGGTCATCTGAGCGCAACGAAGCGTGTGCAACCATGCGGCGACGAGCGAGAGGAGCGACGACCCCGTGAACAGCTCGAACCCCAGGTCCACGAACACCCCGAACCCCATGTCCGTGGACGTCATCGTCCCCACCAAGGACGATCCCCGGTTGATCGACTGCGTCCGCGCCGTCCTCGCGCAGGACCACCCGGCCGACGCGCTGCACGTGATCGTCGCCGACAACGGTTCCGCCCACCCGCAGCGCCGGGTCGCCGACCTCGACCCCCGGGTGGAGTTCCTCGTCGAGACCCGCCCTGGCTCCTACGCCGCCCGCAACGCGGCGCTCGCGGTGGCGAAGGGCGACGTCCTCGCCTTCACCGACTCCGACACCCTGCCCGACCCGGGGTGGATCTCGGGTGCGCTGCGGGCGATCGAGGCCGGCGCGAAGGTCGTCGCCGGCCGTGTCCGCGTCTACGCCCGCGACGACACCCGCCCGCACCCCGTCGAGGCCTTCGAGGTCGTCAACGCCTTCCGCCAGGACCGCACCGTCCCGCGGGGCTTCGCCGTCACCGCGAACATCGTCGTCCCGCGCGAGGTCCTCGACGTCGTCGGCCCGTTCAACGCCGACCTCCCCTCCGGCGGGGACGCCGAGTGGTGCGGCCGGGCCGTGGCCGCGGGTTTCCCCCTCACCTACGTCGACGACGCCGTCGTCGCCCACCCGGCGCGGGAGTCCTACGCCGAGGCGTGGAAGAAGCTGTGCCGGGTCCAGCACGGTCGGCAGTTGCGCGTCCGCGCGGGCGAGAACCCGCCGGGTGAGTTGTCGCTCAAGGCCTTCGCCCCCCCGGTGGGCTCCGTCCTGCGGGCGCTCCGGGCCCGGGAGCTGTCAGGGCCCCGCAGTCGCGCGGCCTACGTCGTCGGGGCGTTCTACATGCGCTACGGACGGGCCGCGGCGGCGGTGAAGTACCGCTGAGCACCGCACCACGGGTGGACGCGGTGAGCATCGCCCGCGAGCGCCGTTCCCGACGGCGCCGGCTCGGGTCGTTGCCGACGCTGGTGGTCGAGGCGCTGCGGTTGTGCTGGAGCGCCCGCCGCCGCGACCTGGTCCTGATCTTCGGCGTGCAGCTGCTGGGGTCGGCCCTGGTCGCGGTGCAGGTGCTGGTGGGGCGCGAGGCCCTGACCCGCGTCCTGGGCGGTGGGGGCGGCGCGACGACCGGCGCGGCGAGCGGCGCCGAGGGCGATCTGCTGCGGGCCGCCGCGGGCCCGCTGGTGACGCTGGCCGGGGTGAGCCTGCTCGCCGGGCTGGCGGGGGCGGTGCGCGGGCAGCGGATGCGGCTGCTCTCGGAGGCCGTGCAGCGCGCGGTCTGGGACCGGGTGCTCAACACCACGACCCGGGTGGGCCTCGACCGCTTCGACGACCCCGCGTTCTACGACCGGCTGCAACGGGTGACGACGAACGCCGTGTCGCGTCCGGTCGGTGTCGCGCAGGGCCTCGTGGGGATCCTCGGTGGCCTCGTGGGGTCGGTCGGGCTGGTGATCGCCCTCTGGACGATCCAGCCCGTGCTGCTGCCGGTCCTGGTCCTCGCGGGGGTTCCGCTGCTCCTGCTCACCCGTCGCGGGGGACGCCTCGAGTTCGACTTCGCCGTCGGGCAGGCGACCGCCTACCGGGTCCGGACCTACGTGCGCTCCGCGCTGACGGGTCGCCGCGAGGCCAAGGAGGTGCGGGCCTACGACCTGGCCGGTGAACTCCGGGAGCGCTACGACGACCTGCTCGACCGCTACCAGCAGGACCTCACGGCCCACGTCGGGCGGCGGATGCGGTTGACGCTGCTCGCCCAGGTGCTCACCGCGGCGAGCGTCGTCGCGACGGTGGCGATCCTGCTGTGGCTGGTGGACTCGGGGCGGATGACGCTGGCCGACGCGGGGGCGGCGGGTGCGGCGGCCCCGTTGCTGGCGTCGCGGTTGCAGACGCTGGCGAGCGGCGTGGGGAACGTGCTGGAGTCGGGGTTGTTCCTGGACGACCTGCACGGGTTCCTGGAGCTGGGCGCCGAGGCCGCCCGCCCTCCGGGACCGGCGGCCGGTGCCTTCGAGGAACTGAGGGTCGACGACGTCGTGTTCGGCTACCCGCAGGGTGGCGGGCCGGCGCTGCAGGGGGTCTCGCTGTCGGTCCGGCGCGGGGAGGTGGTCGCCCTGGTGGGGGAGAACGGGTCGGGGAAGACGACGCTGTCGAAGCTGATCGCCGGGTTGCTGCGACCGGACTCCGGTGCGGTGCGCTGGAACGGCGAGGACGTCGCGGGTCTGGACGAGACCTCGGTGCGCGACCAGATCGCGGTGGTGTTCCAGGACTTCGTGCAGTGGCAGTTCAGCGGGCAGGAGAACATCGCCGTGGGCCGGACCGGTCGCGGCGACGAGGCCTCCGCGGTGCCGGCGGCCGCCCGCCAGGCCGGTGCCGACGACCTGCTGCGGCGGCTGCCGGCGGGCTACGCGACGCCGCTGAGCGCGGAACTGCCCGGTGGGGTCGACCTCTCGCTCGGGCAGTGGCAGCGGGTGGCGCTGGCCCGGGCGTTCTACCGCGGGGCGGACCTGGTGATCCTCGACGAACCCACCGCCGCCCTCGACGCCCGCGCCGAGGCGGAACTCTTCGCCGGGATCCGCGAGCTGATGGCGGGGCGGACGGTCGTCCTCGTCTCGCACCGGTTCTCCAGCGTGCGCGAGGCCGACCGGATCGTCGTGCTGCGCGAGGGACGCGTCGACGACACCGGGACCCACGACGAGCTGCTGGCCCGGGGTGGGCTGTACGCGGAGCTCTACACGTTGCAGGCGCAGGCGTACCAGACGGAGGTCCTGCCCCCGGGGTGCGCGGGGCGTCACGCAGCGCAGTGAGGATGCCGTGAGGATCGGGGCCTGGGCGCACCCTGCGTGACGACGACCAACCGTCCTGCCTCAGTGTCGCTGTGCGCTTACTCTGTGCTCGTGAACGAGCAAGGTCAGTCACTGGTCGCGGTCCGGGCGGACGAGCTGGCGTGGAACGAGGTCGACGACCAGATCGTGGTCCTCGACACCGCCACCTCGACCTACCACGCGGTGTCCGGAGCGGGCGTCACGCTGTGGCCGCTCCTGGTCGAGGGCACCACGCGGGCGGACCTGCTGGTCCGCCTGACCGACACCTTCGACGTCCCCGCCGACCGCGCCGAGGCCGACCTCGAGGCCTTCCTGGACTCCTGCGCCCCGCTGCTGCGGACGACCTGACGTGCACCCCACCCGTCGCGCGCTGCGTCGCACCGGGCGCCGGGTCGGCCGGCGGCTGCGGCTGGCCCGCGAGGGTGGGCTGAGCGCGGCGTGGTGGGCCGACCGTTCGCTGCGCGAGGTGCGCAGGGTGCTGCCCGAGGACGGGTTGCGGACCCGGGTCGTCCCCCCGAAGGACCTGCCTCCCCGGGCCCTGGCCGCCGTCGAGGCCGTGCTGAGCCGGCGCGGGGCGACCTGCCTGCAGCGCTGTCTCATCGTGCAGGCCTGGTTGACGGCCCACGGTGAGCACCACGAGATCGTCGTCGCCGCCTCGGTGGCGGACGGCTTCGCGGCGCACGCCTGGCTGGACGGGCACGACGAGGACGAGAGCACGACCTACCGGGAACTGACGAGGGTCCCGGCCCTGCGGTGAGCTCCACCCCCGCCGAGGACCCCCTGCTGCGGTTGACCCCGCTGGAGAGCAGCTGGGGCATGCCCCTCGGGCCCCAGCCCGGGGTCGAGCCCCTGCCCCTTCTTCCCCGGACGACGGCGCGGGGTCCCTCGCCGCTGCGCACCGCGGTGGAGGCCGTCGTGCTGCCCGCCTTGCAGCGGAACCCCTGCGTCGTCAGCTTCTCCGGCGGGCGCGACTCCTCCACCGTGCTCGCGGTGGCGACCTCGGTCGCCCGTCGGGAGGGGCTGCCCGACCCGGTCCCCTACTCCCACCGCTTCCCGGCCGTCGTGGACTCCCACGAGGACGACTGGCAGGAACTCGTCGTGCGACACCTCGGCCTGGAGGAGTGGCAGCGCCCGACCTGGACCGACGAGCTCGACGTCCTGGGCCCGCACGCGCGCACCGTCCTGCTGCGCGACGGGGTGCTGTCCCCCTTCAACGGTCACCTGCACGAACCGGTCTTCGCCGCGGCCCGCGGCGGGTCGGTGCTCACCGGGATCGGCGGCGACGAGCTCTTCTCGCAGGTCGCGCGCTACCCCGTCGTGCGGGTCGCGGCCCGTCGTGCGCCGCTGCGGTGGCGTTCGCTGCCGAACCTCGCGTTCTCGGCCGCGGCGCCGAGGTCGTGGCGGGCCCGGCGCGGTGGCCGCCACCTCGACCTCGACCACGACTGGCTGCGCCCGGACACCGCGCGGGAACTGCGGCGGGCCAACGCCCTCGACGCCGCGGCGCAGCCGCTGCGCTGGGACGTCGCCGCCGCGGCGTGGACGTGGCCCGGACGGGTCCTGCAACTCCCCCGCCGGGCCAAGCAGCGGATGGCGCAGGCCCACGACGTCGTCGTCGAGCACCCCTTCGCGGCGGCTCCCGTGCTGGCCGCGGCCGCGGCGACCTGGGGCTGGTCCGGCCCCCGCGGTCGCAGCGGGGAACTGCTCGAGCACTTCGGCGACCTGCTGCCGCGGGAACTCCTCACCCGCGAGACGAAGGCCGGGTTCAACGGGGCGTTCTGGGCCGGGCCGGCGGCGGAGTTCGCCCGGGGCTGGACCGGGGGCGGGGTCGACGCCGACCTCGTCGACCCGCAGGCGCTGCACGCGCAGTGGAGCTCACCGGCCCCGGACCTGCACACCCTCACCCTGCTGCAGCAGGCGTGGCTCGCCGCGCACCCCACCGGCTGAGTTCACGACCGAGGGTCTGCGCCGCCCGGTCGACCTCGGCGAAGCGCTGCGGACGCTGGAACCGCACCGTCGGCAGGGCCAGCAGCCGCAGCATCCCGCGCTGGTCGGCGGGCGGGAGCTTCAGGGCCAGACCCTCCAGCAGGGCCGGCCACCGCTGGTCGAGGGGGACCTCGGTGACGGCGAGGTGGTCGCCCCAGGCCAGGTGGACGAGGCCCGCCAGCTCCAGGTCGTGGTCGAGGCGGTCGTCCCGGCCGCTGCCGGGCAGTTCCACCCGCCAGCGCTGGCGACGGCCCACGACGCCGATGTCCTCGCCGACCCCGTAGTGCTCGGCGGTGGGACGGCGCAGGTCGATGCAGCGCGGCCCGGGCAGCACCCGGGCGCCGTCGAGGACCAGGACGTCGTCGGTCACCAGCGGGTAGCCCGCACCCACCAGGGAGTACATCGCGGTGCTCTTGCCGGCTCCGCGTTCCCCCAGCACCGCCCAGACCCGTCCGTCGACGACGACCGCACCGGCGTGCAGGGCGATCCGGCCCGCCCAGTGGGCGACGGTGACGGCCGTGGAGGCCAGGTGGGGGTGCACGACCTCGAGGTCGGTGGGCAGGGTGCTCGCCCGGAACGTCGTCGTCGCGGACGCGCGGTCGATCTCGACGTCACCGCCGTCCATCCCCAGCACGGCCCGACGGGAGTCCACCGAGGTCTCCACGGGGGTCCGCCCCTCGACCCGGGTGCGCTCGATGCGCCAGAGGGTCTCGTCGCCACGGGCGGGGTGCAGCAGGTGCGCGGCCCCGCGCAGGTCGGGCAGGGCGAGTCCGTAGGCGACGGGCACCCCGGAGGTGGTGGTCATGGGAGAAGACAAGCAGCCCGTTCCCCCACGTGCCGCACCACCCGGGAAAGTCCCTACTCTCCGTTGAGATGATCTTGACGAAGAGTGCCCAAGGAGGACCCAGGTGCAGTAACGTTCGATCGACCGAGTGTCACGTTTCGGACGCACCGCCATCGAGTACCGCTGGACCGCGACGCCTCAGGAGGGCAACCATGGCCGAGCACTACACCGCTCCGCGCCTCACGACGCTGGGCTCGCTCGCCGAGCTCACCCTGCGCGACAAGAAGTTCGGCACCCGCAGCGACGGCGACTTCCTCTGCGCGGACGACGGCAGCACCACCACGCTGTACACCGTTTCCTGACGCTCACTCCTGAGGAGGACCCCGTGACCCAGCCCTACCAGGCCCCCACCCTGACCACCCTCGGCTCGCTCGCCGACCTGACGCTCTCGGGCAAGCAGTTCGGGCAGAAGAGCGACGGCGACTTCCTCGCCGGCAAGCCCCTCTACTCCGTCTCCTCCTGCGACTGCGCCCCGCTCCCGTCCTGAGCACCGACGCTCCGCGCAGCACCAGGGGTCCCCACCGCGTCCGCGCGGCGGGGACCTTCGTGCGTGACCGCCTGCGCGCCGTCGCCGCCGACCCGACCGGGGTCGAGACCGGGGTGCTCGCCGAGGTCGTGCACCACCACCGGATCGGGCCCTCCCTGGACCACCTGCTCAAGCACGCCGACGACGCCGACGCCGTCGCGCACCTGCGCGCCGCGACCCGGCCGAGCGTGTTCGCCCAGGCCGGACGCCAGCTCCCGGTCCAGCTCGACCTGAAGCTCGTCGCCGAGGCCCTCGCCGGCTTCCCCTGGGCCGTGCTGAAGGGCCCCGCGGTCGCGGCGACCGTCCACGGCGGCGCACCGCGGGAGTTCCACGACCTCGACGTCCTCGTCTCCCCCGCCGCCTTCGGCGACGCCCTGCGCGCGTTGGAGTCGATCGGCGCCCGCGCGATGGACCCCGACTGGGCCGGCATCCGCGCCGCCCGGGCCGGTGAGATCGCCGTCGCCCTGCCGCACGGCGCCTTCCTCGACCTGCACTGGCACCTGGTGAACCGCCCCTCCCGTCGCCGGCGCTTCGCCGTCGACGTCGACGCGATGCTCGAACGCACCCGCGACGTCACCCTGCTCGGCACCCGGGCCCCCGTGCTCGACGCGACGGACCAGCTGCACCACCTCGCGCTGCACGCCTGCCTGTCGGGGGCGTGGCGGCTGCTGTGGTCCTACGACCTGCGTCTCGCGAGCGCCGGGGCCGACTGGGAGCGGCTCCGCGAGACCACCGGAGCGGCGGGTACCGGGCTCGCGGTCGCCCTCACGCTGGCGAGAGCGCGACAGGTGCTGGACGCGCCCGTCCCGCGACGGACGTTGCGCGCCCTCTCGGGGTCCTCGCCGTGGCTCGCGCTCGGCGCAGCGACGACGACGGTGCGCCCCCCGCACGTGGTCGGCGACGCGGCGCGCAACGGGGCGGTCCTCTACCAGAGCACAGCGGGGACGGGCCGGGCCAGCGCGACCGTCCTGGTCTCCGAGGCTCGGCGCCGCCTCGCGCGATCGTCCGCTCCCCGGCCCGCCGTTCCGGCGGAACCGGCCGTGGTGGGCGACGTGGTCGACGCGGAACGCGAGGGCTACCTCCTCGATGTGGTGAACGCCACCACTCGTTGAGGTCTTGCAGCAACGCACGGTAAGTTCCGTCGCGCCACACGCTGATGTCTGGTGGTCCGGCGACCGCAGGACCGAACCGACTCGGCAGGAGGAGACCCCGACGTGAGGAAGACGCGTCCGCGCACGTTCCCGAGGCTCACCCGGTGAGCGCCACCCCGTCGCTGCGCACGAAGGCCGCCCACGGCGTTCTCTGGTCGGCGATCCAGATCTGGACGGTCCGGGCCACCACGGCCGGGGCCTTCATCGTCATCGGCCGCCAGCTGCAGCCGGCGGAGTTCGGTCTCGTGGCGCTGGCGATGTCCGTGATCGGCGTCCTGACCCTGCTCAGCGACTCCGGACTCGCCACGTTCATCGTCCGGCAGAAGGACCTGGACGAACGCACGCGGAGCACCGCCTTCTGGACGAGCATGGGCATCGCCGTCGTGCTCGCCGCCCTCCTGGCCCTGCTGGCGACCCCCGTGTCTGCGCTCTTCGGGACACCCGCCCTCGCGCCCGTGCTCAGGGTCCTGTCCCTGGGCGTCGTGCTGACCGGGTTGAACAGCGTGCCGACCGCGTTGCTCCGCCGGGAGATGCGGTTCAAGTCCCTGGCCGTGCGCGGAACGATCGCCACCGTGAGCGGCTCCGTCGTCGCGATCGTCCTCGCCCTGATGGGCGCGGGCGTCTGGGCCCTCGTCGCGCAGTCCCTGCTGCGCGGTCTCATCAGCGTCGTGATCATCTGGACCTCGGCCCACTGGTTCCCGAAGCAGCTGCCCCACCCCGCGACGTCGCGCGCGATGCTCTCGTTCGGGACGAAGCTGCTGAGCATCGACCTGCTGATCCAGGCCCGCGACCGTGGCGAGGAGTTCGTCCTCGCGGGCATCTCCGGCGCGACGACGCTGGGCTACTGGTCGGTGGCGACGCGCCTGATGCGCATCATCCAGGAGACCGGTTCCTCGGTGATCAGCTCGGTCACGACGCCGACCTTCGCGAAGCTGCAGGACGACCGCCCGCGGCTCTACCGCGCGTACGAGACGAGCATGACGGCGGCGGGGATGGTCATGTTCCCCGCGATGCTGTTCCTGACCGTCACCAGCACCGAGCTCATCCCCTTCCTCCTCGGGAAGCAGTGGGCCACGACGGCGACGGTCGCGCAGATCACGACGTTGACCGCCGTCCTCGGGGTGTTCAGCTACTTCGACCGTCAGGTCGTCGTGGCGATCAACCGGCTCCGTCCCGAGATCGTCCTGGTCGCCGTCATCGTCGCGACCCACCTCGGGCTCACCGCCCTGACGGCTTCGCACGGCCTCGTCGCGGTCGCGCTGGCCCTCTTCGCCCGGACCGCCGTGTTCCTGCCGATCCGTCAGATCGTGCTGCACCGCGTCGCCGGGGTTCCCTACCGCTGCCTGGTCCAGCCGATGCGCGTCCTGCTCGCCGCCTCGATCATGGCCGGGGTCGTGGTGCTGGAGCTGCAGTTCACCGGTGGGCTGGCGACGTGGGCCAGTCTGCTCGTCGCGGCGGTGACGGCCGGCGTCGTCTACGTGGCGGCGCTGCTGCTGGTCGCCCGCCCGGTCGTCCGCGAGTTCGGCGGCGACCTGCGCCGCCTCCGTGGCGGCGGTCGCAAGAACGCCGCGTCCCCGCCCGAACCCGGCGCCGTCGCCAACCCCGCGGGCGACGCCCCGGACGGCGAGACGCTGGAGACCAGCCTCGAGGAGAACTCCCCCGCCGGTGTCGCGGACGTTCGTGACGGGAAGCAGGTGTCGCGTGGCTGAGCCCGCGGTGAGCCCGGTGGTGAGCGTGGTCGTGCCCTGCCTGAACGTCGTCGACGTCGTCGACGCGCAGTTGAAGGCGCTGGCCCAGCAGGACCTCGGGGCGCCCTTCGAGGTCCTCCTCGCCGACAACGGCAGCAGCGACGGTCTGCGGGAGCGCGTCCCGGACTGGGCCCGGACCTTCGGGCTGGACCTGCACTGGGTGGACGCCTCCGCGGTCCGCGGGGTGTCCGCGGCCCGCAACGCCGGCCTGCGGGCCGCCCGCGCCGACCTCGTCGCCGTGTGCGACGCCGACGACGAGGTGGTCCCCGGGTGGTTGCGGGCCCTGGTCACGGCCGCCGCCGACGCGGCGGTGGTGGGCGGGGTGAACGAGACCACGCAGATCAACGACGCGATCCGCACGACCTGGCGACCCGGTCCACCGGCGGGACGGCTCCCGACGAAGCTGGACTTCCTGCCCTACGCCGTCGGCTGCAACCTCGCCGTCCACCGCGACGCGGCCCTCGCCGTCGGCGGCTGGGACGAGACGTACGTGGCCGGCGGTGACGACGTCGACTTCAGCTGGCGGTTGCAGCTCGCGGGGCACGAGCTCGCGCTCGCCCCCGGGGCGGTCGTGCACTACCGCTACCGCACCGACCTGCGGGGCACCGCGCGTCAGTTCCGGCACTACGCACGCAGCGAGGCCCGACTGCTGCGTGACTTCCGCGAGCAGGGAGCCCGACCCAGCCGCCCCTCCCGCTCGGCGCGCGAGGCGAAGTGGCTGGTGCGCCACGCCCACCACCTCGCCCGCGACGAGGCTCAGCGCGGCCGGTGGATCTGCCGCGCCGCGACGCTGCTGGGACGTCTCGAGGGCGCCCGGACCTACCGCTGCTGGGTCGGCTGAGGCGTTGCGAGCGAGGCCAGGGCGGCCTCGACCCCGTCCCAGTCGGCGGCGAAGGCGCTGGTGGGGTCCTGAGCGGTCCAGGTGTCGTGGAGGGCCTGGATCTTCCCGAACTTGTCGTTGACGACGACGTGCGGGATCTGCAGGAGGGTGCACAGCACGTGACCGTGCAGCCGGTCGGTCACGACCTGCTCCCCGCGCGAGAGCAGCGCGACCGCGCGGTCGAGGTTGGCCTGCGCGAGGCCGTGCAGCACGCGGCGGTTGACGGTGGCGAGGGCGCCCGATGCGGTGCGCCGCTGCTGGGCGTTGACCCGCTTGCCGAGCCGGAGCATCAGGGCCGACCGACTCGTCGCGGGGGCCTGCAACCAGTCGAAGGTCTCGCCCGCCACCGTGTCGAGAGAGGCTTCCTTGTCGGTGCGCGCCTGCACCACCCGCGGCACGACCGCCGCGCGACGCGGCAACGGCCCCAGCGCGAAGGCGAGGTCGGGGACGAGGTGCACGGGGCAGTCGAAGTCGCGCACGGCGATCTCGTGGCTGCGGCGGTCGCGGACCAGCAGGGTGAAGGCACCGTGCTCGCCGACGGCGCGGCGCAGTTCCTCGCGGTGGGCCTCGTCCACGTACTCGATCGACTGCGGCAGCTGGACGAGGTCGCGGCCCCGGGTCTGCTCCAGGACGCGGATCCGGAGCTTGTGGTGGGTCGGGTAGAGCCCGCCGAAGTTGCCCCCCGCCTGGATCACCATGAGGGAACCGGGGTCCACCAGGTGCGGTCGGAAGGAGACCCGGTCCAGGACGCGCACGACCGGCCGCTGCAGGTGCGCTGCGGCGGCCTCGAGACCGAGGTGCAACGCGGCGTCCCCGCAGTTGAAGTGCATGGGGTAGTCCAACGCCGTCCAGCGCGGCGCGTCGGGCAGCACCTCGCGCAGGGTGGAGAGCAACTGCTCCCGCAGGCCGTTGACGTGGGTGGCCGCGTCGGCGGTCATCGCGTTCCTCCGGAGAACTGGTCGGTGGTGTGCTCGGCCCGGTGGCGCAGCCGTTCGTAGAACTCCACGTGCGCCGCCGCGACGGCCGGCCACTCGTGGGCGGAGAGGTCCGGCGCCCCCGCACGGGGCAGCCGCCGCAGGGCGTCCTCGAGGACGGCCGTGGTCAGCTCGCCGTCGAAGGTCGTCAGCCACCCCGGTCCCACCTGCTCGGCGAGCTCGGTGAAGACGGGCGTGCGGGGGGCGAGGACGGGACGGCCGGCGCTGAGGCAGAGCAGCACGGACCCGGAGTTGAACACGGCCCGGAAGGGCAGCACGGCGAGGTCGCAGGCGGCGAGGACGGCATCGACCCGCTCCTGCGGCAACCGCTCGAGCAGCAACGTGATCCGTGGGTCGAGCGCGGCGACCGCTTCCAGCCGCGACCGCAGCGCCGCGTCGTCGCACCCCCCGCCGACGACGAGGCGCAGGTCCTCGTCCGTGCTCGCGGTGACGGCGTCGACGAGGTCCTCGACCCCCTTGTACGGCTTGATCCGGCCGACGAGTCCGAGGACGCGGGCGTCCTGCGGCAGCCCCAGCCCGGAACGGGCCGCCGCCCCGTCCGGGTGTCCGATGACGCCGGCGTAGGTCCCGTGCGCCACGACGGCCCGGGGTTTCCGGCGCAGCGCCGGGAACGCGGCCTCGGTGGGCTCGATCCCACTGCGCGACAACGAGATCCACCCGTCGACGAGTCGGGGGAAGACCTGCCACAGGAGGCGCTGCAGAGCCGGGCGCCGACCGTCGTGGGCCCGCAGGTTGTGGACCGTCCAGACGACCGGGACGCCGCGCCGGCGGGCGCTCACCAGGGCCGCGAAGAGGTTCTTGAGCCGCCGCAGCGTCCACTGCAGCTTCGCCGCGTTCAAGGGCATCTCGGGCCAGTGCACGTGCACGACGGAGGTGTCGTCGAACTCCCGGGTGCCCAGTTCCACCACCTCGACACCCTCGGAGCGCAACCCGGCGACGAGCATCGACAGGTAGGGGTTCACCATGTCGCGGTCGGGGGCGGGGTGGAGGTGGACCAGCAGCCGTGGCGTCACGGAGTTCCCTTCCCGGCCCGGGACGCGAGCACCCCGAGGACGACCATGAACACCAGCGTGGGCTGCTGGAACGAGGTGAGGTCGCTGGTCAGCGAGCCCATGAGCACCACCGCGAGGACGGCGAGCAGCGCGCGGTTCAGGCTGCGGTGCGCGGGGTCGGGGCCGATGAGGCTGCGGTCCCAGGCGACGCCCGCGGCGAGCAGGAACAGCGCGGCGAACACCAGGGTCCCGACCGCACCCCCACCAATGATCGTGTTCAGCCAGGTGTTGTCCAGGTAGTTCCCGCCGGTGTCCGGGCGGTAGACACCCATCCCCAGGCCGAGCGCCGGGTTCGCCAGGAACAGCTGCTCGACCACGACGTAGTCGTCGAGGCGACCCGTGACGGAGTTGTCCTCCTGGGCGGTCGTGAAGATCTCCACCAGCGACTGCACGAGGGCCGGCGCGAGCACGAAGAAGCCGACCACGGCGGCGGCCCCGACCAGCGCGGCGACGAACTTCTGGACCGCGGGCCAGATCGAGACCGCGACGACGAGGGCGATGACGACCCCGAGGACGGCGGTGCGCGAGACGGCCAGCGGCACCCCGACGACGAGCAGGACCGAGGCCACCGCGGACCAGCCGCGGGCGGTGCGGGTCACGGCGTAGCGGGCGTAGTGCAGGGCCAGCGGCAGGGCCGCGGTGGTGGCCAGCGAGAACTCGATGGGGTGCTCGCTGGTCCCCCGGGCCCGGGTGAAGTCCAGTCGGCTCAGTTCCCGCAGGGTCGCGGTGTTCTCGACGAGTCCGCTCATCCGCGCGATCGAGGCCCAGCTGGGGATGAGCCCGGCCATCCCGGCGAGCGCGACGAGGACGGAGAACGTGGCCCCGACGACGATCCAGCCGAGGATGCGGTCGACGTCGGCGCGGTCGCGCACGAGCATCCAGACGTAGAGCGCGACCCCGGCGGCCCCGAGCACCGCGATGAGCGAGCGCAGCGCACCGGCGGACTGCCCCGCGTCCAGCGGGTGCATCACGGCGACGCCGTAGCTCCACGTCGCCGCACCGAGGTAGAGCGCGATCGCGCCCCCGACCACGGACCAGCGCGGGACGTCGGTGTCGCTGCGGCGGCGGGAAGCGGCCACGAAGGTCAGGACGGCGAGCGCGAGGCAGACCAGCGAGAAGATGCGCGCCGGGCTGCCGTTGGAGCGCAACGGCCCGGGGACCACGAAGTTGCCCGGGACGAGGAACGCGAAGGCGATGACGGCGACCGGCAGCCACGACACCCGCAACGGCCGGGGCCGGTGGGGGACGTGCCGCGTGGGGTCTGCGACGGTGCGGGCGACCGAGCGCCCGATCGTGGCCAGGCTCACGCGGGACTCAGGGACGGGGGCCGGCGGAGCTCGCGCGTTCGCGCGACTCACGGCTGGACCCGTTCGACTCACGCACGTCGATGCGCGGTTCCGCGCCCGTGCTCCCGACCGCCGCGGGGTCCTCCGTGCTCAGCGGCGCGCCGTCGACGACCGCGGTCCCGGGAGTGGAGCTGCGCCCCGCCGCGCGGTCACGGCGGCGACGGATCGCCCCGACGATCCCGGAGAGGATCAGGTCGACCAGCACGATGGCGACGATCCCGGCGACGAGACCGCCCAGGCCGACGGCGCCGGCGGCGCGGGCCCGGTCGGGGTAGCTCTCGACCGGCCCGTTGACCGGGGTCGACTGGATGACGATGAAGAGCGCGTTGTCCGGTGCCTGGACGGCGTGCTGGACGTCGAGCAGGTTCTGCGCCGCGGCGCCGAGGGCCGCCTGCAGGACCGCTCCGCCCTGGTCGGGGGTCGCGGTGACCGCGGTGACGGTGAAGAAGGTCTTGCTGCCCGAGGTGCTCGAGGCCTCCGCCGCGGAGAACTGCGCGTCGGGGAAGGGGGCCATGAAGCCGGCCTGCAGGGAGTCGGTGTTCAGCGACGTCGAGATGGTCTGGGCCAGCGTGGTGGCGCCACCGGAGAGGGAGAACGGGTTGCTGGGGCCGGGCTGCGTCCCCTGCGGGAGCTCCGGCTTCGGCGTGGAGAGCGCGACGCTCGGCGTCACCAGGAACGTCGTGGACGTCTGGTACTCGGGCTCGGCCTGGTTCCAGGCGCCACGGGCGAAGTACACGACGACCGCAAGCACCACGATGGTCAGGTACCAGCGGTGCAGCAGCACCCTGGACAGCGATCCGATGGTCACAGGCGGTCTCCTCGGCCTCTCGAGCACACAGTTCCGGTCGGAGGGCCGTTCGGCCGGGAAGAGCGCGTCGTTCCGCCGAACGGCATCTCTGCTGGACGACGCTGAGCATTGCACAATCACCTGTCCGTAGCGAACATCCCCAGTGACTGGGCCGATCGGGCGTCCTCGGCGCCGTGGTTTGATGACGAGGTCCGCGCTCGAGAGGTGACCGTGCTCCCGCTCCCCCCGTCCCGTCCCCTGCGACTCCTCGGACCGGTGCTGGCCACGCTGGCCCTGACCCTGACCGCCTGCTCCGGCGGCGCCTCCACGGACCGGTCGTCGACCTCGGAGGACCGCAACGCCGCCCAGCGCGAGCGCCTCACCCAGCAGGCCCGTGGGCTCGGCATCCCCGACGGCTACCCCGGGCCGCAGAACACCGGTGTCCCGCTGGGCACGGCGCTCACGGACTCGGGACCGGTCACGGCGGACCGGGACGGGCAGGTCGTGGAGAACCTGAACATCACCGGCTGCCTCTCCATCAAGGCCAGCAACGTGGTGGTGCGCAACGTGAAGCTGACGTGCGGGGGCAAGCAGCGCGCGATCGTCATCGAGGGGTCGCGCAAGGGGATCGTGATCGAGGACTCCGAGATCGACGGTGCCGGGACGACGGAGGTCGCGATCGGCTGGGGCGGCTACACGCTGCGCCGGGTGAACGTCCACGACGTCCAGGACGGCCCCCGGCTCGGTGGCGGCGTCACGATCGAGGACAGCTGGATCCACGACATGGTCCGCAAGGACGACTTCCACAGCGACGCCCTGCAGGCCAACGGCGGCACCGGGATCGTCGTCCGGCACAACACGTTGATGCCGACCGAGACCTCGACCGGCGACGTGCTGAACTCGGCGATCCAGCTGGGGGCGGAGGCGGACAGCGGCACGCTCTCCGACATCACGATCGAGGACAACTACCTCGACGGCGGCAACTACACGATCAACGTCCGCAGCGACGCCGGGATCTCGGGGATCGTGCTGCGCGACAACGTCTTCGGCACCTCGGCCCGGTACGGGCCGCTCATCGCCCCCGAGGACAAGGTGGACGTCGACGACTCCAACAACCTCCGCGGGACCACGACGAAGATCAAGGAAGTCCAGCCCTGATTTCACCCGTTCGTCGTAGCCAGGCGACCCTGAGTGGCCTGACTGCTACGGTGCGCGCGTGAGCGATCGGGTGGGTTCCGCCGGCAGCGTCGTCATCCCGGCGCACGACGAGTCCGCGGTCATCGACCGTTGCCTGCAGCGCCTCGACCTCGCCCGCGGCGACCTCGAGGTGGTGGTCGTGGCCAACGCCTGCACGGACGACACCGCCGAACGCGCCCGCGCCCACGGCGTGACCGTCGTCGAGACCGACGTGCCCGGCAAGGCCAACGCCCTCGACCTCGGGGACGCGGCGGCCACGACGTTCCCCCGCGCCTACCTCGACGCCGACATCACCCTCGACGCCGACGACCTGCGCCGCGTGCTCGACGTCGTCCGCGACGGCCCGGCCCTGGCGGCCGCCCCACGCCTGCACGTCGACGTCACCCACTCCTCCCCGGTGGTGCGCGCGTACTACAAGGTGTGGACCGCGCTCCCCTACGTCACCGACGACCTCATCGGCTCCGGGGTCTACGTGCTGTCCGCGGCGGGACGTGCGCGCTTCGGCCGCTTCCCGGCCGCGACGGGCGACGACACCTTCGTGCGGTCCCTCTTCACCCCCGGCGAGCGGGTCGGGGTCGCGGGGACGCGGTTCACCGTCCACCCGCCGCGCACGCTCGAGGCCCTGCTGGCGATCAAGACCCGGGCCCGCTTCAGCGTCGCCGAGCACGCCCAGACCTCCTCGAGCGGATCGCAGGCCGCCCCGGCCTCGGCCGGTCGGCGCCTGCTCACCTCCCCCGCGGTGTGGCCGGCGGTCCCGGTCTACGCGGCGGTGGGGCTGCTGACCCGGCTCCGCGCCCGCCGGCGGCTCGCCGCCGGCACGGACGTCGCCTGGGACCGCGACACGACCTCACGCCCCACACCCACCGCCTGACCTGGAGGCCCCTCGTGCCCACCCCACCCGGACGCTCCCTCAACAAGCTGCGCTGGCTGCGCCAGGGCCTCGTGGGGACGAAGCGCTTCGTCTTCAACCGCGTGTGGGGCATGGACATCCACCCCACGGCGACGTTCAGCCTGTCCGCCCGCTTCGACAAGACCTTCCCCCGGGGCATCCACGTCGGGGAGCGCAGCTACGTGGCCCTCGAGGCCATCGTCCTGGCCCACGACATGACGCGGGCGAAGAAGACGCACACCCGGATCGGGCGCAACTGCTTCGTCGGGGCCGGCGCGATCGTGCTGCCGGGGGTCACGATCGGCGACGGGTCGATCGTCGCGGCCGGTGCCGTGGTGACCAGGGACGTCCCGCCCCGCTCGATCGTGGCGGGGTCCCCGGCGAAGGTGATCCGCAGCGACATCACCGTCGGTCCGTACGGACGGCTCCAGAAGGAGCAACCCGCACCGGCTTCGTGAGCGGTGGGTGACGCCTGCGCCCGGCTGGACGCAACGGCTCACGGAGGGTGACGCGATCCGGCGCTCGGCGACCCGTTCGCGTCACCCGCTGAGGGGATGGCGGTGAGGTGCCCCGCGACCCGATGCCTTGGAGGACGACAACGTTCTCGAGACATCACCCCAGCGGAGGCACCCCGTGTTCACCACCCGACGTACCTGGCGTTGCGCCCTGGCCGTGCTCGGCACCGCCGCGGTCATCGCGTCGACCCCGACGCCGGCCCTGGCCGCGAGCTCCTCGCCGTGGATCGCCTACAACGGCACCTCCGTGAACAACGCCCGTGTCCCCGCGAGCACGATCGACATGACCACCCGCTCCCCCAAGGCCTTCGACACCGTGACCTACGTGGTCTCCGGCAAGGTCGTCAGCGCCACCGCGAAGGCCGCGCAGCTGGCCGACGGCGACTGGGCCGCCACCACCTCCGTCGACCTGTCCGGTTTCGCCGGCCGGATCAGCCTCACCGCGAGGATGGTGAGCGGGAAGAGCAGCAGCAGCGTCGCGAAGTCGCTCCGCGTGGTCGACCCCTCCACCAACCTCGGTTCCGGCAGCGGCGCGACCGTCGACCGCCCGACCCGCACCGCCCGCGCCCAGTACGGCGACGGGCGTCCCAACGCCTTCACCACCGGCCTGCGCGGCGGCGCTCCCGCCCGCAGCCAGACCGGCGACCTGACCATCACGGCCGACGGCACCGTCGTGGACGGCGTCCTGATCAACGGCTGCCTCGTCGTGAAGGCCAGCAACGTCACGATCCGCAACAGCAAGGTCGTCTGCAACCGCAAGGGCCGCCAGCTGGCGATCAACGTCGCCGACGGCGCGAAGAACCTCGTCATCGAGGACTCCGAGATCGACGCGACCGGCACCGACGTCGGCATCGGCTGGGGCAACTACACCCTGCGCCGGGTGAACCTCCACGGCTCGGCCGACGGCGCCCGCTGGGGCACCAACGTCACCATCGAGGACTCCTGGATCCACGACATGTCCCGCGAGGACAGCCTGCACTCCGACGCGATGCAGACCACTTCGGGCGCCAACGTCGTGATCCGGCACAACACCCTCGACCCGTCCAACAACGGCGACCCGCTGAACTCCGCCATCATGATCGGCACCGAGACGGGCCAGCAGTCGCTCAAGAACGTCCTCATCGAGAAGAACTTCCTCGGTGGCGGTTCCTACACCGTCAACATTCGCAGCGACGCGAACATCTCGGGTCTCGTCGTCAAGGGCAACACCTTCGACGACAACAGCCGCTACGGGGCGATCGTCGCGCCCACGAACAAGGACATCGTCTTCACGGGCAACGTCCTGGGCTGGACCGGCGCGGCGGTCACGATCGACCCCCGCTGACCCCACCCGGCGGGGTCAGTAGGCCCCGCGCCCGCCGAACACGGCCTTCGCCGTCTTGGCGAGGATCATCAGGTCGAAGGCCGGCGACCAGTTCTCGACGTACTGCAGGTCGAGGCGGGTCGATTCGTCGAGGTCGAGGTCGGAACGCCCCGAGACCTGCCACAGACCGGTCAGGCCGGGTTTCACCAGCAGCCGACGCCGCAGGTCGTCGCCGTACTCGGCGACCTCGGCGGGCAGCGGGGGCCGCGGCCCGACCAACGACATGCTCCCGCCGAGGACGTTGAACAGCTGGGGCAGCTCGTCGACGGAGTACCGGCGCAGGAACGCCCCGACGCGGGTGACGCGCGGGTCACGACGCATCTTGAAGAGCAGCCCGTTGCCCTCGGACTCCGTGCGCAGGTCGATCAGGAGCTTCTCCGCGTCGGTGACCATCGAGCGGAACTTGACCATGGAGAACTCGCGGCCGTCGCGGCCGACGCGGGTCTGGCGGAAGAACACCGGTCCGGGCGAGTCGAGCTTGATCAGCACGGCCAGCACGAGGAAGAGCGGCATCAGGACGAACAGGCCGGCCGCGGCGCTGCCGCGGTCGAGGACGGTCTTGCCGAGGTGGCGGATCCCCCTCAGCTCCGGGCGGTCGACGTGCAGCAGCGGGAGCCCGGAGACGGGGCGGATGACGACCCGCGGACCTACGACGTCGGTCAGCGCCGGCGCGACGACCAGGTCGGCCCGGGTGTCCTCGAGCTCCCACCCGAGGCGGCGCAGCACCGGGCCGTCGAGCTCGGGGCAGGTGAGGGTGGCGACGACGTCAGCGTCCATGGCCCGGGTCACGGGGGCGATGTCGTCGAGCGAGCCGAGCACGGGGACGCCGAGGTCCTGCAGTTCCGGTGACGTCACCCCGTCCGGGGTGCACGCGGCGTCGACGCGCAGACCGTGGTCGGTCTGACGACGGACCTGGCGGACGAGGGCGGCGACGGCGGCCGGGTGACCGGCGACGAGCGTCGACTGCATGCACTCCCCCGCCGCGCGCCGCACGTGCAGGAAGTGACGGACGCCGAGGCGGGCGAGGACGGTGAGGAGGCCGGCACTGGGCAGGGCCACGACGACGAACCCGCGGGCGACGTCCAGGTCGAAGGCCCAGGACGCCGTCCCGACGAGGGCGACGACGGTCGTGCCCGCCAGCAGGACCCGCTGGAACTCCTCCGACCCGACCGCGAGGAAGCGCGGCTCGTAGGCGCGGAAGAAGAGCATGGCCAGGACCCAGACGGGCGGGAGCAACGCCATGGTCCAGGCGACGGACATCCCGCTGGCGGTCCCGACGTGCAGGTCGACGTCACCGAAGCGGACGGCCCAGCCGAGCAGGGCACCGAGGGCGGCCGCGAGGAGGTCGGTGACGACGATCGTGCGGACGTACTCGCGCTGCCAGACGGGACGACGTCCGTCCCGGGGGCGTGGGGGAAGAGGTCGGCGCCGGGAGCGCGGCAAGAACGGTTGGCTGACGTCGCCGGACCTGCTCTTCGCGTCAGCTTCGATGAGCCGACGCTGTTGCGTCGGCAGGAGCCGCACTTCCTCAGTCGCCATGACCTCCCCCGTCGTGAGTCCGCTCAGGAACCCCACGACGGTGTGGGACGCCAGTCACCCGATCGGACGCTCCGAACGGCGGAACACCACTACGGACGGATGAACTGACACCACCCATGGTAGCCGGGAGTCACCCGTTCGCCGCAAGCCCCTCACGGCGGGCACACGTCCGGGCCGGACACTCCGCGACCACCCCGGAACGACGAAGGCCCCCACCGGAACCCGGTGGGGGCCTTCGTACCCATGGGTGGAGCTGAGGGGATTCGAACCCCTGACCCCCTCGTTGCGAACGAGGTGCGCTACCAGCTGCGCCACAGCCCCTTGCCGTTCCCTCGTCGCACCCGGAGCTCCGGACGACGCGGCAACGGAGAAGAGGTTACCAGTCCCGCACCCCGCCTCGGACCACGGGGAGCTACTGGTTGACGACTCTCGCGTGGTCGCGGAGGTCGATGACGCGGGTGACCAGCTCGTCCTCCCACTCCTCCGTCGCGACGGCGACCGCGGGCAGCGGCGGTACGACGAAGGGGGCCTTGTCCTTGAGCAGGTACGTCGGCAGCGGCACGGGCACGGGCTGCCAGCTGCGGTCGCCGGCGAGGGGGGACGGCTTCTGCTCCCGCTGCACGGGGACGGTCGGTGCGCTCGGACGGAGGACGGGCAGGACCGCGGTGACCTGCGTGACCTCGGTGACGCGCGAGGGCGCGGCCACGGGGCGGGCCGACCTGGCCGCACCGTGGCGGGACAACGCGGCGACGACGAGCAGCAACCCGAGCGTCGGGAGGGCGCCGGAGTACCAGGGCGCCAGGCCGGCGAGGACGGTCAGCCAGCCGAGGACGGTGAGACCGACGACGGTGCCGAGCAGCCGACGACGCCGGGTCACCACGGCGGAGACCGTGCGCGAGGACGGGGCCGACGGAGCGGCACGGACGAGCGAGGGAGCGGGGCTCGACACCGACACCGACGGCGCCGCGGGGAGGGCCGGGCTGGTCCCCCCGAGGACGGGACGGCTGGAGGCGCCGAGGACGGCGGCGTTCACCGCGGCCGCCGCGAGGGCCTGGCCCACCGGGGCGGAGTTCCTGCGCACGACGACCCGCATCGCCTGCGAGTCGCGGTCGGCCTGTCTCGCCGACGCGACCCGTCGGTGCTTCCTGATCGCACCGGGGACGAGGTAGGCAGCCCACAGGACGATGATGACGAGGAAGATGAGACTGCTGGCGGGCACGAAACGCAACGCTAGGGCTCACGACCGGGAAGATCGTGCACGTCCGGGCGTGTCGCGCGGTGGAGTTGCCGCGGAGGTGCGCGGCACCGTCCAACAGCCCCGCGCACGACTCAGTGGCGGGCCCCGCGCGAGGACCGGTAGCGGTTCAGCAGACCCTCCGGCACCTCCTCCGCGGTCATCGCGAACGTCCGGTGGTCGCGCCAGGAACCGTCGATGTGCAGGAACGCCTTGCGCAGTCCCTCGTCGCGCATCCCCAGCTTCTCCGCCACCCGCAGCGACGCCGCGTTCTCGGGCCGGATGTTCACCTCGATCCGGTGCAGCCGAAGGGCTCTGAAGCAGTGGTCCCCGACCAGGGCGAGGGCGATCGGGATGGTTCCGCGCCCCGCGACGCGCTGGTCGATCCAGTACCCGACGTGCGCGGAACGCAGCGACCCCCAGGTGATCCCGGAGACGGTGATCTGACCGACGAGGTTCCCGTCGAGTTCCACGACGAAGGGCAGCATCCGTCCGGCGCGGGCCTCGCGGGAGAAACCCCGGACCATCTGCGGGAACGTCGGCGCCGGCCCGCTGCCCTCGGGGCTCGTGGCCTCCCAGGGCCGCAGCCAGGAGGCGTTCGCGGCGCGGACCCGGCGCCACGTCGAGGCGTCACCACGGCGCAGCGGTCGCAGGCGGACGGCCCCCTCGCGCAGTTCGACGGGCCAGGTCGGGGTCACCGGGTTCCGCCGGGAGGGGTGTGGTCCCCACCGTGCAGCTGGTCGACGGCGTGCACGAGGAAACCCTGCAGCACCGCGACACCGTCCTTGCAGCCGCCGGGCGAGCCCGGCAGGTTCACCACGAACGTCCGGCCGGCGACGCCCGCGATCCCCCGCGACAGCACCGAGGTCGCGATCCCGTGGGCCACCCCGTAGGCCCGGATCGCCTCCGGCACACCGGGAACCTCGTAGTCCAGGACACGTCGCGTCCGTTCGGGCGTCAGGTCGAGCGGGCTCAGCCCCGTCCCGCCGTTGGTGACGACGACGTCGTACCCGGCGGCCACCGCGTCCCGCAGGGCCTCCTCGACGGGGTCGCCGTCGGGGACGACGAGCGGCCCGTCGACGAGGAACCCGCTCTCCCGCAGCCCTTCGACGACGATCGGGCCGGACCGGTCGGAGTAGACCCCGGCCGAGGCGCGGTTGGAGACGGTGACGACGAGTGCCCTGGCCTCAGTCATCGACGCTCCAGTCCCCCGACCGTCCACCGCTCTTGGCGGTGACCCGGACGCCGTCGAGGACGGTCCGCCGGTCGACGGCCTTGACCATGTCCACGAACGTCAGCCCCGCGACGACGACGCAGGTCAGCGCTTCCATCTCGATCCCCGTCCGGTCCGCGGTGCGCACGGCGGCGGTGATCCGCACCCCGTCCGACCGGGGGGTGATGTCGACCTCGACCGCGTGCACGGCAACAGGATGCGCCAACGGGATGAGTTCGGGGGTGCGTTTGGCCGCTTGGAGTCCCGCGATCCGGGCGACGGCCAGGGCGTCGCCCTTGGGCAGACCGCCTTCGGCGATGAGGTCGAGCACGGCCCGCGAGCAGCGGACGAACCCTTCGGCGCGGGCCTCGCGGGCCGTGACGGGTTTGGCGGAGACGTCGACCATGCGCGCGTGCCCCGCGTCGTCGAGGTGGGTGAGACGGTCCATCAGGCCATCCTTCCCGGCGCCTCGGGCGCTCCGGGCAACGGCCCGAGGAGGACGCACTCGACCTCGTCACCGACCTCGACGACGGAGGTGCCGACCGGGACGACGACGAGGCACGTCGCACGGGCCAGCCCGGTCACCAGGTGCGAACCGTGACCGGAGACGGGCTCGACCACGAAGCGCCCCTCGGCGTCGCGGGTCCAGGCCGCGCGCACGTACTGCTCCTTGCCCGGGGGCGAGGTCCAGCGCGCCCCGGCCACGGCCCGCACGTGGGGCCGTTCGTGGTCGGGCCCCTCGGCCCCCAGCATGCGCCGCAACGCAGGACGGACGAACACCTCGAAGGAGACGAAGGAGCTGACCGGGTTGCCGGGCAGGGTGAAGACGGGGACGGCGTGCTCGCCGAGCGTCCCGCAGCCCTGCGGCATCCCGGGCTGCATGCCGACCCGGTCGAAGCGGACGGAGTGCTCCCCGGGCGCGGAGAGCACCTCCTTGACGGTGTCGTAGGCGCCTTCGCTGACCCCGCCGGAGGTGACGATCACGTCGGCGCGCACGAGCTGGTCGTCGAGGACGGAGGCCAGTTCGCGGGCGTCGTCGGAGACGACCCCGACCCGGTAGGCCAGCGCGCCCACCTCCTCCGCCGCCGCGGTCAGCAGGTAGCCGTTGGCGTCGTGCAGCTGCCCACGGGCCAGCGCCGTACCGGGTTCCACGACCTCGGTGCCGGTCGAGACGACCACCACCCGCGGCCGCGGGCGGACGCGCACCCGGGCCCGCCCGAGCGCGGCGAGGACGCCGATGTGGCGGGGTTCCAGCCGCGTCCCGGCCTCCAGGACGAGCGTCCCGGCGACGACGTCCTCGCCGGCGCGACGGATGTGCTGGCCCATCACGGGCACCTGGCGGATCAGCACCTGGCTGACGCCGCGGTCGGTCCACTCCACCGGCACGATCGCCTCGGTGCCCGCGGGGACGGGCGCCCCGGTCATGATCCGGGCGGTCGTCCCGCTCGTCAGGCGCACGGCGTCGGCCCGGCCGGCCGCGATGTCGGAGACCACCGGAAGACCCACCGGGGTCTCCTCCGTCGCGCCCGCGACGTCGCGCAGGCGCACGGCGTAGCCGTCCATGCCGGAGTTGTCGAAGGCGGGCAGCGGACGCGGGCTGACGACGTCCTCGGCCAGCACGCAGCCGAGGGCGTCGCGCAGCGCCAGGTCCAGCGGCGGCAGCGGACGCACCAGGTCCAGGCACGCCGCCCGGTGCGCCGCGACGGTGGTCAGGGTCTCGACACTCACCGCGACAGGTTGTCACGCTCGGACGCCGAGGGCCTGCGGGCGTGCAGGCCCTCGGCAGCCGGGCAGGCCCTCGGTGACGTCAGGCCTGGGTGCTGGCCCCCGCACCCGACGCGACGTACTCGCCGAGCCACTGGCGCAGGTCCGCCCCGATGTCCTTGCGCTCGCTCGCCAGCCGGACGACGGCCTTGATGTAGTCGAGCTTGTCGCCGGTGTCGTAGCGACGGCCGCGGAAGACGACCCCGTGCACGCCGTAGCCGGGGCCCTCGCCCTGGGCCAGGACCTGCAGGGCGTCGGTCAGCTGGATCTCGCCGCCCTTGCCGGGCGCGGTCTCGTGCAGGACCGCGAAGACGGCCGGGTCCAGCAGGTAGCGGCCGATGATGGCGAGGTCGCTGGGGGCCTCCTCCGTCTTCGGCTTCTCGACGAGCCCGGACACCTTCACGACGTCCTCGGTGTCGGTCGGTTCGGCGACCGCGCAGCCGTAGAGGTGGATCTGGTCGTGGGGCACCTCCATGAAGGCGACGACGCTGCCGCCGCGCTCCTCACGGACCTTGATCATGATGTCCAGCAACGGGTCCCGGGCGTCGACGATGTCGTCGCCCAGCAGGACCACGAACGGTTCGTCACCCACGTGCTGCTCGGCGACGAGCACGGCGTGCCCCAGGCCCTTCGGGTCGCCCTGGCGCACGTAGTGCACCTGGGCGAGGTCGGTGGACTCCTGAACCCGGGCCAGCTTGGCCTGGTCGCCCTTGGCCTGGAGGCCGACCTCGAGCTCGACGTTGCGGTCGAAGTGGTCCTCCAGGGACCGCTTGTTGCGGCCCGTGATCATCAGCACGTCCGTGAGGCCCGCACGCACGGCCTCCTCGACGATGTACTGGATGGCCGGGGTGTCGACCACCGGCAGCATCTCCTTGGGCATCGCCTTGGTGGCCGGCAGGAAGCGCGTTCCCTGCCCGGCGGCGGGGATCACGGCCTTGCGAACCGTGCGGCCGGGACGCTCGTCGCGTTCAGTCATGGCCCGGAGGCTACCGCCCGTCCCGGGTCGTGCACTGCCCGCTGCGGTGCTGGGCCGTCGGGGGACGACGCGCGACGCATTCCCTTCTGGCCCGCGGCGAGGCAAACTCAGGGGGAGGACGCCCCGGCGAAACAATCGTCGCGTCGTCCGTGCGAACCAGGAGCCGCCGTGCCCACCACACCCGACACCGGCCACGACCTCGTGATCGACTCGTTGTCCGTCACCGTGGACGTCCTCGAGGTCGAGGCCCGCAAGCGCCGACTGCGCCAGGGGATCCGTTCCCGCCGTCGCGAACGGGACGCCGAGACCGCCCGGACCGTCGACACCGCGGTCGCCCGCGTCCTCGCCGGCTGTCCCCTGCTGGCCGGCGCCCGCCGCATCGCCTGCTACTCCTCGACGACCGGTGAACCCGGGACGAGGACGCTGCTCGCCGAACTCCGGCGCCACGACGTCGAGGTCCTGCTGCCCGTCCTGTTGGAGGACGGCGACCTCGACTGGGAACTGCGCGCGCCGCGTCGCGGAGCCCCCGGTCCGCTGGGCCCGCTGGGCCCGCACGCCGTCGCCTCCGTGGACCTCGTCGTCGTCCCGGCGCTCGCCGTCGACACCGCCGGCCGCCGGCTCGGGCAGGGCGGGGGCAGCTACGACCGGGCGCTGGCGCGGGTGCCCGCGCGGGTGCCGGTGCTGGCCGTCGTGCACGACGACGAACTGCTCGACGCCGCGGTCAGCCCGCTGCCCGTGCTCCCCCACGACCGGCTCGTCCAGGCCGTCGTCACCCCGTCCCGCTGGTTGTGGTTGGCAGCCTGAGACTCCCGGCCCCGGAGCGGTTCGTGGTTCACTGTGCGCGCGTCGACGGTGACCAGACCGATACGGAACGTCAAGAGGAGCGCCTGGCCATGAGTGTGGACGTGTCGATCCTGGTGATCACCTACAACGCCCCCGAGTGGATCGCGCAGTGCCTGGACTCCCTCACGGGCGAGTCCAGGCCGCGGGCCTCCTTCGAGGTCATCGCCTTCGACAACGCCTCGGGCGAGGAGACGAAGCAGCTGCTGCGCGAGCGCGCGGAGACCACCCCCGAGCTGCGCACGCACTTCTCCCCCGACAACCTCGGCTTCGCCGTGGGCGTGAACCGCGCCGCCGAGATGGCCACCGGCCGGACCGTGCTGCTGATGAACCCGGACGCGATGATCAAGCCGGGGGCCGTCGACGCCCTGCTCGCGTTCCTCGACGAGGACCCCACCCGCGGGATCGTCGGCGGCCGCGTCCTCTACCCCGACGGTTCCGTCTCGCTCACGAGCTGCTTCGCGCAACCCTCGCTCTGGAGCTGGTTCTGCTACGCCACCGGGCTCTCGACGGCGTTCAAGCGCAGCTCGCTCTTCGACCCCGAGTCGATGGGCCGCTGGGACCGCGACAGCGTCCGCGACGTCGACATCATCAGCGGCGCCTTCCTCATGGCGACGACGGAGACCTGGCGCGCCCTGGGCGGATTCGACGAGAAGTTCTTCATGTACGGCGAGGACGCCGACCTCAACCGACGTGCGGCCGACGCCGGTTTCCACCCGGCCATCACCCCCGCGGCGGTCGTCGTGCACGCCGGCGGGAAGTCGTCCTCGACCAAGACCGCCAAGCAGCGACTCCTGCTGCGCGGCAAGGCCGAGTACGCGATCAAGCACTGGACGCCGGGGCGGGCCCGGGCCGGCGTCGGGCTGCTGACCGCGGGGGTCGCGCTGCGCTCCGTCGGCGAGGTCGTCCTGCGCCGTGGCGAGACCTGGCGGCCGCTGTGGAACGAACGCGCCGACTGGGGCAAGGGCTGGCCGACCCGGGTCGACCTGACCGGCGACCGGGAACCGAGCACCACCAGCTGATCACCGCCCCGTGCCGCGACCGACGCGCTACGGTGCCGCATGACCCTGGATGAGTTCAGTCGCATCCTGCTGCTGTCCTCCGGGGTCCTCCTCCTCGCCGTCCTCGCCGTCCGGCTCGCCGCCCGGACCGGGCTCCCCTCCCTCCTCCTCTACCTCGCCCTCGGGCTGGTGCTCGGCGAGGACGGGTTGGGGATCCCCTTCGCGGACGCGGAGATCGCCCAGGTCCTGGGCTACGGGGCCCTCGTGCTGATCCTGGCCGAGGGCGGGCTGACGACGCGGTGGTCGACGATCCGCGGCGTCATCGCCCCCGCCGGGGTGCTGGCGACGGGAGGGACGCTCGTCTCGATCGGGGTCGTCGGCTGCGGGGCGCACCTGCTGCTGCACACGGCCTGGCCGGTGTCGTTCCTCATCGGCGCCGTCGTGTCCTCCACCGACGCGGCCGCGGTGTTCTCGGTGCTGCGCACGGTGCCGTTGCCGCGCAGGCTGTCCGGCCTGCTCGAGGCCGAGTCGGGACTCAACGACGCCCCCGTCGTCATCGCCGTGCTGGCCCTCACCGAGGTCGCGGGCGGGCACAGCGAGCACGCCTGGTGGTTCTTCGCCGGCGAGGCGGTCCTCGAACTCGCCCTCGGCACCCTGCTCGGGGTCGGCGTCGGGGCCGCGGGGGCGCTGTTGCTGCGGCGCACCGCGTTGCCGAGTTCCGGGTTGTACCCCGTCGCGGTCCTGGCCCTCACCGTCCTGGCCTTCGCGGTGGCCGACGTGCTGCACGCCTCGGGGTTCCTCGCCACCTACCTGTGCGGTCTGGTGCTGGGCAACGCGCGCCTCCCGCACCGGCACGCGACCCGGGGTTTCGCCGAGGCCTTCGGGTGGCTGGCCCAGATCGGGTTGTTCGTCATGCTCGGCCTGCTGGCCAGCCCCTCCCGGCTCCCCGGCGCCCTCGTCGACGCCCTGCTCGTCGGGCTCGTCCTGACGCTGTTCGCGCGCCCGCTGTCGGTCCTGGTCAGCCTCGTCGGGTTCCGGATGCCCCGGCCGGACCTGGTGTTCCTGTCCTGGGCGGGTCTGCGCGGGGCCGTCCCCGTCGTGCTGGCGACGGTGCCCGTGGTCGCCGGCATCCCCGGCTCCGAGCGGCTGTTCGACCTCGTGCTCGTCCTGGTGGTCGTCTTCACCCTGGTCCAGGCCCCGACGCTGGCCCCCCTGGCCCGGCGGCTCGGGCTGATCTCCGCCACCCCCACGCAGGACCTCGACGTCGAGGTGTCGCCGCTGGGCACCCTGTCCGCGGACGTGGTGCAGGTCCGGGTCGGGCCGGCGTCACGGCTGCACGGCGTGGAGGTGTTCGAGCTGCGGCTGCCGCGCGGGGCCAACGTCAGCCTGGTCGCGCGGGACGGCGCGACCTTCGTGCCCCAGCCGCGCACCGTCCTGCGCCGCGGTGACGACCTGCTGGTGGTCACCGCGACCGCCGAACGGTCGGCGGTGGAGGAACGGCTGCAGGCGATCAGCCGGCACGGGAAGCTCGCCGACTGGCACCACAGAGAGTGACTACTTGACTACAGTCGAGTGATGCGCGCCCTCCGCAACGTCGCCGTCGGTGTGTGCACCACCCTCCTCGGGGCTCTGCTCACCACCGCGGCCGCCGCACCGGCGCTCGCCGACCCCCTCGACCCCGTCGACTCCGTCGAGGTCTCGGCGGAGCAGCAGAGCATCGCCCCCGGGGTGAGCCTCGAACGCCGCACGACCCTCGACGCCACCGGCCCCGTCCGCAGCTCCCTGCTGCGCCTGAGCGCGGGCTCCACCACGACACCGCGGTTGCTCCAGCAGGACCTCTCCTCCCCCCGGACCCCCGCCGACCTCGCCAGCGCCGCCGGCGCGGTCGCCGCCGTCAACGGTGACTTCTTCGACATCGACCGCACCGGTACGCCGGACGGACCCGTGGTCCTCGACGGCACACCGCTCAAGGCCGACGCCCAGCCGCAGACCGCGGTCGGCGTCGACGCCGGCGCGAGCGGCTGGGTCGGCCGCCTCGGTCAGGTCCTGCTGCAGGGCAGCGCATCGCTCGGCGGCCGGACCTTCCCGCTGGTCGCCCTCGGGACCCGGACCGTCCCGACCGACTCCCTCGCCCTCTTCACCCCGGCCTGGGGCAGCGGCGACCGCGCCCTCACCGCGCCCACCGGGATCGAGCTGGAGGTCCGGTCGGGCCGGGTCAGCGCGGTCCGCCCCCCCGGCCCGACACCCGTCCCGGGCGACGGGTTCGTCCTCGTCGCCACCGGCACGGTCGCCACCGCCCTGGCCGGGACCGCGCTCGGCACCCCCGCCACGACCGAGCTGCAGGTCCGCGACGACGCGCTCACCCCTGGCTCCCGCGGGTTCGCTCTCGGCGCCCGCCTCGAACTCG
Organism: Kineococcus sp. GCM10028916; assembly: GCF_042674865.1. Taxonomy (NCBI): domain Bacteria; kingdom Bacillati; phylum Actinomycetota; class Actinomycetes; order Kineosporiales; family Kineosporiaceae; genus Kineococcus; species Kineococcus sp. GCM10028916. Next base: position 152,001 of record NZ_JBHTFM010000018.1, on the reverse strand, counting down.
TGCGCGACGGGGCGGTTGCGGCGATCGACACGATGGACCCGACCTGGGCGGCCCTGCGCGCCCGGACCGCGATCGGGTGGAGCGCGGGCGGGGACCTGCTGCTCCTGACGATCGACGGCGGCACCTCCCGCTCGCGCGGGGTGACCGCCGTCGAGACCGCGCAGCGGATGGTCCAGGCCGGCGCCCGCGGTGCCGTCATGCTCGACGGCGGCGGTTCCGCCCAGCTCGTCGCCCGCCGACCGGGCGAGACGGGAGTCAGCGAGGTGGCCGTCCCCTCCGACGGCGCTGCGCGTCCCGTCGCGAACGCCATCGGCCTGGTGCCGGCCGCGGCGGCGCCCGTCGCCGCTTCGATCGTGCTGCGCGGCAACGGGTCCCCGACCCGCCTGTTCCCCGGTCTGACCGGTCTCGTGGCGGCGGTCCCGGTGAACTCCGCGGGCGCCCCCGTCCCCGGGACCCCGGTCGTGACCAGCACGGACGGCGCGGTCGCCACGGTCGAGGGGTCCCGGGTCCGCGGCACCGCACCGGGCCTGTCCTCCCTGCACGCCTCCCTCGGCGGCGCGGTCGGGTCCCTCGACGTCGAGGTCCTGGACCCCCTGCGCCGGGTGGACCTCGAGACGCCGACGGTCCTCGACGGCCCCGGGGCCGGCGCCGACGTGACCCTCGTGGGCCGCGACGCCGAAGGCCGCTCGGCACCGCTCAGCGCCGCCGACGTCACCGTCGCCACCGACCCCGCCGCGCTGCGGGCCGACCCCCTCCCCGACGGTCGACTGCGGCTGACGGCCCTGGCCGCCGGCCCCACGAGCGTCGAGCTGCGGCTGAGCGCCGCGGGGCTCACCTCGACCGCGAGGGTCGGGGTCGGCACCCGTCCCGTCCTGCTGGACGCGCTCGACGACCCCGCGGGCTGGATGCCGAGCGCGACCCGGGCGACCGCCTCGCTGCGCCGGGTCGACGTCCCCGATCTCCCGGGCGTGCGGGCGGCGCTGCGCCTGGACTACGACTTCACCGGACAGCCGGCGGGGACGAGCACGGCGGCCCTAGTGGCGCGGACCCCGCTGCCGCTGCCGAGCGGCAGCCGCGAGGTCGTCCTGCAGGTCAGGGGGGACGGGCAGGGCGGCTGGCTGCGCGGGCAGCTCGTGGTCGACGGTGCGCTCCGACCGGTCACCTTCGCCTCCCGCGTGGACTTCACCGGGTGGCGGACCGTGCGCGTCCCGGTCCCGGCGGGAGCCCGCTCGGTCGCCCTGGAACGGATCTACCTCGCCCAGACCTCGGTGGCCGCGCGCCGGGCGGGATCGCTCGACGTCGCGGCCCTGCAGGCCACGGTGCCGCCGGTCGCCACCACCGGAACGGGCGCACCGGACCCGGCACTCGGACCGCTGGCGGCCACCGGCCCCCGGACCGCCCGGGTCGCGGTGGTCTCGGGCACGTCGGTGAGCGCGGCCCGTCCCTCCTCCGCGGAGCACCTCGCGGGCGAACTCCGCCGCGTGGTCGCCGCCGGCGCGCAACGGATCGTGCTCGCCGGTGACGTCGTCGGCTCGGCGGCCGCCCCCGGGACGGCCCAGGACGTCGACCTCGTGCGGGCCGTACTGGCCCGGAGCCTGCCGCCGACGGTGTCCTGGACCTGGACCGCCGGCGACGGTGAGGTCGGGACGCCGGCGGCGGGCGGGCTCTCCTCGGCGGGACCGCCCGCCACCGCCGTCGACGTGGCGGGGACGCGCTTCGTGAGCGTGGCCACGCGGGCGGGCACGATCCGCGGCGCTGAGGCCCACGCCCTGACCCGGGTGCGCGACGACCTCGCGGCGGCGGGCGCGGCCTCGCGCAGCGTCGTGCTCGTGAGCGCCGGTCCCCTCACCGACCCCGACGAGTCGGTGCTGCTGGGGCGGTGGACGGAGGCGCTGCGGGCTCGCGGTGTGCGGGTCGCCGTCGTCGAGGGTGGCGCCCCCGCAGGGGTCCGGCGCGAGGAGGAGGTCCTGCGGGTGGGGACGGCGAACGCCGCGGTGCTCTCGGTCGCCGCGGACCAGGCCGGCCTCCCCGCGACGGCGCGGGCGGCGGCTCCGGGCACCGACGACGGCTGGTTGCGGCTCCAGCCCTCGGGTCCGCTGGTCGACCGGTACGAGCGAGACGTGCGCTGAGCTCCACGGGAGCCCCGCGCGCCGAGTACCATTGGCACTCGAACTCCCCGAGTGCCAGCCGGGGTCCAGGAGCTACGGAGACAGCGTGCCCACCTACGCCTACGCCTGCCAGTCGTGCGGACACTCCTTCGAGGTCCGCCAGTCCTTCAGCGACGACACCCTGACGGTCTGCCCCGAGTGCTCCGGTCAGCTGCGGAAGCTGTTCAACAACGTCGGGATCGTGTTCAAGGGGTCCGGTTTCTACCGCAACGACTCTCGGAGTTCGTCCACGTCCTCGGAGAGCTCGTCCAGCAGCAGCACGCCCAAGGAGTCGACCGGCTCGAGCACGCCGTCGTCGAGCTCCACCAGCACGAGCTCCACCAGCACCGGTACCGGCAGCTCCAGCACCAGCAGCTCCGGCTCCAGCAGCTCGTCGGGCAGCTCGAGCAGCGGGTCGAGCTCCGCCGCCTGAGTCACCGCGGTCTGCACAGGCCCGCCGCGGCGGTCGTCGTCCACAGCCGACCGCCGGCGGGTCCTGTCGCGTCCGGGCCCGGACCTAGCGTCCGCTCATGCCCTCGACCACGTTCCGCCCGGCCGTCACCACGCCGGACCCGCCCGCCGAGCGCGCCGAGGGGCCCCGCGCCCGCCGCCGGCGTCGCCTGACCCGGCGGTGGCTGGCCGCGGGTCTCGTCGCGGCGGCGGGCGGGATCGCCGTCACCACCCTCGCTCCTCCCGCCCCCACGACGGTCACGGCCCTCGTGGCCGCCCGGGACCTGCCGGTGGGTGCGCTGCTCGGACCCTCCGACGTCCGCAGCGTGCAGCGACCGGCGGACACCCTGCCCGGCGGGCTCCTCACCCCGTCGGGGGCGAGCGGGGCCGTGCTCGCGAGCGCCGTCCGCACCGGTGAGGTGCTCACCGACACCCGGACCGCGCAGGCCTCGCTGCTGGTCGCCCAGCCGGCCGGGACCCTGGCCGTGACCGTGGACGTCGGCGACCCGGCGCTGCTGGCCGGGTTGGGGCCCGGGGTGCACGTGGACGTCCTGGCCCGCACCGAGGACCCGGTCACGGGTGCGGCGACGGGGGCCGAGCGCATCGCGAGCGACGTGGTGGTGCTGCGGGTGCCGACCGCCTCGGCGGGTGACGGGCTGCTGGGCGGGTCCTCGACGGGGACGCCGGGAACGGGGACGAGCGTGCTGGTCGCGGTCGAGGCGGCGACGGCGACGCGGTTGACGGCGGCGGCGGGTCGGACCGTCGTCGCGGTGCGTGGCGCGTGAGGGCCCGCTCAGGACTCCAGGGCCAGCGGCGAACGTGCGGGAACGACGGCACCGGTGGGTTCGGGTACCCGGCGGCGCAGCATCCGGAGGACGTCGTCGGCCGACATGGGGTCCCCGACGTGCTCGCCCTGGGCGATGTGGCAGCCGAGGTCGGCGAGGACCTGCTGGGTGGGGGCGTCGGCGACGCCTTCCGCGACGACGCGCAGGCCGAGCTCACGGGCCATGAGGATCGTCGAGCGCACGATGACGCCGCGGGCGTGGTCGACGGTCATCCCGGTGACGAAGCTGCGGTCGATCTTCAGCTCGTCGACGTCGAGGTCGGTCAGGTAGGTGAGCGAGCACTGGCCGGTGCCGTAGTCGTCGACGGCGACACCGCAGCCCAGCGCTCGCAGGCGGCGCACCACGGCCCCGGCCCGTTCGGGGTCGGAGACGATCCCGGTCTCGGTGACCTCGAGGACGAGCGCGGAGGCGTCGACGCCGTGGCGGTGCAGCGCCCCCGCGACGAGGGCGAGGAGGTCGTGGTCGGTGAGGAGGCGGGCGGAGAGGTTGACCGACACGGTCGGGCTGAACCCTGCGGCGCGCCAGCGCGCCACGTCGGCCAGCGCCTGGTCGAGGACGACGGCGGTCACGTCGGCGACGAGCCCGGACTGCTCGGCGAGCGGGATGAACCGGTCGGGGGCGACGGCCCCGAGCTCGGGGTGCTGCCACCGGACGAGGGCCTCGGCCCCGACGACGACCCCGGTGCGCGGGTCGATCTGCGGTTGGTAGCGGACGTAGAGCTCACCGCGGTCGACGGCGCGGCCGAGGTCCCCGAGGAGTCGCAGCCGCTCGATGCTGTTGACGTCGTGCCGGCCCGCGTAGGTGCGGTACCGGCCGCGGACCTCCTTGGCCTGGTAGAGCGCGACGTCGGCGCTCTTGAGCAGCGAGGGCGCGTTCGTCCCGTGCTCGGGGGCCAGGGCGACGCCGACGCTCGCGGGGAGCAGGACCTGCAGGTCGCCCACCCGCAGCGGCCGGGACATGTCCTCGACGACGGCCGCGGCGAGCGCCTCGGCGTCGGCCGCGGCGACGACCAGCAGACCGAACTCGTCGCCACCGAGGCGGGCGACGACGGCGTCGGAGGGGGCCAGGGCGACGAGGCGTTCCGCGACCTCGCGCAGCAGCGCGTCGCCGACGGGGTGGCCGAGGGTGTCGTTGACGTCCTTGAAGTGGTCGAGGTCGACGACGAGCAGGCCCGGGCCACCGCGGGCGCCGCCTCCGACCCCGCGCAACGCGCGGGCCGTGCAGGTGAGCAGGGCCTCGCGGTCGGGCAGGCCGGTGAGGTCGTCGACCATGGCGCGTCGTTCGTGGCGCCGGGCGAGCACCGCGCTGACGAGCAGGACGCCGAGGGGGACGCAGACGAGCAGCAGCAGCCAGGGCCCGCCCTCGGCGCTGACGGCGAGCACGGGGGCCGAGGCGATCACGGCCAGCGACAGCAGCGCGCCCGAGGCCGAGCCGGTGCGCAGCGGTCGGCGGGGAGGGCGGGTGAGGACCCGACGGGCGAGCAGCCCGACGAGGCCCTGCGCGGCGAGTCCGGCAGCCCCGCCGGCGAGGACGGCAGGCCACTGCTCGGGCGATCGGAGCGTGGTCCCCGAGGCGGTGTCGGCTCCCACCAGCGCGCCGATGACGACGTGGCAGACCAGGACGCCGACCACGGAGGTGGCGATCCCGGTGACGAGGGCCCGCGACCCTCGGCCTCGGCGCACGTCGCGCACCAGCGCGGGGACGGCACGGACGGCCAGGGCGAGGGACAACGGCCCGAGGGCGACGAGGGCGACGAGGAAGCCCCAGGAGACGGGCAGCGCGTCGGCGCCGCCGGTGCGGCGGGTGACCGAGCGGGACTCCGCGACCAGGACGACGAGGGCGAGCACGAAGGAGAAGGCGGACGCGTGCCAGGGGGCCGGAGAGCGCGACCCGAGGAGGAGGGCCGTGAGGACCACGGCGAGGGCCAGCACGACGACGACCGCGTCCAGGGCCCCGGCCGGCACCCCGGCGGCGGGACGGCCGGGGGGGACGGGGACCGGACGTGGGGCCACGAGGGTGGCCGACGAGCGCTGCATCCTCCACCTTCCGCCGCCCTCGAGGGACCGTCCACGTGTCGTGGTCGTCCCCCGTCCGGGGGACACCGGTCGAGGTTCCGCGCCCATGATGGGTGCAGGCGGGCACTGCGCAGAAGTCCCGGAGACGGTCGAATCCCAACTTTCGACCCAGAGTCATTCTGGTTGAGCGCGCAGTCATCCACAGTTGTCAGACAGCAAGTGGATGATCACTCGCTGTGCGTTCGCGCAGCGACGAGCGTGCTGTCAGTCCCAGTGCGGAGGGCGCTGCGAGAGGTACCAGTCGTCGTCGAAGCCGCCGCCGGACCGCTCGCCCCAGCCCTCGTCGCGGTCGTCGCCGGAACGTTCGTCCTCCAGCAGCGCCTCCCGCGGCTCCGCGGGCACCTCGGGTGCGGTGGGCTCGAGGGACTCGGTGGGCTCGCCGTCGCGCGGGATCACGACGCGTCCCGCGCGACGTCCTCGACACCCGCGGCGAGGTCGAACTCCACGCCCGGGTCCGTGACGTCGACGACCCAGGGCAGGTCGTGTCCCGTGTCGGCGAGCGCCTCGCGCCAGAGCCGGGCGATCCGGTCGGCCTCGGCGTCGACGTCGGCGAAGACGTCGGACTCCAGGACCCGGACGTAGCGCCACCCGCGACGCTCGAACTCCGTCGGCCCGTCGACCTCGCGGTCCAGCAGACCGGCCGCGGCCCACGCCGGGTCGTCGACCTCGACCACGAGCCCCGGACCCACCCCGGCCCGGGCGCGCTGGTCGCGCACGACCATCGCCAGCCGGCGGGAGGCCCCGACCCCGCACTCCACGGGCAACCCGAGGGCCCGGCACGCGGCGGCGAGCGAGCGCACGAGGGCCGAGGCGCCGGGACGCTCGAGCGGTTCGGGGTACTCCTCCCAGGACAGCGCGAGGCGGGCGAGCATCCGACGGGCCTGGGTGGCGACGTCGTCGGCGCCCTGTTCGGCCGACCAGCCGGAGTCGTCGAGCACGAGGGTGGTGCGCAGCCGGGGACGGGTCAGCGCCATCCAGACCTGCGCGCGGCCGGCGACGGGGTCGCCCGCCACGCCGAGACCCGCGCCGTTGAGGACGGCGTCGGCGACGACGAGCACGTGGTCGCGCCGCTCCCCCGCCCAGCGGGCCGGGGTCGCGACGAGCAGCGCCTCCCGCCCGACGGCCAGCGGGAGTCCCTCGGCGAGGGCGCGGCGACGAACGGCGTCGGCGAGGAGTTCCGCACCGGCCGCGTCCGGGACGACGATCCCGAGGGACTCCTCGGGGTGGGCGCGCAGCGCGGCGAGGGCCCGGTCGGCGACGAGGTCCACGAGCGCGTCAGGACCGCGGCGCGCACCGGGCGGACGGTGCGAGGTGCGGGCCACGGCCCGGGCGTCGAGCCCGGGTCCGGGCAACGAGACCTCCTGCACTGCAGCCAGTCCCGCGGGGACGTCGTGGAGGAGACCGTCGTCGAGGAGGGCGTGCTGGCGGTCGAGCTGCAGGGTGGGGAGCAACCCTTCGGTGTCGGCGAAGAAGCTGGCCCTGCTGGCCTGCGGCTCGTCCTGACGTTCCGACGCCGTGAGGACGTCGGCCGGACCGGGCAGCGCGGGGTCGCCGACGACGAGCAGCCGGCGGCCGCGGGAGAGCGCGGGTAGGACGGCGGCCGTGGTGGTGGCCTGGGCGCCGAGGACGACCAGCAGGTCGGTCTCCTCGACGCGGTCGGCCAGCGCGGCGACCCCGGCCGCGGACATCGCCGTGACCGGCAGGACCTCGTCGTCGGAGGTGCTGCGGGCGTCGAGCGCGGAGCGCACCGCGGCGGCACGCAGGCCCCGTCCGGCGACGGCGGCGAGCTGCAGCTCGTAGCGGGCCCGGCGCAGCGATCCCGCCTCCCCCGTCCCGACGAGCGGGTCGGTCATGGAGATCGTGTCGAGGATCCCGGCCCACCAGGCCGCCTCCACCTCGGAGGGCAGGTGCAGGCTGCCGGGTCCCGCCCAGCGCACCTCGAGGTCCTCGAGCAGCCCGCCCCAGCCCGCGGCGGTGAGTTCCTCGAGGAGCACGGTGCGCCGGGGCAGCGTGTCCAGGGCCGCGGCGTCGGCGACGAGACGGCGCAGCAGCGCCGTCAGCTCGGGGAGCTGGACCTCGAGGAGGGAGTCCGCGCCGAGCTCGGCCCAGGAACGGGGCGGCAGGACCTCGGCGAGGGCCTCCAGCTCGTGACGGAGGCCGTCGACGGCCGCCACCAGGGCGTCCAGGTCGGCCGGCACCGCGGGCGGGTTGTCCCGCACGCACGCGCGTTGCCAGCGCATCCGCTGGCTGCGGGCCTGCTGCAGCCAGTCGTGCAGCGTCGCCCAGTCCCCGGCGGTCACGTCGGGCCGGAGCATGGCCCGGGCCGCCCGGCGCAACCGCCACCGGGTCAGCAGCCCCAGGCGGACCTCGTGCTCGCGTCGCCACTGCGGCGTCGCCGTCGCCGCGGCGACGTCCCCCAGGGACTGCGCGAAGATCTCGGGCCCGAACCGGCCGATGGTCGTGCGGACGCCGTCGAGCAGGTCGGTGCGTTCCGCCGCCTCGGACACCGAGGACGCCCCCCGCAGACCGGCGGCGTCGCAGACGGTGGCGAGCAGGGCGCGCACCGAGGGCAGCCGGATCCCGACGAGCCCGTCGACGCGGGCCAGCGCCTGCGCGGCCGTCTCGTCGCTGCGCAGCCGGGCTCCGACCCAGGGCGTGCTGCCCGGCCCGACGGTGAACGCGCCGAGGTCGACGGCCTCCTCGAGGACGCTCGACCAGCGCGTCACGTCCTCGCGGGAGCACGCGGCGAGGTCCTCACCCCGCAGCCGACGGGAGGTCGTCGGCGGGACGTCGCGCTCGCCGAGAGCGACGAGCGACTCCATGGCCTCGTGGACGCTGACCCCCCACGGGGCGCGGGGACGGTGCATGGCCTGGGCGTGGTCCTCCAGCGCCCGGGCGGGGCCGGCGACGTCGGGCAGCGCACCGGAGGGACGCTCGATGGCGTTGCGGGCCGCGACCTCGCGGCGGGCGGCGGCGACCTGGTCGCGGGCGTCGGTCTCGCCGGCCCGGGGGTCGAGGTCGGCCACGAGGTGCAGCACGAGCCGTCCGAAGCCGTTGTCGCGCAGGCGTTCGTCGATCGCGCGACGGTCGGCGGCGGAGTCGGCCACGAGCAGCACGCGCGCCCCCGCGGCGACGGTCGCGGCGATGACGGCCGCCGCGACCTGGGTGGCCCCCGTGCCCGTCGGGGCGTGCAGGCGCAGGTCGCCGCCGGCGAGCACCGCGTCGACGGCGCGCCGCTGGGCGGGGTCGAGGGCGATGCCGATCTCGTCGGCGGGGACGACGACGGCCCGGGGGTCGTCCTCCGGGGGCTCGACGGGCCGCCCGGCGGCGAGCGCCGAGACGATCCGGTGGTCGCGCACCACGGCGCCACGGCGGCGCAGGTCGGCCAGCAGGTCGGCGCCGGGGTCCGCGAAGGTGGCGAGCACCAACCGGCGCTCCACCCGCAGCCCGGTGGTGCCCGCGAGCTGACGGCGCAGTTCGTCCATGGCGGGGTTGGGGTCGAAGCCCCAGTGCGCGCCGACGGCGGAGGCGATGCGGCGGGTGTCGAGCGCGATGCCGAGCTCGTCGCGGACGACGCGGACGAGGACGGGGTTGACGATCACCTCGGGGACCAGCTGGACGACGAAGTCGTCGAGGGCCTCCGTCGAGGGGGTCACCGTGCAGCGGCGCAGCAGGACGGGCGTGCGACGTGGGGTGCGCAGGACCGGGACGGACCCTTCGGCCAGTTCCTCGGCGCTGCTCTCCCCCGCCAGCGACCACCCCACCGTGCCGACGGCGACGGCGAGCGAGCGGGTGCCGCGCTGGGCGAGGAGCGCCCCGGCGACGCGGTGGGTGGTCCGGGCCCGGCGGCGGGCCTCGGCGAAGGCACCGGCCTCGCGCACGAGGCTGGACAGCGGGGCGGGACCGCCGGCGAGCAGCTGGGCGAGTCCGGAGGGGTGGGCGGTGGTGAGGTCGAGCACGGCGTCGGTGCCGACGGGGCAGTCCAGCAGACCGGACGTGCCGCCGAGGACCTCGGCCTCCGCCCACCAGCGCCGACGTGTCGAGTCGGGGCCGATCGCGGGGGAAGGTGTCACAGACCAACGATAGGCGTCCGCACGCCGTGATCCGCTCAGGCGCGGGGCTCGTGCGTGCCGTCGCGCATGGCCGGGACGCCCGCGGACGTGAGCACGGACCCGCGGGAGAGCGCCACCAGCGTGACGTCGTCGCGCGCCCGGCCGCCGCTGTAGCGACGGGCCACGTCGAGGGCCTCGTCGACGAGGGCCTGCGGGGTCAGCTCCGGCAGCTCCCCCAACGCCGCGAGGACCCCTTCGATGCCGAGCTCCACCGTGCTGCCGGTGGGCCGGGCCTCGGTGAGGCCGTCGGTGAAGACGACGAGCAACGAGCCCGGGGCCATGGACGCCGTCTCGGTGTGCCAGCTGCCGGGGACGTCCAGGTGCAGCCAGGACAGCAGCGGACCGGTGGGTTCGAGTTCGGTGACCACGCGCACCCCGCCGTCGACGGAGTCGTCGCGGCGCAGCACCAGGGGCGCGGGGTGCCCGGCGTTGGCGTAGCGGACGGTGCCGGAGTCGGGGTCGACGACCACGACGACGCAGCTGGCGAACCGCTCGGCCTCGTCGGAGAAGACGCGTGCGGCCATGGCCAGCGCGAGGTCGGGTTCGGGTGAGAGGTGCAGGGCCGCCTCGAGCAGCCGCTTCAGCTGGATGGCGACGATCCCGGCGCGCGCCCCGTGGCCGGAGACGTCGGCGACGACGACGGCGAAGCGGCCGTCGGGCAGCGGGAGCACGTCGTACCAGTCGCCGGCGAGCAGCCCCTCGGCCGGGCGCAACGCGGCGGCGGAGGACCAGCCGACGACGACGGGCAGTTCGTGGGCGCTCAGCTGGTCGCGGACCTCGGCGACCAGCGGCTGCCCCTGCTGGAGGGCCTCCCGGGCGGAGACCGCGTCGGCGAGTTCGTCGAGGATCCGCTTGCGCATCATCTCCGCGGACGCGGCGACGGCGGCGAGTTCGGGCGGGCCGGGCAGCGCGATGGGCGTCTGCAGGTCCCCCTCCCCCACCTTCACCAGCTGCTCGGACAGCGAGCCGAGGGGGTGGATCACCCAGCGCCGCACCAGGTACAGCGCCAGCGGCACGAGGAGCAGGGCGATGGCGGCGACGAGGAACTGGACGTAGCGGAACTGGTTGCGCTCACCCCGGACCTCCTGGAGCGCGGTGGACCGCCGGTCGTCGAGCGTCGTGCGCAGCGCCTCGAGATCCTTGTAGAGCGTCGAGAAGGCCGACGCGGCCGGTGCGTTGACGATCGAGTTGCTGAGCTCCGTCACGTCCGAGCCCTGCTTGAACTTGGCCTGTCTGTCGATCACCTGACGCCACTGGGCCGCCTGGTCCAGGACGACCGCGAGCTGCCGGGGCGCGTCGTCCCCCAGGGTCGGCATCTGCTCGTTCCGCAGGTCGGAGACGAGGACGGCCCGGTCGCGGTCGTACTTCTCCAGCGCGCTCTCACGGTCTGCCGTCCGACGCGCGAAGCTCGCGGTGTCGGAGGTGATGTAGAGCTGGTGGGCCGTCTGGGCGGCGACGAGGTCGTCCTGGAAGGCGCTGACCCGGGTGCGGAAGCCGCCCTCGAACTCGCTCTCCACGGGGCGGCCCTGCGACTGCGACTCCACGGCCGAGGCGATGAGGCTCCACGCGAGGACGAGCGTCAGCACGAGCACGACGACGAGGAACGACAGCCCCATGACAGACACCCGTCGCTGCAGCGACGTCCGCGTCATGAGGCGGTGCCACGTCCTCGTCACGGCTACCCCCTCGCCCGGCCCGGTGACGGTGACGATCACCGCCGCGGGTGGGTCACACCTTGTCATCCCCGGCCCCGTTCCCGTCATCCCCGTCCACCGGAGGGGTCAGAGCCGTCCTCGGGAGGCAGCGGGGCGCGGGGCGGGTGAGGGTGGAGCCGTGATCGCTCCAGACCGCCCCTGGCCCACCGAACTCGTCCTCGTCCGTCACGGGCAGTCCACGGGGAACCTCGCCGACGCGCACGCCTACGCGACGCGCTCCGAGGTGGTGGACATCGCCGAGCGGGACGCCGACGTCCCGCTCTCCCCCCTCGGTCGCGCCCAGGCGCAGGCCGTCGGCCACTGGCTGGCGACGGCGTCGGACGCTCCCTCGCCGCCGGAGGTCGTGGTCTGCTCGCCCTACGAGCGGGCCCACCACACGGCGCTCGCCATCGTCGACGCGGCGCGGGAGGCGGGCCACGACGTGGCGACCCCGCGGACCGACGAGCGGCTGCGGGAACGCGACCTCGGCTGGTGGGACGGGCTGACCGGCGCCGGGGTCCGGGCCCGCTTCCCCGAGGAGGCGGCCCGCAGGCAGCGGATCGGGAAGTTCTACTACCGGCCGCCGGGCGGTGAGAGCTGGTGCGACGTGGCGCTGCGGGTCCGCAGCGTCCTGTCCTCGCTGCGCGAGGAGCACCCGGGCCGGCGGGTCCTCCTGGTGTCCCACCAGGCGGTGATCATGAACTTCCGGCTGGTGCTGGAGGGTCTCGACGAGCGCAGCCTGCTGGCGATCGACGCGGAGCAGCCGCTGGCCAACTGCTCGGTGACCTCCTACGCGGCCGGTCCCGGCGGTCTGGAGCTGCGGGCGGCGGGTGACACGCGGGCCGTCGCGGACGTGAAGGTGACCGATGACGATGTCGACGACGAACCGAGGTCCTGATGAGCAACGTGTCCGACCGGGCTGTGACGGTGACCTCCGCGGTCCTGCGCGAGTGGCCGCTACCGCCGCCCGGCACCGGGAAGGAGTCCCGCGGTAGGACGGTCGTGGTCGGTGGCAGCACGCGGACCCCGGGTGCGGTCCTGCTGGCCGCGGAGTCGGCCCTGCGGTGCGGGGCGGGGAAGCTGCAGGTCGCGACAACGACGACGACGGCCGCCCCGATGGGGATCGCCCTCCCGGAGGCGCTGGTGCTGCCCCTGCCCGAGACGGCGGAGGGCGGGATCGACCCGGCGTGCGGAGCCGAGGGTGGTGAGCTGTCCGAGCTCGTCGAAGGGGCCCACGCGGCGTTGCTGGGGGTCGGGGCGATCGGCGAGGAGGACGTGCGGTCGCTGTTGTCGCAGCTCGTCCCCCGGCTGCGCACCGTCGTCGTCCTCGACGCTCTGGGGTTGGCGCCGGTGACCGCGGACGTCACCTTCCTGCACCACCTGGAGGGTGGCGCGGTGCTGACCCCGAACCTGTCGGAGCTGGCGATCGTGCTGGACGCCGAGCCCGAGGAGGTGGAGCGGGACGTGGCCGGGGCGACGGTCGAGCTCGCCCGTCGCAGTCGGTGCGCCGTGGCGGCCGGGGGCGGGGAGTCGTGGATCGCGGCTCCCGACGGCCGGTGCTGGCGCGACGCCTCCGGCGGTGCCGGTCTCGGGGTGTCCGGGTCCGGTGACGTCCTCTCGGGGATCGTCACCGGGTTGTGCGCGCGGGGCGCGGACCCGGTCCAGGCGGCCGTGTGGGCCGCTCACCTGCACGGACGTGCGGGTGACCGGTTGGCCAGCTCGGTGGGCCGTCTCGGGTTCCTCGCCCGCGAGCTGCCGGCGCAGGTGCCGCCGGTCCTCGCGGAGATCGAGGTCTAGGCGAGCAGCGCGGCGGCGCTGGGGACCAGGTCGTTCAGCGGGATGTCGAGGCGCCAGCTGGTGGAGGACCGGATGTCGCAGGCGCGGGGGTCGCCTTCGGCGGCGTTCCACGTCTGCGGCTGCGCGGTGACCTTCCACGCGTCCGCCCCCTGCTGGCGGGCGCGGGCGGCGAGGGCGGTGTCGCCGGACGCGGTGGCCGCGGAGGCGATCACGTCGACGGCGCGACCGAGCGAGCGGGCGTCGTAGAAGGCGATGGTGCAGCCGGTCTCGACGACGGTGGTCGAGACCAGGATGCAGCCCGACTCCTGGAGGGCGGCGTCGAGGGCGGCGACGGCGGCCTGCTGGCGGGGGGCGCGGCGCTGAGCGGGGACGTCACCGCGAAGGGTGGCGCGCGAGTCGTTGCGGAGCTGGGTGGCGGGCATTTCCGGTTACTCCTCGGTTGACGACATCGACCTGGTGCCGGAGTCCCCGTCGACTCGTTACCGACAACCAGTGAGGCCATCGGTCGCTGTTCTGTACGACTTGAGTCTAGGCACCTGTTCGGGGCAGCGGTGACCACGGGGGCACCGGGAGCCCTCTGCGTTCGCTTGCAGCGCAAGAGGTTTCCAACGACGCTCTGTCGTAGTTCGACGAGGTCGGACGCAGTGGGGCGCGGTCCCGGAACCACGCCGCGGCGCGCGGCCCCTCCCCCGGTAGGCTTGCCCCGCGCCCCCATAGCTCAGGGGATAGAGCATCGGTTTCCTAAACCGTGTGTCGCAGGTTCGAATCCTGCTGGGGGCACCTGGTCCGTGATCGCCGTGCGGTCACCCGGCGCGCCCCGGTCCCCCGGGGCTCAGAGGGACCCGCCGCGGGCATCGCGCCGCTCCCCCGGGAGCCGGGGGCTCCGCTTCCCCGTCGTGATGAGTTCGAGGAGCTTCGGCGTGTAGGGGACGCCGTGCGCCTCGGCGGCCCGCCGCAGCAGCGCCACGGTCTCCGCGGCGCCGCGTCCGAAGACGGGCAGGCTCGCGATCTGCGCCGGCGCGTTCGGCCCCGGGGTGTCGTAGGCCCCGCCGCGCAGGCGCAGGACCGGACCGCTGCCGGCGTAGGGCCAGGTCGTCGTCGACCAGGACACCTCGAGCACCTCGGCCCACGGGTAGGAGGTCTCCCCGCCTCGGCGGACGACGACGACGGCCTCCCCCTCCAACCGGACCCGGTCGGCGCGGTGGACCAGCACCGACCAGACGACGCAGAGAGCGGCCACGGCGACGTAGCCGCCGACGTAGCCGAGGACCCCCGCGGCTCCCCACGGGTTCCACCAGGCCAGCACCCCGACCACGACGAGGGCCCCGACCGCGGTCACCACCGCACGTCGGATCCCGACGGCCCCCAGGACGACCGGTTCCTCCTCCACCCCGACATCCTCCGCGAGGTCTCGGCCGATCGCCCCCGTGGGTCACGGGAGGATGGGTGGGTGCTCCACAGCCCACCTCCGCCGATGGGCCGGCGGGCGTGGTGCGGGCCGTCGACGGTTTCAGCGGCCCTGGTCGACGCCCGCACGAGCCGTGACCCCGCTCCGCCCGGTACTTTCCGAACGTGAGCTCCGACCCGTACGCCCCCCACGTCCCGAACGCCGCCCTGCACACCCAGCTGCTGGACGCGCTGCGCAGCGACGCGGCGGTCCCCGTGCTGCGCGTGCAGGACGAGGGACCGGACGCTGCGTCCTGGTTCGACCTGCTCCCCGAGAGCGCGACGTCCCGGCACAGCCGCGCGGTGGGGGCCGTCCTGGGCGGCGGGCCGGTGGCCGTCGACGCGGGCGAGGAGGCGGCCGCGTTCGTCGCCGGGCTGCTGGCGGTGCTGCTCGCCCACGGCGCTGACGTCGGCCTCCTCGCCGGCTCCTCCGCCGCGCGGGTCGGCGCCGAGGTGTCGGCGCTCGGTGTCCCGCTGCTGGACGGGGTGACCCCGGCTCCGCTGCCCGTCGCGGTCGAGGACGACCCGCAACGCTGGGCCGCGCTGGTCTCGGAGCTGGAACAGCGCGCGGACCGACCCGGCGAGCCGGTGGCGGACGGTGCCCCGAGCCTCTTCGAGGCGGTGGCCGAACTCGTCGCCCTCCGGGCCCAGCACGTGCACCCGCCGCTGCAGCCGGGGGCGGCGACGTGGTCCGCGAGCGCCCGGGAGGACGTCGCGGAGGCCCTGCGGGGCGGGACGGGCGCACCGGCGGACCCGCTCGCCGGGCGCTCCGAGGACGAGGTCGCCGCGGTCACGGCGCTCCCCGCCCAGCTGCGGGACCTGACCTCGCTGACCGAGCGTCTGGTGCTCGACCTGGCCTGGCACCGGCCCCGGACCCTCGCCGACCTCGACCGCGCCCTGGAACTGCTCGGCCGCGTCGAGGCGGCCCGGAGCACCTACCTGCCGGCGGCGTTCCGCACCGACCTGGCCCGGGCCCGTGAGGTCCTGACCCGCCCGCAGCGCTCCTTCCTGAGCAGCGAGGAACGTGACCGCCGCCGCGAGGTGAAGCGCCTCGCCGGCCTGCGTCACGACGGTGCGTTCGGGGTGGCCGACGTCGACGCGCTGCAGGTGCTGCAGGACGCGTGGGCCGAACAGTCCTCGGGCACACCGGCCACCTGGCCCGTCCGCCCCGACCTCGCCCGCCAGGTCGAACTCGTCCGCCGGTCGCTGCGCACGGCGGCGGGCGCGCTCCCCGGGGTCCCCGCCGACCTGGCCGAGTTCGAGGTGGCGGAGTTCGTCCCCCTGGCCGAGCAGGCCGAGTCCCTGACGAACACCCCGGTCCGCGAGCCGCTGCCGATCGGTGCCCCCGAGCTCGACGAACTCCGTTCAGCGCTGCCCACGGGCGCCTCCGCGGCCGACGTCGAGCAGCTGGTCCGCGCGGTGTGGCTGCGAGCGCTCACCGAGGAACGGACCACCGGACCCTCCGTCGACCCGGGGCGGGACCTCCGCGAGCTGGCGACGGGGCGGCGGACCCGTGCCGCCGAGGATCTGAGGGCGTCCGTCACCGAGGGCACCGTCCGCCCGGCCCGCACCGCGACACCCGATGGCGGGTACGACGTCCTGGTCGTGGTGGACGCGCAGGAGTTCGAGACCGCGCGCGTGCTGGACCTGGCCGGTCGAGCCCGTCAACTGGTCGTGGTCCACTCGACCGGCGCGACGGACCCGGGTTCCGCCTGGACCCGGACGGTCCGCTCGGTGGAACCCCACGAACTCGGGTGGCCGGCGGCCGTCGCCACCCCCGCGATCGAGACCTTCCGCGAGTCCCTGGCCGCGGCGTTGCGCGGCACGGTGGCGGTCACCACGGGTGAGGTGGTGGCCGGTCGCGTCGTCGACCTGGTCGTGGCCGCACGCGCCGGCGAACTCCCCGCCCTCGCCGTCGACCTCGACGGTCCCGCGTACGCTGCGCTGGCGACGGTGCGCGACCGCGAGATCGCCCGCCCCGCCCGACTGGCGGGTGCACGCGTGGGCCACCTCACGGTCCCTGCGCTCGACTGGTTCCGGGATCCGCGCGGGACGACCCGCAGGATCACCGACGCCCTCGCCCGGTTCACCGACCTGGACCGCACCCGAGAAGAACCCGTTGTCGTCGAAGAACCCGCCGTCGTCGAAGAACCCGCCGTCGTCGAAGAACCCGCCGTCGTCGAAGAACCCGCCGTCGTCGAAGAACCCGCCGTCGTCGAAGAACCCGCCGTCGTCGAAGAACCCGCCGTCGTCGAAGAACCCGCCGAACTCGAAGAACCCGCCGAACTCGAAGAACCCGCCGAACTCGAGCTGCCCAAGGGTCTCGGTTCCGCCGCGGACGCCGAGACGAGGGTCGCGGAGTTCCTCGCCGGCCTGAACGGCGGGCACCCCAACGTGGACCAGACCCCGCCCGCGGTCGTCGACGCCGCGGTCGCCCTGACGTTCGCCCGCCTGGGACTGGAGGTGCAGGAGCAGGCGCTGCTCGACGGCGCGATGGACGTCATCGGTTTCCGTCGCCGCGGGATCAAGGTCATCCGGGCGTTCAAGGAATCGGTGCAGCGGAGCAAGAAGCGCATGCGTGGTGCGGGGCTCAAGATCAACTGATCGCCACCTGTCCCACCCGGGACGTGGAGGTCCTCGTCGTCGGTGCGGTCGCGGCCGGGCCGACCTCGAGACCGCGACGGTGAGGTCGGAGGCGGACCGGGTCGTGACGGCCGGGCAGTTCGAGGGGCAGGTCGCCGACGCCGGGGCCTCCACGGACGTCATCGACGAGAAGGCGCTCGCGGCGACGACGGCCGGCTCGACCCACGAGATCGCCACGACGGTGGCGACGGTCCGGGCCGACGCCCACGCCGTGCTCCGCGGCCTGCGCGCCGTGCCGGCACCCGTCGGCGGGACCGACGAGATCGCCGCCGCGGTCGACGGTGCCCGCCAGACGGGTGATCTCGCGGCCACCGCGGAGCGGCGCCGGGTCTCGCGGTTCCCCTGTCCGCCGGACGTCGTGCTGCGCGTCGAGGGCCGGGAGAACCCCGCGAAGGCGCTGGACCTGGGGCTCGGAGGCGCGTGGGTCACCACCGCGTCGACCCAGCGCGTCGGGGTCGGTACCCGCGTCGTCGTGCACTGGCCCCACCGTCGACCTCCGCGGGCGCCGTGACCAGGGTCAGGACCGTGCCGGTGGTCACGACCTCGGCATCGTGTTCGACGTCCCCGCCACGGCGGCGCCCGCGGGTCTCGTCGCGGTCGTGGACGGTCTGCGGTCCCGCGTGGACGCGGTTCCGGCCCGCTGACCTGCGCCGTCAGTCCAGGAGCCCGGCCTCCCGGGCGAGCCCGACCGCGGCCTGCGTGGAGGTGACGGACGCCTTCCCCCGGGCCGAGGCGAGCGTGGCGCCGACCTGGGCCAGGGTGGTCCGCCGGTGCTCCGCGACGACGCTCGCGGGGAGTCCCCGGGCCACGGCGCGCAGGACGTCCACCTCGTCGGCCGTCCACGACGCGACGCGCGACGCGGCCGCTTCGCGGCTGATCCGATCGTCCACCACTGCTCCGCCTCCTCCACGAGCCCCTGCGGCTCGACGTCTCCTCCGGTCTTCGAAGCGGTCGAGTGCCTGGATCCCGGAACGTCACGATCGGGCCGGTGTGACCCCGGCCACACCGGACCCCGGTTGCGTGGCAACGGTTGCCTCATGCAAAGGTATCCGCCGATCCTTCAACGTTGCACTGGAGCTGACTCGTGTCTGCACGACGCACGGGGGGCGACGGCAAGGCCGACGTCCTCTTCGACATCCGCACCGTGATCGGCGGCCTGTTCGCCGTCTACGGCGTGGTCTGCCTCATCTACGGACTGGTGTCGTTCACCGACGCCGACCGCGCCAAGACGGGCGGCATCAACCTCAACCTGTGGACCGGGATCGGCATGCTGGTCCTGTCCGCGCTCTTCATCGGCTGGACCGTGGCGAAACCGCTCCACGCCGAGGCGCCGGCCACCGACGCCGCCGACCTCCCTGACGGGGAGGACGCGAAGTGAGCGCCACCCTCGCGACGAGCGTGGCCACCGCGTCGAACCTGCGCATCGACGCCCACCTCATCGACTACCTGCTCGTCGGGTTCTACTTCCTCATCGTCCTGGGCATCGGCCTCATCGCGCGCCGCAGCGTCTCCTCGAGCCTGGACTTCCTGCTCTCGGGTCGCAGCCTGCCCGCCTGGGTCACCGGACTCGCCTTCGTCTCCGCCAACCTCGGCGCCACCGAGCTCCTCGGCCAGGCCGCCAACGGCGCCCAGTTCGGTGAGCAGGCGTTCCACTACTACTGGATCGGCGCGATCCCGGCGATGGTGTTCCTCGCGCTGGTGATGATGCCGTTCTACTACGGCTCGAAGGTCCGCTCCGTCCCGGAGTTCCTCGGCCGCCGCTTCGACGCGAAGACCCAGCGCCTGCAGGGCCTGCTGTTCGCCATCGCCTCCGTCCTGCTGGCCGGCGTGAACCTCTACGCGATGGCCATCGTCGTGAACGCCCTGCTGGGCTGGCCGACGTGGCTGGCGATCGTCGTCGCCGGCGTCATCGTCCTGGCCTACACGTTCCTCGGTGGCCTCTCCGCCGCGATCTACAACGAGGTCCTGCAGTTCTTCGTCATCGTCGTGACGATGGTCCCCATCACCCTCGTCGGCCTGCACCGCGTCGGCGGCTGGGACGGGCTCGTCTCGCGCCTGACCGACCAGGGCAGCCAGAACATGCTGCAGGCGTTCCCCGCCCAGGACCTCACCGGGATCGGCAGTGCCGTGGGCTCCACGTTCGGCGTCGTCCTCGGCCTGGGTTTCGTCACCAGCTTCGGCTACTGGACGACCAACTTCACCGAGGTGCAGCGGGCGTTCTCCGCCCGCAACGCCGCGGCGGCGCAGCGCACCCCGCTCATCGCGGCCATTCCCAAGGTGCTCATCGCGCTGGTCATCATCATCCCCGGCATGATCGCCGCGGTCCTGATCCCCGGCATCGAGAGCCTCAAGAAGGGCCTGCCGAGCGACGTCACCTACAACGACGCCGTCCCGCTGCTGCTGCGTGAACTGCTGCCCAACGGCTTCCTCGGGGTGGCGCTCGCCGGTCTGCTCGCGGCGTTCATGGCCGGCATGGCCGCGAACGTCAGCTCCTTCAACACGGTCTTCACCTACGACCTGTGGCAGGACTGGCTGCGACCGGGCAAGGACGACGCGCACTACCTCAAGGTCGGCCGCATCGTGACCGTCGTCGGGACCGCGCTGGCCATCGGCACCGCGTTCATCGCCGCCGGGTTCAGCAACATCATGGACTACATCCAGACGTTGTTCTCGTTCTTCAACGTCCCGCTGTTCGCGGTGTTCGCGTTCGGCCTGTTCTGGAAGAAGCTCACCGGGACGGCCGGTTTCTGGGGTCTGCTCTCGGGGACGCTCAGCGCGGTGTTCGTGTTCGTGCTGAACCAGGTCGGGGTGATCTCGTTGTCCGGGCAGGGTTCCAGCTTCCTCGGCGGCGGCGTCGCCACGGTCGTGGCGGTGCTCGTCGGCTGGCTCGTCTCCCGCGGCGGGACGCCGAAACCGGAGGCGGACCTGAAGGGCCTCGTCTGGTCCCTCACCCCCGCCTCGGTGCGCGCCGTCCCGCGCGAGGCCGGCTGGTACCGCAACCCGACGGTCCTCGCCACGATCGTGCTGGTGCTGGCCGTCGGCGGGTACGTGCTCTTCGCGATCGTCTGACCCACGCGGACGCACGACGGCCCCGGAACCCGCGAGGGTTCCGGGGCCGTCCTGCGTCCGGGCTCAGGCGCCCGAGCCACCGCCGGGCTGCAGGATCCCGTTGGCGAACATCTGGTACGGCGCGTAGGACGGCGCCGTCTCGGTCGGGTCGTCCGCGGTCACGAGCACCGCGGCGACGTCGGGGGTGAACCCGAGGACGAGCGAGACCGGAGCCACCGTCGTCCAGCCCCAGGGGGCCTTCACGACGGGCAGCTTCACCACGGACACCTCGTCGCCGGAGTACCCGACGAGCTGAACCGTCCAGCCCGCCACCGGGATCGGGTGCGCCTGGGTCAGCGACTGCCAGGTCGAGAGGTCCATCGCGTCAGGGAGTTCGTTCCCCCCGACACGGACCGACTTCACCGTCACGCCGGGGTTGGAGACCCCGCCGTCGGTGACGTAGCGCAGGGCCACGTCGACGGTCCGGCCGGCCACCGAGGAGGCGTCGAAGACCGTCTCACCGTTGACGACGCCGCTGAGCCCGCCCGTGGTGGGGTCGGCGTCGGCGGTGGGCAGGTTGACCCACGTCCCCGTCGCCTCGTCGTAGACCTGGACGTAGAAGTAGTCGTAGCCCTCCTCGGTGTCCAGGGCGAGGTCCAGCGTGATCGTCGGGTCGTCCGCGGGGACGTCGACGGAACGCACGATCGCGCGGTCGAGGTTGTCGCCCTTGCCCGAGGTGAGGTTGCCGTCCTCGGAGGTCCACTCGACCGGGCTGACCGGGTAGTTGCTCGCCCCGACGAAGCTCACGAAACCGTCGGAGAGGTAGCCGTCGAGGTTGCGTAGCCGGACGTAGTCCGCGCCGTTGACCGGGGCCCCGGGCGAGTCGTAGGCCTGCGGGGTGTCCCAGTTGACCATCCCGGACAACGCGCCCGAGGTGAGGTCCGCGGCGTTCCCGTGCTTCACGCTCGCCCCGCCGTCGATCGCGGCGTCCACGGCGTTGGAGGCCAGGTAGGCGTGCAGGACGTCGAGGGCGTCGTCGTCGTAGCCGAACTGGTCGAGGACGTTCTGCAGACCGGCGAGCCCGTTCGCGGGTTCGTTGTGCAGGGCGCTCATGAACTCGTCACCACCGAAGTGGTCGGCGAGGTAGAGCATGAACGCGTAGGTGGCGCCGTAGTCCGCGAGGGTCTCCGGAGCGCCCTGGTCACCCCACTGGGTGATCGACTGCTCCGGGCCGCCGAAGCTCTGCGTGGGGTTCCAGCCAAAGAACGAGGAGAGGTGGCTGTCGGCCGTCGGGTCGTCCAGCGGGACCGACGGGTCGACGTAACCGACGAGGGTCTGCGCCCAGTCCGAGAGCCCCTCGTTGACCCAGTTCACCTCGTCGGAGTCGGTGTAGTACTGCAGCAGGTGCTGGTACTCGTGGGCGAAGGTGCCCTCGTAGTTGCGCACCCGGGGTTCACCGAGGCCGGGACGCTGCAGGAAGTCCGCGCAGGCCTGGTAGGCGGGGTCGTCGGAGTCGTCCGGCGGGTTGGTGCCGGTGCGGTGGAGCCAGTCGAACCCGTCGATGGTCATGACGTTGCGGTCGAGGAGCTCGTTGAACGTCGAGTAGAAGAACCCGCCGATGTAGGTGCGGCCGTTGACGTTGGTCGGGTCGTAGTAGTTCTGGTCGCGCACGTTGTCGATGAGCGCGACGGTCCGGTCCCCCTCGCCGTTCCAGTAGTCGGCCGGGTAGGTGCCGTCGGGGAAGAGCGAGCTGAACACCTGGTTCGACCCGTCGCGGTCGGGGGCGACCGAGAACGCCTCGGACTCCTTCGGCAGCATGTTGTCGTCGAACTCGTCGGCGAAGCTCTGGGCCTGGGCGTCGGTGACCGACGTCAGCGCCCCGTCGGAGAGGGTGTTGCGGCAGTCGCCCTCGGGGAAGCTGAGGTCGTCGGCGACCCAGACCTCGATGTGGTCGCCGAGACCCTTGAGGGTGTAACCGCGGACGTCGATGGCGGTGTCGAACACCTCGCCGTCGGGGGTGACGCCCCCGTCGATGAGGGACGGCCAGTCCTTCTCGTCACCGACCTGAACCCCACCGCCGCTGCGCGCCTGCGGGGCGGACAGCGTCGTCCGCGCAGCACCCGCGTCCGCCTGGGACGTCAGCGGCAGCGGGCGCCCGCCCTTGTAGTTCCCGTCGACGAGCTTCATGTCGGAGGCCAGCGGCACCGACAGCAGGGACGGCTCGGCCGAGGCAGCGGTCGCCGACGCCGGGATCGCGAGCGCCGTCACCGACAGGGCGGCCAGGGCCAGTCGGCCGCCGCGCGAGGGGTGGACCATGAATCTCCTCCTGGGTCGTGGCACGGGTGACCCTTCCCCCGGAAGGGGCACGACCTGTGCGCGCTGTGAGCTTTCACCACTCACAGCCGGCCCACAAGGGGACGCGGCGGTCGAGTTCGACAGACTGTGCGGGTGAGCACCGATCCTCTGCGCATCATGACCGTCTGCACGGGCAACATCTGTCGATCCCCGATCGCCGAGGTGGTCCTGCGTGACCGGCTCGCGGCGGCCGGGCTCGCCGGGCGGGTGGTGGTCGACTCCTCGGGCATCTCCGACGAGGAGGACGGCAACCCGATCGACCGGCGCGCCGCGGCGGTGCTGCGCGAGCACGGCTACGAGGTGCCCACCCACCGGGCCCACCAGGTCACGGTCGACGAGATCGCGCACCGGGACCTGCTGCTGGCCATGACGGCCCGGCACGCGCAGTGGCTGCGCAGCCAGGACCCCGACGCGGAGGTCCGGCTCTACCGGTCCTTCGAACCGGGCGCCGAGGGGTCCGGTCCGGACATGGCCGACCCCTGGTACGGCGGCCGCGAGGACTTCGAGCAGACCCTGGAACAGGTCGAGGCGTCGGCCGACGCCGTCGTGGAGCACGTGCGCCGGATGCTCTGACCCGGCTCAGCCCGCGGGCAGGGTGAGGACGAGCACGGCGCCGGCCGGGAGGTCCGGCGGCAGCGTCGGGTCGTCGGGGTCCGCGCAGCGCAGGTCCCCGCCCGCGGCCCGGGCCAGCCCGCGCGAGATCGACAACCCGAGCCCCGCTCCCCCGTCGCCGGTGCGGGAGGGGTCGAGGCGGACGAGGCGTCCGAAGACGAGTTCCCGGTCGGCGGGGGCGATGCCGGGCCCGTCGTCGGCCACGACGACACGTCCCCAGCGGCCGTCGTCGGCGCGGTCGACCACGACGACGACGCGTCCCCCGGGCGCGGCGACGCGGGCGTTGGCGAGGAGGTTCACCACGACCCGCCGCACGTGTTCGGCGTCGGCGCGCAACGGCACGGCGACGGCCCGGACCTCCACGGGCGCCCCGGGTGCCGCGTCGTGGACGGCCGTGCGGACGACGTCGGCGAGGTCCAGCGGCGACGGCTGCGGGCGGACCTCCTCCAGCCGCGACACCGCGAGCAGGTCGGTCACCAACCGGCCCGCGCGGCGGGCCTCCCGCACGATCCGCACCGCGGCCTCCTCGCGCTGCTCGCGGGAACCGCTGTCGAGCAGCAGCCGTTCCGCGGCGGCGACCACCGCGGCCAGCGGTGTCCGCAGGTCGTGGGCGGCGTCGGACAGGAAGCGCTGCAACCGGTCCCGGGCCTGCGAAGCGCGGGACTCCGCACCCTCGAGGGAGTCCAGCATCTCGTCGAAGGCGACCGCGACCCGTCCGAGTTCCGTTCCCGCCCGGTCCGGCGCCAGTCGTCGGCCGCGGTCGCCGGCGGCGATGGACCGGGCCGTGCGGGTCATCGTGTCCAGCGGGACGAGGGCCCGGCCGAGGAGCAACCAGAGGGCGAGGACGGCCACGACGACGCCGATGGCCCCACCCCACAGCATCGAACGCCGGAACTGCGACCGGGCGTCCTCGACGGGGCGCAGCGAGGTCGTCACCTCCAGCACCCGCCCGTCGCCCAGCTCCCGCTCGACCCGCAGCAGGTCCCCGTCCTCGACGACGTCGGGCGCGGGCCCGGGCGCGGCAGCGGCCGGGCCGGGGGGACCCGCCGCCGGACCGGCACCGGGACCCGGTCGCCCCACGACGGTGCCCCCGTCGGTCCGCAGCTCCGCCGAGGCCCCGGCGGTGGCGAGGCGGTTCACCAGGGTCTGGTCGTCGACGACCCCGTCGAGCTGGACCCCGAGGTCGGCCAGCCCGACGAGTCGGGCGCGGGCGTCGTCGCGCAGCCGCGAGCCCAGGTCAGCGTCGACGAAGACCCCGACGGCGAGCAGCAGCAGGACGACGACGGCGGCGGACACGGCGACGACCCGCCGCCGCAGTGAGACGGTGCGCACGCCTCACCCGTCCCGGCGGGGGGTGAGGTCGGCCCGCAGGACGTAGCCGATGCCGCGTTCGGTGTGCACGATGCGCGGTCCGTGCTCCTCCAGCTTGCGGCGCAGCGCACTGACGTGGACCTCGACGAGGTTCTGGTCGTAGTGCTCGTACCCCCAGACCTGGGTCAGCAGCTGCAACTTCGACAGGGTGCGTCCGCGGTGGCGGACGAGCTGGGCCAGCAGCCTGAACTCCGTGGCCGTCAGGTCGAGGCGCTCCCCCGCCCGCACCGCGACCGCGGCGGACTCGTCGAGGACGAGGTCGTCGACCTGCACGACCTGCGGCGCCCGGCCGGCGCGGCGCAGCACGGCCCGCAGCCGGACGAGGAGTTCCTCGACGGCGAAGGGTTTGACGAGGTAGTCGTCGGCGCCGGCGTCGAACCCGGACAGCCGGTCGTCGACGGCGTCGCGGGCGGTGACGAAGACGACGGGGACGTCGCGGGGGACGCAGACCCGGCGGGCCAGCGAGAGACCGTCCTCGCCGGGGAGCATCACGTCGAGCACGGCGATGTCAGGGCGGAAGGCGTCGAGGACGGTGGGCAGGTCGCTCCCGTCCGCCTGGCTGTGCACCACCATCCCGGCCGCGGTCAGCGCCGCGGCCACCGACTCCGCGATGAGGGGGTCGTCCTCGACGAAGAGGACGCGGACGGCGGTGGGGGGCACCCGCCGAACATCGCAGAGGCCGGAGCCGGCGGCCACACCGGAGCCTGAAGCCCGGCTGAAGAACGCGGCTGCGACGCCGCGCTTCAGGTCGACTTCAGGTCCACCGGGTCCAGTGGTCTCGACCGGGGAGACACCCCGGACGACTGGAGGAACACCGTGCCGAACACCCCCCGTACCCGTGCTCGCCTGCGCCGCACCGCGTTGGGCGCCCTCGTGGCCGTCACGGCCGTGGCCGGTGCGAGTGCGACCGCCGCGTTCGCCGACGGGACCGCCACGCCGAGCCCCGGCGCGAGCACCGGGACCGTGACGCCGCCCCCCGCCCCTGCCGGGCCCGTGGGCCCGCCCGTCGACGACGCCCTGCACGCGCACGGCACCGTCACCAGCCTCGACGGGGACGTCCTCGTCGTCACCGGACCCCGCGGGGAGACGGCGACCGTGACCCTGGACGACGCGACGACCGTCGTCCTGGACCGGGGACCCGGTCAGGGCGAGGGCAGCGCCGACCGCTCGGCCCTCACCGTCGGGCAGCACGTGCACGCCGACCTCGCCGGCGACGGTGGAGCGGCGCAGCGCGTCGTCGTCGAGCCGTTGCGCGCCGACGGTGAGGTCACCGCCGTCGACGGCGACCGCGTCACCCTCGGCGGACCGGACGGACGCACCAGCGTCGTCGACGTGTCCGGCGCGGAGGTCCTCGCCGACGGCGCCGCCGCGGACGCCTCCGCGATCGTGGTGGGGCAGCACGTGCACGCCGAGGCGCCCGCCGGTGCCGACGTCGCCTCCGACGGGTCCTTCACCGCGACCCGCGTCGAGGTCGGTCGCCCGGTCCCGCCGACGCCCCCGGCGGGCGCACCCGCCCCGCCCGCGGGGTCGCCCGGGGCCCCCTCGACGGACGGTGCGACGCCCGCCGCGCCCACCGCGCCCACCGGGTCCGCAGCACCGACGGCGGGCGCGTAGGTCCGCTCAGAGGTCCTTGGCGTGCAGCGTCGCGCCGTGGGCCCGGACGTACCCGGCGCGTTCGTAGAGACCCAGTGCGCCGGAGGGGTTCTCGGTGTCGACGTCCAGGGCCACCGCGGCCAGTCCGACCTCGGCGGCGCGGCGGGCGACGGCGGCCAGCAGCACCCCGGCCAGCCGGTGCCCGCGGTGGGTGCGTCGCACCCCGAGGGTGTCGAGGTGGGCCTCGCCGAAACCGAGCGCCGGCCAGTCGTCCTCGTGGGCGTGCACCGCGGCGTACCCGGCGATCTCCTCGCCGTGCAGGACGAGGTAGCTCCACGCGGGCCGGAACGTGGGGTTGTCGACGACGAGCAGCGACCAGTCCGCCGGGGTCAGCGGCTGCGAACCCCAGTGGTCGGCGAACACCTCGTTGTGCGCCTCCCGCAACCCCTCGGTGCCGTGCTCGTCCACCCGGACGAGGCGGTACCCGGTGGGCGGCTCGGGGGCGTCGGGCACGCCGGGACGCAGGTCCAGGCGCATCGTGCTGAAGTGGCGCCGCACGCCGAGTCCGCCGGCGGCGCAGAGGCGGGCGAGGTCCTCGCGGTCGTCGGCGGTCCACACCTGCAGGGCGGCGGGGACGTCCCGCCCGAGGTCGGCGCGGCGCCACGCCGCCCGTTCCCGGGCGGTCGCCTCGGCCCAGGCCAGCAGTTCGCGACCCACGCCCCGTCCGCGCCAGGCGGGGTCGACGACCCCGGTGAAGTGCAGCCGCAGGTGCTCGGTGTCCCCGAGGCGCAGTCCGAGCCAGCCGACGGCCCGCAGTTCCCCGGCCTCGTCGAAACCCCCGGTGCTCTGCCGCGCGGGGTCGAAGCCCTCACCGACCAGGCGGGAGCGCAACGACGCCTCGCCCTCCCGGGAGTGGGGGTGGTCGAGGGCGGCGGAACGTTCCTCCAGCCGCCACCACGCGGGCACGTCGTCGAGGGTCAGCGGACGCGAGGAGAGACCGGGCAGCACGGTCCCAGGACTACCACGTCCTAGAACAGGCGCCCCGCGTCGTCCGCGGCGGGTTCCTCCAGGGCGAGCAGGAAGCGCTTGCGCCACAACCCGCCCGCGTACCCGACGAGCGCCCCGTCGTGACCGACGACGCGGTGGCAGGGCACGACGATCGAGATCGGGTTGCGACCGTTCGCGACCCCCACGGCCTGGGCGTGCCCGACGCCGCCGAGACGTCGGGCGACGGCCCCGTACGTCGACGTCTCGCCGTAGGGGATCTCGCGCAGCGCCGCCCACACGGAGCGGGCGAACGCCTCCCCGCGCGGGGCCAGCGGCAGGTAGAAGCTGCGCCGCTCCCCCGCGAAGTACTCCGCGAGCTGGCCGGCGACGTCGTCGAAGGCGGTGTCGTCGCGTTCGGCGGGTCCGGTGCGGCTCGCGCCCGGTCCGCCGCGGTGGTCGGCGAACCACAGTCCAGCGATCCCGGCCTCGGAGCGGGCCAGCGTCAGATCGCCGAGCGGCGAGGCGAGCACGGTCCAGCGCACCAGGTTCCTCTCCGCGGACGGTGTCGTACGGTGCTCAGCGTCCCACCCGCGCACCACTGGAGGAACCGTGCCCAAGCCCCCGCTGCCCGACGACGTCGCGGCGCTGTTCGCGAAGCCGAACCCGGCCGTCATGGCGACGATCCACCCCGACGGCCACCCGGTGACCGTCGCGACCTGGTACCTGTTCGAGGACGGCAGGCTGCTGCTGAACCTCGACGCGAGCCGCGCCCGGTTGCGGCACCTCAAGGCGAACCCGAAGGTCTCGCTGACCGCCCTGGCCGAGGGCGACTGGTACACCCACGTCAGCGTGCAGGGGGACGTCGTGGAGGTCCGCGACGACACCGACCTCGCCGACATCGACCGGGTCTCCACCCACTACACCGGTCGCCCCTACCCCAACCGCGACAGCCCGCGGGTGACGGTCCTCGTCGAGATCGGCAACTGGCACGGCTGGGGTGCGGTGAAGAACGACTAGCGGGAGAGGTCGCTGACGACCTTCTCGACGCGGCGCAGGCGCGTCGCCTCCGCCTTGGCCCCCTCGACGGAGGTGACGTGCGCCTTGCGGGCCGAGGGCGACAGCGCCTCGAACGCGGCGCTCAGCCCGGTCCCCTCGAGGGCCCGGGCGAGGTCGGGCGGCACCTCGACGGTGCGCGGTGCGGTGTCGAGGTCGAGGGTGACCTCGAGCTCGTCACCCGCCGCCACCCCCGACGCCGCCCGCACCTCGGCGCTGATCGGGACGAGGCTGCGTCCACCCATGACCCCGACCGTCGTGCGGTAGCTGTACCCCGCGAAGGTGACGACGACGGCCGGCCGCTTCCCGCCGTCCAGCGCCGTGACGACCTCCGCCGGGACCTCGATCCCGGTCGCGGTCGTGCGGTGCAGTTCCACGGTCGCGGTGAACGAGACCGCCACGGCTCAGGCCGCGAGCTTGAGGACGTCGCTGGTGCGGGACAACGTCTTCGTGAGGAGGTCGGTGTCGTCGGAGAGCTTCGTGCCGTAGGAGGGCACCATCGCCTCCAACCGGGAACGCCAGAGGTCCTGGTGGGCCGGGAAGCACTGCCGCAGCAGCCGCAGCATCACCTCGACGGCCGTCGAGGCCCCCGGGGAGGCGCCGAGCAGCGCCGCGACGGAACCGTCGGCGGCGTGGACGAGTTCGGTGCCGAACTGCAGCACCCCGCCACGCTTGCCCTTCTTGATCACCTGGACCCGCTGACCCGCGGTCAGCAGTTCCCAGTCCTCGGCGCGGGCGTCGGGGTAGAAGATCTTCAGCGCGTCGAGGCGCTGATCCATGGACTGCACGATCTGCTTGCCCAGGTAGGTCATGAGCGAGACGTTGTCGCGGGCCACGGCGAGCATCGGCAGCAGGTTGTGCGGGCGCACGGACAGCGGCAGGTCCAGCAGCGAACCCTGCTTCAGGAACTTCGGCGAGAACCCGGCGTAGGGCCCGAACATCAGGGCCTTCCGGCCGTGGTCGTAGCGGGTGTCCAGGTGCGGCACCGACATCGGCGGCGCCCCCACCTCGGCCTGCCCGTAGACCTTGGCCCCGTGCTCGGCGATCACGTCGGGGTTCGTGCACCGCAACCACTGGCCGCTGACCGGGAACCCGCCGAAACCCTCGCCCTCGGGGATCCCGCTGCGCTGCAGCAGGTGCAGCGCTCCACCGCCGGAACCGACGAACACGAACGGGGTGGCGATCTCGAAGCTCCCCGTCGAACTCGCCCCCACGACGGTCCAGCCCGAACCACGACGACGCAGGTCCTTGACCGTGTGCCCGGTGAGGAGCTCCACGCCCGCCTTCGCGGCCCCCGTGAACAACTGCTTGGTGAGCGAGCCGAAGTCGACGTCCGTCCCGGCCCCGGCCCGGGTCGCGGCGACCTTCTCCCCCGCACCCCGGCCCTGGGTGAGCAGCGGGGCCCACTCCCCGATCGTGGCCTGGTCCTCGGCCCACTCCATCCCCGCGAACAACGGGTGCCGGCTCAGCGCTTCGTGACGGGCGCGGAGGAACTCGACGTCCCCGCCGCGGACGAAGCTCATGTGCGGGACGGAGTTGATGAAGTCGCGGGGGTCGGGGAGGACACCTTCCTCGACGAGGTGGGACCAGAACTGGCGTGACAACTGGAACTGCTCGTTGATGGCGACGGCCTTGCTGATCTCGACCCCGCCGTCGGCCGTGGCCGGGGTGTAGTTCAGCTCGCACAGCGCGGAGTGGCCGGTGCCGGCGTTGTTCCACATGTCCGAGCTCTCGGCCCCGACGGTGTCGAGCTTCTCCAGGACCAGGACCTTCCAGTCCGGCTCCACCTCGGCCAGCATCGTCGCGAGCGTGGCGCTCATGACCCCGCCCCCGATGAGCACGGCGTCGTAGCGGTTCGATGCGGGCACGAGACTCACCCTCGTTGGTAGGAGATCGTCGGACCACCGAAGGTTACGACCTGGACGCACCGGGGCGCCGCCCGGGAGTCCGGGCGGCGCCCCAGTGTGAGGTAGCTCTCGCTCAGCCGGCGGTCGTCGGCCGGGTGAGGTCGTAGACGGTCTGACCGCCCACGGTGAGGGCGGTGTAGTTCGCCGCGACCCACTCCTGGATCTTCGTGGCGTCGGAGTCGCCGCCACCTCCTGCCCCGCCCCTGCCCCCGCCGCTGATCAGGTAGTGGACGTCGCCGTCGGCGACGTACTGCTGGAACTGCGCGAGCGTCGGGGTCGGGTCGTCGCTCCAGCCGCCCATCGCCATGACGGCGGTGTTGCTGGCCAGTTCGAGCGAGGCCGCCGACTGCGACCCCGACACCGCCGCCGCCCACGTCGTGCCCGCGTCCTGCAGGAGGGTCACGAGGTCGCTGCTGGTGGTCGCGGACTCCCCGCCGCCGGTGGTCCCGCCCGGCGCCGCACCCGTCGGCGCCTGGCCGGTGGTGCCGTCCTGGGTCCGCCCCGCGAACCCACCGGCCCCGCCGAAACCACCGCCCGTGCCGCTGCCGGCCGCAGCGCCCGACGGCCCGACCGTGGGGATGGAACCGGTGTGCGCGGTGGCCGCGGTGGCCACCGCGTAGGACGCCGACCCGCCCAGGCCGACGATCGTGCCCGAGAGCACCAGGACGATCGCGAGCTTGCGCATCCGCACCGGGGTCACGACGAACCCGGTCGCCAGCGCGACGCTCACCAGCATCAGCAGCCAGCCCGCCCACACCCAGGTCCCGTTGCGGTGCAGCAGGACGAAGGCCCAGACGCCGGCCGAGGCGAGGACCAGCGCGAGGCCGACCCGGGCCAGGACCCGGGTCCGACGGGCCCAGAGGACCTGTCCGCCACCGGCGGCGAGCGCCGCGACGGCCGGGGCCAGCGCCACCGTGTAGTACGGGTGGACGGTCCCCTCCATGTAGGCGAACGTCAGCCCGGAGACGAGCAGCCAGCCGCCCCACATGATCAGCGAGGCCCGCTTCAGGTCGGTGCGCGGTGCGCGACCCCGGGCGATCAGCCCGAGGACTAGGGCGAGCAGCGCCGCGGGCAGCAGCCAGGAGATCTCGTTGCCCATCTCGGAGGAGAACAGGCGCTGCCAGGTCGCGGTACCGCCGAAGCTGGACCCCGGGGTCCCGCCGGACATCCCGCCGCCGCCCCCGCCGTTGCCGTCGGAGCCGAGGATGCGCCCGAGGCCGTTGTAGCCGAGGACGAGGTCCATGACGGTGCCGTCGGTGGAACCGCCGATGTAGGGCTTCTCCCCCGGCCAGAGAGTGACCGCGAGGACCCACCAGCCGGCGGCGACGACGACCGCGGCGGCCGCACCGAGCAGGTGCAGGACGCGCCTGCCGAGTCCCGTCGGCGCCGCCCACAGGTAGACCAGGGCCAGACCGGGCAGGACGAGGAAGCCCTGCAGCATCTTGGTGAGGAAGGCGAACCCGATCGCGACCCCGGCCCAGGCCAGCCACTTCCACGACGCCCTCTCCGTCGCCCGGACGGTGCAGTAGGCGGCGAGGGTCATGAGCAGCACGAGCAGCGCGTCGGGGTTGTCGAAGCGGAAGATCAGCGCGGCTGCGGGGGTCAGGGCGAGGGCCGCCCCGGCGATCAGGCCGGCGACCGGCCCGTGCCAGCGGCGGACCGCGGCGTTGACCAGCCACACCGCGCCGACCCCCTCGAGGGCCTGCGGGACGAGCAGCGACCAGCTGCTGAACCCGACGACGCGCGCGGCGATCCCGCTGACCCACAGCGAGGCCGGCGGTTTGTCGACGGTGATGAAGTTCTGGGTGTCGAGGGAGCCGAAGAACCAGGCCTTCCAGCTCTGCGACCCCGCCTGCACGGCCGCCGCGTAGAAGCTGTTCGCGTAGCCGGAGGCCGAGAGGTCGACGAGGTGGAGGACGCCCGTCGCCGCCAGCAGCGCGATCGTCGCCCAGCGGACCCAGTGCGGGTGGTGGGCTCGCCCCGTGGGCGGCGCGGCCGGTCCCGTGCCCGCGTCGCCGCGCGCCGTCGTGGTGGTGGTCATGCCGAGACGTTCGGCCACGACCTTGCCGTCCCGCCCAGGACCGGCTGTGAACGGCCCGTGAGCCTGGGCGCTACGGCAACAGCCCCAGCACCGCCGTCCGCTGCACCGCGAGCCGCTCGAGCAGTTCCAGCTCCTCCTCCGGGCTCGACTCGCTCGTCCCCCGCCGCATCCGGTCGCGCCGGAAGGCCAGTTCCGTCGCCGTCTCCTGGAAGTCGCGCACGGCCCGCACGGCGTCCCGCCCCCCGGCGCCGGAGGCCACGGAGCGCGCCCGCCGCCGCCCGGTGCCGGAGGCGAGCATCGCGACCTCCGCCTCCCCCAGCCACCCCGTCCGGACGTAGACCTGCAGGTGGCGACCGATGAGCCGTGCCTCGCGCACCCGGGCCGCGAGCGCCACCGCCACGGCCGCGGCGAACACGGGGACCTGCAGCAGCAGGAAGACCTCGATGAAGTTCGCCGTGCCCGACCCCGCGCTGGCGTTCCACAGCGCGTGCAGCACGGCGGCCACCAGCAGCCCCAGCAGCGGCGCCCCGACGCGGTACGAGACCCGGCGGTGGCGGGCCGCGACCCCCAACCCGACCCCCACGGCCATCGTGAACAGCGGGTGCGCGAAGGGCGACACCAGGCAGCGCAGCACGAACACCACCACCAGCGACGCCGGCTGGTCGTCCCCCAGGGCGCGGCCGAGGTAGAGGACGTTCTCCAGGTAGGCGAACCCGACCCCGACGAACGCCGCGTAGACGATCCCGTCGACGACCCCGTCGAACTGCCGGCGCTGCTTGAGCAGGAGCAGCAGGACCCCGAGCCCCTTGAGCGTCTCCTCGACGACCGGTGCGACGAAGACGGAGGTGTTCGTCACGTCCCCCACCGAGCGGTCCAGCAACCGCGAGACCCCGGTGTTCAGGACGAGCGCGCCCAGGCTCGCGACGCAGGCGCCCCAGCCGAACGCGAAGGCGAGCAGGTGCGGGGGTTCGGCCTCGTGCCGGTCCAGCCAGAGGACGGTCGCGAGCACCGGACCGACCGGGACGGCGGCCAGCGCCAGCCCCGGCAGCACGCCCCGGAGGCCGACCTCCATGGTCACCGCGGTGAGGCTGAGCAGCCCGCAGACCACGAGCACGAGGACGCTCAACGGGAGCAGCGCGGACGCGCGGACGCGCGACGCCGACATGCGTCGAGGGTAAGGGCTGGCCCGTCGCCCGCTCCTCCAGCTCCGGCGGACCTCTAGTCTGAGCCCGTGAGCAACGACAAGGTCACCGAGCGCATCGTCTGGATCGACTGCGAGATGACCGGGCTGAGCCTGACCGAGGACGCACTCGTCGAGGTGGCCGTGCTGGTCACCGACGCCGACCTCAACGTCCTCGGCGACGGCGTCGACGTGGTCATCAAGCCCCCCGCGGAGACGCTGGTCGACATGGACAAGGTCGTCGTCGACATGCACACCTCCTCCGGGCTGCTCGACGAGATCCCCCACGGCAAGACGCTGGCGGAGGCCGAGCAGATCGTCCTCGAGTACGTGAAGAAGTGGGTCCCCGAGCCCCGCAAGGCGCCGCTGGCCGGCAGTTCGGTCCACACCGACCGCGCGTTCCTGGCCCGCGACATGCTGCAGCTGACGGACCACCTGCACTACCGGCTCATCGACGTGTCCTCGCTCAAGGAACTCGCCAAGCGCTGGTTCCCGCGGGTGTACTTCAACACCCCGAGCAAGCACGGCGGTCACCGGGCGCTCGCGGACATCCGCGAGAGCATCCAGGAGCTGAAGTACTACCGCGAGGTGCTGTTCGTGCCGGACCCCGGCCCGGACTCCGAGACGGCGAAGGCCGCGGGCGCGAAGTTCGAGCTCAAACCCCAGGCCTGACCCGTTCGGCGGGGTGCGCCGGGAATCCTGTCCCGGAGCAGTCCGGCGCCCGTGTATCCTCGACCCGTCACGTGAGCCGCGCAGCGGTCGAGCGTGCCGTGGTGGGTGTAGCTCAGCTGGTAGAGCACCTGGTTGTGGTCCAGGAAGTCGCGGGTTCAAGTCCCGTCACTCACCCCACGTGCGAAGGGCCCCGACACCGTCGGGGCCCTTCGTCGTTCCGGTCGCGGTCAGCGGGGGTCAGGGTCGTTCGGTGTGGTCGGTGACCCCGAACCGCGCGTGCCCGATCCCGATCAGCTGTTCCCGCAGCCAGACGAGGTAGGCGTCCCGGTCGGCTCGCAGGCCGAGGGAGATGACCGGCTGGCCGACGACGTCCCAGTGGTGCGCGCCGGCCACGGGCAGGACGATCACCTGCAGGAAGAACGGCCGGATGCGGCGTCCGAGCTCGTGCTCGACGTCGGTGAGCAGGTTGGTCTCGAACAGCGCCGTCGCGGTGCGGGTGATGATCCGCTTCTCCAGCTCGCGGGCCCGGGCGCACCAGGTGACGGCGTCGTCCATCCCCAGTTCGGCCAGGCCGCGCAGTTCGGGCATCCCGTTCAGTCCCGGGTAGCGGGGCGGCAGGATCGAGGTGAGGGCGTCGGCCCCGCCGGGGAAGGACCGGGCCCACCAGGTGGCCCACTGCCGTCCCGCGGTCTCGAGGCCGGCGACGTCGGCGCCCGCGGTGTGCAGCGGGATCGCCGCGGGGTCCAGCGGCGGGAGGTCGGGCAGCAGGGGCGAGGTCGGGGGCTGCAGGCCCGCGGCGTCGCGCAGGTGCAGGGCCAGCAGCAGCGACTGGGGCATGGTGAGGTCGATCCCCCACCGCCCTTCGCTGCGCACCTGCCCACTGTGCTCCGGTGGTGGGCGCTCGGCCACCTGACCGTCCCCTGGACGTCGCCCGGGGTCATCCCAGGGAGTGATGCCCGGCTACGGCGCGAGGGTGATGTGCCGGCCCGGGCCGCTCCCTACGGTGTGATCATGACCGCTCCGGTGCTGACCCGTTACCCGCTCGACGACGCCGCCACCCGGCGCCGACGACGACGGATCGCCGCGGTGGTGGCCGTACGACGTGAGCAGTCGCACGGTCGACGCGTTCGGCCCAGCGCCCTCGGCACCCACCGTGGTGAACCGTTGCACGTGCGGTGACCCTGCCCCGGAACTCTGCGCCGGACGGGTCCTCCGCCCGGGCGGACTCTCAAGGAAGGGCCCACGGAGGACGAACACATGTGCGTCCCCTGTTCGCGGGGGGTGTCGATCCTCGGGAGGACGCATGACGCACGACAAGACCCAGGCGGACGCGATGAGCGAACCGGTGATGGAGATGCTCTCCGAGCACATCCCGCTGTCGCTCATCATGGACATGGCTTCGCCCGACGGCCCGCACTCCGCGGAGCTGCTGGAGTCCGAGGGCCTGCCCGACGAGGAGTGGTGGAAGCAGGACTGATCCTGCGCACCGCACGAGGTCCGGGTTCCCGGGGGCGCGCCCCCTCTCGTTCCCCCGGGGACCGGATTTCGTGGCACGGCCAGGTGGCTGGTAGAGTTCCACTCGTTGCGCCATTAGCTCAATTGGCAGAGCAGCTGACTCTTAATCAGCGGGTTCCTGGTTCGAGTCCAGGATGGCGCACTTCGTTCGACCTGCAGGGATCGTCCTCTGCAGCACAGGATCTCGGCTCCTCACGGAGCCGGGATCCTTTGTCGTTCTCCCCCGACCCAGCGGCGTGAGCCGAGGTTCGCGGGTTCGTGTGACGCAGATCATGCGATCAGGACGGAGGCGCCTCGCCCGTCGACACCCCGGCGAAGACCGCGGCCAGCAGACCCGGGAACCGGGCCTCGATGTCCGCTCGCCGCAGCGAGACGCCCCGGCGGTTGCCGTAGCTGAGGTCGTAGGTGAGCCCCGCTTCGCGCAGGACGCGGAAGTGGTGGGTGCTCGTCGCCTTGGTGACGGGCAGGTTGAAACTCGTGCAGGTCCGCTCCGTGCCCTCGGGTTCCTCGAAGAGGTCGCGGACCACCTGTCGGCGGTTGGGGTCCGACAGAGCGCTCAGCACGGGCCCGATCTCGATCTCGTCCCGCGTGGGCAGCGGCTTGTCGCTCATCAGAACCTCCTGGGTGGAACCGGCTCAGCCTAGAACACGGCCGGCGGCCCCCGGCATCCCTCAGGTACGTCTTGCGTCGTACCTTCGGTACGTGCTGTGATTCAGGTACGACAATCTTCGTACCTGGGAGAACCTCTTGACCACCGACGACCTGACCGAACCCCGGATCCGGCACGACGAGCGACTGCCGTGGGCCGGCCTGCTGGCGCTGTTCTTCGCCGGCTTCCTGAGCATCCTCAACGAGACCCTCCCCGCCGGCCTCCTGCCCGACATCGCCAGGGCCCTGGACGTGACCGAGGCGGTCGCGGGCCAGACGGTCACGGTCTACGCCCTGGCCACCGCGGTCAGCGCCATCCCCCTGAGCGTCGCCCTCCGGCGGTGGAACCGCAGAACCGTCCTCGTGACCGCGCTGGCGGCCTTCGTGGTCGCCAACCTCGTCATCGCCGTGACCGACGACTTCGCCGTCGTCCTGGCCGCCCGCACCGTCGCCGGGGTCGGCGCGGGCCTGATCTGGACGAACCTGGCCGCCTACGCAGCCCGCCTCGTCCCACCGTCGAAGCAGGGGCGAGCGATGTCGATCGCGAACGCGGGAACCCCCGTGGCCCTGTCGCTCGGACTCCCCCTCGGAACCCTGCTGGGCACCACGACCAGTTGGCACTCCACCTTCGCCGTCACCGGTCTCGCCGGTGTGGCGACCATCGTCTGGGTCCTGATCGCACTCCCCGGACTACCGGGCGTCGTCGCCACCCGACCGCCGCGCGGGGAACGCGCACGCCGTGACGTCCTCCGGGGAACTCCCGGGGTGTTCACGATCCTCGCCGTGATGAGCGGTTTCTTCCTGGCCCACAACGTCCTCTACACCTACATCGCCCCCGTGGTCGACGAAGCCGGCATCGCGAGCCAGGTCGAGTGGGTCCTGCTGACGTTCGGCGTCGCCGCCTTCGCGAGCATCCTCGTCACCGGGGTGTGGATCGACCGCCGTCACCGTCACCTCACCGTCGCCGGCGTGCTGCTGCTCGCCACCGCGTTCCTCGTCCTCGGCTTCGCGACGGTCGCTCCGGTGCTGGTGTACCTCGCGGCGGCGCTGTGGGGCCTGGGTTTCGGCGGCGGGGCGACGTGGTTCCTCACCGCGGGTTTCCGGGCCGCCGGATCCGATTCCATCGCAGCGGTGATGGTCACCCTCGTGAACCTCATGATCGGCGTCGGCGCGCTCGTCGGGGGTGCCCTCATCGGGAACTTCGGCGTCGGCTCGCTGTCGTGGGTCTCCCTCGCCGTCGTGGTTCCCGCCGCGGTCGCCACCGTCGTCGCCCGCCGTCACGCCTTCCCGCGGTGAACGGGAAGTCCGCAGGAGTTCGGGAGCGCGGCCCTCGGAACGGGTCTCAGAGGTTGGCCACGACGTCGGCGGCGACGTCACGCAGTTTCCGGTTGCTGCGCTGGGACCGCAGCGACAGGTGCTGGAACGCCTCCTCCGGCGTGCAGTGCAGGCTCGCCATCAACACCCCCTCGGCCTGTTCGATCACCGCCCGCGACTGCATGGCCGTGCGGAGGTTGTCGCCCAGCGCGACGGCGGTGGCGTAGAGCGAGTGGTTGGCCAACGCGGCATCGGCATGCCCACCGAGACGACGCTGCGCACGCCGTGACGCGCGGCGATGGCGGCGAAGTCGGTGTAGACCGCTTCGTCCGCCGTGTCGTCGATGCGGATCGTCTGACCCCCGCGGGCCGCGTCCAGACAAGGGCCGAACCCGTCCTCGTACTGCCGTTCGTCCAACTGGGCCGCCAGAGATCCCGTGAAGGCGACGGCGAGCTCGGCGACCCGCGTCAGGACGTGCGTCAGGGGATGAGAACCGACGACGAGCTGAGCGAGTTCGGCGAACGCCTCCCGCGGCAGCATCGGCGGTGGCACTGGAACTCCGGCGACGGCCGGGGGCGGGGCCGCGCGACCGCTGCTGGACCGGCCGCGCGAGACCTGGTGGCGTGGGAGGGCGCCGTCGGGGGTGAAGAAGCTCTCGACCACGTTCGCGCCTTCCGACTGCACGTGCTGAGCCCGGCCCAGGCAGCGTGCGGCGACCCCCGAGCGGGGGCCTGCGCGTGGCTGGCGGTTCAACCGTGCAGCGGTGCCCACGTTCAGTCAGGCTCGCGGCGACGCAGGACTCCCGATGCTAGGGCACCGGGTCGCCGGCGACTCTTCGACCAGCGGCCCGGTCAGGGGTTCGGAGCGGTCAGCGGCGCGGTGCTCTCGCGGTCGACGAACACCGAGGGGACCAACCCGAGCGGACCGACCTCGGTCGCCGGGGACAGTTCCTTGATGAGGGTCCGCACCGCCCGGCGGCCGACCTCCTGGACGTCGTGGCGGACGGTGCTCAGCCGGGGTACCGAGAACCGTCCGGCTTCGACGTCGTCGAAGCCGACCACGCTGACGTCGTCGGGGACCCGAACCCCCAGGTCGGTCAGGGCCCGGATCAGCCCCAGGGCGGTCTGGTCGTTGGCGCACACCACCGCGGTCGGTCGGGGGGTCGCCGCGCCCACGACGAGGCCTGCGGCGTGACCGGACTCGCTGGACCAGTCCGTCGCGAGGCAGGTCTGCGCCGGGAGTCCGTGCTCGCGCAGCACCCGTTCCCAGATCTGGCGGCGGTGGATCGCGGAGTTGGAGTCCGGTGGTCCGCCGGCGTGCCAGATGCGGGTGTGCCCGCCGGAGATCAGGTGGGTCAGGGCCGCTCGGAGTCCGGGCTCGGGATCGCTGTCGGCCGTGGGGAAGCGGGGATGCCGGGCGCCGCCGTCCGTCACGACGATCGGGACGTCGACGTGGAACCCGCCGAACAGGGACTCCAGCACCCCTGACTCGACGCCGACCACGAGGGCGTCGACGTTGTGGCGACCCGACATGACGTCGGCCGCTCCGCTGACCTCCTCGGGCGAGGGTGCCTTCAGCGGCATCAGCACCACGTCGTAGCCCCACCGGCGGGCTTCGTCGGCGACCCCGTCCAGGACCTGTTGCGCCCCGAACGTGGTCAACGTCGAGGCGATGACTCCGATGCTGCGGAAGGATCCGGTCGCGAGGGACCGGGCGGCGGAGTTGGCGCGGTAGCCGAGGGTGGCCATGGCCTCGCGCACCCTCTCCCGCGTCAGGGGGTCGACGTTCTCGCGGCCGTTGGAGACCCGCGACACCGTCTGGGCCGACACCCCGGCCACGGTGGCCACGTCGGCCATGCTCGGTCGGCGTCGGCTCGCGGGCGCTGCGCCCGGCACGGGGGCACTCTCCTCGGATCCGGGCGGCGGCACGACGGCCATGCTGCCACCCGGGGGCCGAAGGGGTGAGGAGGAGTGCGTGTCCATGTTCGCGCGAACACGCTACGGTGACGGGACGGTAGTCACCGGCCTACCGCTCGGCGCACGGTGAGCACGAGCACGGGTGCCCCGAGACTGTGCACCACCACGGAGGTGGACGTATGGACCCCGAGGACGCCCCTCCTCGCCTCGAGCACGTCGCCGAGATCGACCCTGCCGCCCGGCCCTACGTGAGCCGACTGATCCGGCGGGTGCACCGGGACGGAGCGGTCCAGGTCGTCGACGACGACCTGGCCATCGAGTGCCTGACGGCGCCGACCGTCGCACCGGGGTGGGGCCTGTGCGAGCGGAACGGAGCCCTCGCCACCCCTCCACCGGTCCTCCAGTCGACGATCCTGCAGTTGATCTGCCAGGGCGCCTCGGCCTCCGAGGCGGCGGCTGCCCTGCGGCTGGACCTCGCCGCAGTGTCGGCGCACCTCCGTCAGGCCCGCCGTTGGTACGGGACGTCGAGCACCGCCCAGTCGATCACCCGGGCTCTGCGCGTCGGGGACATCGCCTGAGGCGAGCGCTCCGCAGGGACTCGCACGACGACGCAGGGGGCCCGGTGACGAGGAGCACGACGCGCTGGGCCGTGGTCGTCAGCGAGGTCCTCGCGCCCTGGGTCCTGGCCGCGGTCATGCCCGTCCTCATCGCCGCCGCCACGACCACCCCGCTCTGGCGCGGGGTCCTCACGGGACTCCTCGTCACCCTGGTCTGCGCGGTCGTGCCCTACACCGTCGTCGCGATCGGGGTCCGTCGCGGACGCTACGAGGACCACCACGTCCGCAACCGCGAGGACCGACCGAAGCTCATGGCGATGGTGGCCGGCCTGACCGTCCTCACCGCCGGGCTGCTCGTCCTGGTCGACGCCTCTCCGGCCTCGCTCGTCCTCCTGGGCCTGATGACGTCCTGCGCCCTCGTGGGTTTCGCCGTCTCCAGGTTCTGGAAGATCTCGCTGCACGCGATGGTCGTGACGGCGTCCGCGGTCGTGGTCGTCGGCTTCTTCCCCGCGTGGTTCCCCGTCCTCCTCGCCGTCCCGCTCGTCGCCCTGGCCCGGGTCCGCGTCCGGGCCCACTCCCCCGCCCAGGTCGTCGCCGGTACCGGCGTCGGCGCGGTCCTCGCCGCCGTGGCCGTCGTCCTCGCGACGAGCTGACGTCCCCTCCCGGTACGAGGCCGGAGGCTCAGGCCAGGACGGCGCGGGTGGTCGCTTCCTGCTCGGTGAGGACGCCACCGATGAGGGACTGGGTCTGGTTGATCTCCTCCACCGCGG
Organism: Kineococcus sp. GCM10028916; assembly: GCF_042674865.1. Classification (NCBI taxonomy): domain Bacteria; kingdom Bacillati; phylum Actinomycetota; class Actinomycetes; order Kineosporiales; family Kineosporiaceae; genus Kineococcus; species Kineococcus sp. GCM10028916. Next base: position 111,253 of record NZ_JBHTFM010000018.1, on the reverse strand, counting down.
CGTGGATGCCGGCCAACGAGGTGACCACGGCCGCGACCCGGTCCTGGATGGTGGCGACCTTCGTCGCCACGTCACCGGTGGCGCGCTCGGTCTGGCCGGAGAGTTCCTTCACCTCGCCCGCCACGACGGCGAAACCCTTGCCGGCCTCCCCGGCGCGGGCCGCCTCGATCGAGGCGTTCAGGGCCAGCAGCTTCGTCTGGGCCGCGATCGACTGGATCGCCCGCACCACCTCGTCGATCTCCGCGCTGGCCCGCCCCAACGCCGCGACCTGGTCGTTGGCCTCCGTGGCCAGCGCCTCCCCCCGGGCGGCGACCTCCGCGGCGGAGGTGACGTTGCGCTCCACCTCTGCGATCGAGGACAGCAGCTCCCCACCCGCGTCGTGCAGCCGGGTGTCGGCGGCGAAGCGCTCCATCGCCTGACCGACCAGGAACGCGGTGTTGCGCAGGGCGCTCTCCCGGCTCGAGGACATGACGAGGGTGCGGGTGGCGAAGAAGTCCATGGTCCCGACCACGCGACCCCCGACGAGGACCGGCAGGCACACCCCCGACCTCACCCCGGCGCGTTGCGCCGCCGGGGCGCGGACGCAGTCGGTCATCTCGCCCAGGTCCTCGACGAAGACCAGGTCCTGCGCGGCCCAGGTCCGGCCCGACAACCCGACGCCCCGGGCGAACGACGCGGACAGGGTCACCGCGCGGAACTCCTCCCCCGCGTCACCGGACTCCAGTTCGAACCGCAGCACCGGTCTCCGCGGATCGGACTCGTCCAGGCGCCAGAAGGACCCGTACTGCCAGTCGAACTCGCGCCGGATCGTCGCCAGGGCGGTGCGCAGCGCCGTCTGCTCGTCGCGAGCCGTCGTCAGCTCGCGGATGACGGTGGAGACCGCGTCGACGTCCTGCGCCGCCTTCTCCTGCCGCACCGTCTCGTGGGCGCGTTCGAGGGCACCGGAGACCAGGACACCGACCGCCCGCAACGAGGCCAGCCGGCCCGGTGCCGGGACCAGCTCCTCGGTGGTGAAGAAGTCCATGGTGGCCACCACGCGGCCCTGCTCGAGGATCGGGAAGCACACCCCGGACCTCACGCCCGCCCGTTGCGCGGCCGGGGCCCGGACGCAGTCGGGAACCTGCGCCAGGTCCGCCACGAAGACCAGGTCGCGGGCCCGCCACGCCCTCCCCGACAACCCCTCGCCCTCGGCGAAGGACGCCACCGAGGTGATCTCCCGGAACTCCGCGCCGACGTCACCGGACTCCTGGGCGAAGCGCAGGACGTCCTGCCCACGGTCACCGTCCGGCTCCAGCGTCCAGTAGGAGCCGTAGGCCCAGCCGAACCGGGCGCGCACCGTGTCCAACGCGATGCGGACCGCCTCCTGCGGGGAGCTGACCGTCGAGAGGGCGCGCAGCACCTCGGTGATCGCTTCGACGTCGGTGGCGCTGTGGGCCGCGGTGCGGGTCAACGCCGCGATCGTGGCGGCCTTCCCCCTCCGGGTCGGCTGCGGTCGCGGGTTCGTGGACACGGTGTCGAGGCTCCTCTGCAGGTGACGCTCCACCACGTAGTGGATCGCTCAAGCATCGGAACCGCAGCGCTGCTCCTTGAACGATTCACCCACGTTCACCCGGCCGGGGGAACTGCGCCCGCCGAGGGACGGCGGGGCTCAGGTGGGCCGCCCGGTGAGCCGAAGTGACAACGTGCCGTCCTCGCGCCCGGGTGCCACCGCCTCCCTCCGGGGGACGGTCCTGCCCAGAGGAGCCCTGGGGGTGCTCGCCGTCTCCGCGATCGGGTTGTTCCTCACCGTCCTCGGGCCCGGCCCGGCCGGCCTGCGGTCCACGCTGGCGCTCCCGCTGTCCTCCACCGCGCTGGCCGCCACCTGGTGGATCGTCCGGTGGCGGGCCCGACGGTCCACCGCCGAACGGGCGGTCTGGCGGATGTTCAGCCTCGGCTGCCTCCTCTACGGCATCGGCGCGGTCGTCACCGTCGTCGTCGCGATCGTCCCCCGCACGGCTCCGCTGGCCGAGGTACCGGCCGGGATCTGCGGGGTCCTGACCTTCCCGCTGGCCTACCGGGCCCTGGTCCGGTGGAGCCGGCACGGATCCGGCGTCGACCCCGACGACCTCCTCAACGGGTGCGGGTCGCTCCTCGTCCTGACCGCCGTCCTGGGCAGCCTGCTGGTCTGGACCGCACCCGAGGGCCACACCGCGGGAGGGGGACTGCTCACGTCGCTCCCCGGGCTCCGGCAGGTGCTCCTCGTGCAGGACTCCGCGGTGATCGTCCTGGTGGTGGCCGCGCTGACCGCCGCCTTCGCCGGACGGCTCTACCGCGACATCCGGTTGTGGCTGGTGACCTCCGCGTACCTGCTGGCCGGCGCCGGCGGCCTCGCCGCCCTCGTCGGAGGTGGCGTCACCCGCCCGGCCTGGTCCCTCCCGGTGTGGGCCCTGGGTCTGCTGGCCCTGTCCACGGCGGCGATCCTCCCGGTGCGGTTCGTCCCGACCCAGTCCGCGGACCCGGTGAAGTCCACCGTCGGGTCCTTCGTCGTCGTCCTCGCGGGTCTCGGCACCGCCGTCGCGGTCGTCGCCACCGGTGCTCCCGGCGTCCTCGCCGTCCTCGGCCTGGCCGGTGTCCTGGGTTCCAGCGTCCGCCTGCTGGTGAACACGGGAGAACTCGCCCAGCTGGCCGCGAGCCGGGAGGAGGCCCTGACCGACGACCTGACCGGCATCGCCAACCGCCGCGCGATCGTGCGGCAGCTGGACCACACCCTGGCCCACCCCGGGACCCGTGAGCCGGGCCTCCAGGTGGTGGTCTTCGACCTCGACCACTTCAAGGAGGTCAACGACGGGCTGGGCCACAGCGCCGGCGACGACCTGCTGCGCATGGTCGCCCAACGCGTGAAACCCGCCCTCCCGGCGGCGACGGTGCTCGGTCGGCTCGGCGGCGACGAGTTCGCCATCGTCAGCAACGCGGGGGCGCAGGGGGACGAGGTGCTGAGCGCGCTCGACGAAGCCTTCGCAGAACCCTTCCACCTCGCCGGGATGAGCGTGCACGTGGACCTCAGCGTCGGACGGGCGCACTGGCCGACGGCGGACTCCCCCGGTCCCGGTGGATCCGTCGACGCGGCGATGCTGCTGCGCCGGGCCGACACCGCGATGTACGACGCCAAGCGGAACGACCTGCGCTGCACCACCTACGACTCCGCCCGCCACGCCGAGACCCGCGGACTGCTGTCCATGGTGGCCGACCTGCGCCAGGGCATCGCCGGCGGACAGCTGCGCCTGCACTACCAGCCGCAACTCGTCGCGAGCACGGGCGCACTGGCCGGCGTCGAAGCGCTGGTGCGCTGGCAGCACCCGGTCCTGGGCCTGCTGATGCCGGGGCAGTTCCTCCCCCTGGCGGAGTCGCACGCGCTGATGGACGCCCTGACCCGCGAGGTGCTCGAGCAGGCCGTGGCCCAGCAGGCCCGCTGGCACCGCGACGGCCTGCACGTCCGGGTCTCCGTGAACCTCGCGGCGGGAACCCTGCTGGACACCTCCCTCCCCGCGACCGTGAACGCCCTGCTGACCCACCACCGCGTCCCCGCCACCTCGCTGGTCCTGGAGGTCACCGAGACGGCGTTGCTGCGCGAGCCGGAACGGAGCCTCTCCGTCGTCGAAGGTCTGCGGGCGCTGGGAGCCCAGGTCAGCATCGACGACTTCGGAACCGGCTACTCCTCCCTGACCCAGCTGCGACAACTGCCCGTCAGCGAACTCAAGCTGGACCGTTCCTTCACCATGGACCTGCTCAGCGACCCGCGCGCCGCGGCCATCGTGGCCAACACCATCAACCTGGCGCACGCCCTGCAGCTCCGGGTCGTCGCCGAGGGGGTGGAGGACGAAGCCACCCTCGCGGCGCTCGCGGCGCTCGCCTGCGACGAGACGCAGGGCTACCTGCACGCCCGTCCGCTGCCCGCCGACGAGTTCGACACGTGGCTCGCGCAGCGGGTCGTCGGCGCCGAACGCTAGTCCGGCCACGGCACGCTCGGGCCCGTCCCGCCCCTCACGGAGCGGGACGGGTCCGGGCGTTCAGCAGGACGGAGGAGAGCGCACCCGGCGCCCGGGTAGGCCACTCCCTCCCGCGTCGACGGCGTGGGGGTGGCGGTGTTCCTCACCCGCGCCGCGGTCGGTCCCACCCGGTTCCGGGGCGGCGCCCGTCACGCAGCAGCAGCCGTGCCCGCCGCCGGTGTCGTCGCCGTCGTCCTCGTCCCAGGTGGCGACCACCGCCGCGAACTCCGCGTCGACCCACTCCTGCAGGAGGGAGACCACGGAGGCGAAGGCGTCGTCGCTCCCCCGCACCGCAGTGTCCACGGGAACCCCCTCAGGAGGTGAGGGCGTGCTGGTCGTCCTCGGTCGCGATCTCGATGCGTCGCGGTTTCGCCCGTTCCGCGACCGGGATGCGCAGACGCAGGACGCCGCCGCGGTAGGCGGCCTCGATCCGCTCGGTGTCGAGGTTGTCGCCGAGGATCAGCTGCCGGCTGAAGACGCCCCGCGGGCGCTCCGCGGCGAGCATCTCGCCCGTGCCCTCCGACACCGGTCGCTGCGCCCGCACGGTCAGCACGTTGCGCTCCACGTCGAGGTCGACGGACGCCGGATCCACCCCCGGCAGGTCGAACTCGATCACGAACTCGTCACCGTCGCGCCAGGCGTCCATCGGCATCGCCGCGGGCCGGGCCGTCGTCCCCAGCACCTGCTGGGCCAGGCGGTCGAACTCTCGGAAGGGATCAGTGCGCATCAGCATGTCCACCACCTCCGGGTCTCTCGAGAACCAGATGCGCTGCCAACCGTCGACGGATCGGGTCGACCGATCCGGACACGGTTTTTCTAGCACTCCACACCGGAGTCTTGCAACCCCCGAACCGGAGGTGTTCGGCTGCAGTGCAGCAGGTGTCAGGACTCAGCGCGCGCCGCGGTGCGTGTCCTTGACGCGGTACATGTCGTGGTCCGCCGCGCGCAGCAGTCCCGCGAAGGTCTCCCCCTGCCGGGGGTAGGTCGCGACGCCGATGCTGGCCCCCACCGAGACCTCTCCCGAACCCAACCGGACCGGACGGGACAACCGCTCCACGAGGGTCGCCGCGACCTGAACGGCCGTCTCGGCCGCGGTCGCGACCTCGAGCCCGGTGAGAGCGACGATGAACTCGTCACCACCGAGGCGCGCCAGCAGGTCGCCGCGACGCAACGAGCGGCGCAGTTCACCCGCCACGTGCACCAGCAGGTCGTCACCGGCCGCGTGGCCCAGGTCGTCGTTGACGGCCTTGAAACCGTCGAGGTCGCAGAACAGCAGGGCCACGGTGGTGTCTCCGAGGCGCGCGGTCCACAGGGCGGCCTCGACGAGTTCCTCGATGCGCCGCCGGTTCGCCAACCCCGTGAGGGGATCGGTGTAGGCGAGTTGTTCGATCCGGGCGACGTGCTCGCGGACCTTGGCGCGTTCGGTCTCCACCTGGCGCTGGGCCACCACCCGGTCGGTGACGTCGTTCTGGACCCCGATGTACTGCACGACGCGTCCCGTCCCGTCGAGGACGGGGGCCAGGTGGATCTCGTTCCACCACGGCGTGCGTCCGGGACCGCGGTGGTTCAGGACGACCCCCCGCCACTCCTCCCCGGCGGCGATCGCCGACCGGATGGAGTCGACGACGGAACTGTCGGTGTCGGGTCCCTGCAGGAAGCGGCAGTTGCGCCCCAGGACCTCTTCGGAACGCAGCCCGGACAACACCTCGAAGGCGGCGTTGACGTAGATCAGCGGGTGGTCGGGCCGGCTCATGTCGGCGATGGTGACGCCGTTGGTCGTGGCGCTCAGGGCCCGCTCCAGCAGGTCCTCCGCACCGCGGAGACCGCCTCGGTGGACCGGGGCGGGCGTCACCGTCCGCCGGGGAGGCGCGGGGACGACGTCACCCCGGAGCACCGGTTCGGCGGTGCGCGGGACCACCCGGGAGAGCAGGGAGTGCGCGGCGGCGATCACGGTGTCGCGGTCGTAGGTCAGGGCGTACTCGAACATCCGCTCCGTGTCGGGACCCTGGTCGCCCAGGTCCCTCGCGAGCAGGGCGACGGCGAAGTGCGGGGCGAGGACGACCACGTCCCACTCCCCCCGCACCGGGTCCTCCGGGGCCAGCGTCGCCCCGCGGACCCCCGGCACCGGGACGGTGGGGAGGTCCTCGCCGAAGGCGGCGACGAACCCGACGCGGTCGGCCAGGTCCAGGTAGCGACTGCGGGTGGCCGGGGTGAAGTGACGGGCCTCCTGGAACGTCGAGGCCACGACGCACGTGTCGCCCAGGCGCATCGCCTCGCGTTCCAGCTGCTTGCTGACCTCGATGAGCAGCGGCTTGGGCGAGCGGCGCAGTTCCGTCCCCGTCGGCAGCACGGCGAAGGGAGAGGTGTCCTGGGGAGCGACCGTCACGACGGGGTCGAGGAGCGGCAACTGGCCCACGGCCAGCGCCGGGGGCGGCGGGGACGCCGGGCGGCCGAACATCCACCCCTGCCCCAACCGGGCCCCGAGGGCCCGGGCGGTCATGAGGTGCTGCTCGTCCTCCAGCCCCTCGGCCAGGATCCACGCACCGGTCGACTGGGCGTAGGCGTTGACGGCGTTCATGATCTGGGCCACGGCCGGACCGGGGCGCTCCTGCACCAACCGCAGGTCCAGCTTGACCACGTCGGGGCGCAGCAGGGGCATGAAGGCCAGCGACATGGCGTCGGCGCCCACGTCGTCGAGCGCGACGCCCCAGCCGATCTCGCGGATCCGCGCGACGGTGCGCAGCAGCTCCGCCGGACGGGCGGCGAGGGCACGCTCCGTGATCTCCACGACGACGCGGAGGTCCCCGGGGGCACCGTCGGCGAGGGCGAGCAGGTCACTCAGCGGCGCGGTGTCGAGGACCTCCGGCTCGACGTTGACGAACAACGTGAGCGGGGCGACGAGGGAGTGCTCGATCGCGCCGCGGAAGGCCGCCGCCCGGCAGGCCTGGTCGAGTTCGGCCAGGACTCCGGCCGCCCTCGCCGCGGCGAAGAGGTCGTCGGGTCGGTGCAGCGACCCGACCGGCCCGCGCGCCAGCGCCTCGTAGGCCACGACCACACCGGTCGTCAGGTCGACGATCGGCTGGAACACGCTGTGCACGGAGTTGGCGGCGATCACGTCGTGGATGGTGGCAGCTGAGAGCACGGTCGACACCCCGTCTCCATCGGCAACCGGCTCCGCCTTCCACAGGGGGAATCCCCCGAACGCCGCAACGTCGTCACCGTGGACCGGGTGCTCCGCCGGTCCGGGCGGCGACGTCGTGCAGGGCCCGGCGTTTGACCGCTTCGCCGAAGAGGCTCAGACCCCCGTTCAGCAGCACGAGCCCCACGGTGCCCTCGGCGAACCACTGCAGGGCGGGGGCCCGCCGTCCGCGACGGCCCGCCGCGTCGCTCACCACCGAGACCCCCGCCCCGACGGCCAGCAACCCGGCGGGGGCCAGCACCTTCCACGCACGAAGATCGTCCACAGCGTCCATGGAGACATCCTCGACCGCACCTCCGCGGACCGCAGCGCGGATCATCGGGGGAGTGCTCCTTCGAGCGGTCGCACGAGGACCGAGCGGTCCTGCGCCCAGGCCTGCATCACGTGCGCACCGAGGCGATCGTCGAGCAGGTTCGCGGCCTGGATCCCGAACACCACGTCCGCGGCCATCCCGGGGTCGGCCGCGATCAGGGGGGCGATGATGCCGGTCCGGACGACCTGTTCGTGCACGGCGTCCGCCTCGACGTGCTCGGAGTAGAACTCGACCGTCGCCGGGCCGCACCCCAGGCGCTGTGCGGCCGCCACGAGCCGCGCCGACCCCGGGGACGACGTCAGCTCGACGACGGCGAACTGCCCGACGAGCGCACCGCGCAGGGAGCGGTGCAGGCCCGCCATCGACATGAAGTTCACCTCGGCCAGGACCGGGGCGGGCGTGTGGTCGAGGTAGTGGCCGTAGTCGTCGTGCAGGTCCAGGTCGCGCATCATGTCGGCGAACAACTGCGCGTGCATGCGCTCACCGCGCCCCGCCCCGTACTCGTCGTGCTCGACGGAGACCAGCGCCGCCTTCGCGGCCCCTTCGAGACGGGGGATCACCCACGCCTGCGGATCGGCCTCCTTGAGGTGGTACGCGGACCGCAACGCGATGTACTCCCGGAACTGCCACAGCTCGCCCCTCCGGCGGAGGTGGTGCGACACCCCGCCCTCGCCGGGGTTCTCGGCGACGAGCGCCGCGATCTCGCCCGCGACGTCCTCCCCCCCGGGGACCGCGGCCCGCAACGCGGCGAGGAAACGTCGTTCGAGGGCGGAGCGGAGCGCCAGCAGGTCCGGGTGCCACTCGAGTTCGTGGTCCGCGGGTTCCACCACGTCGGCGAAACCCCGGTAGTGCAGCTCGTAGCAGACGTAGAGGGCGAGCTGCAGGTCCTCACCCCACGGGTCGCAGGACGCGGCACCCTCCGGCACCTCGAGAGCCGCGCCGCGCAGGAACGCGAGGACGGCGGCGCTGACGGGTCCGCGGGGGGTCGGGAGGGCGGGGCTCATGACGTCTCCTTCGGGGCCTTCGCGGCCCGGACGCGGTGGCTGGTGTCGCAGATCGGGTAGCGGGCGCTGCGTCCGCAGACGCACACCGCGGTCACGGGACGTTCGGAACGCACGCGGCGCCCGTCGGGCAGGTCGATGTCCACCGGCCCCTCCACCAGGAGCGGGCCGTCTGCGGTGACGACCAACTTGCGGGCCGGTTCAGGCGACATCCTCGAAGTCACCTCCGGTGACCGTCGAGGGGACCGAGCTCGCGACCGCGTCCACGACGACGAGTTCCTCCCGGTCCTGGCCGGGTCGCAGCAGACCGCGAGCCCGGAGCATCTCGGCGCGGGCCCGCATGACCGGGCCGAAGGGTTCCTCCGCGCGGGCGACGACGGCGCTGGCGAAACCCCGGGAGTCGAGCCGATCCAGGGTCTGGCGCTCCCCCGCCAGCACGGACTGGACCATGAGGAGCCGTCCCCCCGGGGCCAGCACGGTGGCGACCTCGTCGCAGATGCGGTCGATGACCGCCCGTCCGTCCCGGCCACCGTCCCAGGAGCGCCCCCGGCGGTGGCGGGGCAACCGGTCGGAGTCCGCCGGGACGTAGGGCGGGTTCGCCAGGACCACGTCGAACTGCTGGCCGGCCACGGGGGTGAACAGGTCCCCGCGTCGCACCCGGACCGGCGCCCGGTGCAGTCGCCCGTTCAGCCGCGCCGTGAGGACGGCCCGGAGGGAGAGGTCGACGGCGGTGACCGAGCGGGCGCCGGCACGGACCGCCGCCACCGCGAGGGCACCGCTGCCGGTTCCGAGGTCGAGGACCCGGCGCCCGACCACGGACTGCCCGCGGGTGAGGGTGTCGGCCAGGAGGGAGGTGTCGCCCTGCGCCCGGTAGGTACCGGGAAGTCGAAGCATCACCGGACCATCGTGCTGGGCGGTTCGGGATCGCGCACGCTGCGGCACACTGCATCCGTGGTTCCTCACCCTCACCCCCACGGCGGCCGTCCCCACGACGCGCGGGAACCCCGGCCCCGCTGGCGCGAACGCAGTCGACTGGTCCGGGGGTGGCGGCTGCTGCGGACCCGGAACCCCGAGACGTTCACCGAGAAGGTCCGCTACAAGATGCTGCGGGACCACCGTCCTCTGCTCGTCACGTTCGCGGACAAGGCTGCGGTGCGCGGGCACGTGGCGGCGGTGGCCGGCGAGCAGTACCTCCCCCGCGCGTTCGCGGTGCTGACCGACCCCGCCGAACTGCGTTCCGTCGCGCTCCCCCCCGAGTACGTCCTCAAACCGACCCACGGCAGCGGGGCCGTCGTCGTCGTCTCACCGGAGGCTCCTGCGCAGGCCCGGCTCCCGCAGGCCCGGTGGAGCTGGGTCTACGCCCACGTGCGACCCGAGGCCGCCCCCGTCGACGACCTCGTGGCGATCGGGGAGCACTGGACGAGCCGGCTCTACGGCCAGGGGCCGAACCGGGAGTGGGTCTACGGACAGGTGCCGCCCCGGGTCCTCGTGGAGGAACTGCTGCGCGCCCCGGACGGCTCCATCCCGGACGACTACAAGTTCTTCGTGTTCCACGGACGGTGCCACTTCGTCCAGGTCGACTCCGGCCGGTTCGGAGCCCGCACGCAGGACTTCCACCGCCCCGACTGGGAGCACCTGCCGATGAGCGGTGGCCCGGACTGGGCCGATCCACCGCACCCGAGACCGCGCCGGCTGGGCGAGATGATCGACCTCGCGGAACGGCTCGCGTCCGGTACCGACTTCGTCCGGGTCGACCTCTACCACCTGCCCGACCGCATCGTCTTCGGCGAGCTGACGAACTACCCGGCCGGTGGGGACAGCCCCTTCCACCCCGCGGAGTTCGACGCGGTCTTCGGCGCGCCGTGGACGGTGCCCCGGCGCTACCGCTGAGCGCAGGAGGTGCGCGGCGATCCGGGCTCGGCCAGAGTGGGGGCACCTCAGGTGGGCCGTCGAGCAGCGGGCGTTCCAAACCTCCGACGAACGAGGACGGACGGTCGATGGACACGACGAGAGCACAGGACCTGGCCCGGCGGGCCGCTTCCGCAGCGACGCGGACCCTCCTGCACCGCGAGGGCGGCCACACCACCGAACAGCAGACCCTGACCATCGCGCGCACCGTGGAGGACGTCCTCCGGGCCTGTCGCGATCCCGACGTGCTCGACACGATGGTTTCTCCCGCCGGGAGCGTGCACCGGGGTCCTGCGGGCGTCTACGCCTGGACCGTCGCGGACACGACGATCGAGACGCAGGCCCACGTCGAACCGAACCGCGTCGTGTTCAGCGGGGGGTCGGCGCAGGACCCGGACGAACCCGTCGTGACCGTCGAGGCGTGGCCGGCACCACAGGGTCTGGGATCGGAGGTCGTCCTGCGTCTGACGGTTCCGGCCGGGACGGGCGAGGTCGGCGGCGGACTGGCCTTCACGATGCTCTACCGCCTCCGGGCCCTGCTGCAGACCGGCGAGGCACCCACCCTGGGGGACGTTCCCAGCGGACGGGACGGGAAGCGCTGATGCGGGCCCTGGTCTGGAACGGGGTCAACGACCTCGCCGTCGAGACGGTGCCGGACGCGGCGATCGTGAACCCGCGTGACGTGGTCGTGCAGGTGTCGCTGAGCAGCACCTGCGGGTCGGACCTGCACTTCATCGACGGGTACCTGCCGGGGATGCTCCCCGGTGACGTCTTCGGTCACGAGTTCATGGGCCGGGTCGTGGAGGTCGGGCCCGGGGTCACCCGGGTGCGGGTCGGTGACCGCGTCGTCGTCCCGTCGTTCATCGCGTGCGGGAACTGCTGGTACTGCGACCGGGAGCTCTACTCCCTCTGCGACACCACCAACCCGCACGCCGCCGCGCAACAACCCGTCCTGGGCTACCCGTCGGGCGGGATCTACGGCTACACGCAGCCGTTCGGCGGGTACGCGGGGTCGCACGCGGAGTTCATCCGGGTCCCGTTCGGCGACGTGAACTGCTTCACGGTCCCGCCCGAGGTGGACGACCTGTCGGCGCTCTTCGTCTCCGACGCGGTTCCCACCGGGTACATGGGCGCCGACTTCTGCGACATCTCCCCCGGTGACACCGTCGCCGTCTTCGGCGCGGGTGCGGTCGGTCTCATGGCCGCCGCCTCGGCCCGGCTGCTGGGGGCGGATCGCGTCATCGTGGTCGACCGGCTGCCCGAGCGTCTCGAACTGGCCCGCACCCGCGTGGGCGCCGAGACGCTCGACTACGGCGAGGTCGACAGCGTGCAGGAGTTCCTGCGCGAGACCACCGGTGGGCGGGGCCCCGACGCCGTCATCGAGGCCGTCGGCATGGAGGGACACGGGACCGGGGTGCAGAACCTCGTGGACCGCGCGAAGCAGGCCGTGCGCCTGGAGACGGACCGGGCCACCCCGTTGCGCGAGGCCCTCCTCGCCGTCCGCAAGGCCGGCACGGTCGCCGTCCTCGGGGTCTACGGACTCACCGACAGCTTCCCGACCGGAGTCGTGCTCAACAAGGGCCTCACGATCAGGTCCGCGCAGCAGCACGGTCAGCGCTACGTCCCGAGGTTGCTGAACCACCTCGCCTCGGGCGAGCTGGAGACGAGCTTCCTGGCGACGCACCCGATGTCCCTGGAGGACTCGGTCCGCGGGTACGACGTGTTCAAGCACAAGACCGACGGCTGCCTGCGGGCGGTGTTCACCCCCGCACCTCTGGCGGCCGACGGTCGCTGACGCGCGGCGGGGACCGGCCCTGGTGGGCCGGTCCCCGCTCGTGTCGCCCCGGGTCAGCGGGGCGGAGTGCGGAACGCGGTCAGTGGTCGTCGCCCGTGAGGGCGTCCTTGACCTTCGTGACCACGTTCTGCGCACCCTGCAGGTGCCCGCCGGCGCCGGTCCCGGGCTTCCCGGGCCCCTGGTTGCCGTCGTAGGTGACGAACTGCTTGGGGTCGGGCGCCGGCAACGTGGCGTCGTCGAGGTTCCCCTGGTCGTCGGGCAGCGGGCGGAGTTCCTCGGCCCGCAGCGGCTCACCGTCGACGAGGCTGTTGCCGGTGGCCCAGATCCCCTCACCCGCCCGGCTCCCCTCGGTGCCGGTGTAGAGGACGTGGGCTGCGTCCTTGTTCTCCCACTCGCCGTTCGACTGCTCGATCTGGCTGTCGACGTAGCCGTCGTCGATGAGCATCTGGATCCCCAGCAGCCACTGCTGCTGGTGGTAGGTGTCACGGGCCAGGTTGAAGGCCAGCATCTCCTTGACACCCGCGTCGTCGGTCATGCCGGCGATCCGGCTCGTCATCAGCCGGCTCTGGGCCTCGGCGGAGACGTTGGACCGGAAGTCGGTCAGCAGGTTCCCGCTGGCGATGATGTACCCGGCGTTCCACGGGTTCCCGACGGAGTCGGTGGGCCGGGCGCCGCCGCCGGAGACGATGGCGTGCTGGGGGTTCATGCCGCCGAGCACGGCCGCCAGGGCCGGGTTCGCGGCGGCGGCCTTGTCGGTGGCCTCCCCCGGAGCGCCCTCGAGGAGACGGGCCAGCATCACGGTGAGCATCTCGACGTGGCCGATCTCCTCCGTCCCGATGTCCATGATCATGTCCTTGTACTTGCCAGGGACACGACAGTTCCAGCCCTGGAACAGGTACTGCATCATCACGGTCATCTCACCGAACTGCCCACCGAGCAGTTCCTGGAACTTCGCGGCGAAGAGCGCGTCGGGCTTCTCCGGCTTGGCCGTGAACTGCAGTTCGCGAGTGTGTCGGTACACGATCGTCTCCTCCAGTGCAGTGCGGTTCTTGCGTCGGGTGCGTGCGTGTCCCCGCTCGGACGGGGCTCAGGGGCGAACGCTCGCCAGGATCCCCTTGGCGATCTGCGAGGGTTTCTGCTGCTCGCCCTGCTGCGCGGTCATCACCAGCAGCACGCCGGTCAGCGCGGGGATGGACCACTGCAGGACCTTCAAACGCCGCTGGGCCGCGGCGACGTCCTCGGGGGTGGCCGCGGAGGGTTCCGTCGCCCCGTGCGCGGGCGCCGGGGAGTTCTTGCCGAGCTTGGCGCCCTGCAGGCCCGAGTAGGCCGTGACCCCCATGGCGGCGAGCGTGAGGACGGACTTGAGCGTGGTGTTGGAACGGGCACCCTTCTGGGCGGTGACCCGGCCGGCGTTGCCGACGATGAGCCCGACGCCACCCACGGTGTGGGCCGCGAGCGCGACCGCGTTCACGGGTGCCCACTTGGCCCACCCCGCCGCGGCGATCTTCGTGCGTTCGGACGGGTCGGTGGCCGCCGCTGCGGCCCCGTTCAGGCCGACCGCTCCGAACAGCGATCCGCCGAACCACGCGGCGAGTCCGGTGTCGTGCAGGGTCCTGATGAGCGTCTGGCGTCCTGCCATCGGTCTACCTCTTCTGTGATCTGGTTCTGGTCCGGGATCCAGGGCGGGCACACGAGGGCGCCCGCCCGTCGGGCGTTCGGCGCGCTGCTCCACCGGCGATCGCGAAGCGCGATCACGATGAACCTTCCCCCCTGCTCCGGCCGAGCGCATCTGGAACCCGCGACGTAGCGTGGGACCAGGTCGAACGCACGGCCGGACGCCTCCTTCGGAGTTCCGGCTCCGCGTCTGGAGAACCCCATGAGCACGACCCGAACCACGACCTCCCGTCTCTCCGTCCACCGTTCCCCCGTGTCGATGACGTCCCTGGTCGTCGGTGCGGCGTTCCTCCTCGTCGGGGTGCTCGGCTTCGTCCCCGGGATCACCACCCACTACGGGGACATGACCGGCGCAGGGCACCACTCGATGGCGATGCTGTTCGGCGTCTTCCAGGTGTCCGTGCTGCACAACGTCGTCCACCTGCTCTTCGGCGTCCTGGGGGTCCTCGCCTCCCGCATCACCGCCGCCGCCCGGACGTTCCTCCTGCTCGGCGGGATCGTGTACCTCGCCCTGTGGGTCTACGGCCTCGTCGTGTCCGAGGACAGCAGCGCGAACTTCGTGCCCCTGAACACCGCGGACGACTGGCTGCACCTCGTGCTCGGCATCGGCATGATCCTGTTCGGCCTGGTCATGCCACGACGGACGACCAACGCCACGGCCGTCGGTGAGCACGGACCGACCGCCGGCGGGGACGTGCAGTAGTCGGTTCGCGGGATCGTCGAAACTGGTTGACGGATCGGAGGGCGGGTAGAGGAGAGGCATGCACCGTCTCCGCTCCTCGCTCGTCATCGCCGCCACGGTCCTGCTCCTGGCCACCGCCTGCGCGGAGGACGAGAGCCAGGACGCACCGAGCGGAACCCCCACCGCGAGCGACCTGCCGACGAGCCTCACGGCCCCGGCCCGACCCACGCAGGGTGAACCCGCGACCCAGACCGAGTCGGCGCCCACGGTGACCGGGAGTCCTGACGCGACGCAGACCCGGGAACTCGTCACCCGGCTCGACGCGATCTCACCCGGGCTCGGGGACGACGAGAACCGCATCCTCCTGGCCGCCGCGGAGGTGTGCCGGCAGTCCCTGCGCGACGAGGGTGACGAGGCCCTCTCCAGCGTGGCGAAGTCGCAGTTCGCCGTCGACGGCGCGGCTCCGCTCACGGACGAGCAGAGCCGCGCCGTCGCCGATGCGGTCCTGTCCACGTTCTGCCACGAGTGACGTCGACGCCCCGTGTCGCGGGGCGCCCGGCCTCCTCAGAGGTTCGCGACCAGCTCGGTGGCGATCTCACGCAGCTTCCGGTTCGTGTGCTGGGACCGGGTGGCCAGGTGCTGGAACGCCTCGTCCGCGGTGCACCCGAGCCTCGCCATGAGCACGCCCTTGGCCTGCTCGATCACGGCCCGGGACTGCATGGCGGCCTGCAGGTTCTCGCTGAGGGCCACCGCCGAGGCGTAGAGCGAGTGGTTGGCCACCGCGACGGCCGCGTAGCCGGCGAAGACCTGCAGGGTTTCCACGGAGTCGTCGTCGATCGCCTGACCGTCCGAGCGGTAGACGTTCAGACCGCCCAGGACCTGCTGCGGCATGGGCATCCCCACCGAGACGCTGCTGTTCACCCCGCGACGGGCGGCCACCGCGGCGAAGTCGGGATACGGGGTCTCCGCCGAGGTGTCGGGGATGCGGACGGTCTGACCCGTCTCGGCCGCGTCCAGGCACGGCCCGAACCTGCGGTCGTACTGCCTCTCGTCGAGGTAGGCCGCCAGCGATCCGGTGAACGCGGCGCTGTGCCCCTTGCCCCCACCCTCGATCAGCGTGACGGAGACCTCTTCCGCACCCGGGATGCAGTCCTTCGCCAGTTCCGCGACCCGGTGGAGGACCTGACCCAGGGGCTGCGTGCCCACGACGATCCGGCCGAGTTCGGTGAAGGCGTTCCCGACGGCGGAGGCGGTGTCCATGGGAGGTTTCCTTCGTTCGTGCGCACAGGCCGCTGAGTCCACGGCCGTGCGGTCCGCGTGGCGGACCGGGGAACGGCTGACTGCTCAACCACCGGGACGGCGCACGTCCCGCGGGCCCGACCCTACGCGCCACGTCTCGTGCCCGCACCACCTGCCGGGGTTGCGTAGGATGGTTCGCTGTCCTGGGTCACCGGGGCCTGAACGGAGGAACGTGGCGGACGAGCCGAGGACCGAAGGGCCGATCTCGGGTCGTGCCGCGGAGATCACCCGGGTGGTGGGTCATGCCCCCGCCGCCGTGCTCCTCGTGGAGTTGACGTCGCGTCGGGTCGTGCACACGAACACCGTCGCCGATCAGCTCGCCCCCGGTGTGCGGCTGCCCCTGGAGATCGACGCCTGGGCCACCGCCGCGCAGCTGCGCGACGTCGACGGCACGCCGCTCTCCGACGGCACCCACCCCCTGTCGCGCATCGCCCGGTCCGAGCCGGTGCTGGGTCAGGCGGTCTCGGCCGCCCGGGTCAGTGAGCTGGGCGAACGCCAGGAACCGCTCTGGGTCGTCGCCCTGCCCATGGTCGACGCGCCGATGCTCGCGGACCACGCCCTCGTCGTGCTCCTTCCCCTCCGGGAGCGGGCCGCCGTGCAGGCCGCCACCAGCGCCGCCCAGCAGCAGACGGCGTTGCGTGAGCAGGCGGTCCTCTCGACGGGCCTCTCGTTCACGGTCGCCGACGCCGTCGCACCGGACCGCCCGCTGGTCTGGGTCAACCCCGCGTTCACCGCGGCCACCGGCTACTCCTTCGCGGACAGCGTCGGACGCAACTGCCGCTTCCTCCAGGGGGAGGGCACCGACCCGGCCACCCGTGCGCTCATGCGCGAGGTGGTCGACGCCGGACGCGACGAGACGGTCGTCGTGCTGAACTACCGCAAGGACGGCACCGCGTTCTGGAACCAGCTCTCGCTGAGCCCCATCCACGGTCCGACCGGCGAACTGACGCACTACGTCGGCATCCAGGTCGACGTCACCGCCAGCGTCGTGGCCGGTGAGGACCGCGACCGGGCGCTGGCCGCCGAGCGACGTGCCCGGCTCGAGGCCGAGGAGGCCCGCGCGGCCGCCGAAGCCGCCCAGGGCCGACTCGCTCTCCTCGCCGAGGCCACCAGTCAGCTCGCGGTGACCCTCGACGTGACCGCCTGCCGGCAGCGCCTGCTCGACCTCGTCGTCCCCGGCCTGGCCGACTGGGCCCTGCTCCTCACCACCGACGAGCGGGACACGATCGAGACGGCCATGGCCCGCCACGTCGATCCCGACCGCACGGAGGACGTGGACCGCTACGTCACCGCACTGCGTCGATCGCTGGTCGCGGGCTCTCCCCAGCAGACGCTGCTGCAGGGTGCCTCAGCCCGTCGGGTCAGCGACTACGACAGCCCACGACGCCGCGCCGAACGCGAACGGTGGGTCACCGACCCGGCCGTCCTGGACCTCAGCGACACCCTGGGGGCCGCGTCCGCGTTGTTCGTCACGCTGCCGGGGCGCCGGGGCAGCAGCGACGTGATGGTCCTCGTCCGCGGTGCCTCGTCCCCACGCCACACCGAGGACGACCTCGAGATCGCCGTCGACCTGGGACGTCGCGCCGGCCTGATCCTGGACAACGCCCGGCTCTACGAGCAGCAGCACACCATCGCGGAGACGTTGCAGAGCAGTCTGTTGCCCTCCCTCCCCAGCATCCCCGGGATCCGCGCGGCCGCCCGCTACCGCGCGGCGGTGTCCGGGGCGCAGGTCGGCGGCGACTTCTACGAGCTCATCGCCCTCCCCGGTGGGGCCATCGGCCTGGCCATCGGTGACGTCGTCGGCCACGACGTCATGGCCGCGGCCGCCATGGGCCACCTGCGGGGGCTGCTGCGGGCCTGCGCGTGGGACCCCGTGGCGGGCCCCGACACCGGACGCGTCCTCGAACGCGTCGACGAACTCCTCGCCGGGCTCGGGATGGGCACCCTGGCGACCCTCACCTACGCCCGTCTGGAACCCGGCTCCGGTGGCGGCTGGTCGATGACGCACTCCAGCGCTGGGCACCCTCCATTGCTGGTGCGCGACCCGGCGGGGAGGGTCACGTTCCTCGACGAGCACCACGACCTCCTGCTCGGGGTCAGCGCCCAGCACCGCACGACCGCGCGGCACCACCTGGCTCCCGGTTCCACGGTGCTGGCCTACACCGACGGTCTGGTCGAGCGTCGCGGGGAACACCTCAACGAAGGGCTGGCCCGCCTGGCCACGGCTCTGGGGGAAGGTCCCGAGGACCTCGACGAACTGTGCGGTTGGCTGCTCGCGCGGCTGGGCTCCGAAGGCGACGACATCGCCGTCCTCGCGCTGACGGTCTGAGCGGTCGATCACCCGCCCGCGAGGGCCCGGCGGACGAGGATGTCGCCGTGCCCGCTGCGCAGGTGGAGTTCGACGCTGCGGTCGTGGTCCTCGGGCGCGTCGCGGGAGGTCAGTTCGCTCCGCACGGTGCCGTGCCGGGACTCGGCGTCCAGCCACGCCGCCGTCCCGGCGGGAACCCCGACCTCGATCCCCTCGTAGCTCGTCGTCACGCGCGCGCCCGCGCCCAGGAGTTCCGCGACGCGGACCACGCCGTAGGCGCTGCCGGCCTCGACCGACGCCAGCGCACGACCGACGAACAACCCACCGGACAGCTTCGCCGTGAGCGGACCCTCGACGGTCCCGAACTCCACGTCGCCGTGCGTCCCGCGCAGGGTCGTCGTACCGGTGACCCGCCCGATGCGGGTCCGGCCGTGACCGGTCCGCGCGTCGAGGTCGCCGTCCACGGTCCCCACCTCGACGACCCCGTGGGGGGTCTGGAGGTGCAGGTCCCCGGTCCGCTCGATCGTGGTGTCCCCGTAGGAGACCTCGAACCGGCTGCGGCCCAACGATCCGCGCACCACGACGTCGCCGTAGCGGGACCGCAGCTCGACCGCGGAACCCGTCGGGAGTTCGACGTGCACGTCGACGGACTCGGTGCGGCCGAAGACCCGGTTGCGCCGCGGGACGACCACCCGCAGGCGGCCGTCGCTGAACTCGGTGCGGCTGTCCGACGCCAGGGCGACGTCGGCAGGACGCTGCGGATCGCTGGGGGCGATCTCGACGCGGGTCCGCGGGAGGTCTCCGGCGACGATCACGACGCGGGCGACCCCGACGTCGATGGACGCCGCGATGGCGTCGGGAGTTTCGTACGTGGACACACTGCACCTCCGGGAGTGGGGGCGGGGCCGGTTACCCGACCCAGCCGTGGAAGGAACCACCGCTCGACGCCGGCGGGCGACGATCGCCGCCGACCGGCGCGTCGACGGCCGAGCTGATGGCCCGGACGAGCCAGGCGTTGACGCTGAGCTGTGCGGCGGCCGCGGCCGACTCCACCCGGACCTTCAGGTTCTCGGGCAGGCGCAGCGTGGTGCGGGAGGTCGCCCCCTCGTCGCCGGTCTCCTCGGTGACGGGAGCGGCGACGGGAGCGGTGGTGGGGGTCGCGACGGGCGACGTCACGACGAACTCGGGCGATCGCCCGCGCAACCGGAGTTCGACCCCGCCGGGGACGAGGTCCCGGGAGACCTCGCCGACGGCGTCGCTGAGCGCCTCGAGCAGCGCCAGCCGGACCGCGGCGTCCAGCGCCGCGGCGAGCCGTTCGGCCGGCACCCGGAGCTCCTCGCCCCCGATCCCGGCCGAGGCGAGGAGGTTCTCACGCACGCTGTCGACGTAGGGATCGAGCTCCATGACGTCATGGTGACACCACGATGACACCACCGCAAGACCCCACCTGCCGTCGCCGTAGCATGTCCGCGTGGCAGACAGCGCGGACGACGCCGAGGTCGAACTCCGCACTCCGGTCCGTCCGTACCGCAAGGGCGTCGAACGCCGCCAGCAGATCCTCGACCGGGCCATCGAGCTCTTCGCCGAGCACGGGGTCGACGGCGCCTCGATGCGTTCGGTCGGGGACGCGATCGGGGTTTCCCACACGGCGCTGCGGCACTACTTCGCGTCGCGGGACGAACTGCTCATCGAGGTCTACCGCGCCCACGAACAGCAGGTCGAGGGTGAACCCGAGGAGGACGGCGTCGGTGCCGTCGAGGACATCGCCCGCAGCGCGGACCGCAACCGCGAGGTTCCCGGGTTGGTGCAGCTCTACTCGACCCTGACCGCGGACGCGCTGCAGCAGCAGCACACCGCGACCCGGGAGTTCATCGACGAACGGTTCCGGAGGGTCCGGGAGGACCTGGTCCGCCGCATCCGGGAATCCCAGGCCGCCGGACGCACGCCGGCGGACATCGACGCGACCGACGCCGCGTCGCTCGTCATCGCCGCCTCCGACGGTCTCCAGGTCCAGTGGTTGCTGGACCCGGAGACCGTCGACGTGCGCCGCTCCCTGGAACTGCTGGAACGGTTCCTGCCGGGCTAGGACAGGGTCAGGGGCTCGACGTCAGAGGGTCGACGCCGAGGGGTCCCAGTCCTCGGCCAGCGGCGCGACGGGCGCGACCGTCGAGGTGATCTCGACGGCGTTGCGGGTGGCGGCCGCGTCGCGGACGGCGAGCAGCACGTCCAGGACGTGGGCGGCCACCGCACCCGAGGCGCGCTCGGTGCCACCGGTGCGGATGGCCCGCGCGAGGTCGAGGACACCGGAACCCCGACCGAAGGTCGAACCCACTGCGGCGACCGTCTCGGGTTCCTGGGAACCGTTGCGCCACAACGTGGAATCACCCTCGAAGGTGTTCGGGTCGGGCAGCACGATCGTGCCCTCGGTCCCGTTGACCTCGACGAACCCCATCCGCGGCAGAGCGTGCTGGAAGGAGAACGTGGACTGCGCCGACTGCCCACCGTCGAACTCGATGAGCGCGGCGTGGTGGGTCGGGACCTCGACGGGGAACGTCTCCCCCGCCCGCGGGCCGGTCGCGATGGTGCGCGTGGCCACCGACCGCGACGACACGGCCTGGACCCGGCTCGCGGACCCGAACGCGTGCACCAGGGTCGTCACGTAGTACGGCCCCATGTCGAAGAGCGGACCCGCGCCGTGGGCGAAGAGGAAGTCCGGGTTCGGGTGCCAGGCTTCCGGCCCCGGGACGTGGAACATCGTCGTCGCCGACAGCGGCTGCCCGATGTCACCGCGGGCGATCGCGCGCAGCGCGGTCTGGATCCCCGCCCCCAGCACGGTGTCCGGCGCGCAGGCGACCCGCAGGCCGGCCTTCTCGGCGTCGGCGAGCAGCGCCAGCCCGGACTCGGCGTCGAGGGCGAGGGGCTTCTCGCTCCAGACGTGCTTGCCGGCGGCGATGACCTGACGGCCGACCTCGGCGTGCGCGGCCGGGATCGTCAGGTTGACGACGATCTCGACGTCGTCGCGGGCGAGGAGTTCCTCGACCGTCCCGGACGCCGCCACCCCGAACGCCTCGGCCTGCGCGGCCGCGCGGTCCAGGGCGATGTCGGCGACGAAGCGGACCTCGACGTCGGGGAACTTCGTGAGGTTCTCCAGGTACTGGGTGGAGATGTTCCCCGCCCCGATGATGCCCACACCGACGCGGCTCACCGGTCGTTCTCCTTCAGCCAGGCCAGCGACTGCGCGATGCCGTCGAAGACGTCGCCGGCGTAGGCGTCGAACTCCACGACCCGCAGCGCCTGCGGAGCCGCGGCGAGGATGCCGGCGACGTCGACGTCACCCTGGCCCGCGGGCTGCTGCAGCGAGGTGTCGGTGCTCTTGGCGCCGTCCTTGACGTGGATGAACCGCACGCGGTCCCCCAGGGCCTTCAGCAGGGCCGGGGTGTCGGCGCCGCCGACGGTGGCCCAGAAGGTGTCGACCTCGAGCACGACGGCGGGTTCGAGCTGGTCGGCGAAGAGTTCCAGCACCGGGCGGCCGTCGACGGTGTTCTCCAGTTCCCACTGGTGGTTGTGGTAGCCGAAGTCCAGGACGTACTCGTGGGCCAGGGCGCTGAGGGTGTTCACCCGCTCCGCGAGGCGCGCCACGTCGTCGGCGCTCTGCCAGCGCTGCGTCGGGACGAACGGGTCGATGACGGTGGTGATCCCGAGCGCGTTGGCGGCCTCGAAGATCGCCTCCGGGGTCTCGGAGTCGATGACGGCCGCGTGGCCGGACGGGGCACTGACGCCGGCGGCCTTGAACGCGGCCGCGTAGTCGGCGGTGCGCTCGTGGAAGCCGTACGGCTCGACCTGCTCGAAGCCGATCTCGGCCAGACGGGCGACGGCGGCGGACAGGTCGGACTGGACCGCTTCGCGGACCGAGTACAGCTGGACGGAGGGTTTCCGGGACACCTCAGGACTCCTTCGTTCTGTGGACGGTGGTGGCTCGCGCCCGATGGTACACGTCGAACTTTCCAGTGGAAGGTATTGGTGGGTCGCCCGATGCCGGATGATGGAGCCGTGCCCTCGACCCCCACCGACGCCTCCGCGACGCCCGGTCCCCCGGACGACACGAAGCGCTCATACAAGATCCGCCGCGGCCGGATGGGCATCACCCGCCAGGTCGCCCTGGACAACCTCGCCGAGCGCTACGCGGTCCCCGAGGGAGAAGGCCCGCTGGACCTGGCCGCCCTCTTCGGGGCGGAGGTTCCCGTCGTCCTCGAGATCGGGTTCGGGATGGGGGCCAGCACGCTGACGATGGCCGAGGCGGACCCGGGGACCGGCGTCATCGCCTCCGACGTGCACACCCCGGGGGTGGCCGGTCTGCTGCTGGGGCTCGACGAGCGCGGCCTGGACAACGTGCGGGTGCTGGAGGCCGACGGCCGCCAGTTCCTGCACCACCGCATCCCCTCCGGCAGCCTCGCCGGCGTCCGGGTCTACTTCCCCGACCCCTGGCCCAAGCCCAGGCACCACAAGCGCCGGCTGGTCGGCCCGGACTTCGCGGCCCTGGTCGCGGACCGCCTGGCCCCCGGCGGTCTCCTGCACTGCGCGACCGACTGGGAGCCCTACGCCGAGCAGATGCTCACCGTGCTCTCCGCGGAACCGGGTCTGTTCGTGGAGACCGCGGGCATCGACACGCGTCCGGACTGGCGTCCGATCACCGGGTTCGAGGCCCGCGGCCTGCGCCTCGGCCACCGGGTGACGGACCTGCTGGTCCGCCGCCCGGTCTGAGTCAGCTCACACGCCGGACGGGTGCAGGACGACCTTCGTCCAGCCCTGCTCGCGCTGGTCGAACTTCTGGTACCCCTCCGCCGCGGCGGTGAGGTCGAGCTCGTGGCTCACGATGAACCCCGGGTTCGCGACACCGGCCGTGATGAGGTTGCGCAGCTTCACGTTGTAGGCCTTGACGTTGCACTGACCGGTGCCCATCGTCTGACCCTTGAACCAGAACGTCCCGTAGTCGAAGGCGATCTTCCCCTGCCGGGACAGCTCGTCCTTGGCCCCCGGGTCCTGCGGCAGGTAGATGCCCACCACGCCGATGCCGCCGGTCGCCTTCACGACCTGGACGAGCTGGTTGAGGACCATCGACGCGTCCTCCTCCCCGCTCGTGTCGTGGGCCTGGTAGCCGATGGCGTCGACCCCGCGGTCGGTCCCCCGGCCCCCGGTGGCGTCCATGATCTGCTGGACGGGGTCACCGGCGGAGTAGTCGATCGGGGTGGCGCCCGCCTTCTCCACGAGCTTCAACCGGTCGGGCTTGGCGTCGACGACGAACACCTCCGCCGCACCGGCGATCCGCGCGCTGTAGGCCGCCATCAGCCCGACGGGGCCCGCACCCCAGACCACGACGGAGTCGCCGGGCTGGAAGCCCGACAGCTGCACCCCGTGCCACCCGGTCGGGAAGATGTCCGACAGCATCGTGTAGTCGAGTTCCTTCTCCGTCCCGGCCGGCAGGACGAGGGCGTTGAAGTCGGCCCACGGGACCCGCAGGAGTTCCGCCTGCCCCCCGGCGTACTCCCCCATCGCCGCGAACCCGAACGCGGCACCGGCGGTACCGGCCTGGTTGGCGCGCAGGCAGAACCCGGTCTTGCCCGCGACGCAGGTCTCGCACGTGCCGCAGCCGATGTTGAACGGCAGGCTGACCCGGTCCCCGACCTTGATCCGGTCGACGCCGGCGCCGACGGCCTCGACGATCCCCATGTTCTCGTGACCGAGCACGCGCCCGGTCTCCATGTCCGTGCGTCCCTCGTACATGTGCAGGTCGGAACCGCAGATGTTCGTCGAGGTGATGCGGACGACGGCGTCGGTGGGTGCTTCGATCCTGGCGTCGGGGACGTCCTGGACCGAGACGTCGAACGCGCCGTTGTAGACGAGTGCCTTCACTGGAACCTCCTGGGTGGTGGTGCGGTGCTGCGTGTTGGGGCACCAGGGAGTCCACCGGGTCTCGAGGACTCCTCGATCGTCCTGGTGCTCCTCGACCGTAGGAGCGGACTCCGGGGAGCGCTCGTTGAACGCGCAGCCAGCCCGTTCAGAGGACGCCGAGGTGGTCCAGCAGGACCCGCACCCCGATCGCGATGAGGACGAGGCCGCCGGCGATCTCGGCGGGCCTGCGGAACCTCACCCCGGCCCGGTGACCGATGCGCACACCCAGCAGGGAGATCGCCGCGGTGACGACCCCGATGAGGATCGAGGCCGGGACGATCGAGACGTCCAGGAACGCGAAGCTGATGCCGACGGCCAGGGCGTCGATGCTCGTCGCCACCGAGAGGACGAGGAGCTCACGCAGCTCGATCCCCTCCGCGTCCGCCTCGTCGTCGGCGCCGGAGGTGATGGCCTCCCACAGCATCCTGCCGCCGATCAGGCTCAGCAGACCGAAGGCGATCCAGTGGTCCCACGCGGTGATGTAGCCGCGGAAGCTGCGCGCCAGCAGGTACCCGACGACCGGCATCAGCGCCTGGAAGATCCCGAAGGCCAGGGCGATCGAGATCGCGTCCCGCCGGGTGAGCCTGCGCAGGTGCAACCCCTTGCCCAGGGCGACGGCGAAGGCGTCGGCCGAGACACCCAGGGCGATGAGCAGCAACGTCGGGAAGGACACGGCGCCAGCATCCCACAACGGGACGGAACAGCCTGCAGCCGAAGGGTTTTCACGGTCGGAAGAACTCTCGCGGCCGGTGTCCCGGCGACCGCGCACGAGGACCGCCACCCTCGGGAGTTCGCCGCACCGAACCCCGATCACCCGACGCCCCTCCGGGCGTGGTGGCCGACGCCCCTCCGGGCGTGGTGGCCGACGGCCCTCCGGGCGTGGTGGCCGACGGCCCTCCGGGCCGTGTTGGATGAGCCGGTGACACTCGAGTCCGTCCTGGCGTTCTGCGCCCTGTGCCTGCTCCTCGAACTGACCCCCGGGCCGAACACGTTCCTGGTGCTGCGGCACAGCCTGCACGGTGCCCGCACCGGCGTGGCGACCGCGCTCGGGTCCGCGGTGGGGGCGGTGGTCTGGGCCACCGCCGTCGCGGTCGGTCTCGCGGCGCTGCTGGAACGGTCGGCGCAGGCCTACCAGGTGCTCAAGGTGCTGGGTGGGCTCTACCTCGTCCACCTGGGGGTCCGCACGTTCGTGCGGAGCCGCCGGGCCGCACGGGGCGACGGTCCCGCGCTGGACGGTGGGCACGGGGCCGGACTGGCCCGGGCCTGGCGTTCCGGCCTCGTCTCCTGCGTGCTCAACCCCAAGGTGGGTCTGTTCTTCCTCGCCGTCGTCCCCCAGTTCGTCCCGGCGGGGAACACCGTCCGGGGCACGTTGCTGCTCGGCGCGCTCGAGGCGGTCGTCGCCCTGACCTACCTCACGGTGCTCGCGCACGTCGCCGCCCGCGCGGTCGGCTGGATCCGCCGCCCGCGGGTCACGAGAGCGCTGGACCGGATCAGCGCCGCGGTCCTCACCGCGTTCGGCGTCGGCACCGTCGTCAGTGCCCGCTGACGTGACGACGCAGCAGAGCCTCGGCACCACGCGCTGGCGGGCGTCGCTCGTGGCCGCCTTCGCGTGCAGCGGACTCACGATGGCGAGCTGGGCGTCGCGGACCCCCGCGATCCGCGACCTCGTGCACGCCAGCACGGCGCAGATGGGTGTCGTCATCGCCGGCATGTCCGTCGGCTCGATGGTCGGGATCGCGATCGGTGGCGGCTACGTCGCGCGGTCGGGCGCCCGAGCGGTCGTCCGCACCGGACTGCTCACGCTCTCCTGCGGGACGGCCGTCGTCGCCGTCGGGGCCACGGTGGGCTTCGGCTGGCTGGTGGCGCTGGGACTCGCGGCCATCGGCTTCGGGATGGGGTCCGGGGAGATCGCGCTGAACGTGGAGGGGATCACCCTGGAGGCCGCCGTCGGGCGCACCGTGGTCCCGAGCCTGCACGGCAGCTACAGCCTCGCGTTGTGCGTGGGCGCGCTGCTGGGACTGCTGGCCAGCGCCACCCACCTCCCGGTGCTCGTGCACCTGCTGGGGATGGCGGTGCTGACCACCGCGACGACGGTGTGGCTGGTGCGGGGGCTCCCCGCCGCCACCGGCGTCGAACCACGCGGCGCGCACCCCTTCGCCCTCGCGGACGCGGTGCGGAGCTTCCTCGGGGTGTGGCGGGAGACCCGCACGATCGCGATCGGGGTGATCGTGCTCGGGATGGCGCTGGCCGAGGGGTCGGCGGGCGACTGGCTGCCGCTCATCGTCGTCGACGGTTTCGGACTGAGCGCCACGACGGGAGCGCTGGTGTTCGCCTCCTTCGGCGGCGCGATGGCGGTCGGCCGGTTCGGCGGCGGCTGGTTCCTCGACCGGTTCGGCCGGACGCCGGTGGTGCTGGCCTCCGCGTGCTCGGCCGTCGTCGGGATCGGGCTGGTCTCCTTCGCCCCGGGCATCGCCCTGGCCGTGCCCGGGGTGCTGCTGTGGGGTCTCGGAGCGGCCCTCGGTTTCCCCGTCGCGCTGTCCGCCGCCGGTGACGACCCGGTCGGGGCGGCCCGCCGGGTGAGCGCCGTCGCGACGGCGGGCTACACCGCGTTCCTGGTCGGGCCGCCGGTGCTGGGGTTCGTGGGCCAGCACGCCGGGCTGCGGTCCGCGATCCTCGTGGTGCTCGTCATGGTCGCGATCTCGGCGTTCTTCGCCCGGTCCGTGGCCCGACCCGCCGACCGGTAGGTTCGGGACGTGCACACCGGTGTGACCCTCCCCCGCGACCTGCCCGTCGCCGACGTCCTCCCCTTCGCCCGCCGCGCCGAGGAGCTCGGGTTCGACACCCTCTGGGTGATCGAGGACCTCGGGTTCCGCGGCGGGTTCGCCCAGGCCGCGGCCGCGCTGGCGATCACCAGCCGCATCCACGTCGGGCTCGGCATCGCCCCCGCCGCGGCGCGGAACCCGGTGTTCACGGCGATGGAGGCGGCCACCCTCGCGGACCTCTTCCCCGGCCGCTTCACCCTCGGCCTGGGCCACGGGGTCCCCGGCTGGATGCGCCAGGCCGGGGCGTGGGGGGCGAGCCCCCTCACCTCGTTCACCGAGCACGCCACCGCCGTCCGACGGTTGCTGCACGGGGAGACGGTCACCCTCGACGGCCGCTACGTGCACCTGGACGGGGTCCGTCTCGAATCACCGCCGGCCGTGCCCCCCGCCGTCGCCGCCGGCGTGCGCGGACCGAAGTCGCTCGCGATCTCCGGTGAGCACCTCGACGCGACCCTGCTCGCCGAACCCGTCACGCCGGAGTACGCCCGCGCCGCCCGTTCCCAGATCGGCGAAGCGCCCGGCCACCGGTTGATCGGCTACGAACTCACCGCGGTCGACGCCGACCCCGCCCGGGCGCGCGACCTGGTGCGTCCGGGGCTGGTGTGGGTCGGCGCCCCCGACGCCGCCGCCCACGTCGCCCCCTCCGCCTACGCCGAGGAACTCCACGCGCTGCGCGCCGAGTGCGCCGACGCCGAGGAGTTCACCCGCCGCATGCCGGACGAGTGGGTCGACGACCTGGCCCTCGTGGGAACGCCCGAACGCATCCGTTCCCGGATCGCGGAACTCGAGGCCGCCGGGCTGGACGAGGTGTCGTTCTTCCCCGTCGGCGAGGACCGTCTGGGCGCCCTGGACTCGCTCGCCACGATCCTGCCGCTCCAGCAGTAGGCGGGAACCGCCGGGGAGCACCGGTACCGGCTCGACCGGTCGAACTCGTACTCGCAGCAAGGCCCTGTTCCTCCTGGCCACGCTGTGCACGCAGTTGCGGAGCCTGGTCATCTCCGGAACTTCGCCTTGATCAGCGCGTGAAGCACCTTCCTGTTCGCGATCGTGTTCGTGGGCTCGCAGGACGAGTTCACCGTGCCTGTGCGACTCAGCCACCCGTTGGGCGAGTTCAGCACCGGCTGTGGCGCCCTAGCCGCCGGGGGCGTGATCGTGTCCGTCGTGGCGCTGCGCGTCTACGTGCAACGGTTCCCCGTCCAGAGCTCGAGCGCTGGAGCCGTCAAGGGCCGGCATCTGAATGACTCAGTGAAAGCGTTGCAGCACAATGTGTTTGTCTTGTTCGAACCAGTCGAACGCGGTAGACTCAGGACATGACAGCGGCACTCGCGGAGCGAACGGAAGAAGCCCCCACCGGGGTCGCCTTCGGCCTGCCCGGGAAGTACCGCCGCTTCGCCGACGCCGCCCACGCCATGTTCTACCTCGGCGTCGCCGACGCCGTCACCATGGTCCACCACTCCCCCCACCCCGACCTCGACCAGCTCGACGACCGCGGGATCACCATCACCGGAACCGGCTTCGACCGCTGGGAGGCTGCCGTCGACCTCGTCGCCGAGGAGTACTCCCGCGACGAAGGCATGGACTTCGACCGCGCCACCATCCACAACGCCTGGCGCAAGGGCCACGACCACCGCACCCTCTGGCAAGCCGTCGCCGACGCCACCGTCACCCGCTACCAGGCCCGCACCATCGAAGACCACGCCGAACGCCTCAGCGCCCGCACCGCCACCCTCACCGAAGAGATCGACCCCGACGGATGCGTCACCTCCGTCCACGCCGAGGAGGGCGAGAAACTCCTCCAAGGAGACGCCTACACCGCGGCCCTGCAGGACTACCTCACCGAGGTAGTCCACCACGCACAGGCAGGTCTGACCGGACGGAAACTGGGCATCAAGTGCTCCCGGAAAGTCCGAGCTCTCACCCCTGGCTACGAATCCGTCGTTCTGGAGAAGAACGACGACCCCCGCGGCATCGGACACACCCCGTGCGAAGACGGCCTGAACAGCCACCTCGGATTCATCGCCCCCACCGCCTTCGCCCTGCGGTTGATGGCGCACACCAATGCTGCCGCCGACCACGCCGCGGACGCGGCCAAGCGCGCCGGCCTCCTCGACACCCGCTCCCACGGGCAACGCGTCCGCGACGTCATCGTCGACATGCTCACCGACGCCATGGACCGCGCCGTCCCCGCCCTCTCGGACCCCACCGCACCTGCCACCGCTGACTCCCCCGCGGTGATCGGCCGCACCCACCGCCACGCGACGTCCGTGCAGGTCCACGTCCGCATCGACGCCACCACCCTCCTCGGCCTCGACGACGACGAAGCCACCATCGACGGCCTCGGCCCCGTCCCGGCCCACGTCGCCCGCGAACTCGCCACCACCACCGGAGCGATGTGGCGCAAGGTCATCTGCTCACCCGGAACCCGAGACGTCATCGACGTCGGAGCCAAGGCCTACGCCATCACCGACGCCATGCGCCGCTTCATCACCGCCCGCGACGAGTACTGCACCGCGCCCGGCTGCCACGTCCCCGCCGTGAACTGCGACCTCGACCACGAGATCCCCTGGCCGCAGGGTCAGACAACGGCATCGAATCTCCGCGCGTACTGCCGGGGCCACCACCGCTTCAAGACCCAGTACGTCTTCGAAGCCACGAAAGCCCAGCAAGCCCGGATCGCGTCCCGAATCGGAAAACCCACCGAACTCTGGCCGAACCTGCCCGACCATCCCCCGTTCTGAGACACGACAGCCCCGCAACGGTCACGCTGCGGGGCCGGACGTGCGTCCCACCCATTCACTCGCGAGCAGGGCGTACCCGACGCTGTCGACCCACCCGAGGTCACGGTGCAGGGATTCGCCGACGCAGTAGGACTCCCGACGCATCCCGACCCGCTCGGCGAGCCGGCACGAGGCCTCGTTGTCCGCGAAGGCGTTGGCCGTGACGCGGCGCAGGCCGAGGTCCGAGAAGCACGTTCGGAGCGCCTCCCGCACCGCCTCGGTGGCGAACCCCTGGCCGGTTGCAGCCGGAGCCAGGGCCCACCCGAGTTCCGCCTGCACACCCCGGCCACGGTCGCGCACCTCGCGCTGGGCCCACGCGTCCTCGACCTTGACCATGAGGTCGCCCACGACACGACCCTCGTGCTCGACGACGAGCTGGTCACGCAGCCGCGGGAGCAGGATCGCGTGGAAGTCCGCGCGGTCCTGCGCGTGCCACGACCCCCACCGGCTGACCTCGGCCAGGCGGCGGTAGCTCCACAGCGCGTCCTCGTCGGCGGCGGTGGCGCGACGCAGCAGGAGTCGCTCGGTGTGCAGCGGCCAGGTGACGGCCTCGAGGGGTTCGCTCACCGCTCCAGCCTGTCAGCTGAAGCCGAACTCGCCGAAGAGCACGAGGGCGGCGGCACCCTGCAGCACGCCGTTGGCGCCGAGCTCCGCCATCCGCACCTGCGGCGCTCCGGCGTCGGAGGGGAGGCACGTGGCGTCGACGGTCTCGCGGGCCGCCTCGAGGAGGGGGCCGTCGAGCAGCTCCCCCGGTCCGGTGAGGATGACCTCCTCGAGGTCGAGGGCGGCGACGATCGGGGCCAGCACCGCCCCCAGGCGACGACCGGCGTCACGCAACGCCGTCCGCCGCCGGGCCGGGGTCCGCCCCTCGAGGATCCGCGCCAGGTAGGTCGGGGCCACGATCGTCTCGAGGCAGCCCCGCCGGCCGCACTCGCAGGGCTCGCCCTTCGGGTCCACCGTGAGGTGACCGATCTCCCCCGCGGCGAGGCGGTGCCCGCGGACGAGACGGCCGTCGAGGACGAGTCCCGCCCCGACGCCCTGACCGACGACGACCGTCATGAACCCGGACGAGGACGCCTCGCCGTAGGTGAACTCGGCGAGGGCCGCGGTGTCCGCGTCGTTGGCGACGTGGACGCCCACCCCGAGGGACGCGGACAGGCGCTGCGCCAGGGGCAGGCCCGTCCAGCCCAACCGGGAGGACTCCACGACACCCCCCGTCTCGTCGACGATGCCGGGGGTCCCGATCCCCACCCCGACGACCCGTTGCCCCGCGGCGGCCATCACCTCGCGACACAGTCCGTCGAACGCGGTGACGGCGTCCTCGCCGCGGAGGCCGGTGAAGTCGGTGGTGCTCTCGCTGACGATCGCCCCCGACAGGTCCAGGACGGCGATGCGGGCGGCCGGCAGCCGCTGCAGGTCGACGGCGACGACGTGGTGCTCCGCCGAGCGCAGCCCCACCATCATGGCGGGCTTGCCGACGCGTCCCTCCGGCCGCAGACCCAGCTCGGCGACGAGCCCGTCGGTCAGCAGGTCCGCCACGATCTCCGAAACCGTCACCCGGGTGAGGCCGGTGGCCCGGGCCAGGTCGGCGCGCGACACCGGCCCCTCGTGGAAGAGGAGCCCCAGCACGACGGAGCGGTTGTGCGCGCGGGCGTGGGAGGGCAGGACCTTCGCGCTGGGCCGCAGGCCCCGTGCGGAGGCGCGCCACCGCGTCGGGTGCGGCGTCGGGTGCGGCGTCGGGACGGGCACCGCGGGGATGGTCACCCGATTAGTTTTCCCTACCTACGAATCTCCCGGCAAGTCCCCCTTCACGAGATGGGCAGGGAGGGTTACATTCTTGTTAAGCAGGTGTCCTAACACTTGTCATGCGAACGCCGGGGTGTCGAGACTCAACGCAGAGTCGCACGCTCGCCGCCCGTCCAGCACACCTGCTCGACCGCCAGCACCGTCCTGCACCGTCGCTCCGGACCTCGAAAGGTTGCCGCCCCATGAACCTCACCCGGCGATCCCTGCTCGCCAGCGCCTCCGGCGCCGCCCTCCTCGGCGGCCTCGCCGCCTGCGGCGGCGACAGCTCCTCCTCCGGAACCTCCGGCGGTGGTGGGGACAGCAAGTCCCTCACCGTCTGGTTCATGCAGGACTCCGTCCCCGACGAGACGCAGGCCGCGCTGAAGAAGGCGTTCGAGGCCGAGAACGCCGGCGCCACCCTGAACATCCAGGTCCAGCAGTGGGACGGCATCGTCTCCAAGCTGCAGACCAGCCTCGCCAGCAAGGACGAGAGCCCCGACGTCGTCGAGTTCGGAAACACCCAGGTCGCCCTGTTCTCCTCGGTCGGTGCCCTGCTCGACATCTCCGACATGGAGGACGAACTCGGCGGCAGCGACCTCATCCAGAGCTTCATCGACGCGGGCTCGTGGGAGGGCAAGCTCTACGCCACCCCGATGTACGCCGGCGCCCGCGTGTACTACTACCGCAAGGACCTGTTCGCGGCGGCCGGCATCGCCGTCCCGACCAGCCTCGACGAACTCGTCGCCGCCGCGAAGGCCCTGAACACCGCGAACCCCGAGGCGAACCCGGACTTCTCCGGCATCTACTTCCCCGGCGCCGATCCGCACACCAACGAGGGCTGGTTGTTCACCCACGACGGTCAGTACGCCGAGAAGGACGGCGACACCTGGAAGGGCATGCTGTCCGACCCCGGCTCGCAGGCCGCCCTGACCCAGGTCCAGGACCTCATGCTCAACGCCACGAAGTACGCCCTCGACTCCAACGAGAACGTCCAGGCCGCGTACCAGTTGTTCAACGACGGCAAGATCGGCATGTACAGCGCCCTGAACGTCGCTTCGGGCAAGATCGACCAGGCCATGTGGGACGCGGACAAGGTCGGCGTCCTGGCCCTCCCGGGTCTGACCCCGGGCAGCATCGGCAAGACGTTCTCCGGCGGCTCGAGCCTGGGCATCTCGGCGAACAACCACAACGTCGACCTGTCGAAGTCGCTCATGAAACTCCTCTACGGCGACGACTTCATGACCGACATGGCCGCGGTCGGCGGCTGGATCCCCGGCCGCACCTCCTTCGCGTCCGCGCTGACCGGCCCGACGGGTTCCATCGCCCAGGAGATCATCGAGAACTCCGTCCTCACGCCGAACTCCCCGCAGTGGGGCGTCCTCGACGGCAACAACGTCCCCCGCGACTTCTGGGTGCGCATCGCCAAGGGCGAGGACGTCAAGACCGTCGCGGCCGACGTGGACAAGACCATCGCGGACGCGCTCAACAAGAGCTGACCCGCAGAGACCTCGAGGACCAGCAGGAGGAGAACCGTGGTGTCCGATCAGCTCAGCGCCGGCGTCAGCAGCGCACCGACCCTCGCCCCGGGGGTTCCCGCCCCGGGCCGGGGCCGGCCTCGACCGCGGCGTCGTCGCAGCTCGCTGGTGGTCCCGTACCTCCTGCTGGTCCTGCCCGTCGTGCTCGTGGTCGTCTCCCTCGGCTACCCGATGGTCAAGCAGTTCATCATGTCCTTCCAGGAGTTCGGGCTGGCCCAGCAGTTCGGCCGTCCGCCCACGTGGGTGGGTCTCGACAACTACACCCAGATCCTCACGGACCCCTACTTCTGGACCGTGGTCGCGCGCTCCGTGGCGTTCTGCGCGGTCTGCGCCGTGCTCACGATGGGAGTCGGCATCGCGCTCGCGGTGCTGATGCAGCAACTCTCGGTCGTCCCGCGCATCGTGCTGCAGATCGCCCTGGTCCTCGCCTGGGCCATGCCGCCGCTCGCGGCCCTGACCGTCTACAAGTGGCTGGTCGAACCGCGGTACGGATTGCTGAACTGGATCCTCACCTCGATGGGCCTGGAGAGCTTCCGCGGATACTCCTGGCTCGCGGGCAGCCCGTGGAGCTTCTTCGCGATCGCCGCGATCGCGGTGATCTGGACGTCGGCGCCGCTGGTGACGCTGTCCACCTACGCGGCCCTGAACCAGGTCGACGAGGAGGTCCTGGAGGCCGCTCAGCTCGACGGCGCCAACGGCTGGACCCGGCTGCGTTCCGTGGTGCTCCCGATCATCCAGCCGGTCGTCCTGCTGCTCTTCATGCTGCAGATCATCTGGGACCTCAAGGTCTTCACCCAGATCAACGTGCTGCAGTCCAGCGCAGGCAACAACAAGGCCACGAACCTGCTCGGGACCTACGTCTACGAGACCGGCATCAGCGGCGGGAACTACGGCGTCGCCTCGGCCCTGGCGACCGTCATGCTGCTCCTCGTCCTCGTCCTGACCTTCCGGTACATGCGGACCCTCATGAAGCAGGGAGACCTCTGATGGCAACGGCCACGGAAACCCCCCGACTGTTCGACACGACCCGGTCGGCCAAGAACAAGCACCGCGCGGTGTGGAACGTCGTGGCGATCGTGCTCGCCCTCATCTGGGCCTTCCCGATCTACTGGATGATCAACTCGGCGCTCATGCCGGCCGACCGGCTGCGCGACACGCCACCGCTGCTGGCCCCGATCCACCCGAGCGTCCACGCGTTCCAGCAGATCTTCCACGACTCCCTGTTCTGGCGATCGCTCGGTTTCAGCGCCGCCGTGACGTTCCTGGCCGTGGCCGTCTCCCTGCTGGCCGCCGTCCTCGGCTCGGTGGCGCTGAGCCGGTTCTCCTTCGTCGGTCGCCGGGCGGTCCTCGTCGGGGTCCTCGTCGTGCAGATGATCCCGGCCGAGGCGCTCTTCATCTCCCAGTACCGGATGCTCGACGGCTGGGGCATGCTCGGTTCCGTGCCGGGCCTGTCGCTGCTCTACGTCGGCCTCATCGTCCCGTTCACGGTGTGGATGCTGAAGGGTTTCGTCGACGGGGTCCCCGTCGAGCTCGAGGAGGCGGCCATGATGGACGGCTGCTCGCGGTTCGGCGCGTTCTTCCGGGTGACCGTCCCGCTGCTCGGGCCCGGTCTCGTCGCGACGGGCGTCTTCGGCTTCCTCGTCGCGTGGAACGAGTTCACCCTCGCCTTCGTGATCCTCGCCTCGGGCGACCGGCTGACCCTGCCGGTCTGGCTGAAGACGTTCTCCTCCAACCTGCAGGAGACCGACTGGGCCGGTGTGATGGCCGGTTCGACCCTCGTCGCCGTGCCCGTCCTCATCGTCTTCATCCTCGTCCAGAACGCCATGACCAAGGGCATGGTCGCCGGCGCCGTCAAGGGCTGACACCCGCCCCCCCGAACCACCCACAACCTGGAGCTCCTCCCGTGCCTGTCACCCTCTTCCCCCGCCCGAAGAACCTGTCGGTGCAGACCGGCGTCGGCCCGGCCGTCGACGCCCCCGTGCGCGTCGTCCTCGACGCCTCGGTCCCGGCCCAGGGTTTCTCCCTGGAGACCTCCGCGGAGGGGGTCACGCTCACCCACTCCGACGCCGCGGGTCTGCGCTACGGCCTCGCCGCGCTCGACCAGCTGCGCGCCGACCGCGACTTCGCGACGACGAGCTACTCGATCACCGACCACCCGGACTTCCCCGTCCGCGGTTTCATGCTCGACATCAGCCGCGACCGGGTGCCGACCCGCCGCACCCTGGCCCGCTGGGTCGAGGTCCTCGACCTGGCCCGCATCAACTCCCTCGAGCTCTACACCGAGCACACCTACGCCTTCACGGGCCAGCAGGCCGTCTGGCAGGACGCCTCCCCGCTCACCGCGGAGGACCTGCAGTGGCTCGACGCGCTGTGCGCCTCGAAGGGCATCGAACTGGTCTGCAACCAGAACACCCTGGGACACATGGAACGGTTCCTCAAGGTCCCCGAGCACGCCAAGCGGGCCGAGAACGAGGACGGGTTCACGATGCGCGGCCAGCACCGCCCGCCGAGCACCGTCGAGCCGACCTCCGAGAACGCCGCGTTCGTCCAGGAGCTCCTCGAGGACGTCACCCCGAACTTCCGGACCAAGCGCATCAACATCGGTGCCGACGAACCGTGGGAGCTCGGCCAGGGCAAGAGCCGCCAGCGGGCCGAGGAGGTCGGCCTGGGCACGGTCTACTTCGACTACGTCACCGAGGTCATGCAGCCCTGGCTGGACCGCGGCTACACCGTGGAGTTCTGGGCCGACGTCTTCGGCGACCACCCCGAACTGATGGACAAGGTCCCCGCCGGCGCGATCCCCGTCGTCTGGCAGTACGACTCCCCCAGCCTGCTGGCCGAGGTCGTCGACGCCGCGCAACCGGACCAGGTCCAGGAGTGGCGCAGCCTCGGGGTCGACGTCACCAAGCTCCGCGACGGGTTCCGCGACCGCGCCAAGCTGCTGCTCGACGCGGGCATCCCGTTCTGGGTCGCCCCGGGCGCCAGCAACTGGAACTCGCTGCTCGGCCGGTGGGAGAACGCGCTGGGCAACATGGTCGACGCCGCCGAGGTCGGCCTGGCGAACTCCGCGCAGGGGTACCTGAACACCTCCTGGGGTGACCACGGGCACTGGGACCCGCCGTCGGTCGCCTTCGGCCCGGTGCTGTTCGGCGGCGCGGTGTCGTGGTCGCTGGAGAGCAACCGCGACCTGGACGTCGCCGAGGTCCTCGACACGAGGCTGCTGCTCGACCCGCAGGGGGTGACCGGCGACGTCCTCGTCCGGGCGGGGAAGGTCTGCCACGTCCTCGGCACCCCGGTGCTCAACGCCTCGCCGCTGGTCCTCGCCCTGCGCGAGACCGATGACCTGGCGCCGTGGGCCGTGCCGAGCGCGGACGCCCTGACCACCGCGCAGCGGATCCTCACCGACTGCCTGCTCGACCTGCGCACCGCGGAACCCGCCGCCTCCGACGGGGACGTCGTGCTGCGCGAACTCACCCAGGCGCTGCGGCTCAGCGAGTTCGCCGTCCGTGTCCTGCAGGCCCGCGCGAGCGACGGTTCGTTCGAGGCGACCGCGGCGGCACGCATGCTCCCCGAGCTCGACGACCTGCTCGAGGAGCAGCGGGCCTGCTGGCTGCTGCGGTCGCGTCCGGGTGGGCTGGCCGACAGCCTTGCCGAGTTCTCCTCCCTGCGCCACGCCCTGCTGCGTGCGGTGAGCTGACCGGTGGCCGTGCTCACGCCCCGGCGAGCCGAGCTCTGGGGCCCGCGGGCGAGCGTGCGCGTCGGCCTCGACATCGGTGGGACGAAGATCGACGGGGTGGCGCTCGGTCCCGGGGACGAGGTCCTCGCGACGGCGCGCCACCCCTCCCCCGGGGGCGTCGTCGACGTGGTATCGACGGTGGCCGCCCTCGTGGCGGACCTGGTGGGCGACTCGCCCCTGCCCGTGGCCGTCGTGGGGATCGGGATCCCGGGACTCGTGGACCCGGTGGCCGGGACCGTGCGCAGTGCGGTGAACCTGGGGTTCGGCCCGGAACCGGTGGCGCTGGCCGACCTGGTCAGCCGCGCGGTCGGCGGTGTTCCCGTGGTCGTCGAGAACGACGTCAAGGCGACCGCTCTCGGCGCGCACGCCGTGCTCGGCGGCGACCTGACCCTGGTCTCGCTCGGCACCGGCCTCGCGGCGGCGATCGTCATCGACGGTCGGGTGCTGCGCGGAGCGAGCGGCGCGGCCGGCGAGATCGGCCACCTGGCGCTGGACCGGGACGGTCACCTCTGCGGCTGCGGGCAGCGGGGTTGCCTGGAGACGATCGCCTCCGGTGCCGCGCTGCGGCGCGAGTGGCCGCACGGGGACGAAGGACGCTCCGCCGTCCACCTGTTCGCCGCGGCCGAGGCCGGGGACCCGGCCGCCGTCGGCGTCCGCGACCGGTGGGCCGCAGCCGTGGCCCTGGCCGTGCGCACCCTGGCCCTGACCGCCGACTCGGGCACCGTCGTCCTGGCCGGAGGGGTCGCGGCCCTCGGGGAGCCGTTGCTGCGCAGCGTGTCCGCCGCGCTGCGGCAGCAGGCGGCGGGTTCGCCGTTCCTGCGCGGGCTCGCCCTGCACGACCGGCTCGTCCTGCTGCCCGGGGACCGTCCCGTCGCGGCCATCGGGGCGGCGAACCTGTGTCGGGTGGAGGCCGCGCGCTAGGTTGCGCGCGTGAGCGAACTGCTGCCGCAAGGCCTCGTCGACGACCTCAGCGCAGAGGTCTCGCGTCGCGCGGGGGAACGGGTGGGCGCGATGTTCACCCGGGCCCTGCGCGAGACCGTCGACCGCACCCCGACCCTGCGCGCCGACGGGTCCGTCTTCGTCGTGACGGGCGACATCCCGGCCATGTGGCTGCGGGACTCGACCGCGCAGTGGCAGGCGTACCTGCTGCTGCTGGACCGGGCGCCGGCGCTGGCCGACGTCATCGCGGGGGTGCTGCGCACCCAGTTCACCTCGATCGTCCACGACCCCTACGCCAACGCCTTCAACGACGGCCCGACGGGCGCCTGCCACGAACCGGCCGACCTCGGCGACGACCCCTGGTTGTGGGAACGCAAGTACGAGGTCGACTCCCTGGCCTTCCCGGTGCTGCTCGCCCACCGGTTGCGCCGGGCGACCGGGCGCGACGACGTCCTCGGGCACGACGCGGCCGCGGCCTGCCGGGCGATCGTCGACCAGTGGCGCCTGGAACAGGACCACGAGGAGAAGTCCCCCTACCGCTTCGTGCGCCCCACCGACGAGCGCAGCGAGACCCTCGACCGCGACGGCCTGGGCACTCCGCTCGGCCGCACAGGCATGACCTGGTCGGGTTTCCGGCCCAGCGACGACGCGTGCGAGCACGGCTACAACGTCCCGGCGAACCTCTTCGCGGCCCGGGCCCTCGACCACGTGGTGACGTTCGCCCGCGAGGTGTTCGACGACCCCGCGCTCGCCGCGGACGCGGAGACGCTGGCCGCGGAACTGCGGGCGGGGGTCGAGGAGTTCGGGGTGGTGGAGCACCCGGTGCACGGACGGGTCTGGGCCTACGAGGTCGACGGTCTCGGCGGCGTCCTGCTGGCCGACGACGCGAACACCCCCAGCCTGCTGTCGCTGCCCCTGCTGGGCGCGTGCGCGGCCGACGACCCGCTCTACGTCGCGACGCGGGCCCTCGTCCTGAGCGAGGCGAACCCGTGGTTCCACCGCGGGACCGCGGCGACCGGGATCGGCAGCCCGCACACCCCCGACCGCTACGTCTGGCCGATCTCGCTGGCCGTGCAGGCCCTGACGAGCGGTGACCCCGACGAGCGCGTCGCGACGTTGCGGCTCATCGCCGACACCGACGACGGAACCCTGCACGTGCACGAGGGCTTCCACGTCGACGACCCCTCGCAGTGGACGCGGGAGTGGTTCTCCTGGGCCGACTCGATGTTCTGCGAGCTCGCGCTGTCGTTGCTGGGCGAGCACGTCGCCGCGTTCGACTGAGGCGGGGCTCCTGACGTGTCCCACCCCGTCCGCGTCGCGGCGGTGGCCGCCAACTTCGGCCCCGACCTCGAGCGCGGTCTCGCGAAGGCGCTGGGGATCGTCGCCGAGGCGCGGGCGTCCCGGACCGACCTGCTGGTGCTGCCGCACGGCACCCTGGGCGGCTACCTGCCGGACCTCGTGGACATCGACTCCGCGCAGGTCCCCCCGGCCCTGGCCGCGGACGACCCCGTGTTCGAGGTCCTGCGGCAGGCGTGCGGACCGTTGACGGTGTGCCTCGGCTACACCGAGGTCGAGGAGGTCCACGGCACCCCCGTGCAGCACCCGGCGGCGGTCTGCCTCAGCGGGGACGGGGTGCTGGGCCGCCACCGCAAGGTCCACCTGCCGCCCGGTGAGGCGGAGCTGTACGCGGCGGGTGACCGGCTGGCCGCGTTCGACACCCCCGTCGGCCGGCTGGGGATGCTCATCGACTTCGACAAGACCTTCCCCGAGGCCGCGCGCACCCTGGCCCTGCAGGGCGCGCAGGCCATCGCCTGCCTGTCCGCCTGGCCGGCGAGCGTGACCGACCGCGCCTCACGGCTCCCCCAGGACCGCCAGTCGCGCCTCTTCGACCTCTACGACTGCGCCCGGGCGGCGGAGAACCAGGTCGTCTGGATCTCCTCGAACCAGACCGGCATGCACGGCTCGCTCCGCTTCCTCGGTCAGGCCAAGGTCGTCGGCCCCGGGGGCGACGTCCTGGCCCGGACGGGGTCCAAGGGCGGCCTGGCCGCGGTCGAGGTCGACGTCGAGGCCGAGGTCGCCCGGGCGCGGCGCACGCTGCACCACCTGGACGAGCGGCGCAGCGACGTGTACGAAACCTGAACGTGTTCCAGGTGTAACCAGCACGAAACAGTTAGGGCGTGAACTATGTCCCGTGCCGAACACCCCGAGCACCACGACGTACGACGCGCACCGTCACCTCGGACGGTTGCCGGCGTACCCCTTCTACGGGGGCCCGCCGGTCAACCCCGACACCACGGCCCGCGACCAGATCGCGGACCTGCTCGCCGACCTCGACCGTGAGGGCACGGCCCGGGCCCTCCTCCTGCCGAACTACGGCGTCCCGGTCGCGGCGGCGTCCTTCGCCCTGAACGACCTGGTCCTCGAGACCGCGGCGAAGGACGACCGGTTCCTCTGCGGGCTGTGGACCTCGCCCCGCGCCCAGGACGCCGAACTCACCGACGCCGCCCTGGCCCTGGCTGGGGAACGTGGGGTGGTCGCGCTCAAGACGAGCTTCCTGCTCGGTGGCGGGGTCGACGATCCGACCTCGCAACCGCAGATCGAGAAGATCTTCGGCACGGCCCGCGAGCGGAACCTCGTCGTGCACGTGCACACCTCCCCCGGTGCGGCCTCGGACATCGACGAGGTGGGGAAGCTCGTGGAGCGCTACGGCGACCACGTCCGCATCCACCTCGTCCACCTCGGCGGCGGGATGAGCGCCCACGTCAAACTCATCGGTGGCCGGTTCTTCGACTGGATCGAGGCCGGCAAGCAGGTCTACACCGACACCAGCTGGGCCATCGGCTTCGCGCCCCGGTGGCTCGCGCAGGAGATCGAACGGCGAGGGGTCGGCGCGGACCGCGTCCTCTTCGCCAGCGACGAACCGTGGGGCGACCACGCGGGCGAGCTCGCTCGCCTGCAGGCGGCCTCGGGGAACTCCGAACTCGTCCGGATGTTCCTGCAGGACAACTACTCCACCCTCTACGGCTGAGGAGCCCGACATGACCACGACCACCACGACGTCGACCACCGGCACCGCGATCGACGAGCAGATCAGGGCGAACATCGCGAAGTCGCTGGCCGAGGTCCCGCACCCGAGCAAGGCGAAGGGCGAGAACCTCTACGGTTCCACCAAGGTGTTCCCCGACTACCAGGCCGAAGGCGGTGAGACCTACTTCACCCTCGTGCACGGCATCGCCCACGAGTCCTCGGTCAGCTTCGTCGCGGTCCTGCAGGCCACCCGCGCGCTGCGGAAGGGTTTCGACTCCGCCATCTACTTCTACGGTCCCGGCGCGATGAACTGCATCGACACCCGCGGTTTCCCGACCGTCGGGGACTCGGGGTTCCCGGGTGAGC
Source organism: Kineococcus sp. GCM10028916 (assembly GCF_042674865.1). NCBI lineage: Bacteria > Bacillati > Actinomycetota > Actinomycetes > Kineosporiales > Kineosporiaceae > Kineococcus > Kineococcus sp. GCM10028916. The sequence continues at coordinate 70,113 of NZ_JBHTFM010000018.1, read as the reverse complement.
AGAACATCAACGGTTCGCTGGCGACGTTCATCGCCGAGGGCGGCACGGTCTACTGCTGCCGCTTCGGCCTCGCCCTGCACGGCAACCGCGAGGAGGACCTCATCGAGGGCGTCATCCCCTGCCACCCTCTCGACGTGCAGGACGCCCTCATCCACTACGCCCGCAAGGGCGCGATCATCAACTCGACCTACAACCTCTGATGTCCTGCCCGGACAGGGTCGCCACGCGTGCCGACGTCGCGATCCGGGGTGTCCGGCTGGCCACGCCCGTGCGCCGCACGGGTGGGGCCGGCCCCAGCGACGACGGCCACGTGGTCCTGGACGGGTTCGCCTCCGCGATCCCCCGGCGCGCCGACAGCCCCTACCTCGTCCGCGACGGGCGGTTGCTGATCGAGCGGATGGGGTCGGTCACCGACCTCGGCATCGAGGTCGATCCCGTGCGACGGCCGCGGTTCTACGACCTGGAGACCGCCGACGGGACGAACTACGAGAAGATCGCGAAGCTGCACGGGAAGGACGTCCTCGCGACGACCGTCGTGCAGACGTGCTCCCGCTACGCACCGGAGAACCGCTGCCGGTTCTGCGCCATCGAGGAGTCCCTGAACTCCGGCGCGACGATCGCGGTCAAGACCCCGGCGATGCTGGCCGAGGTCGCGGAGGCCGCGGTCCGCCTCGACGGGGTCAGGCACGTCGTCATGACGACGGGGAGCTCGACCGCACCGGACCGGGGGGCGCGGCACCTGGCCCGGTGCGTCCGGGCGATCGTGGAGGCCGTTCCGGGACTGCCGGTCCAGGTGCAGTGCGAACCCCCCGCCGACCTCGCCACGATCACCGAGCTCAGGGAGGCCGGGGCGTCGTCGATCGGCATCCACGTCGAGTCCCTCGACGACGGGGTCCGCCGTCGGTGGATGCCCGGCAAGTCGAGCGTCCCGCTGACCGAGTACTGGGCGGCGTGGACCGAGGCGGTCCGGGTGTTCGGGCGCAACCAGGTCTCCACCTACCTGCTGGTCGGGCTGGGTGAGGACCCGGACGAGCTCGTCGCCGGGGCGCAGCGCCTCGTCGAGCTCGGGGTCTACCCGTTCGTCGTCCCGTTCCGGCCGCTGGCCGGCACCCTCGCGGTGGACGAGGACGGGGCCGCCGCACCCGATCCGGCCGTCCTGGCGGACGTCTCGCGCCGGGTCGCGGAGGCGTTGCAGGCCGCCGGGATGCGCGGGGCGGACCAGATGGCCGGCTGCGCCGCCTGCGGCGCCTGCTCGGTCCTGCAGAACCTCGGCGCGTAGGGGTTCCGGTGGACCTCGAGCACCTCGTCCCGCACCAGTTCCTCGCCGCGCCGGACGTGCCCGTCCTCGCCGGGGTCCCGCGGCCCCGCGCGGGGTTCCACGTCGAGGTCGCGGACGCCGCGACCGAGACCGCGTACCGCAGGGTGCGGCGCGAGGTCTTCGTCGCGGAGCAGGGCTTGTTCGACCTCGACGACCACGACGAGGCCGACGACGACCCGCGTCGCCGGGTCCTGGTGGCCCGGACCCCGGACGGGACGGTCGTGGGTGGCGTGCGGTTGGCGCCGTGCGCGGAACCCGACGTCGGCTGGTGGCGCGGGAGCCGGCTCGTCGTGGTCGCCGGGGCGCGCACCCTCGGTGGGGTCGGGAGCGCGCTGGTCCGGGCGGCCTGCGCCCACGCCGAGGACCTCGGCGCGCTGCGGTTCGAGGCGACGGTCCAGGCCGCGAACGTGGTGCTGTTCCGGCGGCTGGGGTGGGAACGGGTCCGCGACGTCGAGGTGCAGGGCACTCCGCACGTGCTGGTCCGCTACCCGGTGGACCGCCCGCAACGGCTGGCCGACGCGACGAAGTCGGCCCTGGCGGGGTTGCTGGCCGAGTTCGTCGAAACTCCGACGGGGTTCCGCGGGGACGACGGTTCCCCGGTACCGGGAACCGACGTCGTCGCGGCCTGCGACGCGATCCTGCCCTCGCTCGTGGACCGCGACCCTCGGTGGGCCGGGTGGTGCGCCGTCCTCGTGAACGTCAACGACCTCGCGGCGATGGGGGCCGAACCCGTCGGGTTGCTGGACGCGCTGGCGGCTCCGACCCGGGAGCACGCCGCCGAGATCGTCGCCGGGTTGCGGGCGGCGTCGCAGGCCTGGGGGGTCCCGGTCCTGGGAGGACACACCCAGCTCGGGGTTCCCGCGGCGTTGTCGGTGACGGCGTTGGGGCGCAGCGACCACCCGGTCCCGGCCGGTGGGGGGCGGGTGGGGCACGACCTGTCGCTGACCGCGGACCTCGAGGGCCACTGGCGAGCGGGGTACGCGGGGTCGCAGTGGGACTCCACGTCGTGGCGGCGCGCGGGTGACCTGCGGGCGATGGGGTCGTTCGTGGCCCGCACCGCGCCGGCCGCCGCGAAGGACGTCAGCATGGCCGGTCTGGTCGGGACCGCGGGGATGCTCGCGGAGGCGAGCGGGGTCGCGGCCGAGATCGACGTCGCCGCGGTGCCGCGTCCGTCCGGGACCACCGTCGGCGACTGGTTCACCTGCTTCCCGGGGTTCGGGATGCTGACCGCCGACACCCCCGGCCGGGCACCGGCACCCGCCGGACCGGCCACCACACGAACGATCGGCCGCCTCCGGCCGGGACCCTCCGGGGTCTCGCTGCGCTGGCCCGACGGAGAGGTGACCCCGGCGATCCGGGGCACTGTGACGGGAATGGGAACCGCATGAGAACCAGACTGGCTGCCGTGGCCGAGAACTTCGGCCGTGACCTCGATGCCGCCTACGCCACCATCGACCGGTTGCTGCAGCAGGCCCGGGCCGAGGGCACGGGACTGATCGCCCTGCCGGAGGCCTGCCTCGGCGGGTACCTGTCCTCCCTGGGTTCCGCGGAGGACCGCGGGACCGCAGAGACCCGGCGGCAGCGTTCCGGTCCACCCGCCCTGGCCCTGGACGGGCCGGAACTGCGCCGGGTGCAGGAGATGGCCCGCGACGTCGTGGTCGTCCTCGGGATCTGCGAGGACGGCGGGACCGACCGGTACAACACCGCCGTCGCCCTGACCGGGGACGGCGTCCTCGGGGTGCACCGCAAGGTGCACCAGCCCCTCGGCGAGAACCTCTCCTACGCGGCGGGTTCGACGTTCGAGGCGTTCGAGACGCCGGTCGGGCGGATCGGGTTGCAGATCTGCTACGACAAGGCGTTCCCGGAGGCCGCCCGCACCGCGGCGCTCGACGGGGCACGGATCATCGTCAGCATCTCCGCCTGGCCCGGGGCCCGGACCGCGGCCGCGGCCGACCTCGCGCAGGACCGCTGGAAGAAGCGGTTCGACCTCTACGACCAGGCGCGGGCCCTGGAGAACCAGGTGGTCTGGGTCGCCTCCAACCAGGCCGGCACGTTCGGTTCGCTGCGGTTCGTGGGCAGCGCGAAGGTCGTCGGACCCGGCGGTGACGTCCTGGCCGACACCGGGGTGGGCGCCGGGGTCGCCGCCGCGGACGTCGACGTCGACGCGGAACTCGACGCGGCCCGCCGGGCGATGTTCAACCTGCGCGACCGCCGTCCGGACGCGTACGGCGCCCTCGTGCGGGAGCCGGCGCATGCCTGAGATGACGTTCAGCGTCCGGTGGCCGGACGGCGGCGTCCAGCACTGCTACTCCCCCTCGCTCGTGGTGCACGACCACCTCGAGGTCGGCGCCGAGTACACCGTCGAGGAGTTCACCGCCCGCGCTCGCACGGCGCTGACCGAGGCCGGCGAACGGGTCCGGGCGAGGTTCGGGATGACCTGCACCTCGGCCGTGGCCCAGCTCGCCGCCATCGAGGACCGTGCCGCCGGCACGGCCGGGACGGTCCGGGTCCTCGCCCTCGAACCCCCGCTCCCCCAGGAGGAGTCATGACCGAACACCACGACGTGCTCATCGTGGGCGCGGGGCAGGCCGGGTTGTCGCTCAGCTGGCACCTCGTGCAGCGCGGGATCGACCACGTCCTGCTGGAACGCGACAAGATCGGCCACGAGTGGCGTGACGGTCGCTGGGACGCGTTCACCCTGGTCACCCCGAACTTCCAGTGCCGGCTCCCCGGGTTCTCCTACACCGGTGAGTTCGGTGGTCAGGACCCCGACGGGTTCATGCCCCGCGACGACGTGCACCGGTTCGTCACCTCCTACGCCGCCGGCTTCGGACCGCCGGTGCGCGAGCACGTGGAGGTGACGCGGTTGACCCGCGAGGACGACGGGCTCTTCCACGTCGCCTCCAGCGCCGGGGAGTTCACGGCGCGGCAGGTGGTCGTGGCGACGGGCGGGTACCACCTGCCGATCGTCCCGGCGGCGGCCGAGCGGGTTCCCGAGGAGATCGTGCAGCTGCACTCCTCGCTCTACCGCGGTTCCCCGGAACTCCCCGACGGTGCGGTGCTCGTCGTCGGGTCGGGGCAGTCGGGGGCCCAGATCGCCGAGGACCTGCACCTGGCCGGGCGCACCGTCCACCTCGCCGTCGGCAACGCCCCGCGCTGCGCCCGGACCTACCGCGGCCGGGACTGCATCGCCTGGCTCGAGGACATGGGCGTCTACGACGTCTCCGCCACCGAGGTCCCCGGCGGCGCTGCCGCGCAGGAGAAGACGAACCACTACATGACGGGCCGCGACGGTGGCCGGGACATCGACCTGCGGACCTTCGCGCTGGAGGGCATGCGGTTGCACGGCCGGCTGGAGGACGTCCGCGACGGGGTCGTCACGTTCGCGCCCACGCTGGGCGAGGCGCTGGACCACGCCGACGCGGTGGCGGAGAGCATCAAGGACTCCATCGACCGCTGGATCGCCGCCCGCGGGATCGAGGCGCCCGAACAGGCCCGCTACGTGCCGGTGTGGCACCCGGAGCAGGAGGTCACCGACCTGGACCTGGCGGCGAGCGGCATCACCTCGATCGTGTGGAGCGTCGGGTACCGGGCGGACTACCGCTGGATCGAGCTCGGCGTGTTCGACGGCCGAGGGCGACCCCGCCAGACCCGCGGCGTCACCGGCACCGAGGGGTTGTTCTTCCTCGGGTTGCCGTGGATGCACACCTGGGGTTCCGGACGGTTCGCTGGGGTGGCCCGGGACGCGGAGTTCCTCGCCGACCGGATCCAGGAACTGTCCCCGGCGCGTCACCTGGTCGCCGTCCGCTGATGAGGATCGCGCTCACCACGTACTCGACGAAACCCCGCGGAGGGGTCGTCCACACGCTCGCGCTGGCGGAGGCGCTCGCCGCCGCCGGGGCCGAGGTGTCGGTGTGGACGCTCGGGCGGGGTGGCGACCGGGCGTTCTTCCGGCCGGTGGACCCCCGGGTCGACGTCCGGGTGGTCGAGTTCGCCGCGCGGGACGGTGAGGACGTCGGGGAGAGGATCGTCCGGTCGATCGAGGTGCTGCACGCGGGTTTCGATCCGGCCGGCTACGACGTGGTGCACGCCCAGGACTGCATCAGCGCGAACGCCGTGGGGCGCTGCGTGCGGACCGTCCACCACCTGGACACCTTCACCACCCCGCAGCTCGCGGCCTGCCACGAGAGGGCGATCGTCGAACCGTTCGCGCACGTCTGCGTGTCCGGCGCGGTGGCGCGGGAACTCGCCGACGGGTGGGGCATCTCGGCGACGGTGATCCCCAACGGGGTCGACGCCGCCCGGTTCGCCCGCGCGGACCCCGGACGGTGGCGGGACCGGTTCGGTCGCTACGTCGTCGCCGTCGGCGGGATCGAACCCCGCAAGGGCAGCCTCGACCTGCTGCGGGCGCTCGCCCTGCTGCGGGAGGAGCTCCCCGACGTCCGGCTGGTGATCGCCGGGGGCGAGACGTTGTTCGACCACCGGGACTACCGCGTGCGGTTCGACCGGCTCGCCGGAGAACTCGGGGTGGACCCCGTCGTGCTGGGTGTCGTGGACGAGGAGGAACTCCCGGGGCTGGTGGCGGGTGCGGCCGCCATGGGTTTCCTGTCGACGAAGGAGGGTTTCGGGCTCGCCGCGATGGAGGCGCTGGCCGCCGGGGTCCCGCTGGTGACCCGGGAACTGCCCGTGCTGCGGGAGGTCTTCGACGGGGCGGCGCTGTTCGCGGCGGAACCGCCGGGGATGGCGCAGGCGTTCCGGTCGGCGATCGGAACCCCGGATCCCGACCGGGTCGTTCGCGGTCGGGAGCTGGCCGCCCGGCACACCTGGACGGCCGCCGCACGGACCCACCTCGAGCTCTACCGCCGCTTGACCGACACCCACCCCGGAGGTTCCCGATGATCCCGACCAACCTGGTCGACGTGCTCGCCACCGACACCAGTTCCCTGCCCTGGGACCTGTTCACGGTGCCGCAGACCCGGGATGCAGGTCTTCCTCATGCGCTACGCCGCGGGTTTCACCAACGTCTGGCACACCCATCCCTGCGCGCACGGCATGTTCGTGCTCGACGGGGTGCTGCGCACCCACTCCGGCGACCACGGACCGGGGAGCTTCGTGTGGTTCCCCGAGGGCGGCTGGATGGAGCACGGGGCCACCGAGAACGACTGCACGTTCCTGTTCATCACGAACAAGCCCTTCGGCATCTGCTACGCCGACGACGCCGACCACCCGTACCCGACGGGTTCCTGAGCTCGCGGGACGACGTCCCGGGCGCTCAGGCGCCCTTGTCGGCGCGGACGGCGGCGTCGATGACGTGGGTGAGGCCGTCGCGGAGGCGCTCGAGCTCCCCGACGTCCATGCCCAGCCTGGCCACGATCTGCGCCGGGACCTTCAACGCCTCCACGCGCAGCGCCCGGCCCTGCTCGGTGAGGGTCACGGCCAGCGACCGCTGGTCCTCGGGGAGGCGCCGGCGTTCCAGCAGGCCCGCGGCCTCCAGCCGCTTCAGCAGCGGGGACAGCGTCGGCGGGTCGAGCTGCAGGGCCTCGCTGAGGTCCTTCACCGACATCGGTTCGCTGCCCCAGAGAGCCAGCATGACCAGGTACTGCGGGTGGGTCAGCCCCATCGGCTCCAGCACGGGCCGGTAGACCGACAGGACGGTCCGGGCGGCCACCACGAGCGCGAAGCAGACCTGTCGCTCCAAGGCGAGGGGGTCGGTCTCGAGCTCAGCGGTCATCCCGCCAGGTTACCCGTTCGCGCGTGAAACGTTCGCGCACGAGGGATCAGGCGGCGGCGGGGAGGGGAACGAGGTCGAACCACACCGTCTTGCCCTCGGCGCCCTGGAGGTCGGTTCCCCAGGACTGCGCGAGCTGGTCCACGAGAGCGACACCCCGGCCCCCGGTCGCGTGGTCGTCGACGTCCCGCAGGACGGGGGCGCTCGGTTCGCCGTCGTGGACGGCGACGTGCACGCCGCCGGTGGCGAGGTCCCGGCTCAGCTCGAGGCTGACCGGTCCGCGGCCGTGGCGGAGGGCGTTGGAGACCGTCTCGGTCACCAGCAGTTCGAGGACCGCCAGCTCGTGGTCGTCGACCCGGCCGTCACCGCGGAGGAACTCGTCGGCGGCCCAGCGCCGGGCGGCGCCGACGGAGGACAACCCCGCGTCGAGTTCGAGCCGTGCCACGACTGCCTCCCTGGTCCGTCCTGACCTCAACCGTCCCGCGGGAGTGCCGCCGCGGCAACCCGAGCGTCACCCGGTCGGCACCGGGGCCCCGATGACCCCGAAGAGGTCCTTGGGGTCCTCGGGCCCGGCGATGAGGTCGATCGTCTCGGCGAAGGCGCTGTCGCGCACCGCGTCCCGGACGTAGGTCAACGCCGAGAAGTCCTCGATCGCGAAGCCCACGGAGTCGAAGACCGTGGTGCGGCTGCCCCGGCCGGCGCGTTCACCGCGGATGACCTGCCACAGCTCGGTGACCGCGAAGTCGGCCGGCTGGTGCTGGATCTCACCCTCGACGCGGGTCTGCTCGGTGTGCTCGACGAAGACGTCGGCCGCCTGCAGGATGCGCGGGTCGAGCTCGGTCTTGCCGGGGCAGTCGCCGCCGATGGCGTTGACGTGGACGCCGGGGGCGATGTCGTCAAGGTGCAGGACGGTGGCGTTCTGCTTGTCGGCCGTGCAGGTCGTCACGACCTGGGCCCCCCGGGCGGCCTCGGCGGCGCTGGCGCAGACCGTGACCTCGAAGCCGAGCGGGGCGAGGTTGCGGACGAACTTGCTCGTGGCAGCGGGGTCGACGTCGAAGACGCGCAACCGGGCGACGCCGAGCTGGGAGCGGATGCCGAGGGCCTGGAACTCCGCCTGCGACCCGGTCCCGATCATCGCCATCACGCCGTCGCGGGCCTCCGGCGGGGCGAGCCAGCGGGCGGCCAGCCCCGAGGTCGCGGCCGTGCGCAGCGCGGTCAGCAGCGTCATCTCGGCCAGGAAGGTCGGGTAGCCGGTGTAGACGTCGGCGAGCACGCCGAACGCGGTCACCGTCTGCAGGCCGTGCGCGGGGTTGCCGGGGTGGCCGTTGACGTACTTGAACCCGTACTGCTCCCCGTCCGTGGTCGGCATGAGCTCGATGACCCCGACGGCGGAGTGCGCCGCGAGCCGGGGGGTCCGCTCGAAGTCCGGCCACCGCCGGAAGTCCCGCTCCAGGACGTCGACCATCCCGGCGATGACCGCCTCGGGTCCCGTCGAGCTGACCCACCGGGCCATGTTGCGCACGCTCACGAACTGCATGTCCCCCAGGCTAGGAACGGGGTCTGCTGCGGATCAACCGGCTGATCGCGCGATCTGCAGGTGGCAACTGCGCGGATCGACCCCGGACCGGAGGCACAACGCCTAGATTGCCCTCGTGCCCGAACTCGACGACCTCGACCGGCGGCTGCTGGCCGCCCTGCGCACGGACGCCCGGGAACCCGCGGCGTCACTGGCCCGGCGGCTCGGGGTGACCCGGGCGACGATCACCCACCGGATCGAGCGGCTGCAGACCAACGGGTCCATCCTCGGGTTCACCACCCGGGTCCGGGAGGGGGCCGAGGGCGACGTCCGGGCGATCTCGTTCATCGAGCTCGAGGGCCGTGCCACGGACCGGGTGATCCAGCGGCTGCGCGGACTGCCCGAGATCGTCTCGCTGCACACGACGAACGGTGGCTGGGACCTCGTCGCCGAGATCCGCACGACGTCGCTGACCGAGTTCGACCGCGTGCTCGGCCGCATCCGCGGGGTCGACGGGGTGGTGAACTCCGAGACGAGCCTGCTGTTGTCGTCGGTGCTGATGTGAGCCTCAGCCCTCCGCGACCCGGCGCAGCAGCGCCCCGTGCCGCGGTGGCAGTTCCGTGGCCAGCGAGATCGAGGTGCTGGTGCGGACCACCCCCGGCACGCTGAACAGCGACGTCGTGATGCGGTGCAGGTCGGAGGTGTCCCTGGCGACGATCTTCAGGAGCAGGTCCGCGTCGCCCGTCGTGGCGTGCATCTCGACCACCTCGGGGACCTCGCGGAGCGCGGCGACGGCCTCCGGTCCCGACGCCTGGCTCAGCGCCACGGACAGGAACGCGATCATCGGGTAGCCGAGCGCGACGGGATCGAGGCGGCGGCTGAACTCCCCCAGCGCGCCGGCCGCGTTCATCCGGTGCAGCCGGGCGTGCACGGTGTTGCGGGCGACCCCGAGCTCACGGGCCAGGGAGAGGACGGTCGCGTCCGGGTCGGCGTCCAGGGCGAGCAGGATCCGGGCGTCGAGGGGATCCAGGGCGGTGAAGGTCGTCACCTTGAGCACGATGCCACGATCTGCGTCCAGACGGTGTCATCGTGCTCAGTCGTGGAGACGTCTGTTGCGCAGCCTCCACCGGACCCCGAACCTGGGCGGGTGAGCACGATCATGAGCCCCCGGTCCACCGTGGCCGGACTTCCCGGGTACGTCGCCGGTCGCCGCGCGACCAGCGACCTGACCGCGGCGCTGGCCGCCAACGAGAGCCACTACCCGCCGTTGCCGTCGGTGCTGGACGTCGTGCTGTCCTCCGCCGCCACCCTGAACCGCTACCCCGACCCGACGTGCGAGGACCTGCGCGCACGCCTGGCCGCGCACCTCGGCGCCCGGGCCGAGGAGATCGCCGTCGGTCCCGGCAGCGTCGGGGTCCTCGCCCAGGTCCTCGCCACCGTCTGCGACCCGGGCGACGAGGTCGTCTTCGCCTGGCGCTCCTTCGAGGCCTACCCGATCCTCACGACCCTGGCCGGGGCCCGGCCCGTCCCGGTCCCGCTGCGGGCCGACGAGGGGCACGACCTGGACGCCATGGCCGCCGCGGTCACCCCCCGGACCCGGGCGGTCCTCGTCTGCTCGCCCAACAACCCGACCGGCGTGGGCATCTCCGCGGTCGAGTTCGAGGAGTTCCTGGGGAAGGTGCCCGCGGGGGTCCTGGTCGTCGTGGACGAGGCCTACGTCGAGTACGCCGACGGCACCGGCCCGGACAGCCTGCAGCTGCGACGCCGCTTCCCCGGCCTCTGCGTCCTGCGGACGTTCTCCAAGGCCTACGGACTCGCCGGCTTGCGCGTCGGCTACGCCGTCACGTCCCCGGAGCTGGCCGAGGGACTGCGTCGGGTGGCCCTGCCCTTCGCGGTGAGCGCGCTCGCGCAGCGGGCCGCGATCGCCTCCCTCGACGCGGCCGACGAGGTCCGCGACCGGGTGCGGGCGGTCACCCGTGAGCGAGCCCGGGTCACGGGCGAACTCCGCGCCGCGGGGTACGCGGTACCGGACTCGCAGGCGAACTTCGTCTGGCTGCGCGCCGACGACGCCCGGCGCGAGGGGCTCGTCGAGGCGTTCGCCGCCGCCGACGTCCTGGTGCGGGGTTACGCCGGCGACGGGGTCCGGATCACCCTCGCCGATCCGGCCACGAACGACCGCGTGCTGGCGGTGCTGCGGTGAGCGCGCCGACGCTGACCGCGGCGCCACCGCACACGCTCGTCGAGGACGTCGCCGGGATCACCGTCGGGACGTTCCTCGCCTCCTTCGGGTTGTTCCTGCTGCACAGCACGTCCGCCGTGACCGGCGGGACCGCGGGACTCAGCCTGCTGCTGAGCTACGCCGCGCCGATCCCCTTCGCCGTGCTGTTCCCGCTGGTGAACCTGCCGTTCTTCGTGGTGGCCCTGCGCACGCGCGGCTGGGCCTTCACGGTCCGCTCCCTCGTCGCGGTGGTCGCGGTGTCGGTGTTCTCCTCGATCCACGCAGCGGCCCTGCCGGACCTGGACGTCGCCCCGGTCTACGCGGCGCTGTTCGGGAACCTGGCCGCGGGCGTGGGGATCCTGGTGCTGTTCCGCCACCGGGCCAGTCTCGGGGGTTTCGGGATCCTGGCCCTGCTGCTGCAGGACCGGTTCGGCTGGCGCGCGGGGTACGTCCAGATGGCCCTCGACGTCGTCGTGGTGCTGGCCTCCCTCACGGTCGTCCCGCCCCCGGTCGTCGGGTTGTCGGCGCTCGGTGCCGTGGTGCTCAACCTCGTGCTGTCGATGAACCACCGCCCGGGGCGCTACCAGGGCTGAGTCCGGCCGGGGTGGGTGCGAGACTCACGAGGTGAGGCGGAAGTTCAGCGTGCGGGACATCGCCGTGCAGGCGGGGCTGTCCGAAGCGACCGTGGACCGGGTCCTGCACGAGCGTCCGGGGGTGCGGGCCGGGACGGTGGAGCAGGTGCGCCGGGCCGTCGCCGACCTGGAGCTCCAGCAGTCGCAGGTGCGCCTCAGCGGTCGCACCGTGATGTTCGACGTCGTGATGTCCGCGCCGCGCCGGTTCGCCGACGCCGTGCGCGCCGCCCTCGAGGTCGAACTGCCCACCCTGCGTCCCGCGACCGTGCGGGCCCGTTTCCACACCTCGCACGGCGCGGACGGGGACTGGGTCGCGGCCGAGCTGGACCGGGTGCTGCGCACCGGGTCCCACGGCGTCGTCCTGCAGTCGCCGGACTCCCCCGCCGTCCGCGCCGCCGTGCAACGACTCGCCGACGGGCAGGTCCCGGTGGTGACGCTGGCCAGCGACCTCCCGGGCAGCGCCCGCCGCGGGTACGTCGGTGCCGACAACCGCGGCGCCGGGGCGACGGCCGCCTACCTGCTGACGCAGTGGGCCCCGGACCCCGAGGACCCCGTCCTCGTCGTCCGCAGCCGGTTGGAGCAGGACAGCGAACGCCAGCGCTCGCGGGGTTTCGAGGCGACCCTGGCGCAGTTGGAGGGGTCGGTGCGCACCGTCGTCGACGTCTACGACGACGACCTCGACCCGAGCGCCCTCGAGGACGCGGTCGCGAAGGTCCTCGAGGAACGACCCGGGCTGCGCGCGGTGTACTCCATGTGCGCGGGGGCCGGCGGGAACGCCGGTGTGCTCCGGGGTTTCGAGCGCCGGGGTTCCCGCCCGCTGCCGTTCGTGGTGCACGACCTCGACGGGGAGAACGCCGACCTGCTGAGCCGCGGTGAGATCTCCGCCGTGCTGCACCACGACCTGCGCACCGATTGCGCCCAGGCCTGCAGGATGCTCCTGCAGGCCCCCTACACGCGCTCGGAGCAGCGCGGTTCGGCCTCGACGATCCAGATCCTGACCCCCTTCAACGTTCCCGTGCAGGAACGCTGAGGATCAGCCGGCGGTGCGGACGTCCTCGTCCTCGACGGTCGCCGGCTTGAGCAGCAGCGACAACCCGCCGTAGGGCGCCAGCCAGACCCCGAAGCTCTTCAGGTCGTCGACCCAGCCGATCTCCGCACCCGACGTCATGTCGCACACCGGGACCCGCGGGGTGAAGTGCTCGGAGCGCACCGAACCCTCGATGGTCTCCTGCCCGAAGTTCAGCACCGTGACCTGCAGGACCTCCTGGCCGTCGTGGTCGGCGGGGTCGAGGGCGTGGACCATGACGAGCATGCTCGGGTGCGCGACGGCCGGGATGTCGATCTGGCGGGCCGTGGCGATCTTGTGGTCCCGGCGGACGGTGAGGACCGCGCTGAGCCGGTTCGCGAACGAGGCCTCGTCCGCCAGCTGTTCCGGCATCGTCCCGTAGAGCGAACGGCCGACCGGGATCCCCGACGCCGACATCGTCGCCTCGGGAGCGACCCCCATGAGGTCGTGGGCGGCCCGTTCGATCCAGCGGGTGTCGCCGGAGGACAGCAGGGGTTTCACGCTCTCGACGGGCAGCGGCAGCATGCCCATGAGGTCCCAACCGGACATCGCGAACACGCCGGGCTGCCAGGCGTTGAACATCGCCATCAGCAGGTGGGCTCGCTTGATCTGCTCCACGTCGTCGTCGGTGAGCTCGTCGAGGTCGCGGTGACCGCGGCTGGCCGCGATGACACTCGCACTCGTGCAGGCGATCCCGTTGGTGGTGAAGACGAGGTTGTACGGACCGGCGTCCCCGGTCAGCTTCTCGACGAGGTCGGCGCGGATCTTCTCGGCCAGCGCCCCGCCCGTGATCTTCCCGCCGTGGTAGTCGTACTCGTCCTCGGCGTGCCGCGTGGCCCAGTGGACGAGTTCGTAGGTCAGCTCGTCGTGGTTCTGCAGGGCGTGCACGAGCGAGGCCGGGTCGACGCCGAGTTCGAGGGCCTGGCGCAGGCAGAGCCGGAGGAACTCGGTGTCCCCCGTCGCGACGGCGTGCTGGCAGCCGGGACGGGTGATGAAGTCGTAGGAGAGGTCCGCGCCCACCTCGGAGGTGTCGCGGATGTCCTCGATGGTGAGGTTCAGCTCCTGGAAGGTGAACCCGCCGACCTTGCGGACCATCCCGGCGATGAGGTGGTTCGCGGCCTCGGAGAGCGGGTGGCCCTCGGACCAGGCGGGCCCCTCGACGCTCTTCTCGACCCCGAGGAAACCGTTGGCGTCGAGACGGAGCGCGCTCGTCCCGAGGTCGCCCAGGGAGTGCAGCGCGTCGCCGATGACGAGCTTCATCCCGGCGAAGCTGGGGTCCAGCCAGTTCACGGAGGGCTGACCCTGCTTGAAGTAGTGCAGGTACACCCAGCGACGGACGACGCCGTCGACGCCCTCGACCTCACGGGTCGCCGACCAGTTCGTCTCCTTGATGCCCGGGGCGTAGAAGATGACGCGCTGGAGCTGGCCGATGATGAACCCCAGCTCGGACAGCGCCGCCTCGGCGGAGGCGTCGAGGTTCGCGGCGTCGTGCCCGGGGGCGACGTCGGGCAGCAGTTCCCAGTGCTCCCGGGGGATCTCCACCATGTGGTAGATCCCCGGGTAGTCCTGGAACGCCATCTCGGCGAGGCGGAAGTCGGCGCCCTTGCCGGTGTGGCCGGGGACGATGTCGTCGATGACGCTGCCGGAGTGCTCGGCCGCGACCTCGCACAGGTGGCGGAACTCCCCCTCGGTGCCGAACATCGGGTCGATCTCGGTGGAGATGCGGTCGAAGTGGCCGTCGACGCTGGGCGTCTGACGCCAGCCGTCGAGCCCGCCCGCGGACTTCACCGGCCCGGTGTGGACGGCGTCGATGCCGATGTGCTGGAACGCCTGCCAGAGCTCCGGGTCGCCGAGCGAGCCGAGGAAGGACCGTCCCTGGCGGGTGATGAGCGAGATCGGGTACGCGGTGAACCAGACCGCGGCGGTGTCGACCGCGCGCCGGGGATCGGGCTTGGCGTACGGGTTCTGCCACATGCTGGCCTGGCCGGAGAACTGCCGGCTGATCTTCTGCGCGTCGGCGAGCATCGACTGCACGAGCAGCCACCGGACGTACTCCGGGTTGCTGCCGTCCGCGGGACCGTCACCGGCCGCCGGCTTCGGCGGCGAGTCGGTCCCGCGCAGGCGGGCCTGCGGACGGGGCCGGCGCAGCGCCCGGGGGCGCGCCTCGTAGCGCTGCTCGTCGTAGGTGATCTCGCTCGGCTCGTGCTCGGCCGCCTCCACCGTCACCGCGGGTGCCTGGACACCGTCATCGACCGTGCTGCCGACCTCGTTCACGAACGCTCCTCCGCACTGACTGCTGATCTGTGGCCTCACCCCACCACAGACGGCGCGTCTTCTCGACCGGAGGGCCCCCTCCGTCCGCCTAAACAGTAACGATTCTCAGTTGTGTTAGCTTCGTGGTCGCTCACAGCCCCCGACCAGGTTGGACAAGTCACCGTGCGCCGCAGCCCCTTCCTCGCCCTCCCGCTGTCCCTGACCCTGCTCGCCGGGTGCGGAGGGGGTGCCGCCGAGGAACCCGCTGCCCCCGCCGGGCCCTCCTACGTGAAGACCGAGGTGGCCGCCGCGGCCCCCCGGGTCGCGATCAGCTACGACGGCGGGGTCCAGGTCCTCGACGGCTCGACGCTGGAGGTCCTCGCCGACGTGCCCTACGACGGCTTCACCCGCCTCAACCCCGCCGGCGACGGACGGCACCTGGTGGTGTCCGGGACCCGGGACGGGGTCAGCGGCTTCCACGTCCTCGACACGGGCGCCTGGAGCGAACCGCACGGGGACCACTCGCACTTCTGGACGACGCAGCCGCACGACACCGGCGTCGTCTTCCCCGCCGAGGAGCCGGGCCACGTCGTCGCCCACGCCGGACGCACGGTCCTCTTCGACGACGGCACCGGCCACGTCGTGTCCTTCGACAGCGAGGACGTCGCCGACGCCCCGCGGACCCGGGAGTTCGACACCCCCCACCCCCACCACGGTGTCGCGGTCGAACTCTCCGACGGCCACGTCGTCGTCTCCGAGGGCGACGAGGAGGGACGGACCGGGATCCGCGTGCTCGACGCCCAGAACGCCGAGGTCGCCGCCTCGGACGAGTGCCCCGCCGTCCACGGCGAGACGGTCGCCGCTGACGAGACCGTCGTCATCGGGTGCAGCGACGGGGTGCTCGTGCACCGCGACGGCGTCACCACCAAGGTCGCCAGCCCCGACGCGTTCGGGCGCATCGGCAACCAGTTCGGCACCGAGGACTCCCCGATCGTCCTCGGCGACTACAAGACCGACCCCGACGCCGAGGTCGAACTCACGACCCGCGTCTCCCTGGTCGACACGACGACGGGGCAACTGCGCCTCGTCGACCTCCCCAGTTCGTACTGGTACCGCTCGCTGGGTCGCGGCGAGAACGGCGAAGGGGTCGTCCTCGGCACCGACGGGGCGCTGCACCTCGTCGACACCGCGGCGGGCGCCGTCGTCCGCTCCACCCCCGTCGTCGGTGCGTGGCAGGTCGAGGAGGACTGGCAGAGCCCGCAGCCGCAGGTGTTCACCCTGGACGGGACCGCCTACGTGAGCGACCCCGCGACGCGGTCGGTGCACGCCGTCGACATCGAGACCGGCGAGGTCTTCCGCAGCGCCGCGTTGAGCGTGACGCCCAACGAGCTCAAGGGCGTGCCCGGCGAGGCCGCCGCGTGAGGTTCCTGCTCGTCCTGGTCCTCCTCCTCGCCGGCTGCTCCCCCGCCGCCGCCGAGGAGGAGGGCCTGACGGTGGTGACGAGTTCGCACCCGCTGGAGTTCGTGGCCACCGCGGTGGCCGGGGACCGCGCGGCCGTGACGAACCTGGTGGCCCCCGGCGCCGACAGCCACGACGCGGACGTGTCGACCCGGCAGCTGGCCGCCCTCGTGGACGCCGACGTCGTCGTGCACCTCTCGACCCTGCAGCCCGCCGTGGACGACGTCCTGGCGTCGCGACCGCCGGAGCACCTGGTGGACGCGGCCCGCTACGCCGACCTCGAGGACGACCCGCACTTCTGGCTCGACCCGACGCGACTGGCGCAGGTCGGGCACGACGTCGCGGCCGAGCTGTCGGCCGTCGATCCCGCGGGGGCCGAGGACTACCGCGCGGGAGCCGCCCGCCTCGACTCCCGGCTGGGCGACCTCGACGCCCGGTACCGCGACGCGCTCGCCGGGTGCGCGGGCGCCGCCCTGGTCACCTCGCACGAGGCGTTCGGCTACCTCGCCCAGCGCTACGGCCTGCGCCAGCTCGGGATCGCCGGTGTCGACCCGTCCGTGGAACCCTCCCCGGCCCGGCTGCGCGACGTCGTGCGGGTGGTGCGCGAGAACTCCGTCGAGACGATCTTCTTCGAGGCGAGCGCGAACCCCGCCGTCGCCGAACTGCTGGCCGCCGAACTCGGGGTGGCGACCGCCGTGCTGCACCCCGTGGAGCGGGTCGAGGCGGACCAGGACTACCTGTCGTTGATGGAGGAGAACCTCCGGGCGCTGTCGTCGGGCCTGGACTGCTGAGGGTTCACGTCCAGTCGAAGTACCCGATGCGCCAGAACATCCACTCCAGCCAGAGCCGGAGCCAGGAGGGTTCGACGTAGCACCCGAGCGCCCGGACGGCCGCGCGCAGGTCGTCGTCGCCGAGGGCGAGGAGTTCCGCGCCCTCGGCGACGAGGCGTTCGAGGTGCTCGCCGGACTCCTCCCGGAGCATCCGGTACTGCATCGCGGACGGATCCTGGTCGCCCACCGCGGCGAGGCTGAACCACCCCCCCAGGAGGGAGGCGAGCACCGGCCACCGGGCGCGCCACTGCGCACCGCGGAACTCGTCCTCCGGGTCGGCCGCGTGCACGCCGATCACCCGGGTTCGATCGGTCCGCTCGAGCACCACGCCGACCCGGGTGGTCACGGTCTCGCCGAACCTCCGGTTGCTGTCGTGTTCTCCCACGCTCACCGTTCCCACGGGCCGGCCCACGTCGAGCACGAGGTAGTCCCGCCGCGACACGCCGTGAGGCACGGACAGCTTCGCCATCGCCTGACGCAGGTCGTCTCGGGCCGCGGCGTCCAGCTCCCCGTGACGGATCTGCCAGTTCTCGGCGTACCTCGGCACGTCGGCCACCGTGGTCGGGTCGTCGACGAGTTCCGTGAGCCGCTCGTCCACCCAGTTCGCCCACCGGACCCAGGAGTTCCCCTCGGGGGGGTCGACGAACAGCACCCCCGCGACGTCCTGCATGACGGTGACGAAGTCCTCCCGGTGGCCGAGGGCGACGATGGAGCGCCACCAGTCGAGCTGGTCGGCGAAGTCGACTCCGCGCCCTCCGAGCGCCCGCTCCAGGGGGTGACGGAGGCAGAGGCTCGAACCCGTCAGTCCGATGAAGGCACTCCCGAGGGGGTAGGGCTCGACGCGACGTCGGGGTACGCCGTCAGGATGAACCACGATCCATCTCCTGCCTGTTCGAGAACGATGACGACTTCGGAAACTGGAACCTCCACGGGGATCCCGTGGGGATCGAGGGTCCAGACGACCCCGACGTCCGCCGCGGCCGGAGCCCGGACGGTGTACCTCTCCTCACCCTGACCGACAGCCCGGTCGACGTCGGCCGAGCACTCACGCAGCGCCTCACCGATGACCTCCTCCGCCGTGGCCTCGTCGGTCCAGCGGGACGCAAAGGGCGGGGGCCTCCCGAGTCTGCCACCTTCGACCACCCCCGTCCGCAACCGGTTCCGCAGGAACTCGTCGTCCACGTCCACGTGCCGGGCCACCGTGTGCGCGTCCCGGAAGACCTCGTTGCGGCCGAGGTCGACACCGGCGAACAGTTCGTCGACCGTCTGCGGCAGGGGGTTCCCGTCCGCGTCGAGGTACTTCGCCCACCGGTGACCGTCCGGCAGCACCTTGCCCAACCGGCCCGTGCTGCGGATGGCGCCCCGGCCGACGACCGCCATCCCCAGGCTCGCCGCACCCGCGCCGTAGCGACCCTGCGACCAGTCGTCCCAGTCCACGGCGTCGGCGAGGGTCTCGACGGGATGCTGCGCGGCGTCGAGGGCGGCCCCGGGAACCTGCTTCCAGGTCGAGACCCAGCCCGGTCGGTCCCAGGCCCAGCCCAGCGCCGTGAACGCGGCGTCCCGCCCCGCCGAGACGACCGTCGCCGCGGCGTCGTCGACGTGCTCGCCGAGGCGGCGGGGGCGGTCGGAGACCTGGTCCAGGACCGAGAACATCCGGGTCGCGAACTCCGCGGAGGCGTCGTCGAACTCCGCGAGCACCCGTTCCCGGCTCGCCTGCCAGCGTTCGAGTTCCGCCCAGTCGACCTGCGTGGCCGCCGGATCCACCAGGGCGGAGTCCAGTCGGCGCCGGACCGCTCCGATGTCGTCGTCGATCCCCGCGAGCTTCGCCTTCAGCATCCGCAACTGCAGGGCGTGACCCTCGATCAGGGTCGCGCCGGCGGTGGCCGTCCAGGACAACGTGTCCAACCGGGCCTGCAACTCCAGGACCCGCTCGCCGTAACCGTCACGCGCGACGCCGTACCAGCCCCCCAGGGCGGACACGCCCGACCCGACGTGCCCCGCGATCGCCGCGGTGGCCGCGGCGGCGTGCCGCGCGGAGGTGGCTGCGGCGTCGGCGGCTCCCGGCGACAACTCGTCCACCCGAACCCCTCCTCCCGGTCACTGCTGACGTGGGAGGAAACTAACCCGGACCCGCGGAACGCCCCGGAGTTCATCCACAGGGCACGCAGCGTCGTCAGCGGTTCGTGGCCGCGACGCCGAGGAGGTCGCGGGCGGGGCCCGGCGGCATCCGGGCGGCGCCGGTCCAGACGGCCCGCAACGTCCGTCCGAGGTCGAGACCCGCCACGGGGACGGCCTGCAACCGCCCGGCCTCGAGGTCGTCGGCGACGGCCAGGCGACTGAGGACGGCGACACCGGCGCCCGCGCGCACGGCCTCGCGCACGCCGGTGGCGGTCGTGAGCACCACCGCGGGCGGCACCAGGCCGTGCCCGACCGCGGCCAGCGCGTTCTCGAGGACCTCACGGGTCCCCGACCCGGTCTCCCGGGACACCAGGGCGGTGGCGGCGAGTTCCCCGGGGGTGACCACCCGGCGGCGACGGGTCCAGGGGTGGCCCGGGGAGACCACCACGACGAGGTGGTCCTGCGCGAGGGGACGGCTGCGGAAACCCTTTGGGACAGCGGCCCCCTCGACGAAACCCAGGTCGACGTCGCCGCGTTCGAGGGCGGCGAGGACCCGCACGCTGTTGGTCGCGGTGAGTTCCACCGCGGGCGGCACCGACCCGGCGGTGGTGGCGCGGTGGCGCAGCACGAGCAACCAGCGCGGGACGAGGTGCTCGGCGATCGTCATGCTCGACGCGACCCGCAGCCGGGCCGCGCTGTCGGCGCGCAGGGTCGCGATGCCCTCGGCGACCTCGGTGGCGGTGTCGAGCAGTCGCGCGGCCCAGCCGGCCAGCACCGTCCCGGCCTCGGTGGGTACCGATCCCTGCCGGCTGCGGTGCAGGAGGGCGACGCCCACCTGGGACTCCACCCCGCGCAGGCGGTCGGAGGCCGCCTGCTGGGTGATCCCGACGCGGCGGGCGCCCGCGCCGATCGACCCGGTCTCGACGACGGCCACGAACAACCGCAGCGACGTGAGGTCGGGAACGCGGTCCAGGGGCACCCCGGCAGCGTAGGCGGGAGGAGCAGCGAAGATGGCGGGGTGAGTCCCACCCCGGCCGACCCCGCGCACCTGCTCCGTCTCGTCACGACCGCCGTGGACGCCGTCGCCCGCGCCGACGCGGACGACTTCGCCGCCGCCGGGACCGCGCTGGCCGGCTTCGACGCCGACCAGGCGCGGATCGTCCTGGGGTGGGTGCTGCGCCAGACGTTGGAGGAGCAGCACCCGGACGGGCTCGACGCCGACGACGTGCGCGACGCCGTCACCACCACCGCGGGGACGGCGACCTGGTTCGAGGGCCTGGACCCCCGGATCCTCGTCGTCGTCCTGACCGCCGCCCTGGGCGAGCACCCGGACCCGGAGGAGATCCCCCGTCTCGGTCACGCGCTGGTCCTGCAGCACTCGGTGCTGCTGGTCCACGGACTCGTGACGGCCGGTGCGACCCCGTTGCGGCGCCGGATCGACGCGGCGCTGGCGGAGGTCCGCCGGGCCGAGACGATGGAGATGCCCTGAGCCTCAGTGCCCCGGCGTGATCGGGTAGAACCCGGTCCGGCTGCGCTTGCGCAGACACGCGGGACGACCGTCGTCGACGGCGTCGCGGACGCTGCGCAGGACCTCGGCGCAGTGGGCGTCGAGTTCCCGCTCGACCGCGACGGGGTCGACGCTGGAGTGCCACTCCTTCTGCTCCGCGAGGTGGTCGTTGCGGCCGTCCTCGCCGGCGACGGTCAGGCCGCGGCGCGCGGCCAGGCCGTAGAGGGCGAGGACCTGCTCGCCGTGGCGCAGGGCGTAGTCGTCCAGGAACGTGGGCGTCAGCGTGCCCTGGCCGGCGGCGAACTCGAGGTCTCGCAGAACCTGGTGGAGCGGCTTCACGGCGGTCCTCCTCGACCTCGTGGGCACGGCCGGTGGGGCCGTGCACCGGTCATCGGTCGCGGACGTCACGGGCTTGAGCAGCACCGCTCCCGGTTCACCCGTCCGGCGCAGGCGCCCTCAGCGTCCGGCGATCAGGTCGACCTCGACGAGGGCGCCGACGGCCAGCCCGGTGACGCCGACGGTGGTCCGCGCGGGCAGCGGACCCTCGAACCACGTCGCGTACCGCTCGTTGAACGCGGCGAAGTCCTGCTCGAACTCCCGCAGGTACACCCGGACCTGCAGGGCGTCGTCGAAGGTCATGCTGAACTGCGCGAGCACGGCGGCGAGGTTCGCCCGGACCTGCTCGGCCTGCTCGACGACGCCGCCTGCGACCACCGCCCCGGTCGCGGGATCGGTGGGCATCTGACCGGTGACGAACACCAGGTCGCCCAGGCGGGTCGCGTGCGCGAACGGCCCGACCTGCGGGGGGACGCCGTCGGCGGGGGTGAAGACGAAGGTCTCCTTGCGGCTGACGGGAGTGCTCTCGCTCATGGGAGGGAGGGTGCCAGGCGCTCGACGTGCAACGGCAGCCCGCCCCGCGGGCGCAACGTCACGAGGGCGTCCACGGGTCGCGGCGGGCCCGCCGGAACGACGGTGTGACCCCGCAGCAGCGTCGCGAGGACCAGGACCTCCTCGACGAGGGCGAGGTCGCGGCCGATGCAGAGCCGTGGCCCGGCCCCGAAGGGGACGTAGCTGCCGGCGGGCGGGCGGGTCCCGGTCAGGAACCGGTCCGGGCGGAACTCCTCCGGGGCCTCCCAGACGGCGGGATCGCGGTGCAGCGCCCAGGTGCAGACGATGACGAGCGTCCCGGCCGGGACCTCGACGCCCGCGACGACGTCGTCCGCGAGCGCCTTGCGGGTCACGACCCAGGCGGGCGGGTAGAGGCGCAGCGATTCGTCGACGACGGCGCGCAGCAGCGGGAGGTTCCCCAGGTCCAACCAGCCGGGTTCTCGGCCGTGGAGGGCGTCGGCGAGTTCGGCGTGCACGCGGGCGAGGACGGAGGAGTTGCGCGCCAACAGGTCCAGCGTCCAGGTCAGCGACGACGCGACGGTCTCGTGGCCGGCGACGACGAACGTGACGAGTTCGTCGCGGATCTGGCGGTCGTCCATGCCCGCGGCCAGCATCAGGCCGACGACGTCGCGGGGCTCCGCGACGGACCGGGTGCGCCGGCGTTCGACGATGCGGGCGCAGACCTCGTCGATGACGGCGACCTCACGGGCCAGGCGGGCCCGGGCGGGGGTCGGCCAGGCCGTGGGGACGGGGCTCGCGGCCCGGCGCACCACGAGTTCCAGCGCCCGGCCCACGGCGTCGACGAGCAGGGGGGCGTCGCCGGAGAGGTCCGCGGCGGCGAGGGTGTGGCCCACGACCTCGAGCCCGGCGCGCGAGGTCGCGTCGAGGACCTCCAGGGGCGTCCCGGGGGCCAGCGCGTCGGCCTCGGCGACGAGTCCGCGGGCGGCGTGCACGGCGTGCGCGGCGACGTCCTCGAGGCTGCCGTGGTGGAAGGCCGGCTGGACGGTGCGCCGGTGCTGCTTCCAGACCTCGCCGTCACCGGCGAGCAGACCCGCGCCGGTGACGGTGGCGAGCGCCGAGTACTGGATCGTGGACTTGCCGTAGCCGCGGGCGTTCTCGACGAGGACGCGACGGACGCCGTCGGGGTCGGCGAGGACGAGCACCGGGGTCCTGGGCATCGGGATGGCGGCCACCGGTCCGTGCCGGCGGGTGACGTCGGTGAGGAAGAGGTGCGGGGCCCGCATGATGGCGGGCACGGCCCGGACCATGTCCCAGGGCAGCGGCCCCGCGACGTCCAGCGGCGAGTAGCGGTTCAGAGGTACAACCCGGTCCGGCCGTCCTGCTCGCCGGGGGCGGCGACGGCGTGCAGGTCGCGTTCGCGCAGCAGGGTGTAGCCCTTGCCGTGCAGTTCGACCTCGGCCTTGTCCTCGGGGTCGAAGAGCACCCGGTCCCCCTGGGAGACCTGGCGGACGTGCGGGCCGACGGCCACGACGGCGGCCCAGGACAACCGCTTCCCCACCGCGGCCGTGGCCGGGATGAGGATGCCGGCGGAGGACTTCCGCTCGGCGGCGTCGTCGGGCAGGACGAGGACGCGGTCGTGCAGCATCCGGACGGGCAGCCCGTCCCGGTCGGTCGTGGAGGGTGTCACGGCGGGAACCGTAGCGCCCCCGGGTCCGTGGGGAGC
This sequence comes from Kineococcus sp. GCM10028916, assembly GCF_042674865.1. Lineage (NCBI taxonomy): Bacteria > Bacillati > Actinomycetota > Actinomycetes > Kineosporiales > Kineosporiaceae > Kineococcus > Kineococcus sp. GCM10028916. Next base: position 46,897 of record NZ_JBHTFM010000018.1, on the reverse strand, counting down.
CGGGGGCGCTGTCGCGGGGTCCGCTCAGCGGCGCTTGCGCACCGCGCGGACGACCAGGAACGTGGTGACGCCGAGGACGGCGACGCCGACGGCGGCGACGCGCTCGACGCGCAGTCCGCCCCGGTGGTCGAAGGCGAAGTCGTTGACCTTGGCCTTCACGCTCGCCAGCGAACGGTCCTTGATGGCCGCCGGAGCGAGTCGCGACGTGAGTTCGTCGATGGTGCCCGCGAGCTGGGCACGACGGGCTTCGACCTCGCGCTCGAGGGCGCGGGGGTCGGTCGTCGTGATCTCGGCCTTGCCGTCGCTGGCCGCCACGGCCACCTCCTGTGTTCGTCCGACGTCGTTCTCGTGCAGCCCGGGCACGACCCGGGGAGGACGTCGTCCTGCTGCGTGTCCCCGGAACCGTACCGGAGCCGGGACCCGCTCTCCTGACGGGGCACGCGGGCGGCGCAGTCGTTATCGTCCGGACATGACCGCCAGACTCTCGCCCGGTGACCTCGCCCCCGACTTCACGCTCCCCGCCCACGACGGTTCGACCGTCTCGTTGCGGTCGCTGCGGGAGGAGAGCGGGGAGCACGTCGTCGTGTACTTCTACCCGGCGGCCATGACCCCGGGCTGCACCACGCAGGCCTGCGACTTCCGCGACTCCCTCGACGCCCTGAACGCCTCCGGCTACCGGGTGCTGGGGATCTCGAAGGACTCCGTCGCGAAGCTGGCGCAGTTCGCGGAACGCGACGACATCACCTTCCCGTTGCTCTCCGATCCCGACCACCGGGTCCTGGAGGCGTACGGGGCCTGGGGGGAGAAGACGAACTACGGGCGGACCTCCGTCGGCGTGGTGCGCTCGACGGTCGTGGTGGACCCGAAGGGTGTCGTGGAGGTGGCCCAGTACAACGTGCGCGCCACGGGGCACGTCGCGAAGCTGCGCAAGGACCTCGGGCTCGACCAGTAACCTGGCGGGCGAGCGGGAGTGGTGTAACTGGCAGCCACGCAGGATTTAGGTTCCTGTGCCGAGAGGCGTGAGGGTTCGAGTCCCTTCTCCCGCACCGGTGGTGCCGGAGAAGGACCCGAACCGGTCAGGCCTGCAGGGCGGTGAAGACGACGGGGGTCGTCGTCGGCTGCTGCGACCCGTGGGCGGGTTCCACCGAGATCCCGACCCCGTTGGAACTGCCGGCGTCGACGACGGTCGCGGAACCCCCGCCGGTACCGACGGTGATCATCCCCGCGGAGGAGATCGTGTCGCCGGTGGCGAGCCACAGCTGGTAGCCGCGGCCGTCTCCGGCGGCGGGCAGACCCGTCGTCAGGACCCCGAGGCGGCCGTCGGCCCGCACGAGCGTGGCGGTGCCCCCGTCGGTGGCGGCGACGGTCGAGACCACCGCACCGGGGCTGCTCAGCAGGTCCGCGACCTCTTGGCGCGCAGACCGTTCCGCGCTGATGGTCGGCGGTTGCTCGGAACGCGAGGAGATCCCCACCCCGACGCCGGCGGCGGCGACGACGATCCCCGCGGCGGCGACGAGCATGCTCCAGCGCGAGGGTCGGCGGGCGCTCTCCTGACGGTGGGCGCGTCGCGATCGGGCGACGTCGAGGTCGAGCACCGGGGGCGGCGCGGTGTGTCCGTGGGTCTCCTGCGGCGTCGCGGCGATCGCGTCGAGGACGGAGGAGCGCAACCGGGCCGGCGGCTGGACGGCCGTGCCGAGGAGGGACGCGGTCTCGCGCAGCGCGTCGGCGTCGGCGCGTTCCTCGGGGTGGGAACGCAGACGCTCTTCGTAGGCCTCGCGCTCCGCGTCGTCGAGCGCGTCGAGCGCCCAGGCAGCGGCGAGCAAGGGGTCCTCCGTGGGGTCGATCGGGTCGGTGTGGTGGTCGTGGTGGTTCCGGGGGCTCATCGGGCCACCCCCATGACGTCGCGGAGTCTGATGAGGCCGTCGCGCAGCCTCGTCTTGACGGTGCCGAGCGGGACGGCGAGGTGCTCCGAGATCTCCCGGTGGGTACGCCCGCCGAAGTAGGCGAGGTCGATGGCCTCACGCTGCAACGGACTGAGCGCGTCGAGGGCCTGGCGCACCTCGTCCTGCTCCAGCATCACCACCACCTCCTCGCTCACGCTGTCGTAGGGCGGGATCTCACGGACCCCGACCTTCTCGTCGCGGTCCGAACTGGCCTGCGAGGCACGGACCCGGTCCACCGCCCGGCGGTGGGCCATCGTCACCACCCAGGCCCGGGCGCTGCCCCGGGTCGGGTCGAAGCGCGCCGCCGTCCGCCAGGCCTCCAGGAACACCTCCTGGACGACCTCCTCGGACTGGGCCGGGTCGCGCAGGACGCGCAGGACAGTGCCGTGGACTGCCGCAGCGGTCGCGTCGTAGAACGTCGCGAAGGCGGCCTGGTCACCGTTCGCGGCGGAGGCCAGGGCCGACTCGGCGCTGGTCTCCGCGGCATCGCGGGGTCTCGAGGTCGTCATCACCGTCACTGTGTCACCCCGGCGGGGGCTCGGCACGCGGTTCCTGCCCCGTGCCCCGGGTGTCGTCCCAGGTGTCTCAACGGGAACCCACCCCGCAGGACCGGGCCCCGAATTCGCTCTCCAGCTCCACGATTCCCCCCAGCGGTCCGGCCGGGGAGGTTCCCTAGCGTTCGAACACCTGGGGTTCGGACCGGAGCACCGGAGGGATTGGTCTGCGGCGCAGGAACTTCAGACGATCTTCAGGCGGTCCGGGGTGCTCAGGGTGTCACTGCACGGTGACGGTGATCGAGTCGTACCCGCTGGCCCCGTCCGGGGCGGGGGCGGCGACGACGTCGGTCTGGGGCGCACCCGTGCCGTCGGTGGCCCGCACCTGCACCGTGTGGCTGCCCTTCTCGGTCGCGTCCCAGTCGTAGACCCACTGGCACCAGGTGTCGGCGGAGGCGGAGGGCAGGACCCGGGCCCGTTCCCACTCCCCCTCGTCGACCCGCACCTCGACGGCGCTGATCCCGCGGTGCTGCGCCCAGGCGACGCCGGCGATCGGGACCCGACCCGCGCGCACCTTGTCGAAGGAGCGCGGGACGTCGATGCGGGAGGCCGTCTTGATCGGGCCCTTCTCGGCCCAGCCCCGATCCGTCCAGTACGCGGTCTTCTCGGTGAACCGGGTGACCTCGATGTCGGTGACCCACTTGCAGGCCGAGACGTAGCCGTAGAGACCCGGGACGACCATGCGGACGGGGAACCCGTGCTCGCGGGGCAGCGGCTGCCCGTTCATCCCGACGACGAGCATCGCGTCCCGGCCGTCGGTCACCTCGGCCAGCGGCGCGGAGAGGGTGAACCCGTCGGTGCTGGTGGCGTAGAGCATGTCCGCCCCGGACTGCACCCTCAGCGCCCCGAGCAGGTCGGCGAGCGGGTAGCCGAGCCAGCGGGCGGTGCCGACGTAGTCGCCGCCGACCTCGTTGCTCACGCAGGTCAGGGTGATCCAGCGCTCCCGCAGGGGCATCGCGAGGAGCTGGTCGAAGGTCAGGGTGAGCTCGCGGTCCACGAGACCGTGGACCGTCAGCGACCAGTCCTCGGCCCGCAGGTCGGGCACCACGAGGGCGGTGTCGATGCGGTAGAAGTCGGCGCTCTTCGTGGCGTAGGTGGTGAGCCCGCTGGCGATCGCGTCGCTCGGGTCGATCCCCGCGGGGAGGACCGGGGCCGGATCGGCCGGCGCAGGCAGCACGACGGCGTCACGGGAGATCTCCGCGCTGCGGGTGGTGACGAGCAGCTGCCCCGCGCCACCGCTGGCGGCCGCGACGACGGCGGTACCGCCCAGCAGGACCGCCCGGCGGGGTGGACCGCCCGCGCGGCCCGTCACCCCGGGTCCGGCGAGCCGGCGGGTGAGCACGGTGAGCGCGTACGCCCCCGCCGCCGCACCGAGGACGGAGGGCAGGGGGGACAGCGTCGTCGCGTCCGGCCGGGTGGCCGCCGCGAGCACGCTCACGACACCCAGCAGACCCACGATCCCGACGCCGACCGCCAGCCGTCGCCGGGCCAGGACCCCCGCCAGGGCGGCGAGCAGCACGACCACGACCGTGATCGTCGCGAGCAGGACCACCTTGTCGTGGGTCCCGAAGGCCCGGATGGCGGTGTCCTTCAACCAGGCCGGGACCCGGTCCACGACCGCGTCGCCGACGACGACGAGGGGAGCCGCCGACGGGGAGACGATCCCCGCCACGAGCTGCCCCACGCCGAACGTCAGCCCCGCGCTGAGAACACCCGAGAGCGCGCCGGTCCACCGGCGCTTCCCCTCCGCAACGCCGGGTGGCGCGCTCTCCCCCGTGTTCGTGGCTGTCCTCACATCACTGTCCTTCGGAGCCGTGCTCGAGTGGGATTGGTCGCCCGGCGAGAACGTCGACGACGAACGGGGCCAGGGCCCGGAAGGCGGCCCCGCGGTGGCTGACCGCGTTCTTCTCCGCCGCGGTGTGCTCGGCCAGCGTCCGCTGCGCTCCCTCGGGGACGAAGACCGGGTCGTAGCCGAAGCCACCACCCCCGGCGGTCGTCGTGGTGATCGTGCCGCGCAGCTCCCCGAGCCGGACGACGGCCGAGCCGTCGGGCAGGGCGAGGGCCGCCGCGCAGACGAACGCCCCGCCGCGGTGCTGCGCGGGGACGTCGGCGATCTGGGCGAGGAGGAGTTCCAGGTTGGCGACGTCGTCGCCGTGCCGGCCCGACCAGCGCGCCGAGAAGATCCCCGGGGCCCCGCCGAGGACGTCGACGCCGATGCCGGAGTCGTCGGCGATCGCCGGGACGCCGGTGGCGGCGGCGACCGCGCGGGCCTTCAGCAGCGCGTTCCCGGCGAAGGTCACCTCGGTCTCGACGACCTCGGGGACGTGCTCGAAGGCGTCGACGGTGAGGACCTCGACGTCGGGCAACAGCGGCGCGAGGACGGCCCGCAGCTCCCCCACCTTGTGGGCGTTGCGGGTGGCCAGCACGACCCTGCTCATCGGGCGAGCGCCTCCGCCTGCAGCGCGGCGAGGGTGCTCGTGCCGCCCAGCGCGAGGTCGAGCAGGGCGTTCAGCTCGGCGCGGTCGAAGGGCGCCCCCTCGGCGGTGCCCTGGACCTCGACGAACTTCCCGTCGCCGGTGACGACGACGTTCATGTCGGTCTCGGCGCGGACGTCCTCGACGTAGGGCAGGTCGAGGACCGGCACCCCGTCGACGACGCCGACGCTGATCGCCGACACCGTCCCGGTCAGCGGCTGCTTGGAGGCCTTGACGATGCCCTTGCCGCGGGCCCAGGAGATCGCGTCGGCGAGCGCCACGTAGGCGCCGGTGATGGCCGCGGTGCGGGTGCCGCCGTCGGCCTGCAGGACGTCGCAGTCCAGGACGATGGTGTTCTCCCCCAGCTGGGCGGTGTCGACGACGGCCCGCAGGCTGCGGCCGATGAGCCGGGAGATCTCGTGGGTGCGGCCGCCGATCTTGCCCTTGACGGACTCGCGGTCGCTGCGGGTGTTCGTGGACCGGGGCAGCATCGCGTACTCCGCGGTGACCCAGCCCTGGCCGGATCCCTTGCGCCAGCGCGGAACACCCTCGGTGAACGACGCCGCGCAGAGCACCCGGGTGCGGCCGAACTCGACGAGGACGCTGCCCTCGGCGTGGTCGAGCCAGTTGCGGGTGATGGTCACGGGACGGAGTTCGTCGGCGGCGCGGCCGTCGGCGCGTCCAGAGGTTCGGGTCGGGTCAGTCACGAGGTCCACCTTCTCACCGGCGGCTGTGCGCGGCCTGCGCCGGCACCGCCCGCCGGGTGGTCAGCGCAGGGCGCCGAGGTAGAGCGGGCCGGTCTCGTCGACGTCCACGAGCTGCGGCCCGAGCTGGGGGCCGAGGAAGCGCTGGGCGAGGCGGCGGAAGGCGACGGTGTCGCCGGTGGAGGTGAACCGGTGCCGGGGTTGCGGACGGTCGTCGGGGCGCAGCAGTTCGCGGGTGGCCAGTTCGCGGTACACGTCGAAGGCGGTCTCCTCGGCGCTGGAGACGAGGGTGACGTCGTCGCCCACGACGCTGCGCAGGACGGCCATCAGCAGGGGGTAGTGCGTGCAGCCCAGGACGAGGGTGTCGACGTCGGCGGCGATCGCCGGTTCGAGGTAGCCCCGGGCCGCGGTGAGCAGCTCGGGGCCGCTGGTGATGCCGCGCTCGACGAACTCGACGAACGCCGGGCAGGCCGTCGTGGTGAGGGCCAGGTGCGGGGCGGCGGCGAAGGCGTCCTCGTAGGCGCGCGAGGAGATCGTCGCGCGGGTCCCGATGACCCCGACCCGGCCGTTGCGGGTGGCGCGCACGGCCCGGCGGACGGCGGGCTGGATGACCTCCACGACGGGCACGTCGTAGCGTTCGCGGGCGTCGCGCAGCATCGCCGCGGAGGCGGAGTTGCAGGCGATGACCAGCATCTTCACGCCCGACTCGACGATCCGGTCGAGGACGTCGAGGGCGAGGCGGCGCACCTCGGCGATGGGTTTCGGTCCGTACGGGGCGTGCGCGGTGTCGCCGACGTAGTGGACGGCCTCGTGCGGCAACTGGTCCAGCACCGCGCGGGCGACGGTGAGACCCCCGACGCCGGAGTCGAAGATCCCGATCGGCAGGTCCTGCTCGAGGCTCACGACAGCGACCGCACGAGGGTCTCCTGCAGGTGGGTGGTGAAGTCGTAGACCGCCCACGCCCAGCGCGCCGGGTCGTCCTCGGCGAGGTCGCTGAAGGGGTCGCTGTCGTCGCTCACACCGAGGCGGGTGCCGAGCGCGAGCCGGATGTCGTTGAGCGCGGAGAGCCAGGAGCGCGCGCCGTCGGGGTCGAGCTGGATCCGGCCGCCCTGTCCCTCGACGGGGGCCAGCGAGGCCAGCAGGCTGCTCGCCGCGGCCGCCTTCCGTTCCCGCAGACCGCCTTCGGTGAAGCGGCGGAACTCCGCGGAGGCCGCGGGGTCGTCGTCGCCGTAGGCGTTGGGCAGCAACCGGCGCAGCACCTCGTCCTCGGGCGGGGCGAGCGGTCCGTCGCCGGCGAGGCCGTCCGGCAGCTCGTCGGGGAGACCGTCGAAGCTCGGCAGGTCGTGCAGACCGAGCTCGGCCTGCAGCGGGTCGACGGGTCGCTGCGGCGCGGGCGCGGGCACCTCGAGGAGTTCGAGGACCTCACGGGCCAGCGAGGCCAGCAGGTCGGCCTCGGAGGGGTGCAGCGTCAGCGAGAAGTGCCCGTGCCGGGTCCGGCGGAAGGTGGCCACGTTCACTCGTCCTTCTGCAGGGTGGCCCACAGCCCGTAGCCGTGCATGGCCTCGACGTCACGTTCCATCGCCTCGCGGCGGCCGGCGCTCACGGCGGCGCGGCCCTTCTGGTGCACGTCGAGCATCAACGCGTCGGCCTTGGCCTCGGAGTAGCCGAAGTGGGTGCGGAACACGTAGGCGACGTAGGACATCAGGTTGACGGGGTCGTTCCAGACGATGGTGACCCACGGGGTGTCCGGAGCGGTGCCGAGGTCGGTCTCCGGACGCTCGAGCTCGGTGGGAGCGGTGAGGACGACGGGGACAGCGGCGGGCACCCCCGCAGTCTAGGCAACCCCGCGCTCGCTAGATTCCCAGCATGGGGAGCCCCCGCGCGAGCACAGCGCTGCTGACCGACATGTACGAGCTGACCATGCTGCAGGCGGCGCTGGCCGACGGCACCGGCGACCGGCCGTGCACGTTCGAGGTCTTCGGCCGCCGGTTGCCCGACGGCCGCCGCTACGGCGTCGTCGCCGGCACCGAACGGGTCCTCGACGCCGTGCGCGACTTCACCTTCGACCCGGAGCTGCTGAGCGGGCTGCACGGCGTGCTGGACGAGAGGACGCTGGCCTGGCTGGCCGGGTACCGGTTCACGGGGTCGATCGAGGGCTACGCCGAGGGTGAGCTGTGGTTCCCCGCCTCCCCCATGCTCACCGTCACCGGCACCTTCGCCGAGGCCGTCGTGCTCGAGACCGTCGTGCTCTCGATCCTCAACCACGACTGCGCGATCGCCGCGGCCGCGGCCCGGATGGCGCACGCTGCCGGGGACCGCCCGATCATCGAGATGGGCTCGCGCCGCACCCACGAGCAGGCCGCCGTCGCCGCCGCCCGCGCCGCCTACCTCGCGGGGTTCACCTCGACGTCGAACCTGCAGGCCGGCGCGACGTACGGCATCCCCACCTCGGGGACCTCCGCGCACGCGTTCACCCTGCTGCACGACACCGAGGCGGAGGCCTTCGCGGCCCAGGTCGCGGCGCTCGGGGTCTCCACCACGCTGCTGGTGGACACCTACGACATCACCGCCGGCATCGCGACGGCCGTTGAGGTCGCGGGACCGCAGCTCGGTGCCGTCCGCATCGACTCCGGCGACCTCGCCGTGATCGCCGTGCAGGCCCGTGAGCAGCTGGACTCCCTCGGCGCCACCTCGACGCGGATCGTCGTCTCCGGCGACCTCGACGAGTACGCCCTCGCCGCGCTCGCCGCGGCCCCCGTCGACGGCTACGGCGTGGGCACGTCGCTGGTCACCGGCTCCGGCGCCCCCACGGCCGGGCTGGTCTACAAGCTCGTCGAGGTCGAGGGCCGTCCCGTCGCGAAGCGCTCGACGTCCAAGGTCACCCAGGGCGGGCGCAAGGTCGCGATCCGGCGGCACCGGGCGACGGGCACCGCCACCGACGAGGTCCTCGGCGTCGGGTTCACCCCCCCGCGCGAGACCAACGACCGGCCGCTGCAGATCCCGATGGTCGTGGACGGCGAACGGGTCCCCGCGGACTCCGGCGGGCTGCCGGACCTGCGCGCGGCCCGCGAGCACCTGCACCGGGCGCTGGTGACGCTGCCGTGGGACGGGCTGGCCCTGTCCAAGGGTGAACCGGCGATCCCGACCACGGTGCTGGACGCGAACCGGACGGTGCTGCGGTGACCCGCGCGTTGATCGTCGTCGACGTGCAGAACGACTTCTGCCCCGGCGGCGCGCTCGCGGTCGCCGGCGGTGACGAGGTGGCCGCGGCGATCTCGCAGCTGCTGAAGCAGGACACCTCCGCCGGGCGGGGCATCGGCTACGACCACGTCGTCGCGACCCAGGACTTCCACATCGACCCGGGCGCGCACTTCTCGCCGACCCCCGACTTCGTCGACAGCTGGCCGCCGCACTGCCGGGCGGGCAGCTACGGGGCGCTGCTGCACGACAACCTCGAGACCCGCCGGATCGAGGCGGTCTTCCGCAAGGGGCAGTACAGCGCGGCGTACTCGGGGTTCGAGGGCACCACGAGCCGGGTCACCGAGGAGGGTGGCGAACTGGACACCGGGCTCGCGGACTGGCTGCGCGCCCACGAGGTCACCGAGGTCCACGTCGTGGGGATCGCCACCGACCACTGCGTGCGGGCGACCGCGCTCGACGCCGTCGCCGCGGGGTTCCGCACGACCGTGCTGCTCGGCCTGACGGCGGGGATCTCGGCCGCGACGGTCGAGCCCGCGCTGGCGGGGTTGCGCAGCGCGGGCGTCGTCCTCGTCGGGGAACCGATCCTCGGGTAGTCGTCCCCGGTGGTGCTCCTAGCGCTTCCGCACGACGACGGTGCGGCCCATCTTGTCGTGCAGGGCCTGCTTGCGCTGGTCCCAGCACGGCCAGAGGAAGTCGATCAGGGAGTAGAACGGCACGACCTGTCCCAGCAGGTCGCACCCCAGCCAGCGGATGATCGCCTGACCCCACGACGGCAGCCCGGGGCGCTGCCAGTCCCGGACCCGCAGCCGGAAGAGCAGCTTGCCGGGGGTCGCCCCGGCCAGCCGCACGGTGAGGATCGTGTAGACGGCGCTGACGGCCAGCAGGATGAACGTCGCCGCGGAGGCGGCGCCGCTGCGGGTGGCCTCGACGATCAACGTCGACCCGCGCTCCGGGTCTCCCGCCATCCACACGTCGAAGGCCGACCGGACCTGCGCGTCGATGGTCTGCAGGGGGGACCACGCCGCGATGGTCCCGATGACGCCGAGCAGGATCCAGTCGACGATCCGCGCCAGCAGCCGGGACCCCAACCCGCCCAGCGCCTGTCCGTCGGGGGTGGCGATGGCCTTCACCCCCGGCACGGGGTACTGCGAGGGCGGGTACTGCCGGTGCGGTGCGCCGTAGGGGCTGCGGGCCTGCTGCGGTGCGGTCGGGGCCTTGCTGAGCCAGGGCTGCGGGGGGCTGGTGGTGGCGGCCCGGTGGACGTGCTCGGTCCAGCGCCCACCGTCCCACCACCGCAGCGCGTCAGGGGCGGAAGGATCCGGGTACCACCCGGCCGGCGTGCTCATGGTCGTCAGCGTGTCAGGTTCAGGCGACGCCGAACTCGGAGGGGTCGATGCCCACGGCCTGGCACAGCTCACGCACCGCCCGCTGTTCGTTCGGGTCGAAGTCGCCGTCCGCGCCGCCGATGACCACGCCGACCTGGACGACCGCGCGGGCCTGTTCGGGCTTGCTGCGCAGCTTCCCGACGGCCTGCAGCGCCTCGATCTTGCCGAAGTCGTAGTCGGTGGTCAGCTTCCCGCACCACTTGTCGAAGGACTCGCGCAGTTCCCCGGCGTTGAAGATCGACAGGACGTCGTTGCTGGCGATGAAGGCCGCGGTCTTCTGGCGCTCCTCCGGCTCGATGCTGCCGTCGGCGGCCGCGATGAGGGCGCAGGTCGCCATGCTCGCCTCGGCGAAGTCCTTGCTCTTGAACTGACCGACCTTCGTCTTCAGCTGGTCGCCCGCCAGCAGACCCTTGCTCTTCAGGTTGTCCAGGAATCCCATACCGGGGCAACGGTCACCGGCCCGCGGGGGTTCCGTCAGCTGAAGCGGCGGACGATCTCGGAGTTGCGGTCGGCCAGCAGCTGGCGCAGCGTCCGCCGGACGAAGAACAGGTCGGCGACGCGGCCGAGGAGGCCGTAGGGCGAGGTCCACGCCATCCGGTCGGTCATGATCGTCATCGCCGGGCCCTCGGGCTCGTAGGTGTGCTCGTGGCGGAAGGCCCGGAACGCCCCGGACTCCATCTCGTCGACGAAGCGCCGCGGCCGCTCCAGGGCGGTGATGTGGGAGGTGTGGGTGACCCGCAGACCGAGGAGACGCAGCCGCCACTGGACCTTCTCGTCGAGCTCGATCCGCCCGCTGGTGCGCCCGGCCCCCTCGACGGCCTTCACCTTGTAGCGCTTGCCCGCGACCCGCTCCACGTCGAGGTCGAGGGACATGTCGAACACCTCGGCGACGGGGGCGCGGACCATGGTCCGCTGGACGATCTCGGGCACCACAGCAACCTAGACCATGGACAGCAGGTGATCGCGGCGAGCGCGCAGGACGTCCACCGAGGCCGAGGCCGACGGTGGTCCGGGCACCGCCGCGCGCAGCTTGGAGTAGACGCTGGCGTGCGGCATCTGCCGGCCCGCGGCGACCCGGCCGACGAGGCCGTGGATCTCCTTGCGCAGCACGGCGGCCGTGTGCCAGGTGGCGTCCTCCTGCTCGGGTTCGGCGTCCTCGGTGGGGGCCGCGTCCTCGACGTGGCGCGGGGTCGCGGTGCGCTTGCGGATCTCCGCGTCGCGCTGGTGCAGCAGGGCCGCGGTCTGCTCGGGCGAGAGCAGGCCGGGCAGGCCCAGGTAGTCCTGCTCGTCGACGCTGACCTGCGGGAGGTCGCCACCGGTGAGGGCCTTGCCCCCGTGCAGGACGTGGGCGAACTCGGCCTGGGCCTCGAGCGCCTCGTACTCCTTGGGGCCGCCGGGTTCGCGCTCCGGCGGCGGGAGCAGGTCCAGGCCGCCTTCGTCGACCTCGTCGGAGGAGACCGACGCGGGCGGCGGGATGACGTGGTTGCGGTCGCTCTCCATCGCCGCGGCCAGCGCCAGCAGGGGCCGCACCGCGGGCAGGAAGACCGTCGCGGACTCCCCCGGTACCCGCGAGCGCACGACGCGGCCGACGGCCTGGGCGAAGAACAGCGGGGTCCGGTAGGACGTCATCCACGCCAGGCAGGCGGCGCGCGGCACGTCGACGCCCTCGGAGATCATCCGGACGCAGACCGCGAACCGCTGGTCGCTCCGCGCGAACTCGGAGATCTTCTGCGAGGCCTTCGGGTCGTCGGAGAGGATCAGCGCCGGCTTCTCCCCCGTGACCCGCTGCACGATCTTGGCGTAGGCGCGGGCGTCCTCCTGGTCGGAGGCCAGCACCAGACCGGCGGCGTCGTGCATGCCGTGCTCGCGCAGGTGGTCGAGGCGCTCGCCCATGGCGGCGATCACGTGCGGGACCCAGTCGCCGCGCGGGTCGAGGGCGGTCTTCCAGGCCAGCGACTCCACCGACTTGGTGGTGGCGTCGGTCAGCGAGGCGGCCACGACCTCGCCGGCGGAGTTCCGCCAGCGCGAGACCCCCGTGTAGGCGGCGAACACGACGGGGCGGACGACGCCGTCGGCGAGCGCCTCCTTGTAGCCGTAGCCGTAGTCGGCGCTGCTCCGCAGGCCACCTTCGGACTCCGGGGAGTCGTCGTCGACGTAGTTGACGAACGGGATGCGCTCGTCGGTCTTGGTGCGGAACGGGGTCCCCGTCAGCGAGAGTCGGCGGCGGGCGTCGCCGAAGGCCTCGAACACGGCGTCACCCCAGGACAGCCCGTCCCCGGCGTGGTGGATCTCGTCCATGATCACCAGCGAGCGCTTCGCGGTGGCCCGGGCCCGGTGCAGCATCGGGTGCCCCGCGACCTGGGCGTAGGTGGTGACGTAGCCCTTCATGTCGGGGCGCACCGGCCCGACGGCGTTGGTCATCGTGGGGTCGAGCTCGACGCCGGCGCGGTGGGCGGCCTCGGCCCACTGGGTGCGCAGGTGGTCGGTCGGGGCGACGACGACGATCCGGTCGACCCGGCGGGAGTCCAGCAGCCGACGGGCCAGCGCGAGGGCGAAGGTCGTCTTGCCGGCGCCGGGCGTCGCGGTGACGAGGAAGTCGGCCGGTTCGTCGCGCGCGGGGTCGAAGTAGCGTTCGAGGGCTGCGTTCTGCCAGGCCCGCAGGGGACGCGCCGCGGGAGTTCCGGGGGCGTCGACCACGGGACCGTGACCGCGTGCGGTGACGGTGTCGGCCAGGGCCAGCTGGGGTTCGTGTTCGGTGGTGCTCATCGGTCCCTCCACCGTAGACGAGGCTCGGGGGTGCTCCGGCGCGGCGACGCGCGCACGGGGCAGGACCGGTGAGCGCCCGGCTCAGCTCCCGCCGTCGTCCCCGCCCTTGTCCCCGCCCTTGCCGGAGAGCGTCTCGTAGATCTCCTTGCAGGTCGGGCAGACCGGGAAGCGCTTGGGGTCGCGGCCCGGCACCCAGACCTTGCCGCAGAGCGCGATCACGGGGTCGCCCGAGAGGGCGGACTCCATGATCTTCTCTTTCTTCACGTAGTGCGCGAAGCGTTCGTGATCACCCGGTTCGACCTTCTCCTCGACCTGCTCCTCGCGGTCGAGGACCGCGGTGCGGGAGGGGGTGGACGCTGGCGACTGTTCGGGCTGGGTGCGGAACGGGTCGTCGGTCGGCGAGCTCAGGCGGCCACTCATGGGCAGGATCGTACGCGCCCGACGGGGGGCCGTTCAGTTCATGGAGACGTCGTCGGGGAAGCTGGCCACGAGGGCCAGGTCACCCCCCTGACGGCGCAGCACCTGCGCCCACAGGTCGTGCGGGGTGTCGCTGAAGGCGTCCCGGGCCTCGGCGGGCAGGACGAACCAGGCCCCCTCGGCGATCTCCGTCTCCAGCTGCGAGGCGCTCCACCCGGAGTACCCGGCGAAGATCCGCAGCCCGGACAGCTCCGTGACGACGGCCTCGGGGGGCGTGTCGAGGTCGACGAGGCCCACCGAGCCGAGGCCGACGGAACCGAAGACGCGACGGACCCCGAGCGGGTCGGGTCGGTCCCCGGGCACGGCGACGAGCCCCAGGGCGGAGTCCAGCGCCACCGGGCCACCCTGGAAGAGCTTCCCGGGGGCCGTCGCGAAGGGCTGCCAACCGGGCAGGACGCTGTCCACGTCGACGTCCAGCGGCCGGTTCACGACGACGCCCAGCGCGCCGTCCTCGTCGTGGTTGAGCACGAGGACGACGGCGCGGGCGAAGTTCTCGTCGGTCAGCGCGGGGGTCGCCAGCAACAGCCGTCCGGCCAGGGTCGACGACGGGATCGCGCTGCTCACCTCCCCATCATGTCCTCACACCCGCGGCTGCACGAAGGGAACGGGTGCCCGCGTGGCGCGGACGTACTGCGGCGGCCACGCGACCGCCTCCGGCGCGTGCAGCGCCTGGGCGGCGCGCTGCGGCCAGCGCGGGTCGGCGAGCAGGGGGCGGGCCAGGAAGACGGCGTCGGCGTCACCGCTGACGAGCAGCTGCTCGGCCTGGGCCGGTTCGAGGATGAGACCGACGGCGGCGACGGGGACACCCGTCTCGCGGCGGATCCGGGCCGCGTTGGGCACCTGGTAACCGGGGCCGACGGGGATCTGCTGCTCCGGGGCGTTCCCGCCGGAGCTGGCGTCGATCAGGTCGGCCCCGTGGGCGGCGAGTTCCCGGGTCAGCTCCACGGACTCCGCGACGTCCCAGCCACCCGGCACCCAGTCGGAGGTGGAGAGGCGGACCAGGACCGGCTTCTCCTGCGGCCACACCGCCCGGACGGCGTCGAGGACCTCGAGCAGCAGCCGCGACCGGCCGGCGAGGTCACCGCCGTAGGCGTCGGTGCGGTGGTTGGAGACCGGTGAGAGGAACTGGTGCAGCAGGTAGCCGTGGGCGGCGTGCAGCTCGACGACGTCGAAGCCCGCGGCGTCGGCGCGGCGGGCGGCCTCGGCGAAGCCCGTCACGACGCGGGCGATGCCGTCGAGGTCGAGTTCGGTGGGGGTCGCGTACCCGCCGAACGCGAGCGCGCTGGGGCCGACGGTCTCCCAGCCGCCGTCGGCGGGCGGGACGCTGCCCTGCTGCCCGGCCCAGGGCCGGTAGGTGCTGGCCTTGCGGCCGGCGTGGGCGAGCTGGACGCCGATCGCGACGCCCTGGGAGTGGACGAAGTCGACGATGCGGGTCCAGCCCCGCGCCTGCTCCTCGTTCCACAACCCGGCGTCCTGCGGGCTGATCCGGCCCTCGGGGACGACGGCCGCGGCCTCGGTGAGGACGAGCGCGGCGCCGCCGACGGCCAGTCCCCCGAGGTGGACGAGGTGCCAGTCGGTGGGGACGCCCGGCGCCCCTTCGGCGTCGCAGGAGTACTGGCACATCGGGGAGACCCAGATGCGGTTCGCGAACGTCGTGCCGCGCAGGGTGAGGGGTTCCAGCAGTTTGGCCACGAGGGGGAAACTACCCTCAGCGGGGACGGCGCTTGTCCTCGTACATGTGCCGGTCCGCGCGGGCCAGCACCTCGGCCGTGGACTCGCCGAGGTCGTCGACGACGAGGCCGACGCTGCAGGACACCGTGATCACCGTGCCGTCGGGCAGCGACACCGGGACGCCGGCGACGGCTTCGCGCAGCCGGCGGGTCAGGGCCTGCGGTTCGACGTCCAGCGAGTTCTCGACGAGGACGATGAACTCGTCGCCGCCGAAGCGGGCGACGGTGTCCTCCCCCCGCGAGGCCCCGGTGAGCCGTTCCGCGATGCGCACCAGGGCGTGGTCGCCGACGAGGTGGCCGTGGACGTCGTTGAGCTGCTTGAGGTCGTCGACGTCGCAGAACGCGACGACCGGGGCGTGGCCCGTGCGGCGGGCGCGGGAACGGGCCAGGGCCCAGCGGTCCTCCAGCAGGCCACGGTTGGGCAGACCGGTGAGGCGGTCGTGGGTCGCGCGGTGGGTGAGGTCGCGGGTGCGCGCGACGTGCTGGCTGACGTCCCAGCAGGACAGGCTCAGCCCACCGGAACCGTCGGCGGGGCCCAGCAGCACCTCGACCGTCACCGTCTCGCCGTCGGGGCGCACGAACCGCCACTCGAAGGCCGTCTGCTCGCCCGGCACCCCGTGCTCGAGCGCCTCGAGCACCTCGGTGACGTCGTCGCGGTGGACGAGGTCGGCCAGCGCCAGCCCCGTCGCCTCCTCGGCCCCCGAGCGGCCCAGGAGGTCGGCGGCGGCGGGGTTCGCCCACGTCGTGAGCCACCCGTCCTCGCCCGGAGCGACGAGGAGCGTGGCCAGCGGAGAGTCCTCCACGAGGCGCCGGTAGTCGGCGTCCTGCACAGCTCCCCCTCGGTCCGGCCGACTCCGGAGGAGTCGGTGTCAGCCGACCGTACGAGTTCGAACGGCGTGTCTCGCAGCCCGATCCGAAAGACCCCCGACCTGGCGCACACCGCGCGACGCTGTGTTCTGACGAATCACTCAGCGAGACGGGATTCCCACCGGATCGCCCTGCGCGGCGGCGACGACGAGCGGCCGGCTGGCCCTCGCCGCACCCAGGACGAGACCGGCACCGGCCACCGCGCAGCCCACGAACCACAGGACACCCGTCGGCGCCGCCGAGAGCAGACCGATCACCGGGGAGACGATCAGCAGCGCCAGCGCGCCCGCCCCGCCCATCGTGACCACGAGCGGGATCCACGTCTCCCGGGACCGCGCGGCGTGCAGGACGGCGACGTCGGTCCCCGCCAGGTGCAGCGTCCGGTAGCGACCGCGGGAGTCCAGCACCCGCGACGCCTGGGTGACGCCCGTCGAGACGGCCGCGAGGACCGCGGCGATGACGAGGGTCACGGCCGCCCCGGTGCCGATGTCGCCCAGCAGCTGCGCGTCCTCCTCACCGGACGAACCGGCGGTCAACCCCGGGGTCACGCTCAGGCACCCCGCGACGAACGTGACCAGCGAGATGCCCCCCACGCTGCGCCAGGTGCTCTTCGGGTCCTCGCTCATCCGCCGCGCGGCCAGCAGCGTCGGGACCGTCCGGGCCCGGGCCCCGAGGACCCGGCCGAGCACGGAGACGAGCAGCGGCCCGACGAGGTTGAAGACGGCGAACGCACCGGCCAGGAAGCCGACCAGGACCAGCGCCCCGACCACCACACCGGCCCCGAACACCACGCTGCCCGCGTTGAAGGCGGCGACGAAACCCACCCCCAGCACCAGCACCGGGACGACCCTGGCCCAGCTCAGGCCCTTCTGCGGCAGGCGTTGCGCCACCCCGAGCGGCGTGATGGCGACCCGTCGCAGACTGACCGCGGAGGACACCAGCGCGACCAGCAGGACCGCCGCGACGGTCGTCAGCACCGGCCACGGGCCCAGCCGCAGCTCGGCGACGTCGAAGGCGCGGCCCTGGAACCGCAACCGGGCGATCGCCGGCACCGCCACCACGTCGAGCACCACCCCCAGCACCGCGCCCACGACGGCCTGCACGGCCGCGTCCAGGAGGGCCATCGCACCGATCTGCGCGCTCGTCGCCCCCGCGAGGCGCAACCGGGCCAGCCGCTCGTCGCGCCGGGCGACCGTGAGGCGGGCCGCGGCCGCACCGAGGGTCGCCGTCGGCACCAGCAGCAGCGCGACGGAGACCCAGGACAGCAAGGGGTAGACCTGCGCGTCGGAGTCCGCCCCGGCGCTCGCGGCCCGGGCCGCGAAGGCCTGCACCCCGCCGGCGACGGTGAGCACCGACCACGTCGTGACGGCGAAGGCGGTGACGGCCAGCGTCGTCGGCAACCGGTCGCGCGGGGTGCCGTGGGTGTGACGGGCCAGCGACCACCAGATCGCCAGGGTGGCGTTCACGCGCGGACCCCGGTCGGGGCGCGGAACTCGCTGACGACGTGACCGTCGCGCATGGCCAGCGTCCGGTCGCACCAGCGGGCGACCCCGGCGTCGTGGGTGACGACGACCAGGGCCGCGCCGGTGGCGCGGGTGGCGGAGGTCAGCAGCTCGAGGACCTCCCGACCCGTGGCCTGGTCGAGCGCGCCGGTGGGTTCGTCGGCGAAGACGACGCTGGGCGAGCCGACCAGGGCCCGCGCGATCGCGACGCGCTGCGCCTGTCCCCCGGAGAGCTCGCCCGGTCGCCGGCGTTCCATGCCCGCCAGTCCCAGCTTCGCCAGGAGCTCCCGCGCCCGGGCCGTGGCGGCAGCGCGGGACTGCCCGGCGAGCATGAGCGGCAGCGCGGTGTTCTCGTCGGCCGGCAGTTCCGAGAGCAGCTGCCCGGACTGGAAGACGAACCCGAAGTCGTTGCGTCGCAACACGGTGCGCGCGGCGTCCGACATGGATCCGAGATCGCGTCCGGCCAGTTCGACGGCCCCGGAGGTGGGGCGCAGGATCCCGGCGAGGACGTGCAGCAACGTCGTCTTGCCGGATCCCGAGGGTCCCATCACGGCGAGCGACTCCCCGGCGGGGAGGGTGACGTCGACGTCGTCGAGGGCGCGGGTGGTCCCGTAGGTCATGACGAGACCGCGGGCGGTGAGGATGTCCATGCCTCGAGCCTGTCGATCCGCTGTGGCTCGCGCGTCGGAGCGGGGACGGAGTTCCCGGACGCCGGGTCAGCCCTGGGGCCTACGCCCGGCCCGGGAACGCGAGAGCGCCCCGACCGGACCAGCCGGTGGGGCGCTCTCGTGGTGCTGGTGGAGATGGCGGGAATCGAACCCGCGTCCGATAGCGTGAAACCAGGGCTTCTCCGGGTGCATCCTGTTCAGCGGTCTGCTCGGCCCCGATGCTCATACAGGCATGTCACCGCCGGGCCCAGCCGCGTTGATTGTCCCTCTCACCTACGCGACCTCGGTGAGAGGTGAGCCCCCTAGCTGATGCCAGGACCCGGGGCGGGAGCACACCCGGGCTGACAGAGTCACACTCGCTCAGGCGGCGAGGGCGAACTCGGTGCGCTTGGAATCGGCACCTATTGGTTTGCATGGATCGTTGACGAGATGACCATGCATCCTCGACCCGCTTCCCCTGGCTCGACGTCCACCGTCGAAACCTGTCATCCCCATGTTCAGTTGTGCGCCTAGCCTACCCCTCAACGGCCGCCCCGTCGCCCACATTCCCCGCGCCGCCTGCCCGGTCACCTGCCCAGTCACCAGGACCCGCCGCCACCGCCACCGGCCCCTCCCCCGGTGAACCCGCCGCCGCCGCCGAACGAGCCGGAGCTCGCCGTGGCGGGGGGTGCGGCGCTGAGGGCGTCGGTGGTGCTGGCGGAGAAGCCGCCCATCGTCCCGGCGAAGAGGGCGACGTTGAAGGTCGACCCCTCGTGGGCACGCCCGTAGTACCAGCCGGGGGCGGGCAGGGGTGCGTCGGCCGCCTGCAGGGCGCGGGCCCCGGCGACCCAGGCGTCGGTGGCGTCGAGGGCGACGGCGTAGGGCACGAGCCGGGCGAAGCGGTGCGGGGCACCGCCGTCGGCGAGCGCGTCGGCGTCGCCGTAGCGGGCGAGGGTGGCGGCGAACTCGTCGGCCTGCCGGCGGATCTCGCGTCCCCGGGCGGTCAGCGGGCTGGGTGCGGCTCCGGCGAAGCCGGCGACGAGGGCGAGGAGTCCGACGACGGTGACGGCGACACCGATGAGGGCGTGGGTCGTCCAGAGCGCCAGGACCAGGGTCAGCGCGCCGCCGGCGAGGGCCACCAGGACGCTGCGCAGCGCCCACCGGCGCAGCACGTTCCGCGGGCGGTCGCTGAACAGGCCGCGGGCGACGGCGTCGTCCTCGAGGAGGTCCTTCGTCAGCCCGGTCCCGGCCCTGGCGGTGGTGCGGACCGCGGACAGCGAGGTGTCGTCGCCCTCGGCGAAGACGGTGTCCAGCAGCCGTCGTTCGGCCGGGGCGAGCGGGTCGGGGCTGTCGGTGCGGGTGAGGTCCCAGTCGGCGACGGAGCCGTCGGGGGCGGTGACCTCCTCCAGACGCAGGTGCCCGCGCTGGGCGAGGTCGAGCAGGGTGGCGACGACGTCGACGGTGCGCGCGCCACCGTGCACGAGGGTCCCGAGCACCCCGGGCGGGACGTCGGTGACCCCGACGGCGCCCTTCGGGCCGGTCGTCGCGGGTCGGCGTCGCCGGGCCAGCGCGATCCCGCCGGCTCCGAGCACGAGGACACCGGCGGTGGCAGCGACGGTCGTGGTGTCGGCGGTGAAGGCGCGCGCCGGGCTGAAGGTGTCGACCAGCAGTGGGGCGACCGGGGTCAACGATCCGGCAGGCAGGCCGGCGGCGATCGTCACACCCTGTTCGGGGCCCAGACCGGTGGCGCCGAAGGTCGCACCCGTGGCGGTGGCGGTGGCCGAGCACCGGTCGGTGCTGCCCTCCTCGCCCTGGAAGCACCGGGGGTCGGTGACGGCGGCGGGGGTCTCGAGGGTGACGTCAATGCGGTCGATCGGGACCTGCCAGCCGGTGCCGACGACGTCGTAGGCGAGCTGCAGTCCCCCGTCGACGCGGTCGACGACGGCGGGGACGGTGTAGGTGAGGACGTAGGTCTCCCGGCCCGTGACGTCGTTCGCGGCGGGGTCGCCGATGCGGACGTCGAGGAAGCCGTCGTCGGTCTCGGTGCTCACCCGCGTGGCGGCCCCGGTCGGACTGGTGACCTGCAGGTCGCGCACGGGGTAGCGGCGGTCGTGCGTCTGGTCGTGCGGAGCCTGGACGGGGAGGAAGCGTTCCAGGCCGTGGTGGCCCTCGCGGCCGAAGTCGTAGCTGATCTCCTCGCGCACGGCGACGGAACCGTCGGCGCCGACCGTGAGCCGGGCCGCGTAGGAGTCGACGCGCTCGTCGTCGGAGGGACCGTCGGCCGAGGCGGCGGTGGCCAGCGGCCCCAGGACCAGGGCCGCCGCCCCGAGGCCGGCGAACAGGGTCGTCGCGGTGCGCATGGACCGATGACAGCGCTCACGGACCGGGCGCGCATCCGCAGTTCGTCGGACGTCAGCGGTTCTTGCGCTCCGACATCGCGCGGTCGGCTTCGCGCCGGTCCTGGCGTTCACGCAGGGTCTGGCGCTTGTCGTAGTTCTTCTTGCCCCGGGCCAGCCCGATCTCGACCTTGACCTTGCCGTCGTTGAAGTAGAGCGCCAACGGCACGATCGTCAGCCCGGACTCGCGGACCTTCCCGGCCCAGCGCTCGATCTCCTCGCGGTGCAGGAGGAGCTTCCGCTTGCGTCGCGGGGTGTGGTTGGTCCACGTGCCCTGGACGTACTCGGGGATGTGGACCCCTTCGAGCCACATCTCACCGCGGTCGATGTGGGCGAAGCCGTCCACCAGGGACGCCCGCCCCATCCGCAGCGCCTTGACCTCGGTGCCCATCAGGCTGACGCCCGCCTCGTAGACGTCGTCGATGAAGTAGTCGTGGCGCGCCTTGCGGTTGCTGGCGATCACCTTGCGACCGGTCTCGCGCGGCACGTGGTCCTCCAGGTCCTGCTGTGGTGCTCGATCTCGGACCTTCGAGTCTAGGCGTCGTGCGCCGGGTCCCGCACCGCAGTTCCGTCCTGCCCCGTTCTGTGGACGCTCAGACCTTCAGCCAGCGGCGCAGGCTGAACAGCGACGCGATGACGGCGAAGACCACGCCGACGGCGACGATGATCGGTCCGGTCTCGGTGAGCACGTCGTGGGTCGAGATGAGCCGCGTCGTGAACCCCGGCCGCGACTGCAGCCTCGAGACCCCGAAGTTGACCATCGCCCACAGCGCCCCGGAGGCGAGGACGCCACCGACGAGGCTCGCGACGACCCCCTCGAGGACGAACGGCAACTGGATGAGGGCCCGCGAGGCCCCCACCAGGCGCATGATCGTCGTCTCGCGACGGCGGCTGAACGCGGTGAGCCGGATGGTCGTGGAGACGAGCATCATCGAGCAGATCAGCATGAGCGCGGCCAGCCCGAGCGAGACGCGCGTCGCGGTGTCGAGCACCGTGAACAGCGGCTGCAGGATGGCGCGCTGGTCGGGGATCTCCTCGACCCCCGCGTAGTCCTGGTACTCGGCGGTGAGCTCGAGGTAGCGCGAGGGTTCCTTGAGCTTCACGCGGAAGGACTCGGGGAGCTGGTCGGCGGTGACGTTGTCGGACAGGCCCGGCGCCGTCGTCTCCTTGAAGTTCTGGTACGCCTCCTGCTTCGACTCGTAGTAGACCCGCTCGACCAGCGGGTCCGCGGTCAGCGCGTCCCGCAGGGCGTTGCGCTGGGTGTCGCTGACAGCACCGCCGGGGCAGCTCGTGGCGAGGGACTCGTCCCCGCACAGGAAGATCGACACCTGGACGCGGTCGTACCACTCGCCCTTGAGGGTCCCCGCCTGCTTCTGCACGAGCAGACCGGTCCCGAAGAAGAACAACGACACCATCGTGACGAGCACGACGGAGAGCGTCATCGTGAAGTTGCGGCGCAACCCGATGAACATCTCACCGAGGACGAAACCGATCCGCATCAGCGACCCGATCCGTAGACGCCGCGGTCCTCGTCGCGCACGACGCGACCGTCGCGGAGCTCGACGACGCGCTTGCGCATCTGGTCGACGATGTCATCGTCGTGCGTGGCCATGACGATCGTGGTCCCCGTGCGGTTGATCCGGTCGAGCAGCTTCATGATCCCGACGCTGGTCTCGGGGTCGAGGTTCCCGGTGGGTTCGTCGGCCAGCAGCAGCGAGGGCCGGTTGACGAACGCGCGCGCGATGGCGACGCGCTGCTGCTCGCCCCCGGAGAGCTCGTGCGGACGGCGCTTCTCCTTGCCGGCCAGCCCGACGAGACCGAGGGTCTCAGGGACGGTCTGGGCGATGACGTGACGCGGTTTGCCGAGCACCTGCAGGGCGAAGGCGACGTTCTCGTAGACGGACTTGTCGGCGAGGAGGCGGAAGTCCTGGAAGACGACCCCGATCTGGCGACGCAGGGCCGGCACCTTCCAGGAGCGCAACCGGCCGACGTCACGACCGGCGACCTGGACGGACCCGCTGCTGGCGCGTTCCTCCTTGAGGACCAGGCGCAGGAAGGTCGACTTCCCCGACCCGGACGGACCGACGAGGAAGACGAAGTCGCCCTTGTCGATCTGGAGGGTCACCTCCGCGAGCGCGGGGCGGTGCCCCTCGCCGTAGACCTTGCTGACGTGCTCGAAGGTGATCACTCGTGGGGGTGGTCAGTCTCGGGGACAGGGAGAACTGGTGCTGCTCTGACCACCACCACCATACGGTCCGCCCACTGCGGGTGAGCGCAAGACTCCCCGCGGGTGATCTTCGGTCAGGCCTGCTCGACCTGCTTGCGCCAGCGGATGCCCGCGTCGAGGAAGCTGTCGATCTCGCCGTCGAAGACGTTGGAGGTGTTGCCGACCTCGTAGTTCGTCCGCAGGTCCTTGACCATCTGGTAGGGGTGCAGGACGTAGGAACGCATCTGGTTGCCCCACGAGCCGGAGTCGTCGCCCTTGAGCGCGTCGAGCTCGGCCTGACGGTCCTTGCGGGCCTTCTCCAGCAGCTTGGCCTGCAGGACGCGCATGGCGGCGGCCTTGTTCTGCAGCTGCGACTTCTCGTTCTGGCAGGTCACGACGATGCCGGTCGGGAGGTGGGTCAGGCGTACCGCGGAGTCGGTGGTGTTGACGGACTGACCACCGGGACCCGAGGAGCGGTAGACGTCGACGCGGACCTCGTTCTCGTTGACGTCGACGTGGTCGGTCTCGGCCACGACGGGCAGGACCTCGACGCCGGCGAAGGACGTCTGGCGACGGCCCTGGTTGTCGAAGGGCGAGATCCGCACGAGGCGGTGGGTGCCCTGCTCCACGGACAACGTGCCGTAGGCGTAGGGCGCGGCGACCTTGAAGGTGGCCGACTTGATGCCCGCCTCCTCGGCGTAGGAGGTGTCGTAGACCTCGCTCTTGTAGCCGCGACGTTCCGCCCAGCGCAGGTACATCCGCATGAGCATCTCGGCGAAGTCGGCGGCGTCGACGCCACCGGCCTCGGAGCGGATCGTGACGATGGCCTCGCGGTTGTCGTACTCCCCCGACAGCAGGGTGCGGACCTCGAGCTGCGCCAGCTGCGCCCTCACCGCCTCCAGCTCGGTCTCGGCCTCGACGAGGGAGTCGGCGTCGTCCTCGTCCTCGGACAGCTCGACGAGCACCTCGAGGTCGTCGATGCGACCGCCCATCTTCTCGATGCGGTCGAGCTCGGCCTGCACGGCGGAGAGGCGGCTGGTGACGGTCTGGGCGTGCTCGGGGTCGTCCCACAGGCTCGGCGCCGCGGCCTCGTCGTTGAGGTCGGCCAGCTCCTTGCGCAGCGCTTCGAGGTCCGACACCTCGCGGATGGACGCGTACGTCGTGCGCAGGGCGGAGATCTCAGCGGGGAAGTCGATGGCCACGACCGACGAGTCTACGTCGGGGCACCCGGCCCGCCCTTCACGCGAACGCCGCCGAGGGCAGGTCGCGCTCGTCCTCGACGATCGCGCGCACGATCCGCTCCGCCACCGCCTCCGGGTCCAGGCCCGTCGGCAGCCGCGGGGCGGTCCCGGCGACGGGACGCTGCGCCAGGCCCGTCTCGGTGTGCGGCGGACGCACGTCGATCACCCGCACCTCGCGCCGGACCTCCCGGGCCAGCGCCTGGGTGAAGGAGCTGAGCGCCGCCTTCGCCGCGGAGTACGCGGCCATCCCCGGCTGCGGCCGTTCGGCCACGACCGCGGAGACGACGACGGCGAAGCCCCCCGTCGCGATCTGCGGGACGGCCGTGCGCAGCAGCCGGATCGGTCCGAGGGTGTCGGCGAGGAACAGCTCGTCGAGGAGCTCGTCGTCGGCCTCCACCCCCGGACCGAAGGCGACGACGCCGGCCGCGTGGACCAGGCCGTCGAGGCCGCCGAGGTGGTCGACGGCCTCCGCGACGAGGCGTTCCGGCTCCCCCGGCAGACGCAGGTCGGCGGCCACGACGTGGGCCCCCTCGAGCGTGGAGACGTCCCGCCCGCTGACGACCACCCGCGCCCCGGCCCGGGTCAGGAGCTCGACGATCGGCCGCCCCAGACCACCGCCGGCACCCGTGACGAGGATCCGTGCGTCCTTGAGTTCGCTCACGCGGTGACGCTGACACGTTCAGCGCAGGTCGGCGACCGCACGCGACGTGGCCCGCAGCCGGATCCCGGCCGCGAACTCCTCGGGGACGAAGGCCACGAACAGCGGCCGGACGTCGACGTCCAGGACCACGACCGCCGTGCGCCCGTCCGGGGTTCCCGTGCCCTCGGCCACGACGACACCGGCGAGGTCGGCGTGGGCGGCGACGTAGTCGGCCGCGCTGGCCCGGACGGAGGCGTCGGAGAGCAGCAGATCGCCGCCGCCCGTGTAGTAGGCCGCGTCGTCGAGGGCGTCGGCCGCGTCGGCCGCCGCCGCGTCGGCCACCGCGTAGAGACGTTTGCGCTGCAGGTGCACCGCCGAGGCGGACACCACGACCAGCACGAGGACCATCGCGAGCAGGCCGAAGGCCAGCGACAGCAGCGCGATCCGCCCCTCGTCGTCCCGGCACCCCTCGGACGCGTCGCTCACGAGGCGAACCGGTCGACGACGGCGACCCGGCGCACCTCCACCGGGACGTGCGCCGGGACGGCCCCGCCCAGGAAACCCGGGACGAAGGGCAGGTCGACGTCGATCCGCACCGTCGCGGCGATCTCCGCCTCCGGTGAACGGCACGGGTCCGCCGCGCACTCCAGCACCAGCGTCCCCGGCGGGGTCGCGAACCCCTGGTCGGCCAGCGCGAGGGCCACCGACGTCTCGGCGAGGGCCTCCCCGTCGGACGTGGTCGCGAGCACCCGCGACGCCTCCCGCGCCCCGGACTCGGCGGCGAACGTCGCCGCCTGGACCCGACCCAGGGTGAGGACCAGGTAGGCGATGGGCACGAGCAGGAGGACGCCCACGACGAGGAACTCCACCGACGCACTGCCCTCGTCACGGGTCACCGCGCGCCCTCCAGGACCGCGTGGCCCTCGAGGTGCATCCCCCGGCCGACGCCGAACAGGCCGATCACGGGCAGCGGCGCGTCCACGTCGACCTGCACGACGCGCAGCCCGCCGAGGTCGACGACGTCCGCCGCGACGTGGTCGGCGAAGCGGGGCGAGAGCGACGCGGTCAGGAGTTCCCGGCTGCGCCGTGCGCCGAGTTCCGGGGTGTTGCCCCGCAGGGCGCCGAACCGGGCCCCCTCCCCCGCGCAGTCCGCGGCCGTGGCCCGGACGTGCTGCACGACGGCGAGCTGCACGACGGCCGCGAACAGCAGCGCCAGCAACCCCGCGACGGCCGCGAACTCCGCCACGGCGGAACCCTCGTCCTGCCTCACAGCTGCCCGACGACGGCGTCCATCGCCTGGGTGAACACCGCCTCCAGCCGGGGGCCGGCGACGGCCCACAACCCGACGACCAGCCCGGCCGTCATGATCGTGACCAGCACCCAGCCGGGGACGTCACCCCGGTCGTCGGAGTTCTCCCGGGCGTTCGCCAGGGCACGGGCGATCCAGGTGCGCACACGGCGCAGGTCGAGCGTCGACACGGACGGTCTCCAGTTCCTCGGTGTTCAGGGGTTTCGACAGGGGGTTTCGACAGGGGGTTTCGAGAGGGGTGTCAGCCGAGCTGCAGCTGGGCCAGGCCGGGGTAGACCGCGAAGAGCACGGTGACGGGCAGGACACCGAAGACGACGGGAACCATCATCTGGACCTCCTTGCGACCGCCGCTCTCGATGAGTCGGCGTCGCTCGGCCTCGCGGGCGTCGCCCGCCTGGGCGCGCAGCACCTCGGCCAACGGGCTGCCCGCCTCGACGGCCACGGCGATCCCGTCGACGAACCGGGTGAAGGGCGCGACGCCCCACCGCCCGGCGAGGTCCAGCAGCGCGTCCAGCAGCGGCGTCCCGGTGCGGACCCGGCCCAGGCTGTGCCGCAGGTGGGCGCACAACGGGCCGTTCCCGGCCGCCACACGCTCCAGCGCACCGGCGACGTTCTCCCCCGCCCCCACGGAGAGGGCGAGCAGTTCCGCGACGTCGGGCAGGTCCGCCGCGATCTCCGCCCGCCGGACCCGGACGCGACGGGCCAGGAGTTCCCCCCGGGCCAGGGCGCCGGCGAACCCACCCGCCACCACGAACGCCACGACCGTGACCGGGGTCGACCCGCCGGCCAGGAATCCCGCAGGCACCGCCGACACGACCCCGGCGACCGAGAAGAGGACCTGTTCCGCGCGGTGCTGCGCGACCGCGGCCTCCAGCCCGGACACCCCGCCGGAACCAGGGTCGAGGGACGGGTCCAGGACCGCCAGTCGTTCGGCGACGACCCGCCCCGACCCCAACCGCGCGCCCACCGCGGACCCGAAGCCCCGCAACGGGTCCACCCACCACGACGCCCGGTGGGCCTGGGCTGCGCCGAGGTAGGGGCCGACACGGGCCTCGATCCCCGGCGAACGGTTCCACGGCGCGGCGTGCAGGAGCACGAGGAAACCCGTCCCGGCCAGCAGCCCGAGCAGGATCCCGACGTTCACGACAGCACCCGTCGCGTCGTGGGCAGGCGGCCCAGGCGGGACATCGCCGCGTAGGAACCCGCGGAGACGACCGTTCCCACCAGCAGCACCAGGGCCCCGGCCGAGGAGTCGAAGGCCTCCAGGGTTCCCGGGCGGGTGGCCAGCAGCGCCAGGACGATCCACGGAGCGGCGACGGCGAGCCGCGCCGCCGACACCGTCCAGCTCTGACGGGCCAGGAGTTCGCCGCGGGTGCGCTGGTCCTCGCGCAGGTACCCGGACAACGTCCGCAGCGTGGTGCCGAGGTCGCTGCCGCCGACCTGTCGGGTCATCCGCAGGGTGGCGGCGAGCCGGTCGAACACCGGGTCGGCGAGTTCCTCCTGCAACCGGCGGAGTTCGGTGTCGAAGGCACCGCTGGCGCGGTGGCCGGCGGCGAAGCGCGCGAAGGCCGGTCGCAGCGACTGCGGCCCCCGGCTCGCGAGACCGCAGACGGCCTCGGGCAGGGACGACCCCGCCCGCACCGCCGAGGCGAGGGTGTCGACGACGTCCGGCCACTGCGCGGCGGTGTCCTCGCGGCGTCGCCGGACGCGCTGCCGCAGACCGAGCACGGGCAGGGCGGCGGCGGCGCACCCCGCGGCGGCGCCGAGGATCAGGGCCCCGCTCGACCCGGTCACCACCACCGCGCCCAGCACCCCCGCGAGCAGGCACGCCGCGGGCAGCACGGGGACGGGAACCTCCCGCCACCCCGCGGCGTCCAGGAGTTCGCGGACGCGGGAGGTGCGGCGGGCAGCGGTGCGGGGCGGCCGTTCCCAGCAGGACCACCACGCGCAGAACAACCCGACGCCGAACACCACGCCGACGCCGACGCCGTCCATCAGGACCCACCCGCCAGCAACGCGGTCAGGTCGAAACCCGCGCGCACGAACCGGTCGCGGTGCGGCGGCCACCCCGTCGCCCGGACGAGGGTACCGTCACGGGTGACGAAGACCTCCGCGGTCTCGACGACGCCACCCTCGGTGCGACCCGTGACGGCCAGGACCTCCCGCACCCGCCGCCGCCCGTCGACGTCGAGTTCCGCGTGCACGACGAGGTCGAGGCTCGCCGCCACCGCGGGGACGACGAAACCGCTCGTCACGTTCTCCCCGGCCAGCAGCGGCAACGTGCACATCTTGGCGACGGCGTCGGCGGCGGAGTTCGCGTGGATCGTCGCGGCCCCCGGCAGGCCGCTGTTCAGCGCGATGAGCAGGTCGAGGCTCTCGGCCTGGCGCACCTCCCCCACGACGAGCCGGTCCGGGCGCATCCGCAGCGCCTCCTTCACCAGGCGCCGCAGCGGGATCTCCCCGCGCCCCTCGAGGTTCGGCTGGCGGCACTGCATCGCGACGACGTCGCGCGCGGCGAGTTGCAGTTCGAAGACCTCCTCGCAGGTGATGACCCGCTGGTTCGCCGGTACGGCGCTGAGCAGGCAGTTCAGGAGCGTCGTCTTGCCGGCCTGGGTCGCGCCGGAGACCAGGAGGTTCAACCCGGAGGTGACGGCCGCGGCGAGGAACGCGGCGGCCGGGGCCGTCAGCGAACCGAGGGTCACCAGGTCGTCGAGGCGGCGGGCCCGGGCGACGAACCGCCGCACGTTCACCGCCCAGTGCCGACGGGTGACGTCGGGGATGACGACGTGGACCCGGGAACCGTCGGGCAGCGAGGCGTCGACGAACGGGCTCGAGAGGTCCACCCGACGGCCGGTGCTGGCCAGCATGCGCTCGACGAGTTCGGCGACGGTGTCCTCGTCGAGGATGGTGGTCGTGAGTTCGGAGACCCCGCCGCGGGCCACGAACACCTTCCCGGGTTCGTTGATCCAGATCTCCTCGACCTCGGGGTCGTCGAAGTAGCGCTGCAGCGGGCCGAAACCCGACACCGCGGCCACCACTGCACGCACGGCCTGGTCGCGGTCGTCGAGGCCCGGCAGGGAACCGTCGAGGGAACGCAGGTCGTAGTCGAGCACGACGCCGTCGACGAGGGCCCGCAGTTCCGCGGGGTCGCCCCGGAAACTGCCCGCCGCGATCCGGCGGCGCACCAGCGTGCGCACCTCGTCCTCGACCATCCGCACCGCGTCCACGTCCACCCCCTGGTTCTCGGTCCCCGGTTCTCGTCCGGAGACGGTAGGGCAGCAGGGCCGTGTGGCGTTCGGGTGATGTGGACAACTCCCGGCACGACCCTCGGCCCTGTGGACGACGGCCGGGGTCCTCGGGCGGCGTGCCACGATCCCGGCGTGCCGTTCCGGATGACCGTCCTGGGCGCCGACGTGGAGATCGACCCCTCGGTCGAGGACCCCGCCGGTGTCACGCTGGCGGCTGCCCGCGAACTCCTCGAACCCCTGACCGGGCCCTGGCCCTCGGGGTGGGAGGAGGAGTGGCGGGTGGACGGGGAACTCGTCGCCGGCGCGGTCCTCGGCCGACCGCCGCTGGTGGCCGGAGTCCGGGTTCCCGCCGTCGACGAGGCCCACCAGGTCGGCGGGGCGGAACTCGCGCTGCACGTCGTCGCCGGACCCGAGGCCGGTCGGACGTCGGGCCTGGGAACCGGCACCCACCGCGTGGGTCGCCGCGGGGAACCGGGGACCGCACTCGGTCTCGACGACCCCTCGGTGTCGCGCGTCCACGCGGAACTCACCGTGCACGACGACGGAACCGTGACGGTGCGCGACACCGGCTCGCTCAACGGAACCGCGTTGCTCCACGCGAGCGGCCGGGAGACCCTGCGCGGCTCGCGTCGGGTGCCGTTGCCCGTCCGTCTGACGCTCGGTGGTTCCGTGCTCGAACTCGCCCCGACCCCGGTGCGTCCCGCGGGGGTCCGTGCCGACGGTCAGGGCCGTCTCCGGTTGAACCGGCCGCCGCGACTGCTCCCGCCGGCGCCCAGCCACGTGCTGCGCTGGCCCGCGGAAGCGCCGAGCGCAGAGGCCCCGGAACTCCCCGTCCTCGCCCTGCTGGTGCCCTTGGCCCTCGCGGGTGTCCTGGCACTGCTCTGGAGCCCGCTGTCCCTGCTGCTGGGCCTGGCCTCCCCCGTGCTCGTCGGGGGGCAGTGGTGGACCCAGCGCCGTCGGCACACGGCCACCACCCGCCGTCGGGCCGTGGAACTGCGGGCCGCCCGGGAACTGGTCACCGCCACCCGCCGCTCGGCGCTCACCGCCGAGCACGACCGGGCCCACGAGTTCGCTCCGGACGCGGCGAGGCTGCTGGTCGAGGTCCTCCGCCGCGGCGAGGGCCTGTTCGCGCGTTCGCCGGAGCACCCCGACCACCTGCACGTCCGGTTCGGGCTCGGTGACCGCCCGTCCGCAGCGGTCGAGGTGCGCGGGGAACGCCCCGACGCCGAGGTGCCGGAGGTGCTGCTGCGCGACGTCCCGGTGGGGGTCGCGCTCACCGCGGGGCCGCTCGGGCTGGCCGGACCCCGTCCCGCCCTGCTGCGCACGGCCCGGTTCGTGGTCGGCCAGCTCGCGGGGTGGCACTCGCCGGCGACCCTGCGCCTCGCCGTGGCCGGGTCCCCGGAGGACTGGTCGTGGAGCGCCTGGCTGCCGCACCTGCTCACCCCCGACCTCACCCCCGGTCACGTCCTCGCCACCGCCGCGCGCGAGCTGGCCCAGCGCCGGGCCGGTACGCGGGGCGGTCGGGAGCAGTGGCGCGGCGGGAGCCACCTGGTGCTCGTGCTCGACGACGCGCCCCGGTGGCGGCCGGACCCGCGACTGGCCGACCTGCTCGACGACGGGCCCCGGTACGGCGTGCACGTGGTCTGCCTGGCCGACGACGTCTCCGAGCTGCCCGCGGAGTGCCGTTCCGTCGTCGACCTCGCAGCGACCCCGGCCCGGCTCGTCACCGGCACCGGGTCGAGCCGCTTCCGTCCCGACGGGGTGGGCGTGGACTGGTCGGAGCGGCTGGCCCGCGGACTGGCCCCCCTGCGCGACGCCGGGACGACGGCGGGGACCGCGACCCCCGGTGACGTGCGGCTCACCGACCTCCTGGGTCCCGCGAGCGCGGAGGACCTCGCCCGGTCCTGGCGGGAGGTGGCCCCGGGGCTCCCGGCGGTCCTCGGCGTGGGCGGGCAGGGTGTCTGCCGGGTCGACCTCGCCGCGGACGGTCCGCACACGCTCGTCGCCGGCACGACGGGCGCGGGCAAGTCCGTGCTGCTGCGGACCCTCGTCGCCGGGTTGTGCGCGGGCTCACCGCCCGAGGCCGTCCAGCTGGTCCTCGTCGACTACAAGGGTGGAGCGGCGTTCGGTGACTGCGTGCGGTTGCCGCACGTCGCCGGGGTCGTCACCGACCTCGACGACCAGCTCGCCGCGCGGGTGCTGCGCAGCCTGCGCGCCGAGGTCCGCCGCCGCGAGGAGGTCCTGGCCGCCGCGGGCGCCGCCGACGTGCGCGACCTGGCGCCGGGACGGCTCCCGCGCCTGGTCGTCGTCGTCGACGAGTTCCGGGTGCTGAGCCAGGAGCTGCCCGACTTCGTCGACGGTCTCGTGCGGTTGGCCGCCGTCGGTCGGTCGCTGGGCATCCACCTGGTCCTGGCGACCCAGCGGCCCGCGGGGGTGGTCAGCCCGGAGATCCGTGCGAACACCAACCTGCGGATCGCCCTGCGCGTGCAGGACCGGGCCGACGCCGAGGACGTCGTGGGCGATCCGTCCCCGGCCTCCTTCAGCGACCGGGTCCCCGGGCGCGCCGTCCTGCGCCGGGGCAGCGAAGGGCTGGAGACGTTCCAGACCGCGCGGCTGTCGGGTCCGCGCCCCCGCGTGGGCCTGCAGGTCCGGACCCCGGGGACGGTGGAGGCGGGCGAGGAGGTCGACGACCTCCCCGGCCTGGTGGACGCGGTCCGCGCGGCCGCCGCCGACCGGACGGTGCCCGCCTCCCCCTGGCTGGCGCCGCTGCCCGACGTCCTGGGCTCCGACGACGTCCCGCCGTCCGGTGGGAGCGTCCTGACCTGGGGACGGCTCGACCTGCCGGACAGCCAGCGTCAGGAGAGCGCCGGCTGGGACCTCGCGACCGGGGACCACCTGCTCGTCGTCGGCGGGATCCGTTCGGGCCGCACGACGCTGCTGCGGCGCCTGGTCACGGCGGCCGGTCGCGGCGGGGCCGCGGATCCCCTGGAGGTGCACGTGCTGGACGCCGGCGGCGGGTTCGCCGACCTCGCCGGCCGGGGTCGGGTCGGGTCGGTGGTGGGCCCGAGCGAGGTGTGGCGGGCCGGGCGCTTGCTGCTGCGGTTGCAGGGCGAGGTCGAGCGGCGGCGTGCGTCGGGCTGGGCCGGTGAGCCGTTCCTGCTGCTCGCCGTCGACGGCTGGGAGGCCTGGGTGAACGCCCTCGGCGCGGCGGACCCGGCCGCCGGTCCGGAGGCGCTGCTGCGGCTGCTCCGGGAGGCCTCCGGCGTCGGCGTCCGGATCGTCGTGGGCGCGGACCGGCAGGCGCTGACGGGTCCCGTGGCGGGCACCTGCGGTCAGGTCGTGCTGCTGCGCCTGCCGGACCGCAGCGACGCCGCGCTGCTCGGTGTGCGCGCTGCCGAGGTGCCGCGGCAGGCCCCACCGGGGCGGGGTCTGCTGGTCGTCGACGGTCGCGCGCAGGAGGTGCAGGTCGCCCTGCCCTTCGCGCCGGGTGCGCTCGGCGGGCGCGACGCGGTGGCCCCCCTCCCCGCGGTGGTGCGCCTCGACGACGTCGTCGTGGCCGGCCGGGACGGGCTCCCGTTGGGGCGTGGCAGTGACGACGCCCGCGTGGTGCGGGTCGACCCGCGGGAGGCCGTCCTGGTCTGCGGTCCACCGGGCAGCGGACGCACGTCCGCACTGCGGGCGCTGGCCGGGGCCGAGACCGTCGCGGGCGGCACGGTGTGCTGGGCCCGCGAGGTCGACGCGGAGGCTCTCGGCGCCGCTCTCGCGGGTGACGCCCTCGTCCTCGTCGACGACGTCTCCCGCCCCCTGCCGCCGGCGTCGGAGGACGTGCTGGTGGCTGCCCTGACCCGCGACGGCAGGGCACGGGTGGTGCTCGCGGGGGACGGCGCGGAGGTGGCCGGGGCCTTCCGCGGTCTGGCCGCCGCGGCACGGACGGCCGCCCGGACCACGGTGCTGCTGGGCCGCGGCGGGACGGTGCCCGCGGAGGTCGTCTCGCGGCGCCCGGTCGTGGCTCCCGGGCCGGGCGTGGGAGCGGGCTTCGTGGTGCGTGACGGGCAGTGGACGAGCGTGCGCGTCGCCACCCCCGTCGAGCACCTGGACGAGGGCCCCGAGGTGGGCCCGGAACGCCGTGACGGTTGCCTTACGGTGAGTGGGTGAGTGACGCCTCCCCCACCGCTTTCACCCTCCGCACCGCCGTCCCCGCCGACGGCGCGAGCATCGCCGAGATGGTTCGCGAGCTCGCCGAGTACGAGAAGGAGCCGGAGGCCGCGACAGCGCGGGCCGAGGACTTCGCCCGCGCGCTGGAGCCGGGCACGGGGATCGGCTGCGTGCTGGCCGAGGTGGAGGTCGACGGCGTCGTCCGGGTCGCCGGGATGGCCCTCTGGTACACGACGTTCTCGACCTGGCTGGGCCGGCAGGGGATGTGGCTGGAGGACCTGTTCGTCCGGCCCGAGCACCGACGGTCCGGGATCGGTCGGGCGTTCTTCGGCGAGCTGGGGCGCATCTGCGCCGACCGCGGCCTCGGGCGCCTGGAGTTCTGGGTGCTGGACTGGAACACCCCGGCCCACGGCTTCTACCGGACGCTCGGGGCGACCCCCGAGGAGGACTGGACCGTGTGGCGCCTCGATGGGGACCGGCTGGACGCGTTGGCGACAGCCTCCGACCGGAAGTGACCCACAGTGCGCGGCGGTCTACGGTGAGCATCTGCCAAGCTGCTGTGTGCGACACCCGCACCCGGCCCCGAGAGGACGTCAACCCGTGTCCACCCCCACGACCGGAGACCCGGTGAGCACCCCGGACCCGGACGCAGCGACCGATCTGGTGGAACTGCGGGTACCGGCGGACCCGGCCTACCTGACCGTGGTCCGCACGGCGAGCGCCGGCCTGGCCGCGCGGCTCGACCTGACCCTCGACGAGATCGAGGACCTGCGCATCGCCGTGGACGAGGCCTGCACCCTGCTCCTGGGCTCCGCCCCCGACGACGAGGAACTGGTCGCGACCTTCCGGCTCGGCGAGGGCAGCCTCGAGGTCGAGGTCCGCGGCCCGGCCCGGGAACTGCCCGAGCGTTCCAGCTTCGCCTGGGCCGTGCTGGAGGCCCTGGTCGGCGAGGTCTTCACCGGAACGTCCTCCACCGGGGCCTGGATCGTGTTGCGGCACAGCAAGACCAGCGGCGCCCAGGCGAGCCTGGCGGCGGGGGTCGGGTGAACCGGACGCCGCCGCGCCCCCGTGCGCGTGACGTCCCGGTGGCGCGCACGCACGCGCACGGTGACCCTGAGGTCATCGATCCGCGCAGCAGAGCCGACGAAGACACCGACGGCCGCCCTGCGGACGTCCCGCAGCCGCCCGTCGCGGCGCCGCTCGACCTGCCGTCCTCCCGCGACGTGGAGGACGCCCCGCTGCTGTCCCGGATGGCCTCCCTCCCGATCGGGGACCCCGAGCGGATCCGCCTGCGCGACGACCTCACCCGCCGCCACCTCCCTCTGGCCGAGCACCTCGCCGCGCGCTTCCTCGGCCGCGGCGAACCGCAGGACGACCTCGTGCAGGTCGCCACCATCGGGCTCCTGAAGGCCCTCGACCGCTTCGACCCGACCCGAGGCGTCCCCTTCGGCGCCTACGCCGTGCCGACCATGCTCGGCGAGATCAAACGTCACTTCCGCGACCGCGGGTGGGCGATGCGCGTCCCCCGCCGCATCCAGGAGGCCGGACGGGCGCTCGGCGACGCGCGCGAGGCGCTCACCCACGAACTCGGTCGGGCACCGACCATCGCCGAGCTGGCCGAACGCACCGGCTACGACGCCGAGGACGTCGTCGACGTCCTAGAGTCCGCGAACGCCTACTCGACGTTGCCCCTGGACACCGGCTCCCCGACGTCCCCCGTCGCCTCCCTCGGTGCCGACGACGACGCCTTGCAGAACGTCGAGAACCGCGAGGCGCTGCGCCCGCTGCTGGCCGGTCTGGCGGCACGGGAACGCCGGATCCTGGCGCTGCGCTTCGTGCGCGGGATGTCGCAGTCGCAGATCGCGGCCGAGATCGGCATCTCCCAGATGCACGTGTCGCGGTTGCTGACCCGGACCCTCGCCGAGCTGCGCGAGGGCCTCGGTGACGAGACGGACTGACCCGGGTGCGTGCGGGTCAGCGCGAGACCTGCGCGGAGATCGAGGGCACGAACAGCCCGACGAGCACCACGACGGCCGGCACGACCAGGACGACTCCCACCCACGGTGATCCCCCGCTGAACGCGGGGACGCCCGCGGCCAGTTCGAGCAGCTGCCACACCACGACCGGGGAACGCGCCCAGGTCGCGCGGTGCAGGAGGCCCCACCCGCAGAAGCCGACGCCCACCGCGAAGATCAGCGCCATCACGACCATCGCGATCGCCGCGATCGGCGCGGCGGCGTCCTCGACGAGCAGTCCGTGCAGCAGGTAGACCGCAGCCCCCACGAGGATCAGCGCCTCGACGAGCACGAGGGCCGCGACGAGCGTCAGCAGTGGTGAACGGCGCGAGGTGGGCGCAGGGTGGGAGGACGAACCGGGGGGCACGAGGAGAACGCTACGGCGTGCCCCTGAGCACCGTCCCCCCTCGGGGGGCCACCGCTACGGCGTGTCGCGGTAGCTCGAGCGGGGATCGGGGATTACCGGGAGGGGTCATCCGTGTTACGTCCATGTGACGAAGCCGACACGCTTCCTCCACGAACGGCCCGGCTGTACCTCTTGTGGGAAGCGCCGCGGGATGTGACATTAGATCCCAACGCGATCCCCGACACACGTCGCACCTGGTTCACACCGACCAGTGCGGCTGCGTCCCGGCACCGCCGGCGCTGCCGGTGCTCAGGGATCACGCGTGTCCAACTCGTCACCACGACACGGGCCCGCGCGTACTGAGACCGCAACCGCTGAGAAGGAGTGGAATCCCCATGGACTGGCGCCACCGCGCTGCCTGCCTCGACGAAGACCCCGAACTGTTCTTCCCCATCGGGAACACGGGTCCGGCGATCCTCCAGATCGAAGAGGCCAAAGCTGTCTGCCGTCGTTGCGACGTCGTCGACTCCTGCCTGAAGTGGGCACTGGAGACCGGCCAGGACGCCGGCGTCTGGGGCGGTATGAGCGAGGACGAACGCCGCGCGCTCAAGCGCCGCGCCGCCCGCGCCCGCCGCGCGAGCTGACCTCAGCTCCACCCCCACCTCGAGCAGCCCCGGGATCCACGAGGTCCCGGGGCTGTTCGACGTCCGGTCAGCGATGTCCGGTCAGTTGCGGACGGAGCCGATCTGGCTGGCGTCGCGACGCACCCGCAGATCCAGGCGAACCTCGGTCCCGCCGGTGTCGCTCGACCCGAACTCCATGCGCCCCCTCAGTTCGCCGGCCACCAGCGACCGCACGATCTGGGTCCCCAGACCCGAGCTGCCCGCCTGGAAGTCCTCGGGCAGCCCGATCCCGTCGTCGCTGACGACGACCGCGAGCCGGTCGTCGTCGGTGTGCTCGACCCGCACCACGACCGTCCCGGCCCGGTCGGAGCCGAACCCGTGCTCGACGGCGTTGGTGACGAGTTCGGTGAGGACGAGGGCCAGCGCCGTGGCGTCCTCCTGCCGCAACTCCCCGAACTTCCCCTCGCGGACGGTGCGGACGCGTTCGGCGTTCTCCATCGCGACCTCGGCGGCCATCATCAGGCAGCGGTCGAGGACCTGGTCGAAGTCGACGTTCTCGTCGATCCCCTGCGACAACGTCTCGTGCACGGTCGCGATCGTCGAGACGCGACGCATCGCCTCCTGCAGGGCCGAACGTCCCTCCTCGGAGACGATCCGGCGGGCCTGCAGACGCAGCAGGGCGGCCACCGTCTGCAGGTTGTTCTTCACCCGGTGGTGGACCTCGCGGATGGTGGCGTCCTTCGTCATGAGTTCACGCTCACGACGACGGAGTTCGGACACGTCGCGGACCAGCAGCAGCGCCGCCATCCGGGTCGCCGTGCCGTTCTCCTTGCGGGTCAACGGGATGGCCCGCATCGACAGGGTCGCGGCATCGGTCTCAAGATCGGTGCGCCAGGGCGCGCGACCGGTCACGACCAGCGGCAGCGACTCGTCGACGGGCAGGTGGCTCGCCGCCAGCGAACTCGAGATCTCGGCGAGGTTCGCCCCGACGAGTTCCCCGATGAGGCCCGCCCGGTGGAAGGCGGAGAGCGCGTTCGGGCTGGCGTAGGTCACGACGCCCTCGGAGTCGAGGCGCAACATCCCGTCCCCCACCCGGGGAGCGCCGCGCCGGGGCCCGGTCGGCGCCGCCGTCTGCGGGAAGTCACCCGCGGCGATCATCCGCGTGAGGTCGTCGGCGCACTTGACGTAGTTGAGTTCCAACCGGCTCGGGGTCCGCGAGGTCGCCAGGTTGGTGTGGCGGGCCAGCACCCCGAGGACGACCCCCTCGCGGACGACGGGGATCGTCTCCTCGCGGACGGGGACGTCGTCGTCCCACTCCGGGTCCCGACCGCGCAGGCTGCGCGCCTCGTCGAACGTCGTGTCGACCTGCGGGCGGCGGCCCCGCTCCAGGACCGCGCCCACGACGTCGTCGTAGTGCACGGTCGGTCCCGTCGTGGGCCGGCAGTGCGCCACGGCGACGAAGTGCTGCCGGTCCGCCGAGGGGACCCACAGCACCAGGTCGGCGAAGGACAGGTCCGAGATGAGCTGCCAGTCGCCGACCAGCAGGCGCAACCACTCCGCCTCGGCGCCTTCGACGGCGGTCTCCGAGTGCAGCAGGTCAGACATGGTCGGCACCCTGTGAGCCTACGGCTCGCCCGGCGCAGCGGACCGGTCAGCCCGCACGGAGCACGGTCCGCAGCGTCCGCAGCCCCACGGAGAGCGCCGCGAGGTCCCCGGCACCCGGCTCCCCCTCGAGGTCCCCCATCGTCTGCCGGGCCCGTCGCACCGCCGGCGCGTGCGCGGTCTCCCACGCCTCGACGGCCGCGGCCGGGTCGAGCTCGTCCCCCGCACCGGCGTGGGCGACGACGGCGGCCGTGAGGTCGCGCAGCGCGGAGTAGAGGTCGTCGCGCAGCGCGGCCCGCGCGAGCGACTGCCAGCGGTCCGCCCGCGGCAGGGCCGCGATCCCGTCGAGCATCGCTTCGATGCCGTAGCGGTGCGAGAGCTCGTACCAGGTGGCGGCGATCTCCTCGACGGCCCGCCCGGACGCCTCGGCGACCTCCACGACGTCCAGCAACGGGTACGTCGCCAGCAGCGACGCCGTGCGGCGGGCCTCGCCCTCCTCGATCCCGCGCTCGGTGAACCAGGCGGTCTCGGCGTCGGTCGCCTCGGCGTCCACGCCGCGCATGAACGTGGCGATCTGCGGCGTGAGCCGCGCCACCGCCGGACCGAACCGCGCGATCTCGGCCGGCACGTCGATCCCCTCCGGCCGGGCGTGCAGCAGCCACCGCACCGAACGGTCCAGCAGCCGCTGGTGCTCCTGGCGCATCCGCGACTGCACGTGGGCCTCGACGGTGCCGTCCAGGGCCTCGACCGCGGCAGCGCGCTCGAGCAGCCCGAACACCAGGGTCGCGACGACGAACGCCCGCACGACGTCGGCCGGGTCGCAGCCCGTCTCCTCCGCCGCCCGGAAGGCGAACGTCAACCCGCCGGTGCCGACGACGTGGTTCACCAGCACCGTCGTCGCGATCTCCCGACGCAGCGGGTGGTCGGCCAGGTGGTCGCCGAAACGTTTCCGCAGCTCCGCCGGGAAGTACCCCTTGAGGGTCTCCGCCACCCAGGGCTCGTCGGGCAGAGCACTGGCCAGGACGTCGCGACCGAGACTGATCTTGGCGTGCGCGACGAGGACGGAGAGTTCGGGCATGGTGAGCCCGGCACCGTCGCGGGCGCGCCGGTCCAGTTCCGTCGGCGACGGCAGCGCCTCCAGCCGCCGGTCGATGTCCCCGTTGCGCTGCAGCGTGTCGAGGAACCGTCGGTGCGCCGGGAGCAGCCCGGCCGCGAAGGTCCCCTCGACGCTCAGGACGACGTTCTGGTCGTAGTTGTCGCGCAGCACGAGACGGCCGACCTCGTCGGTCATCCGCAGCAGGGTGTCGTTGCGGTCACCCGGTTCGAGTTCCCCCTGCGTGACGAGGTGGTCGAGGAGGATCTTGATGTTGACCTCGTGGTCGCTGCAGTCGACGCCGGCGGAGTTGTCGATGGCGTCGGTGTTGAGCTTGACACCCGCTCCCCCGCGGCCCTGCAGGGCGGCCTCGATGCGACCGCGCTGGGTCAGCCCGAGGTTCCCACCCTCGCCGACGACCCTGACCCGCAGGTCGCGACCGTCGATGCGGATGGCGTCGTTCGCCTTGTCGCCCACGTCCGGGTGCGACTCCGTCGACGCCTTGACGTAGGTGCCGATCCCGCCGTTCCAGAACAGGTCCACCGGGGCCGCGAGCACGGCCTTGAGCAGTTCGACCGGGGACATCGAGTGCGTTCCGGGTTCCAGGCCGAGGGCCTGCGCGACCTGCGGGCTGACCGGGACCGACTTGGCCGTCCGCGGGTACACCCCACCACCGGCGGAGATCAGCGAGGTGTCGTAGTCGGCCCACGACGAACGCGGCAACGCGAACAACCGGGCCCGCTCGGCGTGCGCGGCAACGGGTTCGGGATCGGGGTCGAGGAACACGTGGCGGTGGTCGAACGCGGCGACCAGCCGGATCCGGTCCGAGAGCAGCATCCCGTTGCCGAAGACGTCGCCGCTCATGTCGCCGACGCCGACGACGCTGAACTCCTGGGTCTGGGTGTCGTGCCCGAGTTCGCGGAAGTGGCGACGGACGCTCTCCCACGCGCCGCGGGCCGTGATGCCCATGGCCTTGTGGTCGTAGCCCACCGACCCGCCCGAGGCGAACGCGTCCCCGAGCCAGAACCCCCGGGAGACCGCGATCTCGTTGGCGATGTCGGAGAACGTGGCCGTCCCCTTGTCGGCCGCCACCACCAGGTAGGAGTCGTCGCCGTCGTAGCGCACGACGTCCAGGGGGGGAACCGTCGTGCGTCGACCCTCGACGATCCGCAGGTCGTCGGTGATGTCCAGCAACCCCGAGATGAACGTCCTGTACGACGCGATCCCCTCGGCCCACCAGGCGTCGCGGTCCACCGACGGGTCGGGGAGCTGCTTGGCGACGAAACCGCCCTTGGCCCCCGTGGGGACGATGACGGCGTTCTTCACGATCTGCGCCTTGACCAGCCCCAGCACCTCGGTGCGGAAGTCCTCGCGGCGGTCCGACCAGCGCAACCCGCCCCGGGCGACCTCGCCGAAACGCAGGTGGACGCCCTCGACGCGCGGGGAGTAGACCCAGACCTCGGCGTGCGGGGCGGGTTCCGGCATCCCGGCGACGAGGCGCGGCGACAACTTGAACGACAGGTGGTCGTGGGCCTGCCCGTCCGATGCGTGCTGGTAGGCGTTGGTCCGCACGATCGCCTGCACGACGGAGAGCAGGGCGCGCAGGATGCGGTCGGCGTCCAGTCCGTCGACCTCGTCGAGAGCGCCGTGGGTCTCCTCCACCAGCGCGTCGACGAGCTCGGCGCGTTCGTCCTCGTGACCGTGCCGGGTCGGCGCGAACCGCGCCTCGAACAACCGCACGATGAGCCGGGTCAGCCCGACGTTGGCCAGCAGGCAGTTGGCCACGTAGTCGAGCGAGTACGCCAGACCGACCTGGCGCA
Source organism: Kineococcus sp. GCM10028916 (assembly GCF_042674865.1). NCBI lineage: Bacteria > Bacillati > Actinomycetota > Actinomycetes > Kineosporiales > Kineosporiaceae > Kineococcus > Kineococcus sp. GCM10028916. The sequence goes on along the minus strand of NZ_JBHTFM010000018.1, from coordinate 5,953 downwards.
GGTAGCGCACCAGCGCCCGCAGGATGGAGACCTGGCGCCAGTCCAGCTGCCCCGCCAGGACGAGGCGGGCCAGGGCGTCGCTCTCGGCCTTCCCCGTCCAGGCCGCGGCGAAGGCGTCGCAGAAGCGCTTCCTGGCGGCGGCCGGGTCGGCGTCGAGCTGCCAGACGTCGACGGGCAGGCGCAGCCCGACGTCGTCGATGTGAACGGTGCGGTCGTCGTCGCGGTGCACGACGTGCGGCCGCTCGTCGGTCACCTCGACCCCGAGGTCGGTCAGGACGGGCAGGACCGCGCTCAACGTGACGGGAACGGTCCGGTAGCTGGTGAAGCGCCAGGTGCGGGGCTGTTCGGGATCGTCGCGCAGGTCGAGGACGGGCACCTCCCCGCCGGCGTCGAGGAGTTCACCGGCCCGGGCGAGGTCGCGCACCGCGCGTTCGGCATCGACCGCGGCCCGGTAACCGTTGGGGATGCCCGCCACCCAGCGACGCACCAGCGCCGCCGAGGCGCGGTCCCCGAGCTGGACGCGGGCGGCGTCGGCGAGGTCGTCGTCCCAGGACCGGGCGACGCGGGCGACGTCGGTCTCGAGGCGGGACACGTCGACGTCGCTGAGTTCCTCGCCCGGCCGGGCCCGCACCACGATGTGCAGCCGGGCCAGCACCGACTCCGAGACGCGCAACGTCGACTCGACGGAACCGCCGTCGAACGCCTCCTTGAGCGAGGCCTCGATCCGGGCCCCCACCCGGGTCGTGTAGCGGTCGCGGGGCAGGTAGACCAGGCAGGACATGAACCGGCGGTAGTCGTCGCGGCGCAGGAACAGGCGCGTGCGACGACGCTCCTGCAACCGCAGCACGGCGAGGGCCGTGCGCAGGATGGAGTCGACGTCGGACTGCAGGAGCTCGTCGCGGGGGAAGGTCTCGAGGATGCTCAGCAGGTCCTTGGCGGAGTGCCCGCTGGAGCCGAAACCGGCGCGCTGCAGCACGTCGGTGACCTTCTCGGCCACGACGGGGACGCGCTTCACCGAGTCGGTGTAGGCGACGGACGTGAAGAGCCCGAGGAAGCGGCGCTCCCCCGTCACCCGTCCCTGGTCGTCGAAGGTCTTGATCCCGACGTAGTCCAGGAACGCGGGTCGGTGCACCGTCGCCTTGGCGTTGGCCTTGGTGACGACGAGCACCTGCGCTTCGGTCGCCTTGTCGCGCACCGGACCCGACAGCGTCCGCTCACGTCCGCCGGAACGCCCGGGCCGATCGGCGAGGACCCCGAGTCCGGTCCCGGGACGGGCGGCGAGGACGACGTCGTCGCCGGACGTCCGCAGGTCGTACTCCCGGTAGCCGAGGAACGTGAAGCGGTCGTCGGCCATCCAGCGGAGGAACCGTTCGGTGACGCGCAGTTCCGCGTCGCTCACCCCACGGGGCGGATCGATCTGCAGCTCGTCGGCGATCTGCAACGCCCTGGCGCGCATGGGCTGCCAGCCGTTGACCGCCGCCCGGACGTCGTCCAGCACGTGGGTCAGCTCGGTCAGCAGCTCCGCGTCGGCCTCGTGGCCGCCGTGCCCGTCGACCTCGATCCGGATCCAAGACTCCGCCGGCTCCGAGGGCGGCGCGGTGTCGAGGTCGTGCAGGTCCATGAGGGTGCCGTCGTCGGAACGCTTCGCGGCGAGGCGCGGGTGCACCATCAGGTGGATCCCCCGTCCCAGCCGCGTCAACGCCGCCGTGAGGCTGTCCACCAGGAACGGCATGTCGTCGGTGACCACCTCGACGGTGGAGCGGCCGGACCCCGCACCGGACTCGGTGCCGTCGACGACGCGCACCAGCGTCGTGCCCGCTGGACGCCGTTCCCCGCTGCGCACGTGCGAGGCCACCGCGGCCAGCAGTTCGGCAGGTTGGTGGTCGGCGAGGTCGTCGACGGACGTGTGGGCGTAGTAGTCCAGCAACAACCGTTCCGGCGCGCTGCCGTCGCGCAACGACGCCGGCAGGCCGTCACCCCACGACGTGTCGCGGACGGCGACAGCGGCTCGCACGAGCTCGCGGACGGTGCTGGCGGGGGCCGAGGTGGAGGCGGGCATCACTGCTCCGATTCGCGGGTGGATACGCAGCAGCAGCCTAGTGGTGATCTCCGCGATCGTGCGGCGGGCCCGGGTCGCGGACTGCTCGCGGGCCGCGCAATAGAGTGTTCGCGTGCCGATCACCAGCGAGCCGATCACCGGCCCGAGCGCCCCGCCGGCCGAACGCGCCGCGCTGGCCCGCGAGCTGGCTGCCACCGACGTCGATCTGCACGACCCGACCGCCGCGTCGGCCGTGGAGGAACTGGTGGCAGCCGTCCACGACCTCCTCTCGCGCCCGTGACCGTCGTCGACCTCGTCGGTCCCAGCCGCGGCGACGTCACCGGGCTCGCCGCCCTCGCCGCCCGGTTGCGGCGGGCGTCCACGGCTCTGACCGCCGCGGACGACGTCGCCGCCGTCCTGGCCGCAGCCCGGGCGGTGGACCTCGCCGCGGACCGGCTCCGGGCCTTTCCGTCACCGCCCGGCGCAGACGCCGTCCTCGAGGTCGAGCGAGCCCTGGTCGGCGACCTGGGTGCCCCGCTCGCCGTCCTGACCCGTGAAGGGAACCGCTGAAGGTGTCCACGAACTTCTCCGAACGCTCGGAGTTCACCGCCGCACCCGGCGCCGTGTGGGCCGTCCTCACCGACCCGGCCTTCCTCGTCGCCCGGGCCGAACGCACCGGCGCGCTGACCCACGAGGAATCCGTCACGGACGACGCGGGGACGACCGTCGTGACGACGTCGCGCAGCGTGGGCACCGACCGGCTCCCCCAGGCCGCGTCGCGCTTCCTCGGGACCACGGCCGTGGTCGACCAGGTCGAGCGCTGGGCACCGGCCGGCTCCGACGGCTCCCGCCGGGGACAGCTGACCCTGACCGTCCGTGCCGCCCCCGTGGAGCTGACGGCGACCGTCGTCCTCGCTCCCGTCGCCGCCGGCAGCGTCCACGAGCTGACCGGGTCGTTGAGCGTCCGGGTCCCGTTGCTGGGCGGGACGGTGGAGAAAGCAGCACTCCCGGGCCTGCTCGACCTCGTGCGTTCCGAGGTCGAACTGGCCCGGGAGTGGCTGTCCCGCTGAGCCCGTCGGTCGGTCAGGGACCGACCGCGAGCAGCACCGGCAGTTCACCGGCGTCGTACCAGAGCAGGTCGTGACCCTCGCACGCCTCGACGGCGAACTGAGCCTCCTCGTCACCGGCGTCGGCGGCGGGCAGGGCGGCCACCGCCGCTCGGACGTCGGCCTCCGCCTCCGCGTCGTCGACGTGCAGGCTGGCCAGCGCGTCGAGCGTCAGCGCGACGTTCACCGTGACCTGGGAACGCTCCGGCGCTGACCACCCGGCGTCGGAGCTCGCCTCGACGTCACCATCGGTGACGTCGAGGGCGAGCACGACCCGTCGCGGTGGCGCCTCGGTGCCCTGCGCCAACAGACGGACCGACTGCTCCGCCGCGTCCGACATGGCCACGTACTCCAGCTCCTCCTCGAGGTCACGAGGATCGGCGTCGGCGTAGAAGTCGCGCAGGGTGCGGGTGACCGCGTGCACCACGGCGGGGGCCGGGGCGAGGAGCCCCGATCCGGCCACCCGCGTCAGCTCCGACAGGGTCGTCGGCCAGTACACCCGCATGCTGCTCAGTCCTCGCTCTTCACGTCGTCGGACTCGTCGTCGTCGGACTCGTCGTCGTCGGACTCGTCGTCGTCGGACTCGTCGTCGTCGGACTCGTCGTCGTCGGACTCGTCGTCGTCGGACTCGTCGTCGTCGGACTCGTCGTTGTCAGAGGTCGCAGAGGCCGTCGCCACGTCGTCGTCCTCGAACTCCTCGTCGAAGACGATGCCGTCGAGTTCGTCGAGACGTTCAGAGGCATCGGTCTCGCCATCGGTGTCGGCCTCGGCGGCGCGCACGAGCCATTCCCGAGCGTCGGCCTGACGGCCGACGGAGATGAGCGCGTCGGCGTAGGCGTACCAGAGCCGGGCACGCCAGGTGGCGCGGCTGTTGGTACGCAGCTGCGGCACCTGCAACGAGACGACGGCCGCATCGTGCTGGCCGAGGTCGTGACGAGCGCCGGCGGCGACGATCAACATCTCGACCTTCGCCTCGGTCTCGAGGGCGGCGGCCTCAGGCGAGGTCGCGAGGTCGAGGGCACGCTCGGGGCGGCCGAGGCCGCGTTCGCAGTCGGCCATGAGAGGCAGGTAGCTGTCGTCCCCGGTCATGCGACGCACGGTCCGGAGCTCGGACAGGGCTTCACGGAAGTGACCGGCCTTGTAGGCGGCGATGGCAGCAGCCTCACGCACGGCGGCGATGCGCCCACCGCGACGCTGCGCGGCCTGGGCGTGCTGCCACGCCAGCTCGGGATCGACGTCGACGAACCGACCGCTGGCCACGAGGTGCTTCGCGACGATGTCGGCGTTCTCGGAGGTCAACCCCGAGAGCGAGTGCCGGACGTCGGGTGCGAGTTCCTTGCCGGTGACGTCGTCCGGGAGCCGCGGGCCGGTCGGGCGCTCGGGACGGTCCTCACGCGGACGGTCCGCACCAGGACGCACGGGTCCACGCTCGCTGCGACGGGGACGCTCGTCGCCACGCGTGGGTCGACCACCGCCGGACGAACGGTTCTCCTCGCGGCGGGGACGGTCGTCACGCTGGGGACGGCTGGTGCCGGCACCGGCGGAACGTTGCCCGTCGCGCGGCGGTCGCTGGTCACGGTCCCCACGGAACGCAGGCCGGTCGCCGTCACGACGGGGACGGTCATCGCGCTGGGGACGGCTGGTGCCGGCACCGGCGGAACGTTGCCCGTCGCGCGGCGGTCGCTGGTCGCGGTCACCGCGAGTGGGACGTCCACTGCGTTCGTCGCTACGGAAGTCGTTGCGCTGCGGGCGGTCCGACCGGAAAGCCGGTCGATCGCCGTCACGAGGAGGGCGGTCATCGCGCTGCGGTCGACTGGTACCGCCGCCGTAGGAACGTTCACCGTCGCGGGCGGGACGCTGCTCGCGGTCACCGCGGAAGGGAGGACGGTCCCCGTCACGACGAGGACGGTCGTCACGCTGGGGACGGCTGGTACCGCCGCCGTAGGAACGTTCACCGTCGCGGGCCGGTCGCTGCTCGCGGTCACCGCGGAAGGGAGGACGGTCCCCGTCACGACGAGGACGGTCATCACGCTGCGGGCGGCTACCCGCGCCGTAAGAACGCGCACCGTCGCGCTGGGGACGGTCATCGCGCTGCGGGCGACTGGTACCGCCGCCGTAGGAACGTTCACCGTCGCGGGCCGGTCGCTGCTCGCGGTCACCGCGGAAGGGAGGACGGTCCCCGTCACGACGAGGGCGGTCGTCACGCTGCGGGCGAGTGCTGCCACCGCCGTAGGAACGTTCGCCGTCGCGGGCGGGGCGCTGGTCGCGCTCCCCGCGGAAGGGGGGACGGTCGCCGTCACGCTGGGGGCGGCTCGTGCCACCACCGTAAGAACGTTCACCGTTGCGGAAGTCGTTGCGCTGCGGACGATCCGGGCGCGAGGCCCCGTCGCGGACAGGACGCCCGGGCCGCTGGTCATCGCTGGGCGTCGACCGACGCGGACGGTCACCCCACTCGCGGCGTTCACCACGTTCTTGGCCAGCCTCACCGGAGGTCGGACCACTTCGACGAGGACCACCCGTGGCGGGTCGAAACCCACCTCCGCTGCGGGGAGCGCCGGCGCGTGCGCCGCGCTGACCGCCGCCGGCTGGTCGCCGGTCGCCACCGTCGCGACCTCGTGCACCAGATTCAGCCATGCCGATCTCCCACCCACCCGCGTCGAACGCGGAGTCCTCGTCACTGTTCACATTGAGCTCGAACTTCAGAGCGGTCCAGCGTCTCACGTTTCACGTTGAGGCTGGACATGCGTGTGGGGAGCAGCCCCCCGAAAAGGGCTACTCCCCACACGATCCCACCACAAAAGGTGAGTGG